>NZ_KZ559399.1:0-877555 GCF_002850715.1 Citrobacter sp. L55 | reverse complement strand
CATTTATATGGGAACACGCAAAGCCATCACCGAGACAGAAAAGGAAAGCGAGAGAGGTTGCAGCATACCGAGAGGAATTAAAGCGCAATCAGGAGTCAGCCAATGTTCCAGCTAATTCAACGGGGTCAGATATACGCTGACAATGCCGGGTGGCCGGTAATAATTCATTCCGTCACATCACAGATAGTCCGCTACTGGCGACAGGGCCGGATCAACACCGCATCAATAGACCGCTTTAATAACGATTTCGAGCACCTCGACCCACACGAGGCGGCACAGATACGCGCCGAACTTGAAACAGCAGAACACTTAAAACGCCTCCGCGCTATGCGTGCGGCATGAGGAGAGATTATGCGTATTGAAGAATTACCGAAATTACCAAAGCTGTTCCGGGTCATTGAGGTTGATCTGGATGTTCTGCGCAACGGCATCGGCTCAGGATTGGGTGTGATTTTCGACCAAGACGCCGTCGTAAAACGCAAAGTTCGCCGCGTGATGCACAGCGGTGGCTGGAAATGGCAAATAGCTCGCGAATGGCCTGATCAAGAGTTGTGGGATTACTGCCTCGAACAGGACAGAGAATGCCTAGAGCATCTCAACTATGACCTTGGCCTGATGCAATGACGCAACTGATAGCCAGTTATGAGCTGGCTATTGGGTGCGAAAGCACTGCAACGTCATCCCTTTTGCCCTCCGCTGTGAGGGCATTCTTTTTGCCTGGAGAAAAGCATGCAAACAACAATCAGCATTCAACCGGTTCTGGTTAACCGTGAGCGCGTTCAGGAGATGCTTGGTGGTATCTCCAGAACCACGTTCTATCGTAAGCGCAAACAGTGGGAGGAATCTGGCACACCATTCCCGCAGGAAGTGGAAGAAATTCACCCTCCGAAAGGTGGCGCTCTCTTCCGCTACGTAGAGGTTATTCAGTTCTGTAAAGATAAAGGGCTATTGGCTGCACACGCCTGAATCTTCTCGGCCCACAATTCCGCTGCCGCCTGCTGCTCGGGGATGTAATCATACTGGTCATAAACAGCCAGCATCCCCGTTAGCTTATGCCCGAGTATCTTCTCTGATACGTGAGGCGCAACGCCAAGCTCAGCCATCTTTGTTTTGCACGTTCTGCGCAGGTCGTGCAGAGACCAGTGTTCCCCACCCATAACCTCTTCCACCTGCCCCGCGATGGAAATCAATGTACTGGCTGACATAGGCCTGTCCACCTGTAGTTTTGCCGGTGGAAACACGATTGTCTGATCGGGGTACACATCAAAAACCTTCTGCAGATAATCGGCTGCCAGTTGAGAAATCCCTCGTACAAAGCGCTTACGCGTTTTCGAGTTTTCTTTCGGTATAACCCATTCCCTCGCCTTCAGGTCAAAGTCACCCTTCCTTGCTAATCTCAATTCAACGCCTCGGCAGCCGGTAAGCGCCACAATGCGGATCAGCATTTTGTTTTGCCATGACATCTTGGTTTTATCGATAGCATTCCAGAACACGCCTATCTCATCATCATTCAGAAATCTTTCCCCGTCATCCGGGCGGCTACCGACATCATTAATTTCGAGTAACATTAGCGAATTTGAAGTTATACGTTTTCGGCGCAGCGCATAGCGGATCACCTGCTTCATCTTCACCAGAACATTACCAGCCTGAACCGGCGAGCCACCTTTCGTTATGCGCAGGAATATCTGCTCCCACTCAACGGGGCTCATCTCATCTGCTATCAGTCGGCCGTAATTGTCGGTAACGTGAAGCTTCAGCATCCGCTTCCAGTATTCGTACTTCACCATCTCTTTCACTGATGGTGTTTCAAGCCACTCATCAACGAGGGTGCTGATGCTCGGAGAACTGGATACGATGTCTCTGGCTTTCTTCCGCTGCATTGCCGGGTCACGTCCCTCTTCCAGCCAGCCCTTGCATTCCTCCATCGCGTCACGGGCTTCTTTGATCGACATCTTGCCGTAGGTGCCAAGTTTTAGCCGGGCCGGTTTCCCGTTGAAGCGATAGCGGTACTGAAAGGTGATTAGTCCCTTTGGGCTGATCCTGGCAGAAAGCCCACCACCGTCAGCTATCTCCTCTGGTCCATCATATGGCTTGCCAGCTATACGTCTGAGCTTGGTATCGTTGAGAGGCATGCTTGTCCCTGTTCAGCTTTGTCGGAATTGGTACACGATTTGGTACACAGATTCTACGACACGAACGCGGACAAGATGAACTAAATTGAAACGGGTAAATTGAATAAAGTTAGGAGTGGTGCGGAATTTATGAAACAGGTAGGAACAGACAGGAATGAGGTGAAATTCTGGATGGTACTTACACGTAAGATCACATACAAAGATTCAATATTTAAAATCATCAAAAAGGTGTGGGCTGATTCCCGCTTCACTCTGCGAAATATGTCACTGGTCGCCTTAATGGCTACACTGGACCTACACCCGCTTTTTGATAACACCGTTTGACAGTGTACACGGCATTACGAGCCGATCAAAGCAACAATCAACGCGTACTCTATGATGTAAATCAATTCACTGACACCCTGACGTTTTTGTTACACTTGTATAAAGTTATCTAACCTGAGCAGGAAAAGGACAATGCCAACAAATCGCTTTGCGAAGAAACACTGGAAGATGGTTGTGATACTGCTCGTTATTTGTGCGGCAATGCTGATGCTACGTTGGGCTGCGATGATCTGGGGTTAAAATACTGGTACACGCAGTTCCGGTTCCGTTGTATTTATCAATTAAATCGAATTCGTCTGAAAATAGCGCGTTATTGATAAGTATTAAAAATAAAACACAGATTTAATATTAAATAAATTTAACGTTAATTGAGAAAAGCCGGGCCAATTATTTGACCCGGCTTGTCATTACATACGATAGCCGAGTGACACAGTAGTACGACGATCGGTATGCTCCGGCGCTGTTGCCGGTGGTTCAGAGTTCCAGGTAACGTTGTAAGCCACCTTTAACCCAAAGTGTTCGTTGATAGCAACGTTCAAGGCCGTTTCAGAATTGAGCGTTGTATCGTCAGCACCAAATACCGACACACCTTGCGTAAACTTAGTATTATCCGTCATCTGCCACGCATAGGCCCCGGACGCATAGCCCAGCGGCTGTGTTTCGGTGGTGCCATCCGTGTGCTCGTCATAGCGCACACCAGGACCGAATTCAAAACGGAAGCTGTGCACTGGTCCGTTGAGGAACTGACGACCATAACCTGCGGTCAGCACGTCACGCTCGCGATAGCCGTTGTAACGGTCGGTCAGCCAGCTTGCCTGCCCAAAGAGATAATCATAGTCGGTCATGTTGTAACGACTACGGCCACCTACGGCATATTTCTCTGATGAACGCTCATCATTTGAGGAGGTATTGCTGGCATTTCCCCACAAAGACCACGCCGTAGTTTGACCGTACCAGGTCATGGTGGTGTCTGCAGTTAAAGAAGAACTTTTTGTGTTGCCTGACTGGGCGAGATATCCCGCGTTCAGGTTACCTTCAAAGGGTTTTTTCGCGCTGGAAGGGTCATCCATGACAGTAAAAACGGAATCATCGGCGGCAGCCTGCATTGACGCAAGCAGGCCACCCGTCAGCAGTAACGCTGCGGGCACTGTCTTCAAAAGCTTCATTTATTAAGAGTCCGTACAACAAAAAAAGAGACCATAACGGTCTCGGAAACTTTCATATGGATCAATGACAAAAGACCCTTGAAAGGTAACAAATTATAAAAAGACTCGAATAACATAGCAATAAATTCTTATTTCATTTTTTGAATAAGAGCGTTCCTAAACCGTTTTTTTATTTATATATCTTTAACGCGAATATTTTAAATAAAGATATGAAAAATCATGTTGTTAATTACTTCACTTTCGGGGGGTTAAGTGCCAGACTGAGGACAGCCTAACAGGAGGTAAAGATGGTACGTATCTATACGTTAACACTTGCGCCCTCTCTCGATAGCGCAACAATCACGCCGCAAATCTACCCGGAAGGTAAGCTTCGCTGTACCTCGCCGGTTTTTGAACCCGGCGGCGGCGGCATCAACGTCGCTCGCGCAATTGCCCATCTTGGCGGCACCGCTACGGCCATCTTCCCTGCGGGTGGCGCCACCGGAGAGCATCTTGTTACTTTGCTCGCCGACGAAAATGTTCCCGTATCCACCGTCGAAGCTAAAGACTGGACCCGACAAAATCTCCATGTGCACGTTGAGTCCAGCGGTGAACAGTATCGCTTCGTCATGCCAGGCGCTGCGCTCACCGATGATGAGTTCTACCAACTTCAGGATCAGGTGCTGGAAATTGAGTCTGGCGCACTGCTGGTTATTAGCGGCAGTTTGCCGCCTGGCGTACAGCTTGAGAAGCTGACCCGGCTCATTACCACAGCACAAAAACAAGGGATTCGCTGTATCGTCGATAGTTCTGGCGAAGCGCTGGCGGCAGCATTAACCATCGGCAATATCGAACTGGTCAAACCCAACCTCAAAGAACTGAGCGCGCTGGTGAATCGCGAACTCACGCAGCCCGATGATGTGCGCAACGCCGCGCAGGAAATCGTGCAAAGCGGAAAAGCGCATCGCGTAGTGGTCTCGCTTGGACCACAAGGAGCGCTGGGCGTTGATCGTGAAACCTGTGTCCAGGTGGTTCCGCCACCGGTGAAGAGTCAAAGTACCGTAGGTGCGGGCGACAGTATGGTCGGGGCCATGACGCTTAAACTGGCGGAGAGCGCACCTTTTGCAGATATTGTTCGTTACGGTGTCGCCGCAGGTAGCGCCGCCACCCTGAATCAGGGTACGCGTCTGTGCGCTTTAGACGATACGCAAAAAATATACGCGTATCTGGCTCAGTAATGACGGCTTCCCCTTGTCTAGATACAAGGGGATTTCCCCGTAAAACTGTCGGCATGGGTGTTATACGTCTATGATAAAAAATCACATGATTACAAAGAAGTGAATCATGTGCGACCGGGCGTCTTCACAACGATGCGAGGTGAAGAAGAACGACACACATTAAGTGCCTTTCCAGCGATGACGCGTCCGTGGTGTGCGTCAGTTCGTGTTTTTTAACCGCATTCTTGCGCTAACCTTATGATCTGGCAGACAACATGGGGAGAGACATCATGTGGCAGGCTATCAGTCGTCTTTTAAGCGAGCAATTAGGTGAAGGCGAAATCGAACTGCGTAACGAACTGCCCGGCGGAGAGATCCACGCCGCATGGCATTTACGCTATGCGGGGCGCGATTTTTTCGTCAA
The DNA here is from genome assembly GCF_002850715.1 of Citrobacter sp. L55. Classification (NCBI taxonomy): domain Bacteria; kingdom Pseudomonadati; phylum Pseudomonadota; class Gammaproteobacteria; order Enterobacterales; family Enterobacteriaceae; genus Citrobacter; species Citrobacter sp. L55. The sequence goes on along the minus strand of NZ_KZ559399.1, from coordinate 872,313 downwards.
ATGCGATGAAAGAGAGCTGTTAACCGGCTTTACGGCGGAAGCCGATCAGCTGGAGCTACTTTCTCGCAGTCAAACCGTATCTGTACCGAAAGTCTGGGCGGTAGGCGCAGACAGAGATTACAGCTTTCTGGTGATGGATTTCCTCCCTCCCCGTCCGCTTGATGCGCACAACGCGTTTATCCTCGGCCAACAGTTGGCGCATTTGCATGAATGGAGCGATCAGCCGCAGTTTGGGCTCGACTTCGATAATGCGCTCTCTACCACGCCGCAGCCCAACACCTGGCAACGTCGCTGGTCAACCTTTTTTGCCGAGCAGCGTATTGGCTGGCAGCTGGAGCTCGCCGCTGAAAAAGGCATTGCGTTTGGCAATATCGACGCCATCGTCGAGCATGTTCAGCAGCGTCTCTCTTCTCATCAGCCGCAGCCGTCTCTTCTGCATGGTGATTTGTGGTCCGGGAACTGCGCCCTCGGCCCGAACGGCCCGTACATCTTTGACCCTGCCTGCTACTGGGGGGACAGAGAGTGTGACCTGGCAATGCTGCCGTTACATACCGATCAGCCGCCGCAACTCTATGACGGTTATCAGTCTGTTTCTCCGCTACCATTGGATTTTCTCGACAGACAGCCTGTCTACCAGCTCTATACGCTGCTGAATAGGGCTATTCTGTTCGGGGGACAGCATCTGGTCGTGGCGCAGAAAGCGCTGGACAGGTTACTGGCGGCTTAGCAAAGTCGCACGTTGCTTATCTGGCCTGGCGTTTCACAACGCGTCAGGCCTGATAGTGCAGCAGTTACAAAAAACCCAGTAATGAAAAGAAGAAGTAGCCAATCACGATAACGATCACCGGCAAAATATAGAGCGGGAAAATTTGTAAAAAGATCGTATGGTGCGGTACCACAATACGCGACTCAAGTTGCTCGCGTGATAACCCTTCACTGCCCTTTGCCTGTTCCAGAATCAACTGGTCCTCAACGCCCTCGCGTAAATAACGCGCCTGACGGCTCATTCTGGCGCCTGAATCCTGCAACGCCAGACCGATAAAAATCAGAATGAAAATCAGCCAAAAAACGAGATTCAGTCCACTTTGAAAATCGGGCGTCGGCGAGTTATACCAAAACACGTTAAGAAAAGGTGTGTTCACGCGCATCATGTCGATCATCACGTGTGCAAAATCGAGCATGACCGCGTTAATCCCTTCCTGCTTTTCGCTGTGCGCATACATAAACTTCAGTACTGAAACCAGGGTTGAAATCAGCGCGGGAATGAAAATCACCCATCCCACCAGCCTTTTCAAGATGGCAATGCGTCCAGCTTGTTGATACGTCATGAGTTCCCCTTGATTAAGACGTGTCATTTTGGCCTAAGTTTACCCGTTGATTATCGTTTTCGCCTGATCTTTAAAGGCGGTATACTGCTGAATTAGCCATAATGAACGCTCAGAGCCCGTCCAGGCTGGCTCTTAATCCCTTTTATCACCCGTAAAGGAGAGGTTGTGATGTCAACCCCGCGTCAAATTCTTGCTGCAATTTTCGATATGGATGGATTACTGGTCGATTCTGAACCGCTTTGGGATCAGGCCGAACTGGATGTGATAGCAAGTTTAGGCGTTGATATCTCCCGCCGCCATGAACTTCCCGATACACTTGGCTTACGCATCGACATGGTGGTTGATTTGTGGTTTGCACAGCAACCGTGGAACGGTCCCTCACGTCAGGAAGTTACCGAGCGCATCATTACCCGGGCAATTGCGTTAGTTGAAGAAACAAAACCACTGCTGCCGGGCGTGCGTGAGGCCGTGGAATTGTGTAAATCTCAGGGGTTGAAAGTAGGACTGGCATCCGCCTCGCCGCTGCATATGCTGGAAAAAGTGCTAACCATGTTTGATCTGCGCAGCAGCTTCGATGCACTGGCTTCTGCGGAAAAACTGCCCTACAGCAAACCGCACCCGCAAGTTTATCTCGATTGCGCGGCGAAACTGGGCATTGACCCTTTAAACTGCGTAGCACTGGAAGACTCGGTGAACGGCATGATTGCTTCGAAAGCCGCCCGTATGCGTTCCATCGTGGTACCTGCGCATGAAAATCAGGACGATCCTCGCTTCGTTCTGGCCGACGTCAAACTGGCCTCGCTCACCGAACTCACTGCCGCTCACCTGCGCGGCTAATCCTGCGACGGGCAATGATCGCATTGCCCGCCTGCCGGACGCTGGGGCACGCCTGATGATCTGAAAGGCCCGGTCGTGTTCCTCGCAAGTGCTGCCTCGGACTATATACATGGCTATACGCTGGTCGTGGATGGCGGTTGGCTGGCGCGGTAAAGGCGCACTTGTGACAAAGGGTTACAACGTCACCTCTTCCGCCTACTGTATAAAACCCCTATACTGTATGAATCGACAGTTTATTGGGTTTTATCATGACGGCGGAAGGTCACCTTCTTTTTTCTATTGCCTGTGCGGTATTTGCCAAGAATGCCGAGCTAACGCCCGTTCTTGCGCAGGGTGACTGGTGGCATATTGTTCCTTCAGCCATTTTAACGTGCCTGCTGCCGGATATCGATCATCCCAAATCCCTGCTGGGACAGCGTCTGAAGTGGATATCAAAGCCCATTGCCCGGGCATTTGGTCATCGCGGGTTTACGCATAGCCTGCTGGCGGTTTTTGCTCTGCTGGCCACGTTTTACCTGAAAGTCCCTGATACCTGGATAATTCCAGCGGATGCCTTACAAGGTATGGTTCTCGGTTATCTCAGCCACATTCTGGCCGACATGTTGACCCCGGCGGGCGTCCCCCTGCTTTGGCCCTGCCGCTGGCGTTTTCGTCTGCCTATCCTCGTGCCGCAAAAAGGCAACCAACTGGAGCGGTTTCTGTGCATGGCGCTGTTCGCGTGGGCAATCTGGATGCCGCAGACCGTACAAGAGAACAGTGCGGTGCGCTGGTCATCACAAATGATAAATACGCTGCAAATGCAGTTTAATCGTTTTATAACGCACCAGGTTGACTAATAAATCAGCCAAAAAGTTATTTTTGGCATAAACAATTCCATTTGAATATAAGAGGCAAGTCACAGTTCTGCTAATCTTGCGCCAACAGAATCACCGTCACACGGTGATACGCATAATAAGATCAGGAGAACGGGGATGAACTATCCATTAATCGCGAACATTATCGTGTTCGTAGTGCTGCTGTTCGTGCTGGCGCAAGCCCGTCACAAGCAGTGGAGTCTGGCAAAAAAAGTACTGGTCGGTCTGGTCATGGGTGTGGTGTTTGGCCTCGCCCTGCACACCATTTATGGTTCCGACAGCCAGGTTCTTAAAGATTCCGTACAGTGGTTCAACATTGTCGGCAACGGTTACGTCCAACTGCTGCAGATGATTGTCATGCCGCTGGTGTTTGCGTCTATTCTCAGCGCCGTTGCGCGTCTGCACAACGCCTCTCAGTTAGGTAAAATCAGCTTCCTGACCATCGGTACGCTGCTGTTTACTACGCTGATTGCCGCGCTGGTAGGGGTTCTGGTGACCAACCTGTTCGGCCTGACCGCAGAAGGTCTGGTGCAAGGTGGGGCCGAAACCGCTCGTCTGAACGCGATTGAAACCAACTATGTTGGCAAAGTAGCTGACCTCAGCGTTCCACAGCTGGTGTTGTCGTTTATCCCGAAAAACCCGTTTGCCGATCTGACCGGAGCTAACCCGACGTCAATTATCAGCGTGGTTATCTTCGCTGCATTCCTCGGTGTTGCCGCACTGAAGCTGCTGAAAGATGATGCGCCGAAAGGCGAGCGTGTGCTGGTTGCTATCGATACCCTGCAAAGCTGGGTGATGAAGCTGGTTCGTTTGGTGATGCAGTTGACACCATACGGTGTTCTGGCGCTGATGACCAAAGTGGTTGCGGGCTCCAACCTGCAGGACATCATCAAGCTGGGTAGCTTCGTCGTGGCCTCTTATCTCGGTCTGGGCATTATGTTCGTGGTACACGGGATCCTGTTGGGTGTTAACGGCGTTAGTCCGCTGAAATACTTCCGCAAGGTGTGGCCGGTGCTGACTTTCGCCTTCACCAGCCGTTCCAGCGCAGCCTCAATTCCGCTGAACGTTGAAGCGCAAACCCGTCGTCTGGGCGTGCCTGAATCCATCGCCTCTTTTGCCGCCTCCTTTGGCGCCACCATTGGCCAGAACGGTTGTGCAGGGCTGTACCCGGCAATGCTGGCAGTAATGGTCGCCCCGACCGTCGGGATCAACCCGCTGGACCCGATGTGGATTGCGACGCTGGTCGGTATCGTCACCGTCAGTTCAGCAGGGGTTGCGGGTGTGGGTGGCGGTGCAACGTTTGCCGCGCTGATCGTCCTGCCAGCTATGGGTCTGCCGGTAACGCTGGTTGCGCTGCTGATTTCCGTTGAGCCGCTGATCGATATGGGCCGTACCGCGCTGAACGTGAGCGGTTCTATGACAGCCGGTACGCTGACCAGCCAATGGCTGAAACAGACCGATAAAACAATTCTGGACAGCGACGATAACGCCGAACTGGCGCATCGCTAAGTCTGTTAGATCTGAAAAACAAAAAAAAACGCCGGAGTGTCATGCTCCGGCGGTTTTTTTATATCCATTAATCGCTCAGTTCATTTTCCTGGCGAACCTGATTAGCCCAGCGTTGCGCTGATTCCGGGACCGTAAATGCAGGTGAACGCTGAAACGCCTCCCCTATTAAGACAAAAGCGACATATTTTCCGCGCAGTATCCATACGTCACGAAACGCATCCATTTTAACTGCATGCTCTGGTGGGGCTGGCTCCACGCGAGGAACATAGCTAATTACCGGACGATTTTGTTGGCGAAGAGGTTTCATAATCAGTTGCTTCACTAAAGACTAATTCTAAAAATCAGAAAACGGCTATCTTAGCCGATTTTGCCTCCTGACGTCCTGCCTTGCGTGCGCTGTTTGCCTGGTTCATCGCGCTTTACGCCCTCGGTCAGTTCCTGCACCACTGAGCAAGTGGTCTATAGTTAAAGCTTTTGACGGCAACAACGACCTTTAAGCGATGAAAACAGGAGACGAGTTTAATGTCACAGAATGATAAGCACCCACTCCATCATTCAGCGCCGGTTCATGATGCCAGCGAATCTCAGCCAGGACTTGACTCACTGGCACCAGCAGACGGTTCACATCGGCCAACACCTGAACCCACACCACCTGGCATGCAGCCCACCACGTCCGGCAGCTTAAAAGCGCCTGACACCAAAAGTGACAAACTCAACGCGCTGGATAGTTTTCGTAAAGGCAGCGAAGATTTTGCTCTGACAACCAATCAGGGAGTGCGCATCGCGGACGATCAAAACTCTCTGCGCGCAGGAAACCGTGGGCCAACTCTGCTGGAAGACTTTATCCTGCGGGAAAAAATCACCCATTTTGATCACGAACGCATCCCGGAGCGGATCGTACATGCCCGAGGTTCGGCCGCTCATGGTTACTTTCAGCCCTATGCCAGTCTCAGCGCGACAACGAAAGCGGACTTTCTGAGTGATGAAAATAAAATCACCCCGGTTTTTGTCCGTTTCTCTACGGTTCAGGGCGGCGCAGGCTCAGCGGATACAGTCAGAGATATTCGAGGATTTGCGACCAAATTTTATACTGAGGAGGGCATTTTCGATCTGGTGGGAAACAACACACCAGTCTTCTTCATTCAGGATGCCCATAAATTCCCGGATTTCGTCCATGCGGTAAAACCGGAGCCGCATTGGGCTATCCCACAGGGTCAAAGCGCCCACGATACCTTTTGGGATTATGTCTCGTTACAGCCAGAAACGTTGCACAACGTTATATGGGCGATGTCCGACCGGGGTATTCCACGCAGCTATCGCACGATGGAAGGCTTTGGCATTCACACGTTCCGGTTGATAAATGCGCAAGGGAAAGCCACCTTTGTCCGTTTTCACTGGAAACCGCTGGCGGGCAAAGCTTCGCTGGTATGGGATGAAGCGCAAAAACTTACCGGTCGTGATCCCGACTTTCATCGCCGCGATCTGTGGGAAGCTATCGAAGCAGGCGATTATCCGGAATACGAACTGGGGCTGCAGCTCATTCCTGAAGAAGACGAATTCAAGTTCGATTTTGACCTGCTCGACCCGACCAAGCTGATCCCGGAAGAGCTGGTTCCGGTGCAACGCGTTGGTAAAATGGTGCTGAACCGTAATCCGGATAATTTCTTCGCCGAAAATGAACAAGTCGCTTTTCATCCCGGACACATCGTCCCTGGTATCGATTTTACCAACGATCCCTTGCTGCAAGGCCGCTTGTTTTCGTATACCGATACCCAAATCAGCCGCCTGGGCGGGCCCAACTTCCATGAAATCCCGATTAATCGCCCGACCTGCCCGTACCATAATTTCCAGCGTGACGGCATGCATCGTATGGACATCGATACCAACCCTGCCAACTATGAACCAAATTCCATCAATGATAACTGGCCGCGTGAAACGCCGCCGGGGCCAAAACGCGGTGGATTTGAGTCGTATCAGGAACGGATTGAAGGAAACAAAATCCGCGAACGTAGCCCCTCTTTTGGCGAATACTATGCGCACCCTCGCCTGTTCTGGCTAAGTCAGACGCCAATTGAACAGCAGCATATTATCGGCGGATTCAGCTTCGAACTCAGCAAAGTTACGCGCCCTTATATTCGGGAAAGAGTGGTTGAACAGTTAGCCCATATTGATACAGCCCTCGCCGAGGCGGTTGCCGATAATCTCGGTTTTGAGCTAACCGAGGAACAGGCCAAAATCGCCCCACCGGCTAACGTCAATGGTTTGAAAAGTGCGCCGTCACTCAGTTTATATGCGGGTGCGCAAGGTGAGATTAAGGGCCGCGTGGTCGCCATTCTACTTAATGACCAGGTGAAATCGGGCGACCTGCTTGCCATCATGCAAGCCTTACAGGCCAAAGGCGTTCACGCCAAACTGCTCTATTCCCGAATGGGTAATGTGGTTGCCGATGATGGTTCCGTCCTGACAATCGCCGGTACCTTTGCGGGTTCACCATCGCTGACCGTCGATGCGGTTATCGTTCCGTGTGGCAATATCGCAGATATCGCTAGTAACGGTGATGCCCGATATTACTTACTCGAAGCGTATAAGCACTTAAAACCTATCGCACTGGCTGGCGATGCGCGTCAGTTTAAAGCAACGTTGAATATCAAAAATGAAGGAGAAGAAGGCGTGGTGGAGGCAGACAGTGCAGACACACAGTTTATGGATACCCTGCTGACGCTAATGACTGCGCACCGCGTCTGGTCACGCGCCGGAAAAATCGACACGATCCCTGCCTAAAAAAATGCGGCGCATTATGCGCCGCAAACTCAGGAGTTAGACGTTCAGAAAACTGCCAAGACGATAACCGCGCTCCGCAATAGCATATTTCAGTGACGGAGACGTCAGCACGTCGAGCTCAGTTAAGCGGGGGTAACAGTAGGCACTTTGACGAATAATGTCATCGATAAAGGCCGGATGACACATCACTTCCAGCGAGGACTCTCCCCGGTCTGCTGACGCGTCAAGCGTTTGCAAAAACAGGGCTTCAGAAATCGCTTCGCCATAAAACTCGCTGCTGAATCCCTGGGAAGTCCGTAACGTCTGCGGAAAGTCAGACGCCTGGAATACCGCCTGACGATCGATCCGTAACGCAATCCCCCGTTGGGCAGCAAACCCAGCCACGATAGGGAAAATCTGCGGGAACATATGCACATGGTGATGGCTATCCAGATGCGTTGGCTCCCGCCCGAACAGGTCAATAAAACGCTGATACTGCGCGGCCAGTTCCTGAGAAATTTCATCCAACGGCAAGGTGTCTTCTTCAGCCATCTGCCAGATCCATTTTCCCAGTAACCCGTCACGAGTAAGGCCTGGCATTGCCGTCAACGGCCTGCCCAGCGTCAGAACAAAATGCATCCCAACGGCAAGTTCAGGAATGTCGCGACTCAGCTGTACCGCATGGTCAATGGCTGCGCCATTAACCAGTGCGGTTGTCGAGGTGACCACGCCATTGCGACAGGCTTCAACAATGCCGTAGTTTTGTCCTTTACTCAGGCCAAAATCATCCGCATTTACAATCAGTACGCGTTCCATAGCCGACCTCAGTTAGTGTTGTTCGCTTTTGAGTTTCTCGATACACCCGGCGAAGTTTGGCAGCCATTTTTCATGCGCCAGAATCAGCTCACGCGCCAGAATCTCGGCATCGCTGTCAGAATGCACCAGCGGGCTCAGGTTCAACGCCAGCAGCACATCATTCAGTTCGCCGCTCAGTGCCGCATTGCTCGCCGCGACTTCAAAGCCTTTAATGGTATAGATAAGGCCGAGCACTTTCTCATCAAAATGGGTAATACGTGGGTGCGGCGTGGCGCCGTTGCGTCCCAGTGTACAGGTCATCTCAACCGCCCAGTCCGCCGGGATATTGTCAACATGCCCATGGTGCGGAACGTTGACATAGTGCTCGGTCTGTTTGTCGTTGTAGATGGCGTTGATCACTTCACAGGCCGCATCGGAGTAATAGGCTCCACCGCGCTGTTCCAGCTCTTTCGGTTTCACGTTCAAATCCGGATTTTTGTACAGATCAAACAGTTGTTTCTCCACTTTCTGTACCACCTGAGCGCGAGCGCCGCCCTTATAGTATTCACCCATTTCAATCGCCAGCATCTCTTTTGGCTTGAAGTAGTAAAGCAAATATGAGCACGGCAGCAGCTTCAGCGAGCGAATCAACCCTTCACTGAACGGCAGATCGAAGATGTTCTTCACGGTGGAGGCTTTCAGTTGACCTGAAGCCACGCCATCCAACAGTTCATCAAAGCGTGATTTACCATTCACCAGTACGTCTTTAATAAAGACCATATGGTTCAGACCGAACAGATCGATGGATAAGTCATCGCTCTCTTTCAGCGCCAGCACATCGCTAATGAACATTTTCATGCCGACAGGAATATTACATACACCGATGAATTTCTTAAAATTCGTATGGCGATAGACCGCTTCCGTCACCATCCCGGCCGGGTTAGTAAAGTTAATCACCCACGCATTCGGGCACAGTTCTTCCACATCTTTGACAATATCAAAGATAACCGGAATAGTACGCAGACCTTTGAACAGCCCACCAGCGCCGTTGGTTTCCTGCCCCAGATACCCGTGGCTCAGCGGAATGCGTTCATCCTTTTCGCGGGCTTTCAGTTGCCCTACGCGCAGCTGGGTGGTAACGAAATCAGCATCTTTCAACGCTTCACGGCGGTCCAGCGTTTTAAACAACTTCATCGGCACGCCAGCTTTATCGATCATGCGCTGGCAAAGGTCAAAAATAATGTCCAGCTTCTCTTTTCCATCGTCGACATCAACCAGCCACAATTCAGAAACCGGTAATTCATGATAGCGCTTAATAAAGCCTTCAAGTAACTCAGGGGTGTAGCTGCTCCCGCCACCGATAGTGACGACTTTTAATTTCTGGCTCATACTTTCTCCCTTCAGTGTCAAAACACTGACGTGTATTATGCTCAACCCGTTTGTCAGATATAGCGTGGCTGTCCCGACGCTATTTTGGGCAAGCTATAAAAAATGGGTTATTGGCTAATAATATCTACTGATTAAATTCAGTTAATTTCTTACGATAGCTATTAGGTGTAAATGACGTCAGCTTTTTAAACGTTTTAATAAACAGACTTGGACTACTGTAGCCAGATTCGTAAGCAATATCCGTTACAGAATAGTTAGTCATTTCCAGCTGTTTTTTAGCAAAGTTAATGCGGATTTCATTAATGATCTGCATCGGCGTTTTGCTGTAATAACGCTGGGTTGCGCGGGTCAGATACTCCTGGGATTTCGCGGACAGGTGTACCATGTTTTCCAGCGCATTCTCGCTAAACTGCCGTTTGTCATGCATGGTCTCCACGGTGGTTTTAAGCCACTGCGGAATATCATCCAGCACCTGCTCTTCGCGATGATGGCGCAACCGGTTAATAATATAGAAGGTGACCACTTCTACAAATTCATCCAGTCCGCTCTCGCGAAAGTTTAGTGATGCAATAACCGTTTCAATGTAAGTGAGAAACGAATTATTCGCCCGATAGACCTGCGATGCTACGAAACAAAATGGCAGCAGCGGGTGGTAGTGCTGTTCAAAAAAGCGTTTACTGATACCGACGTTCAGGATCCTTGTCGCCCCAAAATCATAAAAACTCTGGTGGTGCGATCCCAATGGAATAAAAACAAAGTCCCCGCGTTCGAGCAATACGCGTTTACCGTTGATTTCCTGATAATAGCGCCCGGTTAAAACCAGGGTAAATTCGTAGTAGTCATGCTGATGCAGCCCGCTGATGCTCTCAGTTTTGTTATAGATGAACACATGGAAATTTTTGCCATTAAACAGCTGCTGTTCATAGACGGTTTTGATTTCCGGTGCGTTAATCTGTAGCTGCATTATGCACTCCTCGCTATTTCAGCTTTTCGTGAAGCTCAATCAGTTCAGTCACCAGCTCACGCGCCAGCATTGATGTCATCAGGTGGTCCTGAGCATGAACCAGCACCAGGCTAACTTTCATTTTACCTTCGCCCTGATCGCCTTCAATCAGTTTCGTTTGCACGAGGTGCGCTTCGTTCAGCGCCAGACGGGACTGGTCCATCATAGCCTTAGCTGACTCGAAATCGCCTTGCTTGGCCATTTTGAGCGCGCCGTACGCCAGGCTACGCGCCTGACCGGAGTTGATGATGAGACCCATCACCACTTCTTCGAGTTCTTCTGCTTCTGACTGCGTGTCGACGATGTTTTCGATATCCAACATACTTTTTTCCTCTGGTTCAGTCCGGCATGACCGTGAAGCCATGCCGGATTAAATTTAGAATTTCAATGCGTTAGCGATATCTTCTTCGCTTTCTTCTTGATCAATAACGTTCTGCGCTTTGTTGGCTACCACCACGAACGGCAGGTAAACCAGCGTGGCGATACCGAGGTTGAACAGCGCGACCAGCAGAGCAGCGACGCTACCGTTGGTATTAAAGAACGCGCCCAAACCGGTTGGCATGGTCCACGGTGCGATGTTGGTAATCGGTGGAATAATGCCGGAGTAATAAGCTGCCAGCGTAATCGCCGCCAGAATCGGCTGCACCAGAATGAACGGGATAAACATCACCGGGTTCATGATGATCGGCAGACCGAACAGGATAGGTTCGTTAATCTGGAACAGGCCTGACGGCAGTGCCAGTTTAGCAACCTGACGATAATCCGGACGGCGCGATGCCAGGAAGATAGCGATAATCAGACCCAGCGTAGCCCCGCTACCCCCAAGGAAAATATAGGAGTCGAGCATCGGTTTCGCCCAGACGTGGAAGGTCTTTCCAGCTTCCAGCGCGGCGTCTACGGAACCAAACTGTTGGTAAATGGAGATGTTTTCCAGCGCCCATGGCGTCATGATACCGCTGTCCAGCGCGGTCAGCGCCAGTGAACCGTGAATACCGAAGAACCACAGCAGCGGAACAAAAATCACGTAGGCCCAGCCCACCACGCTGCCCAGCGATGCCAGCGGAGTTGAAATGGAATCCATGATGATCTGGTGGAAGTTCGTACCCCAGGTGTTCAATGCCCAGGCGATGATCCCCATAATGGAGAGGATAAGGAAGCCAGGAATCAGCGCAGAGAAAGAGCGCGACACGGATGTCGGTACGCTATCGGGTAATTTAATTACCCAATTGCGACGGACCACAAAGGTGAACATTTCCGCGACCGCAAGGCCGATAATAATACCGGAAATAATATTGGCACCGCCGAGCCAGTTCGCGCCAACGGCATAGGCTTCACCCACGCTATATGGCGTTACGGTCATAAACGCGGCGACGGATAACAGCCCGGCAGCCAGTGAGTCGACTTTGCGTTCTTCTGCCAGCGCCATACCGATAAAGAACGGCGCCATCAATGACATGATACCCAGCGTACCGTTATAGACGTTTCCACCAATGCCTTTCAAACTATTCAGCGTTTCAATAGTTGAAGCATCAAGTCGAATGCCCATTGAATAAAAAAACGACCCCTCCCCAAAGCTCAGGAAAACGTTATTGATTAATACAAACATGGCCCCTGCGAGGGTTAACGGCATTAAACGAATAAAACCGTTTTTGATTGCATTAACGTGTGGCTGCTTTCCAATTTTTACAGCAAAAGGAAGGAGTACCTTTTCAAGTGAAGCAATAGCGTTACTCATAGAAAAATACCCTTAAATACCGCAATTAATAATTGCGGTGAATGTTAATGAAATAACTCTTTGACGGGAAAAATTAAAATAAAATAATTAATTTGCTGCGGCCTTTTTAATTGCTGCAACCGCAGCCTTAAGCACGCCTAAACCATCGACTTTGCCATACAGCAGCGAGTCAATCACTTCCACAGGCTTGTTGGGTAACAAACGCTGAATTTCGGGCAACATATAAGCAATTTGTGGACCTAATAATACAACATCGGCCACTGGACCTTTTTCTCCGGCCAGCGTTTCAGGAAACGCTTCAATAATAACCGGTACTTCGTATTTTTCGGCCTGAGCACGCATCTTCGAAACCAACAATGAAGTCGACATGCCCGCAGAACAAAACAGATAAATGTGTTTCTTTTCCATTAAAACGATCCTCATGTGCGATTATCTGTCACCAGACACTCCGCAAGCCCTAACCTGCATCCATGCTCTGGGTAACTTGCGTCAGCTAAATTACTTTTTTAGGTGGCTGAAATGAGTATACGGGATTGCACCGGCGGATGGTATTTCCTTGACCAACTAAATTGTCTCTCCTTGACCTTGCGTTATGACCACCCTCACACTTCAGGCAAATAATTCGCGTCAATAATTAAGATCGTGTGACATAAAAAAACCGGCGCAGTGGCCGGTTTTCCCGAGTGCTCAGGCAATAAACAGTTGCTACTTCTTCGCTGCCTGCGGGTCGGTGTCGTACTCTGCGCAGGTCTGGTAGCCAGAGTTAATCACGTGTCCGGTGTCATCTAAAGCAACAAAATAGGTCTCAGCTTTACCATCTCGTTGACCCAGGATGTAGGTCTGACACGTCCCACGCGCATGGATCATACTGACTTCGGAAGACGGTTTACCGGCAATCTGCGCTACCTGCGCCCGGCTCATCCCTTTCTTCACATCTTTCACCACGGGCTGAACAAATTGGTCTTTCGTACGATCGTAGGCCGTACACCCTGCCAGCATAGTCAAAACAGCCGCTGCGCTCAGAATTCCTGTTAGATTCTTGTTCATATTCCGTCCTCTTGTATTTCAGCGTGTTATATAAGCCTGGAGCACAACAACGCATTTTTCAAGCAATCAGAGGATACTTAGGTGGTTTCGGAAAATTCTATTAAAACAAAATGATGCTATATCAGGCTCGCATCCCTTGTCGTTTGGGCCTCAACGCGTTAGCTTTAACACATCATTTTTTTGATCATTTTATTTTTCGGAGGGGGTTAAATGACTCTGCAGCAAGAGATAATCCAGGCGCTTGGCGCAAAACCACACATCGATGCAGAAGAAGAAATTCGCCGCAGCGTGGATTTCCTGAAATCGTATCTGCAGACCTACCCCTTTCTGAAATCGCTGGTGTTGGGAATTAGCGGCGGACAGGACTCAACGCTCGCGGGAAAACTGTGCCAGATGGCGATCACCGAGCTGCGAAAAGAAACGGGTAATGACGCACTGCAGTTTATTGCCGTACGCCTACCGTATGGCGTTCAGGCCGATGAGCAGGACTGCCAGGATGCCATCGCCTTTATTCAACCGGACCGCGTACTGACCGTCAATATTAAGGGCGCGGTGCTGGCCAGCGAGCAGGCCCTGCGTGAAGCGGGTATTGAACTGAGCGATTTTGTGCGTGGCAATGAAAAAGCCCGTGAACGTATGAAGGCACAATACAGTATCGCCGGCATGACCAGCGGGGTTGTCGTGGGTACCGATCATGCTGCAGAAGCCATCACCGGATTTTTCACTAAGTACGGCGATGGCGGTACCGACATTAACCCACTATTTCGTCTGAACAAGCGCCAGGGCAAACAACTGCTCGCCGCGCTGGGGTGCCCGGAGCACTTATATAAGAAAGCACCAACTGCCGACCTCGAGGACGATCGCCCTTCTCTGCCGGATGAAGCCGCACTCGGCGTCACTTACGACAACATCGACGACTATCTGGAAGGAAAAACGCTGGATGCCGACGTCGCAAAAAAAATTGAAGGCTGGTACGTGAAAACTGAGCATAAACGTCGCACACCGATCACCGTGTTTGATGATTTCTGGAAAAAAGCGTAATCCTTTTCCCTTCAAAATGCCGGGTAGCGCCAGGATTGGCCCTATCTGGCATTAGCCTGCTGAATCTCATGCCGCTTTTTTAATCGCCCTCAAACTGCTACACTGGATGAATAACCAGCATCTGGAGTCAACAGTGGTACAGCGTCAATCAGCCCCTCGTATGACATTTGAGGCAGCGGCAATCTATGAATATCCCGAGCACCTGCGCCCGTTTTTGAGTGCGCTTCCCACCGCGCCAGGCGTCTATCTGTTTCACAGTGATAGCGACACCATGCCGCTTTATATTGGTAAAAGTGTCAATATTCGCAGCCGTGTGCTGGCGCATCTGCGTACCGCAGACGAAGCGAGTATGCTGCGTCAGGCCAGGCGCATTAGCTGGATTTGTACGGCCGGAGAAATTGGCGCCCTGCTGCTGGAAGCGCGGCTTATCAAAGAACAGCAGCCCCTGTTTAACAAACGGCTGCGACGCAATCGCCAGCTGTGTGCCTTGCAGCTTACCGACCGAACGGTTCAGGTGGTTTACGCACGAGATATTGATTTCTCCCACGCCCCCAATCTGTTTGGCCTGTTTGCCAACCGCCGCGCAGCGCTACAGACGCTGCAAAGCCTCGCCGATGAACAACAGCTATGCTACGGCCTGTTGGGGCTGGAACCCCTGAGCCACGGGCGCGCCTGTTTTCGCTCCGCGCTTAAACGCTGCGCCGGAGCCTGCTGTGGGAAAGAAAGCCCTGAAGCGCATCATGTGCGTCTGGTAGAAGCCCTGGAAAGAGTGCGCGTAATCTGCTGGCCGTGGAGCAATGCCATTGCGCTGCAGGAAACCCGCGCTGAAATGACGCAGTACCATATCATCAATAACTGGCTGTGGCTGGGAGCCGTTTCAACGCTGGATGAGGCAGCTACACTGGCGCGAATGCCGGCCGGCTTTGATCAAGATGGCTACAAAATTCTCTGCCGGCCTATTCTGTCTGGTCAATATGACATTATTGAACTGAGTCCGGAGAATGCCCCGGCATCCAGTTGATCTCGCTGAACAGCAGTTTCCCCTCGCGCTCCAGCAGTCGTAACGTGTGTTTACCGTCGTGCCAGCTTGCACCCTGATCGACGGTCAACAACTTATCACCCAGTTGCCAGGCTCCGCTGATAACAAACACTACGCCGCCGCGCGAACCAAAGGTCGTAAAGGTGCGATCGGCAACTCTGACTTTTGCCTGGCAGACATCACGTCGGGTCATGATATTAAAATCCATCGACATCTGCCCTTCCGTCAGCTTCGCTTTTACCACCTTGTCACCGGCAAAGGTAAAAGGCTGATGCTGTTTCAGGGTATGTGTGAAGGTGTTCGGCTCTTCCAGCGTCACTTCTCCACCTTCCAGCAGGGTAATCACGCGTTCTACGCCGGGAAAAAGAGAAAACTCTCCATTCGCTGCGATGGAGGCGATACTCGCCCGCCAGTGAAAATCTCGTGTTGCTGGCGGAAAACAGCAAATCTCACGCGTTTCTCCCGCACCATTTCGCCACAGATTGACCGGCATTTTGCGGATATCAAAGTATTCCATCATCCCTCCAGAAAGGCGCAGCACGGCAGCCCACCGTAAACAGGCAGCCATAAATCATCATTGTTATGTTCACTCTACAGATTATTGTTATCGGCAGCAGAGTTGATTTGCCTTAGCGATGAACCCGGTGTTTTGCAAAAAAGAACAACGCGCCCTCCAGGTGGAATTTTCGCGGGCTTCAGGAGAATAACGTGTCACAAGCGCGGTGCAAGAGGCAGCAAAGAAAAAACCGCCGATCCTGCCCACCTCGTTAAACGTGTTGTGGACAAGAGCGGCGGTCTTGAGTTTGGTTTCACACTGTGCGGCAATCAGCACACACAGCGTGAATGATATAGTGTAGACGCTGAACGATTACTCAGCAGCTTGCGGCATTTTACCCTTCTGCGCGGCACGTTCTGTCAGACGCTTCTCAAAATTGGCATTAAACTGCTTTTTCTGTTCCGGGGTCAGAATGTTGTAAATCTTGTTCTGAGTTTCCATGTGCGCCAGCATGTTGGCTTTGCGCTGTTCTTCCATCTTCGCAATCTGCGCTTCCGCTTTCGCTTTATCGAAGCTATCGCTGGCAATGATGTCGTGCATTGCGCGGCGCTCTTCCAGCGGCGGACGTTTCATCTGATCACGCTGACCTTTCATGATCTCGCGAATCTGCTGTTTCTGCGCATCGGTCAGGTTCAGGTCTTTAAACATCATGTCGTGATGCGGGGCAAACTTACCGTTGTGGTGCATCATTGGTTTGGCATCAGCTGGCGCAGCTGTTGTCGTGTCAGCGGCGTGGGCCAGGTTAGCAGCGCCCAGCGCCAGGGTAGAGGCAACAAACAGAGCAGTCAGTTTACGCATAATTTCTATCCTTTCTTTCAGTTATTTTTACGACACTCATGCGACTCTTATGCAATGTGATGTCGTGTTGACGAGATTAACTTTACCGGCTTAAGCGTCAATTAATCAGAGCAACGGTAAAACAATGAAAGTGTAAAAAACAAACTTTCATCAATTATGGAGAAAAAAAGAATAAATTGCGCAGAGTTGCAATAAAAAATTACAACAGGATGATTTTGAAGGGATTATGAAGAACTATACCTCATCCCTGATTATTAAGAAAGCAATTCACCAGGAATAATCCGTAATAAATAAAAACAGCACGCAAAAATAAGCCCTTAGGGATAAACCAAAAGGGCATATATATTTGTCACAATTTTTCGAGCATCAATCCTGCACGTAAACCACAGGCCACGTTTGGATTTGGAAAAAGAACGTATTCAACATCATGGGTGACGGTAAAACGTTCATCACCGTCCTGCGCCAGCAAGGTGCCCTCTGTAAAAGGGGTAAAGTTGAGCGTCTGGTTATCCATGTGAAGAATGAAATCGTCGCTACGCCGCGTGATTTGCGACACCACGCGGTAACGCAGCGGAGATGTTTCTCCCGGTGACATTCGCTCGCCCTTTAGCAGCTTCGCCAGCGCATCTGCCGTCTGCGCAAACTGAGTCAGATCGTTTTGTCCAAACGGCAGCGCTTTACCCAGTTCCAGCGTGCAGGCCAGCGCGCCAAAATGTTCAGCGCTAAAATGGGTGAACGTGCCGCCAGGTGTCTGATGGAAAACCAGCGCCTCCAGCCCTGCCTCTCCCAGCCATCCCAAAAAATCTTCGTCCCAGGCAACGTTGCGTTGTGGCAACACACCAAAGCGCAGATGCTGCGAGCCGCGAATCGCGGTGTGTAGATCCAGATGCCAGCGTACAGGCTCTTTCGCCCGCGAATAAAAACCCTCCAGACACAGCTCAAGCTGATGGGCTCGGTGCGTTTCTTCACTCGCGGCAAAAATCTGCCAACGGCCGCCAAACATACGGTTCAGGTCGCTATGACAATAACGTTGTCCCGCCGCCAGCGCCTGCGGGTTCCCCAGAATCACCAGCAGCCGCCATGTCAGCGTCAGTTCACCGCTAAACAGCCTGGAGAGAATTGAATCAAGTATCTCTACCGGGGCCGTTTCATTGCCGTGGATCCCCGCAGACAGCACCAGCGAATATTCCGCCGGAGTGTCCGGCGTCAGCTCCAGAATTCCGTGACCAATCCACTGCCAGGAAAAGCCGCGAGCTGTGCCCTCGGTTGTCTCGGGGGTTATCCCTGCCAGCGTCTGGGCCAGAAAATTATCCATGGCTGGTCCTCTCCTGCTGGAAGGGATACACAGAGCCGAGGTTGAGCAATTGCGTCAACGTATCCAGCGCTTCACGCCCCTCACGCAACAGCTGCGGGTCGGCAAGGTCGGCGGCGGTAAGACGATCGCGATAGTAACGGTCGACCCAATTATTCAGCGTGTTAAACAGCGTATCGTTCATGATAACCGCCGGATTTACGGCCTGCAGCTCCTGTGGCGTAAGCACCACTCTCAGGCGCAGACATGCCGGACCGCCGCCGTTGGACATACTTTCACGCAGATCGAATACCTGCAGGTCATCGATCGGATTGTCTTCCTCGAGCAGACGGTTCAAATACCGCCACACGCCCGCATGCTCCCGACACTCCTGCGGCAGGACCAGCATCATCGAACCGTCATCACGGCTCAATAACTGGCTGTTAAACAGATAGGTGGTCACCGCATCCTGCACCGACACTTCCGCAGCCGGGACTTCCAGCGGGGTAAAACCTGCCACCTGACTGCGTAACTGCTCGAACAACGCCTGCTGTCTGGCAAACGCCAGCTGATGACAAAACAGTACCTGGCGATTCGACACCGCAATCACATCGTTATGAAACACGCCAAGATCGATAACGTCCGGGTTTTGCTGGGCAAAAATGCGCTGATGCGGGTTAACCTGATTCAGTCGGGCGACCGCCTCGCTGGCCTCACGGGATTGCCTCGCCGGATAGCGCTTCGGATG
Organism: Citrobacter sp. L55; assembly: GCF_002850715.1. NCBI lineage: Bacteria > Pseudomonadati > Pseudomonadota > Gammaproteobacteria > Enterobacterales > Enterobacteriaceae > Citrobacter > Citrobacter sp. L55. The sequence goes on along the minus strand of NZ_KZ559399.1, from coordinate 853,583 downwards.
GGATGCATTCCCTTCTTCACGACCGTAAACAAACAGCTGTACGCCAGGGTCGCCGTAATCCCCGCCGAGGCGGTTATGGTTTGCCGCACCTTCATCACCGAATAGCGCAACCTGGGGTAACGCACCGTGGACCGTAAAACTATTCTCATCACGGAAAATCGCCCGTAGCAACGCTTCGGTGGTCGGCGCTTCCAGCGAACGGTGAAACTTATTATTCAGATTCGCCACCGTCAGATGCACTTTCCCGTCCAGCGCATCGGCTGAAGGGCAGACCGTTGCCGCATTCGCCACCCACATAGACGATGCGGAGCTGGCGCTGGAGAGCCAGTGAGGCACCTGACGCGCCACGTTCTCCAGTATCTGTTCGTCGCGGCCGGTAAAGCCCAACTGACGCAGCACCGGAATATACGGCCGCTCATGAGGCGGGATCACCGCCTGGGGAAATCCCGCATCCGCCAGCGCTTTCATCTTTAGCAGACCCTGCTTCGCCGCCAGACGCGGGTTCGATACCTGAAAACGATGTTTGGTTGAGGCCTCATTACCAAATGACAGCCCCGCATAGTGGTGGGTCAGCCCCACCAGACCATCAAAATTTACCTCACGGGCTTTCATAGCTTATCCTCGCGAGAAAAATCCAGGCCGGGGCTAAGCGTCGTTGGCAGCGTTAAGGCCGGTGATTCCAGACTTGCCATCGGCCAGGCGCAATAATCTGCGGCATACCACGCGCTGGCGCGATGGTTCCCGGAAGCGCCAACGCCGCCAAACGGCGCTGTACTCGCCGCGCCGGTTAACGGCTTATTCCAGTTGACGATCCCGGCCCGCGCCTCGAGCAGCAGTTGATCAAACTGGTTGCGATCGGGGGAAACCAACCCACACGACAATCCAAAGCGGGTGTTGTTCGCCATACGAATTGCGTCATCAAAGCTGTCATAACGCCAGACGCCAAGCAGCGGTCCAAAGACCTCTTCATCGGGTACGTTCGCCGCCCCGGTCAGTTCTATGATCCCTGGGGTGAGCAGTGACGTTCCGGCTTGCACCAGACGTGGCGCTAACAGCGTCCGGCCCCCTAACGACTCCAGACGCTGCCAGGCATCATAGACATGCCGCGCGGCCTGTTCGGAAATCAGCCCGCCAATAAATGGCTGCGGTTCTGCGTCCCAGTTGCCGGGCATTAAACACTGGCTGACGTCCACCAGGCGCGTCAGGAACGCATCCCCTTGTGCGCCTTTTTTAACTAACAGGCGACGGGCGCAGGTACAACGCTGTCCGGCGGTGACAAACGCGGACTGAATAGTCAGATGCACTGCGGCATCAATATCTTCCGGGTTCTCAATAATCAGCGGGTTGTTGCCCCCCATCTCCAGAGCGAGGATTTTTTCCGGCTGGCCGGATAGCTGTCGATGCAGTTGATAACCAGTATTGGCACTGCCGGTAAACAGCAGACCATCGAGATCGTCCTGCGCGCTCAGCGCCTGTCCCGTATCGCGACCGCCCTGCACCAGGTTCAGCACGCCCGGCGGCAATCCCGCCTGCTCCCACAGCTTTGTCACGGCTTCACCGGTCCACGGCGTCAGCTCGCTGGGTTTGAAAATCAATGTGTTGCCTGCCAGCAGTGCCGGAACAATATGACCATTGGGTAAATGGCCAGGGAAGTTATACGGGCCAAAAACCGCCAGCACGCCGTGCGGGCGATGGCGCAACGTCGCTGCGCCATCCGGTAATTCGCTGTGCTGCTCTCCGGTACGCGCATGCCAGGCTTTCACGGAGATGGCAATTTTATTGATCATCGCCGTCAGTTCTGTAGCGGCTTCCCAACGGGGTTTGCCGGTTTCCCGGGCGATAATCTGTGGAGTTCGGCTTTATTGCTTTCCAGCAATGAGGCAAATTTTTCAACAATGGCCTGGCGTGCGCCAAAGGGCTGTTTAGCCCAACTGGCAAAGGCTGCGCGCGCGGCCCGGCACGCCTGCGCTACCTGGGCTGCATCGGCATCATTGCCCTGCCACAGCACATCACCGCTTACGGGATTGGTTTTCACCCGACGCTCGCCCAGCCCCGTCACCCAGTCGCCGTTTATCCATAATGTCATGCTGTTTTCTCCTCTGCACAAAGACGCACAAAACGTACATGGTCGCCCGCGTGACATTTCAGGGCGTCCAGTTGCGCCGCCGTCAGCACCAGACGCTGAGTATCCGGGTCGGCACGAACCAACATGACGCGGAAGTTTTGATAATTTTCATTGGCAACCAGACAAGCAGGATAGTCGCCTGGCGCAGGCTGCCCTTCAGCCACCTCCACCAGCCTGCTTTTACGGATAGCCCGTACCCGGTCAATATCGCACTCCAGGGTCGGTCCGCCGTCGAAAATATCGACATAGTTGCGGTAGCGAAATCCTTCTTTCTCCAGCACCGCACGCGCAGGAGCCGTTTGCGGATGCACCTGACCAATCACGCTTTGCGCTTCGTCAGACAGGAAATGGGTATAAATCGGATGCTTAGGCATCAGTTCAGCAATAAAGGCTTTTTGCCCGGTTCCGCAGAGAAAATCCGCCCGGCTGAACTCCATTGAGAAAAAACGTTTGCCGAGGCTTTGCCAAAACGGAGAGTAGCCGTGTTCATCGATCACGCCGCGCATCTCGGCCACGACCTTCTCATTGAACCGGTCACGAAAGGCCGCCATAAACATAAAGCGCGACTTCGACAACAAATAGCCGTTGCCTTCTTTACGCCAGTCCGGATCGAGAAACAGAGAACAAAGTTCGCTACTGCCCGTGTGATCGTTACTCAGAAACAGCGTCGGCAGCGCGTTATACACGTTCAGCTCTTTCGAGGCGTGCACCAGTGTACCGACCCGGTAGTTGTACCAGGGATCGTTAAGCCCCACCGCCACCTCAATGGCGCAAATCCCTGCCACGGTTCCGCTGGCGCTGTCTTCAAGCACAAACACATATCCCTGCTCACTTTTGGGCAACTCACCGCGCCAGGTTTGTAGCGAACGTTCGATACGCGCCATCAGCGTAGCTTCATTCGCCGGTAGCGAGGTCAACCCGCCGCCGGTCTTACTGGCAAGCTGCATCAGCGCGGTGATATCAGCGCGTTCAATGGGACGAATCACCATCATGATGAACCTCCTGCTTTAATGCGTTCGCAGGCCAGCGCAAAGCGATCCAGTCCGGTGGCGATTTCTTCTTCGCTGACGTTTAACGCTGGCGCAAACCGCACCACATTAGCGCCAGCAATCAGCACCATCACTCCGGCAACGGCCGCTTCTTGCGAGATGAGTTTTGCTTTCCCGGCAAATTCCGCGTTCAGCACACAGCCAATCAGCAGTCCGAGTCCACGAATTTCACTAAACAGTCCAAAACGTTCGTTAATGGCGTTAATACGCTCCACAAACCAGTCGTGGCGCTGTTTCACTCCGTTAAGCACTTCCGGCGTGTTAACAATTTCCAGCAGTTTTCCCGCCACCGCAGTGGCCAGCGGGTTTCCGCCATAGGTTGTACCGTGCGTACCGACCGTCATCACACTGGCGCAACGCTCTGTCGCCAGCAGTGCGCCGATGGGGAAACCACCGCCCAGCGCTTTTGCTGTCGTCAGCAGGTCCGGCGTAACGCCGTAGTGCATGTAGGCATACAGTTCGCCGGTACGACCAACTCCGGTCTGAACTTCATCAAAAATCAACAGCGCATTATGGCGATCGCATAATTCACGCAGCCCCTGCAAAAAGGCGTTTGTTGCCGGCACTACGCCGCCTTCCCCCTGCACCGGCTCCACAATAACCGCACAGGTGTTGTCATCAATCAGTTGGCTGGCAGAGTCGAGATCGTTATACACGGCATGGCGGATATCCGGCGGCAGCGGCGCGAAGTCCTGTGAATAGGCGGGCTGTCCTCCGGCGCTGACGGTAAACAGCGTGCGACCATGGAAAGCATTTTTAAACGCCACAATGCCGCTCTTCTGGCTACCAAAACGATCGTGGGCATATTTACGTGCCAGTTTTAATGCCGCTTCGTTAGCTTCTGCGCCAGAGTTACAGAAGAAAATGCGCTCGGCAAAAGTGGCATCAATCAGCTTTTTCGCCAGGCGCAGCACCGGCTCGTTGGTGTAGCCATTTCCCGTATGCCAGAATTTGCTCGCCTGGTCGTTTAATGCCTCGCGCAATGCCGGATGTGCATGACCCAGCGCGTTAACCGCAATGCCTCCCGCGAAATCGATATACTCTTTACCCTGCTGATCCCACAGACGTGAACCTTCGCCACGCACCGGAATAAAAGGGGCCGGAGCGTATACGGGCATCATCCATTCATCAAAATTTTCACGCGTAATTGACAGAGACATAGCGACCTCAACGGTAAATAAAAGGTTATTTATATGTTAATAAATATAGTGTTTGCGGTGTAAATGTAGATTGCAGGCTTCGTGCCAGCCAGCGAAAAAAGTGCATAAACGGAGGGCGGTGACGGAATATCAACGAGTTACAACCTGACGATATTCACTGTATGTGCATATAAAGTGAATATGTTTGCGTACCAGATGACTAAACAGAGGAAAAAACGCAATTTTATTCAGTCGCCAAATATAATTCTGGAATTGTGATCGTATACGAAATTTATCGGAAATTATTGCTCTATTCCGACGCGCTACGCGCCAAAACGGTGCAGTTTTTGCTCCATCGTTAACACCATTAGCAATCATTGTTGGAATCAGGTGACAAGAAGCAGTCAGCCTGCAGAAATTCTGCTACCATCCTTGCACTATTCATCTTGCAAAGTGGCAGCGACTATGAAATTTGTCTCTTTTAATATCAACGGCCTGCGTGCCCGTCCCCATCAACTGGCAGCCATTGTCGAAAAACACCAACCGGATGTTATTGGCTTACAGGAGACAAAAGTCCACGACGATATGTTCCCTCTCGAAGAGGTAGCTAAGCTGGGTTATAACGTCTTTTATCACGGTCAGAAAGGCCACTACGGCGTAGCACTATTAACGAAAGAAACGCCGATTGCGGTGCGTCGTGGCTTCCCGGGTGATGACGAAGAAGCGCAGCGTCGTATCATCATGGCGGAAATTCCGTCGCCTCTGGGCAGCATCACGGTGATCAACGGCTATTTCCCGCAGGGCGAAAGCCGTGACCATGAAACCAAGTTCCCGGCCAAAGCCGCGTTTTATCAGAACCTACAAAACTACCTGGAGACTGAACTGAAGCGCGACAATCCGGTATTGATCATGGGCGATATGAATATCAGCCCAACCGACCTCGATATCGGTATTGGCGAAGAGAACCGTAAACGCTGGCTGCGTACCGGCAAATGTTCCTTCCTGCCAGAAGAGCGCGAGTGGATGGAGCGTCTGCTGGGCTGGGGCCTGGTAGATACCTACCGTCACGCCTGGCCTGAAAAGAACGACCAGTTCTCGTGGTTTGATTACCGCTCAAAAGGCTTTGATGATAACCGTGGCCTGCGTATCGATTTGCTACTGGCGAGCAAACCGCTGGCGGAGCGCTGCGAAGAAACCGGTATCGACTATGAAATCCGCAGCATGGAAAAGCCGTCCGACCATGCGCCTGTATGGGCTAAATTCCGCGTCTGATCGTCTGCGTATTTTCACTCTCCGGGCCTTGCCTGGAGAGTCTGTTTATTCTGTGCAAAATCAATAAAGCCACGGTAATACATTGTTGCGGCCGGAAATTTATTATATCTTCCCGCGCACTTTTCGCTGACGAAAACGCTACATTGCATTCGGTTTTACAGGAGAACCCCCATGAAAAAGAAGTTCGCATAACGCAGAATACCGGCTGCTAATTGTTGCGGTATTGTTCTGCGTTCTGGCGGGAGTTTTCCATCATTACGGTCTGACCGATCTGATCACCAATTTCCATCATTTACAAGATGTCATCCGCCAAAGCGGCCTGTTCGGCTATACCCTTTATATCCTGCTGTTTATAGTTGCCGCGCTGTGTCTGATCCCTGGCAGCATTCTGGTGATCGTCGGCGGTGTGCTGTTTGGCCCGGTGACAGGGACGCTTATCTCGTTAGTGGCGGCAACCACGGCTTCGGCGCTGTCGTTTATGCTGGCTCGCTGGCTTGGGCGGGAATTACTGCTGAAATACGTTGGCCACACGGCAACGTTTCAGGCTATCGAAAAAGGCATTGCCCATAGTGGAGTAGACTTTCTGATCCTGACCCGGCTCGTGCCACTGTTCCCCTATAACATTCAAAACTATGCCTATGGGCTAACGGCCATTCCGTTCTGGTCATTTACCGTGATATCTGCGCTAACCACCTTGCCCGGCATCTTTATCTATACGCTGATGTCGCACGAACTGGCCAGCGAAGGGATTAGCTGGGCATTTATCGGTAAGCTCAGCGTTGCGGGGCTGGCGCTATTCGTCCTCGTTCAGGCAGCCAAAGCCTGGGCGCGACATAAACATATCGATCCGGCGCCCGGTCACGAGTACGCGGGTAAATGATCAAGATGAATAAAGCGCGGCGGACACGCTATTACCGTATAAGCTTGCTTGCCCTGCTGCTGCTCGCCCTGATGGCGTGGGCGTGGATACCTGGCGTGAGTGATTTTCTTCACGGCAGTCTGGCGGCATTTACCACGCTCGATCAGCATGCTCTTGAGAACTTCATTCGTTCTTACGGAACCCAGGCGGCGGTCGTGTCGTTCTTCCTGATGATCTTACAGGCCATCGTCGCACCGCTTCCCGCCTTTGTGATCACCTTTGCCAACGCCTCGCTGTTTGGCGCATTTTGGGGCGGCGTACTGTCCTGGAGCAGCGCGATGGCTGGCGCGGCGCTGTGCTTTTTTATTGCCCGCGTTTTAGGTCGCAGCACGGTGGAAAAACTGACCGGAAAAACGGTGCTGAACAACATGGACACTTTTTTCGAGCGCTATGGCAAGCACACAATTCTTGTCTGTCGCCTGTTACCTTTTGTGCCGTTCGACCCGGTAAGTTACGCAGCAGGCCTGACCTCGATTCGTTTTCGCCATTTCTTCATCGCCACCGGCATCGGTCAGTTACCGGCCACTATCGTCTATTCATGGGCTGGTAGCCTGTTAACCGGCGGCACATTTTGGTTTGTTACCGGCCTGTTCATCCTGTTCGCTCTGAGCGTGGTGATTGCCGTGGCCAGAAGCCTTTATCTTGAGCATCAACGGAAAAAGACCTGAGTCTTTCCCCCATTTTTAGCAAGGGAGATATTATGCGTTACTGCTTATTGTGCCTGAGTTTGCTGCTCTCTCCGCTGGCGGCTTTCGCCGAGGACGCCAGTTGGCAGCAAATCAAAAATGACGCCCGCGGTCAGACGGTGTGGTTCAACGCCTGGGGTGGCGACGACGCAGTTAACCAGTATCTCGACTGGGTTAGCGGCGAGATGAAAACACACTATGCCATTAACCTGAAAATCGTACGCCTGGCGGATGCCGCCGACGCCGTAAAACGTATCCAGACGGAAGCGGCATCCGGGCGAAAAACCGGTGGCTCGGTCGATTTACTGTGGGTGAACGGCGAAAATTTCCGCACGCTGAAAGAAGCCGGGCTGCTACAGACCCAGTGGGCGCAAACGCTGCCTAACTGGCGCTATGTTGATACCCAGAAACCGGTGAACGAAGACTTTTCCATTCCAACGGAGGGGGCTGAATCACCGTGGGGCGGCGCACAGCTTACCTTTATTGCCAGGCACGATCTCACCGCGCAGCCGCCGCAATCCCCGCAGGCACTGCTTGAGTTTGCCCAAGCGCACCCTGGCACGGTGACCTATCCGCGTCCGCCAGACTTTACCGGAACGGCTTTTCTTGAGCAGTTGTTAATTTCGCTCACCAACAAGCCGCAGGCGCTGAAAATAGCGCCCAATGCGTCCACATTCGCCGACGTTACCGCTCCATTGTGGCATTACCTTGATACTTTGCATCCTGCCCTGTGGCGCGAAGGTAAAGATTTTCCGCCCACGCCCGCGCGAATGGATGCGCTGCTCAACGGTGGCACCCTGCGTTTATCAATGACCTTTAATCCTGCCCACGCGCAGCAAAAAGTGGCCAGCGGTGAATTACCCAAAAGCAGCTATAGTTTTGGTTTCTCACAGGGCATGCTCGGCAACGTGCATTTTGTCACCATTCCAGCGAATGCGCGTGCCAGCGCCGGAGCGAAAGTCGTGGCAAATTTCCTGCTTTCACCCAAAGCGCAGTTGCGTAAAGCCGACCCGTCTGTCTGGGGAGATCCTTCGGTGCTTGATCCACAAAAATTGCCTGTCGACCAGCGTAATGCGCTGCTGGCGCGGATCCCACAAGGGCTCCCTGCCATGCTGCCAGAACCGCATGCTGCATGGGTAAACGCTCTGGAACAAGAATGGCTACGCCGCTACGGTACACATTAATTCTGCTACTCTGGGCCATCATGGCGGGCGTTTATCTGCCGCTGGCGCCAGCGGCTTTTTCTCTGATAACGCCTGCGCTGAGCACCAGACACTGGCTGGCGCTATTTAGCGATCCTCAACTCCCGCAGGCGTTACTGGCAACGCTGGTTTCCGTAAGCCTCGCGGCTGGCGGCGCGCTGATCATCGCCCTGCTGGCGATCCTCGCCTTATGGCCCGGCGCAGGCTGGGCGCGTCTGTGCACGCGTCTTCCGTGGCTGCTGGCGATTCCACATGTTGCCTTCGCCACCAGCGTGCTGCTGGTTTTTGCCGAAGGCGGCATGCTCTGGCAATGGCTCCCGTTTCACAGCTCCCAGCCTGACCGCTACGGCATTGGGCTTGGCGTGACGCTGGCGGTAAAAGAGAGTGCCTTTTTGTTATGGATCCTCTCAGCTCTGCTGAGTGAAAAACAGCTTTCGCAGCAGCTTATCGTCCTGGATTCGCTGGGTTACAGCCGACTGCAATGCCTGAACTGGCTGGTTCTGCCCTCTCTCGCCCCCGCGTTAGGCAAAGCCATGCTGGCGATCGTCGCCTGGTCGCTCTCGGTAGTGGATGTAGCAATCGTCCTTGGTCCCGGAAACCCACCAACGCTTGCCGTGTTGAGCTGGCAATGGCTCAGTCAGGGCGATGCCGAGCAACAGGCTAAAGGAGCACTCGCCAGCCTGCTGCTGGTACTGCTGCTACTCATCATCGCGCTGGCGGGGTATCTGCTCTGGCGCGCCTGGCAACGCACTATTCCCGCAGTAAACGGGGAACGCCTGCGTTTTTCATCCTGTACAATCGGACGTTCGCTGGTACAACTTTTGCCCTTTGGCGGTGTGGTGTGCGCGCTGGTTCTGGCGCTGATCGCCAGCTATTCGTCGCTAAATAGCGAGGCGCTCAGCACTAGCCTGCAACTGGGGCTTCTCTCCAGCGTGCTGGCGCTGCTGATACTTTTTGCCTGGCTGGAATGGGGTCCACAAACCGGACACCGTTGGGTCTGGCTACCGCTCATTTTGCCTGCGCTGCCGCTGGTGACTGGACAGTATCTGTTGGCGTTATATGCCGGACAGGATGGGCTGATGATAACCATTGTCTGGGGACACCTGCTGTGGGTGATGCCATGGATGCTGTTTGTGCTCAAACCGGCGTGGCAACGCATTGACCCACGATTGATTTTGATTGCGCAAACGCTGGGTTGGACCCGGGGCCGCATATTCTGGCAAGTAAAATGTCCGCAGCTGGCGCGCCCGGCGCTGGTTGCCTTCGCGGTAGGGTTCTCAGTCAGTATCGCCCAGTATATGCCGACACTGTGGTTAGGCGCCGGGCGCTATCCCACGCTGACCACCGAAGCGGTGGTATTAAGCAGCGGCGGTAGCGCCGCCATTCTGGCAACCCAGGCGCTATGGCAGCTTCTGTTACCGCTTATAATTTTCGCACTGGCGGCGTTTCTCGCTGCGTGGATTGGCCGCTTTCGACAAGGACTCCGCTAATGCTCATTGTACAAGGCGTTTCGTTGTACCAGGGTACGACGGCGCTACTGAAGGACGTTAATTTCCAGGTTAATAAAAGTGACATTGTCACCATTATGGGCCCTTCCGGCAGCGGTAAGTCTTCGCTATTTTCGTGGATGATCGGGGCGTTGTCTCCTCAGTTTCAGGCGTCAGGCGAACTGTGGCTCAACGAACAGCGCGTAGACACACTGCCTACCGCGCAGCGCCAGATTGGCATTCTGTTTCAGGATGCGCTGCTGTTTGACCATTTCAGCGTTGGGCAAAATTTACTGCTGGCCTTACCCGCCAGCGTGCAAGGTCCCGCCAGACGCCATGCGGTGGAAAGCGCCCTCGCACGCGCGGGCCTGGCAGGATTTTATTCACGCGATCCGGCTTCGCTCTCCGGCGGGCAACGCTCGCGTGTCGCCCTGCTTCGCGCGCTGCTGGCGCAACCCCAGGCGCTGTTACTCGATGAACCCTTTAGCAGGCTGGATGCGTCGCTGCGCGATACCTTTCGCCAGTGGGTCTTCACCGAGGTACGTAAACTGGGTATTCCGGTGGTCCAGGTTACCCACGATGCGCAGGACGTTCCCCCAGCAGGTCGCGTATTACAGATGGAAAACTGGGCGTGAATGTGGCGATATGCTGCGTTAACGCAAGGTTTTTACTTAACTGGCGGCACAGAATGTCGTCCTCTTTTTCAACGTCGGGCTATTCGATGAAACGTGTTTCTCAAATGACCGCGCTGGCACTGGCTTTAGGGCTCGCTTGCGCTTCTTCCTGGGCTGCTGAAACAGCACAGACGCTCACCCTCAACCAGTTACAGCAAAAGCAAGGCGCGGCGATCGATACCCGTCAGAGCGCTTTTTACAACGGCTGGCCGCAATCGCTTAATGGTCCTTCAGGACACGAGCCTTCCGCACTGAACCTGTCTGCCGCCTGGCTCGACAAGATGAATGATGAACAACTCAGCGCCTGGGTTAAGGCACATCACCTGAAAACCGACGCGCCGGTGGCATTGTATGGCAGCGATACTGACATGCAGGCCGTCAAATCCCGCCTGCAGAAAGTCGGCTTTAACGCTATCTCAACCCTCAGCGATGCGCTTACGGACCCTGCCCGCCTGCAACGTCTGCCGCACTTCGAACAGTTGGTTTACCCGCAGTGGCTGCACGACCTTCAGCAGGGTAAAGAGGTAACCGCCAAACCGGCCGGTGACTGGAAAGTGATTGAAGCCGCCTGGGGCGCGCCGAAGTTGTATCTGCTCAGCCATATCCCTGGCGCGGGCTATATTGATACCAACGAAGTCGAAAGCGAACCGCTGTGGAATAAAGTGTCCGACGCGCAGCTCAAAGCGATGCTGGCGAAACACGGCATCCGCCACGACACCACGGTGATTTTATACGGCCGCGATGTCTACGCCGCCGCGCGCGTGGCGCAAATTATGCTGTATGCAGGTGTGAAAGATGTTCGTCTGCTCGACGGCGGCTGGCAGACCTGGTCTGACTCAGGTTTACCGGTCGAACGCGGTACTGCACCAACGGTGAAGCCTGAACCTGATTTCGGCGTGACGATCCCTGCCCAACCGCAACTGATGCTGGATATGGAACAGGCTCGCGGTCTGCTGCATCGCCAGGATGCGTCTTTGGTGAGCATTCGTTCATGGCCGGAATTTATCGGTACGACCAGCGGCTATAGCTACATTAAGCCAAAAGGTGAGATCGCAGGGGCGCGTTGGGGCCATGCAGGCAGCGACTCCACCCACATGGAAGATTTCCATAATCCGGATGGCACCATGCGCAGCGCCGATGACATCGCCGCCATGTGGAAGCAATGGAATATCCTGCCACAGCAACAGGTCTCATTCTATTGTGGTACCGGCTGGCGTGCTTCGGAAACGTTTATGTATGCCCGCGCAATGGGCTGGAAAAACGTCTCCGTCTACGACGGCGGCTGGTATGAGTGGAGCAGCTCTCCGAAAAACCCGATCGCCAGCGGTGAACGGGGTCCGGACGCCAGCAAGTAAGATTGCCATTGTTGCTGGATGCAGCGAGAACGCTTTACCCAGCCTACATAAACCATCGTTGTAGGCCGAATAAGCGAAGCGCATCCGGCAACGCACTACGTTACGCCTGACGCTGGACCGCTTTCAGCGTCAGATATCCGCTCCAGATCCGGGTGAACGTCGTCATCCAGCACAGCGCGCCAAAGACCCACGCCATTACGGCAAAATATTCCGGGAACAGACATCCCAACACAAACAGCAAAATCGTCTCGGTTCCTTCGGTCAGTCCGCCCAGATAATAAAACGATTTATGCGCATAACCGGGGTTATCAATCTGATGCTTTGCCGCCAGCGCGGCGAAGGCCAGAAAGCTGCTGCCGGTGCCAATAAACGCGAACAACAGCCAACCGCCTGCCAGCGCATTTTGCGCCGGCGCAGCAAGAATAAAACCAAACGGCACTAAGGCGTAAAACAGAAAATCGAGCGAGATATCGAGAAATCCTCCCGCGTCCGTTAGTCCTCTGCGCCGTGCCAGCGCCCCATCCAGCCCGTCAAACAGCCGATTGAGCACAATAGCCACCAGCGCCGCCATATACCAGCCTAACGCCAGAAATGGCAACGCCAGCACGCCAATAGCAAAACCGACCAGCGTAAGTCCGTCCGGGGTAATCGCCGGTTGATCAAGGATGCCCACGCAGCGATGTAAAAGCGGTTTTAATCGCGGATGAAGATGGCGGTCAAGCATGCGGGCGTCCTTTAAAACTGTCGCACAGTCCCTGGGAGGGAATATCGAGAGCGGCATTAAAACGCGCCGAGAGATTTTGAAACGCAATCAGCGCGGTCATTTCAGTAATGGCATCATCGGTAAAATACTGCTTCATCTGCGCTTTCAGCGCATCGTCAACCTGTGGTGGCGTTGCGGTGACCGCATCAGCATAGGCCAGCCCTACACGTTCTTCTGCGCTAAATAGCGTCGATTCTTGCCAGTTGGCAACCTGTAAGACTTTATCCAGCGCGCCGCAGCGTTCAGCCAGCCGTAAACTGTTGGCGTCAACGCAGAAAGCGCAGTGGCACACCTGAGAAACGCGAGTCATCAACAGCGCGCGCATCACCGGCGACAGGCGCGCCTTTTTACGCTCCAGAAACCCGACAAACAGCGCCACCAGCCAGAACAGGAACGGCATCCGCCCCCACCAGCGCGTGGGATGCAGCACATCGCCATAATGTTTTTTCTGTGTAGCAACGAGCGGTTGCAAACTGGAAGGGATACGCGTTAACGGTTTTACCCACGACTGAGGATCGTTCAACGGTGGCTCCTGAATACTTTAGATAAAACAAAGATAACGATAGTATGTCATTTTCTGCCGTTAGATCTTGATGAATATAATGAAAACCCTCGACGTGGTCGCCGCTATCATTGAACGTGATGGCAAAATTTTACTGGCTCAACGCCCGCAGCATGCGGATCAGTCAGGTATGTGGGAGTTTGCTGGCGGTAAGGTTGAGCCGGGGGAAAGTCAGCCAGAGGCGCTGGTCCGTGAACTGCGTGAAGAGTTGGGCATCGAGGCGGTCGTTGGGCGCTACATTGCCAGCCATCAACGCGAGGTTTCAGGCCGACTCATTCACTTACATGCCTGGCATGTACCGTCATATCAGGGGGAGCTGAAAGTGTATGAACATCAGTATATCGTCTGGTGTTCACCCGAAGAGGCGCTGCGTTATCCGCTGGCGCCTGCCGATATCCCGCTATTAGAAGCGTTTATCCTTTTACGCGACGCCAGACCAGCGGATTCGTGCTGATCGTTTTATCATCGCGCTGGCACTGAAGCAAAACGCCATCCGCTTTAATCACCGCCCCTTCTGAGTAGTTTTGATCCTGATAAATGCAGCACTGACTACAGGGTTGCGCCCGCTGACCGCTGGAACTGAACACTTCCGGCGGGACATTCACCTGCACGTCCGGGCGATAGAGCTGATTTGCCAGCGTCGCGCTGGACACCAGTGCCAACGCTCCTGCCATGATTATACGGCGCATATTCTTTCCTTTTTGACTGACAGTTATGCTCAGTATAACGGTATAAACCGGCAGAAACTTTAGCCCTTGCCATCATCGCTTTTGGTTATGACCCACGCCGCAATATTAATTTACTTAGCGCGGTTAATTTTTTCTTGCGTCCCGTCACACTGCTGATGTTATAGTCAAAAACTGCAAAACACTTAACACAAAAATCAAAAATATAACCATATCAATACATAAGAGGTACTTATATCTATGGATCAGACACGTTCTCTGGAGTCATTCCTTAACCATGTGCAAAAGCGCGACCCGAATCAGACCGAGTTCGCGCAAGCCGTTCGTGAGGTAATGACGACACTGTGGCCCTTCCTCGAGCAAAACCCGCGTTATCGTCAGATGTCGTTGCTGGAACGTCTGGTTGAACCGGAGCGCGTGATCCAGTTCCGCGTCGTCTGGCTGGACGATCGCAATCAGGTGCAGGTCAACCGCGCGTGGCGCGTGCAGTTTAGCTCCGCCATTGGCCCATACAAAGGCGGGATGCGTTTCCACCCTTCCGTGAACCTGTCGATCCTGAAATTCCTTGGCTTCGAGCAAACATTTAAAAACGCCCTCACCACGCTGCCAATGGGCGGGGGTAAAGGCGGGAGCGATTTCGATCCTAAAGGTAAAAGCGAAGGCGAAATCATGCGTTTTTGTCAGGCGCTGATGACCGAACTGTTCCGCCATTTAGGACCCGATACCGATGTTCCGGCGGGCGATATCGGCGTAGGCGGTCGTGAAGTCGGCTTTATGGCCGGGATGATGAAAAAACTGTCCAACAACAGCGCCTGTGTCTTTACCGGTAAAGGTCTCTCTTTCGGCGGCAGCCTGATTCGCCCGGAAGCTACCGGCTACGGTCTGGTGTACTTCACCGAAGCGATGCTCAAACGCCATGGCCTGGGCTTTGAAGGCATGCGCGTGGCCGTCTCTGGTTCCGGTAACGTGGCGCAATTCGCCATTGAGAAAGCCATGGAGTTTGGCGCGCGAGTAGTCACCGCCTCCGATTCCAGCGGTACCGTGGTCGACGAAAGCGGATTTACCAAAGAAAAACTGGCGCGTCTGTGCGCGATCAAAGACAGCCGCGACGGCCGCGTGGCGGATTACGCCCGCGAATTTGGCTTGACCTATCTGGAAGGCCAACAGCCGTGGTCGGTTCCGGTGGATATCGCCCTGCCGTGCGCCACCCAGAACGAACTTGATGTCGATGCGGCACGTGTACTGATCGCCAACGGCGTGAAGGCTGTCGCCGAAGGGGCAAACATGCCTACCACCATCGAGGCCACCGATCTGTTCCTGGAAGCCGGTGTATTGTTCGCGCCGGGTAAAGCGGCCAACGCGGGAGGCGTAGCAACATCCGGTCTGGAAATGGCGCAGAACGCCGCACGTCTGGGCTGGAAAGCGGAGAAAGTGGATGCACGCCTGCACCACATCATGCTGGATATTCACCATGCCTGCGTCGAGTACGGCGGCGAAAGCAAGCAAACCAACTACGTACGTGGCGCCAACATCGCGGGATTCGTGAAAGTTGCCGACGCGATGTTGGGCCAGGGTGTGATTTAATTCAGATCTGTTGTTCCCGTAGGCTTGATGCGGCACACATGCCTTATCCAGCCTAAGAGCGCATTACAGGCCCGCCTCTTCAGATGGCGGGCTTTTTTTCGCCGTGCGTTTACGCGGCGCGCTCTTTTTCTTGTCACCACCACTACTACCCGGTGCGGCAATACCACGGAAGCGTCGTACCGGCGTGCTGCGCGCCTGATCGATTAGCTGATACAGCGTCCCCACCAGCGGCTGCATGAAATCCTGATATCGACACTGTTTTTCGCTGATTTGGGTCAGGATAGATTCCCAGTGCGCAGTCATATCCGGACGCGTCGCCATTTCAGGCAGCGAATGAAACAGCGCTTTTCCAGCATCGGTAGAATGAATATAGCGCCCCTTCTTCACCAGGAAACCACGCTTAAACAGCAGCTCGATAATCCCGGCGCGCGTCGCTTCCGTTCCCAGTCCGTCCGTTGCGCGCAGGATCTTTTTCAGATCTTTATCCTGCACAAAGCGCGCGATTCCGGTCATCGCTGACAGCAGCGTGGCATCGGTAAAGTGCCGCGGAGGCTGGGTCTGTCGTTCAACCACTTCGCCTTTTTCGCACAGCAGCTCGTCGTCTTTTGCCACCACCGGCAGCGGCGTCCCGTCGTTATCTTCGTCGCGCTCTTTGTTGCCAAGCAGCGTACGCCATCCGGCCTCCGCCAGAAAACGGGCTTTGGCGACAAACTTACCTTTCGCGATATCCAGCTCAATAACGCACTTCCTGAATACCGCATCCGCGCAAAACTGCATCAGATATTGACGGGCAATTAGATTGTATATCTTCGCTTCATTATCGTTCAGGTTGATAGACGAACTGCGCGCGGTTGGAATGATGGCGTGGTGCGCATCCACTTTTTTATCATCCCAACAGCGGTTTCGCGTATCGGGATTGACCGCCGGTTGCGGAAGCAGATCCGGCGCATGGACGCTAATCGCGTTCAGCACCGCGTGACGTCCGGCAAAGTGTTCTTCCGGCAGATAACGGCTATCCGAACGCGGATAGGTGATCAGTTTATGGGTTTCATACAGCTTCTGGCAGATATCCAGAACGTTTTGCGCACTTAAGCCAAAGCGTTTCGCCGCTTCAATCTGCAACGCCGACAGCGAAAACGGCAGCGGCGCGGATTCTGATTCCCGTTTATCGTTATAGCTGGTGACGATCGCCGGCTGACCGTTAATGCGGTTTACCACGTGTTCAGCCAGCGTGCGGTTTAGCAAGCGCCCTTCTTCATCCTGATACGGCTCACACGCTTCGCTCGGCTGCCAGATAGCGGTAAACCGCTCATCGGCGGGCGTCACGATATGCGCCTTTACCTCGAAGAAGTCTTTGGCAACGAAGTTTTCAATTTCTTCATCGCGACGCACAACCAGTCCGAGCACCGGCGTTTGCACGCGCCCGACCGAAAGTACGCCCTGATAGCCCGCGTTACGCCCCAGAATGGTATAAGCGCGCGTCATGTTGATACCGTACAGCCAGTCCGCCCGCGCTCGCGCCAGTGCCGACACACACAGGGGGATGAACTCACTGTTGGCGCGCAGACGCTCAATCGCCCGCTCGACGGCCTGCGGGTTGAGGTCGTTAATCAGGCAGCGTTGCACCTGCTGGCGCTTTTCAGGGGCCAGTTGCAGGTAATCCAGCACTTCATCCACCAGCAGCTGTCCTTCACGATCGGGGTCACCTGCGTGAATGACTTCACTGGCCTCATGCAAAAATCGCTTAATAACGTTGAGCTGTTTGGTCACCGAGGGACGCGGCTGCAGTTGCCACTTTTCCGGGACAATCGGCAGATCAACCAGACTCCAGCGAGCATAACGACTGTCGTAGGCATCTGGCTGCGCCTGCTCAAGCAGGTGACCAATACACCAGGTCACCACTTGCCCGTTTCCGCACTCGATAAAACCGTCACCTTTGCGATGCGGCTTCGGCAGCACATCGGCGATAGCGCGCGCCAGACTCGGTTTTTCGGCAATAAACAACCGCATCGAGTTAACGGATCTCAACCATGGCGCGACCGCCACGAGCTTCCACTAACTCACCAATCGCAGTGAGGTCGATCCCAAACTGCGCCGCTGCCGCTTTAACTTCGGCTTCAGCTTCCGGCGTTACCGCTAACAGCAGACCACCGGAAGTTTGCGGATCGCAGAGCAAATCGCGAACCGACTGCGGCATTTCACCCATCAGGTGTCCGTAGCTGGCAAAGTTACGCTGGGTACCGCCCGGCACCGCGCCCTGCGCGATGTATTCTTCAACACCTGGCAGCTTAGGAATAGCCTGGTAGACGATCTGCGCCTGAACGCCGGCCCCCTGACACATCTCGCTCAGATGCCCCAGCAGCCCAAAACCGGTAACGTCGGTCATGGCTTTCACGCCGTCGATATCGGCAAATGCCGCCCCGGCAATGTTCATCCGGCACATCACTTCCGTCGCCAGCCCTTTGTGCTCGTCCTTCAGCAGCGATTTTTTCTCTGCGGTGGTCAGGACACCAATACCCAGAGGCTTGGTCAAAAACAGCTTGCATCCCGCCTCGGCGGTGCTGTTTTTCTTCACGCGTTCGGTTGGAACAACGCCGGTTACCGCAAGACCAAAGATAGGCTCAGGGGCATCGATAGAGTGCCCCCCCGCCAGCGCGATACCCGCCTGACGGCAGGCAAAGCGTCCGCCTTCGGTTACTTCGCGGGCTATTTCCGGCGCCAGCTTATCAAGCGGCCAGCCCAGGATAGCAATTGCCATAATCGGTTTGCCGCCCATGGCGAAAATATCGCTGATGGCGTTGGTGGCGGCGATGCGGCCAAAATCAAACGGATTATCGACAATCGGCATAAAGAAATCGGTGGTGCTGATTACGCTGGTGCCGTTCCCCAGATCGTATACAGCCGCGTCGTCGCGGGTTTCATTACCCACCAGTAAGTTTGGATCAACAAACTTCGCCTGCTCGCTGTGCAGGATGGTTTCCAGCACTTTCGGGGAAATTTTACAACCGCAACCGGCTCCGTGGCTGTATTGCGTTAAACGAATAGCTTGCTCGCTCATGGACATCTCCTGTCATTGCAATCCAGATATGGTAGCGCTCATTCCATGATGTGGTAAGAGTGACTGTCTGAATTCGGGTGCCTTTGCTCATAATCCAGACAGTTTTGCCGTTGATATCAGAAATAACGGACGAATGCGCTCGGATCGGCAAGGGTAATCGTCGTGGATGCTTTCAACTGTGGTGTGCCCAGATAGAGAAAACCGACGATTTTATCCTGTGGGCGACAGTCAAACGCTTCGCGGACGACCTCACTTTCGGTTAATGCGCCACTGCGCCAGATACCGCCAAAGCCCTGGGCAATGGCAGCCATCTGCATGGCCATCACCGCACAACCGGCAGACATTTCCTGTTCCCATAGCGGAACCTTGTCGTTTGCTTCACATTTCGCTACCACGGTAATAATCAGCGGTGCGCGAAACGGCGCGCTGCGCGCTTTTTCCTGGGCCTTCTCATCGCTGCCAGATGCAATAGCCCCTTTTTCAAGCACGGCGGCAAAGCGTTCACGCCCTTCGCCCTCAATGACAAAGAATTGCCACGGTTGCAGCGTTTTGTGGTCCGGCGCGCGCATTCCCGCACGCAGAATATTTTGCAGTTGCTCTCCTGCCGGGGCCGGTTCGACGAGACGAGAGGCGCTACGACGGGTCATAAGTAATTCGAGTGCATCCATTTGCTTAACTCCAACAATGAAATTTGTTCACAAAATTAACACGTGAGCGGATTTTGTTACAGCACAGGCGGTGATTCCTGCTGACAAGTGCCTGTCGGGTCATTACGATAGCCTCATCTTATCGCCTTTCTCCGGGATTTCGGGGTGGCGTGTTGTTAATTGGTAGGGAGAATACATGCGAACCCTGTGGCGATTTATTGCCGGATTTTTTAAATGGACATGGCGATTACTCAATTTCGTCCGTGAATTTGTGCTTAACCTGTTCTTCATCTTTCTGGTGCTGGTTGGCGTGGGCATCTGGATGCAGGTCAGCAGCAGCAACACCAGCGAACACGCTGAGCGAGGCGCGCTGCTGCTGGATATCTCCGGGGTGATTGTCGATAAGCCTTCGAGCACCAGTCGTTTAAGCGTTATTGGCCGTCAGCTGTTTGGCGCCAGTTCCGATCGTCTGCAGGAAAACTCCCTGTTCGATATCGTGAATACGATTCGCCAGGCAAAAGATGATCGCAACATCACCGGCATCGTGATGGATCTGAAAAATTTTGCCGGGGCAGACCAGCCTTCCATGCAGTATATCGGCAAAGCACTGCGGGAATTCCGCGACAGCGGTAAACCGGTCTTTGCAGTGGGCGATAACTTCAGCCAGGGGCAGTATTACCTCGCCAGTTTTGCTAACAAAATTTACCTCTCTCCGCAGGGTTCCGTTGATCTGCACGGCTTTGCCACCAACGGTCTGTACTACAAGTCCCTGCTCGATAAGCTGAAAGTCTCCACGCACGTATTCCGCGTCGGGACCTATAAGTCTGCCGTAGAGCCGTTTATCCGCGATGATATGTCTCCTGCCGCGCGTGAAGCCGACAGTCGCTGGATCGGCGAGCTGTGGCAGAACTATCTCGACACGGTCGCCGCCAACCGCCAGATCCCAGCTCAGCAGGTGTTCCCTGGCGCACAGGCGATGCTGGACGGTTTGACGAAGGTCGATGGAGATACGGCGAAATATGCGCTCGACAACAAACTGGTGGATGCACTCGCCTCCAGCGCCGAAGTCGAAAAAATGCTGACCAAACAGTTTGGCTGGAGCAAAGCGGATAAAAACTATCGCGCCGTCAGCTATTACGATTATTCGCTGAAAACACCGGCGGATACCGGAGACAGCATTGGCGTTATCTTCGCGAACGGCGCGATTATGGACGGTGAAGAAACCCCAGGAAATGTGGGGGGCGACACCACTGCCGCACAAATCCGCGAAGCGCGTCTCGATCCGAAAGTGAAAGCTATTGTTCTGCGCGTGAACAGTCCTGGCGGCAGCGTCAGCGCCTCGGAAGTCATTCGTGCTGAGCTGGCTGCGGCAAAAGCGGCGGGTAAACCGGTTGTCGTGTCCATGGGCGGCATGGCGGCCTCCGGTGGCTACTGGATCTCCACCCCAGCCAGTTACATTGTGGCAAACCCCAGCACGTTAACCGGTTCAATCGGGATCTTTGGTGTGATCAACACCGTAGAAAACAGTCTGGATTCCATTGGTGTACATACCGATGGCGTGGCCACTTCCCCGCTGGCGGATATCTCCATCACCAAAGCGTTACCGCCTGAAGTGCAGCAAATGATGCAATTGAGCATTGAAAATGGCTATAAGCGCTTTATCACGCTGGTCGCGGATGCACGTAAGACAACCCCTGAGCAGATTGACAAAATCGCGCAGGGTCACGTCTGGACCGGTCAGGATGCGAAAGCCAACGGACTGGTAGACAGCCTCGGTGATTTTGACGACGCCATCGCGAAAGCGGCTGAGCTTGCCAAGCTGAAACAGTGGCACATTGCGTATTATCAGGATGAACCGACATTCGTCGATATGGTAATGGACAGCATGTCAGGCTCCGTTCGCGCCATGCTGCCCGAAGCTATTCAGGCCATGCTCCCGGCGCCGCTTGCTTCTGCGGCCAGTGCAGTTAAAGCGGAAAGCGATAAGCTGGCCGCGTTTAACGATCCGCAAAACCGATATGCGTTTTGCCTGACCTGCGCCAACGTTCGCTAACAATTGCCCCCTCTTCGGGATGAAGAGGGGTTTTCATTGAGACAGAAGAAAAGTCATGCAAAAGAAATCGATTTACGTTGCCTATACCGGCGGTACCATTGGTATGCAGCGCTCAGAACAGGGTTATATTCCTGTTTCTGGTCATCTCCAGCGTCAACTGGCATTGATGCCTGAATTCCACCGCCCGGAGATGCCAGACTTCACCATCCACGAAT
This sequence comes from Citrobacter sp. L55, assembly GCF_002850715.1. Classification (NCBI taxonomy): domain Bacteria; kingdom Pseudomonadati; phylum Pseudomonadota; class Gammaproteobacteria; order Enterobacterales; family Enterobacteriaceae; genus Citrobacter; species Citrobacter sp. L55. Next base: position 832,107 of record NZ_KZ559399.1, on the reverse strand, counting down.
ACGTCCCGTTGATGGATTCCTCCGACATGACGCCGGAAGACTGGCAGCATATTGCGGAAGACATTAAAGCACACTACGACGATTACGATGGTTTTGTCATTCTGCACGGCACCGACACCATGGCGTTTACGGCTTCGGCGCTCTCTTTTATGTTGGAGAACCTGGGTAAACCGGTCATTGTGACAGGGTCACAAATTCCGCTGGCAGAGCTACGTTCAGACGGGCAAATCAATCTGCTCAACGCGCTGTACGTTGCGGCAAATTATCCGATCAATGAAGTAACCCTGTTTTTCAACAATCGACTGTTTCGTGGCAACCGTACCACTAAAGCGCACGCCGATGGCTTTGACGCCTTTGCCTCACCCAACCTTGCGCCGCTACTGGAAGCCGGGATCCACATCCGTCGACTGGGAACTCCGCCAGCACCGCACGGCGCAGGTGAACTGATTGTTCATCCTATTACTCCACAACCGATTGGCGTAGTCACCATTTACCCTGGTATCTCCGCTGATGTGGTGCGTAACTTCCTGCGCCAGCCGGTGAAAGCGTTAATTTTGCGCTCCTACGGCGTGGGCAATGCACCGCAAAATAAAGAGTTTCTGCAAGAACTTGAAGATGCGAGCTCACGTGGCATTGTGGTGGTGAACCTGACCCAGTGTATGTCCGGCAAGGTAAACATGGGTGGCTACGCGACGGGTAATGCCCTCGCCCACGCTGGCGTGATTGGCGGCGCGGATATGACCGTCGAAGCCACACTCACCAAATTGCACTATTTACTGAGTCAGGGACTGGATGTGCAGAGCATTCGTGAAGCTATGACGCAAAATCTGCGCGGCGAGCTCACCCCGGACGAATAAAGGAGTCTATGCCCATGGCCCGAGCCTTACTGTTGGTCGATTTACAAAATGACTTTTGTGCCGGCGGCGCTCTCGCTGTTCCGCAAGGCGACAGCACAATCGAGATTGCCAACCGTCTGATTGACTGGTGCGCCCTACGCGGCGACACGGTTGTTGCCAGTCTGGACTGGCATCCGGCTACTCACGGTAGTTTTGCCAGCCAGCATCAGGTCGCCCCCTACAGTCAGGGACAACTGGATGGTCTGGCGCAAACGTTCTGGCCCGATCATTGCGTGCAAAACAGCGAAGGAGCGGCCCTGCATCCGCTGCTGAACCAGTGTGCGATAGCGAAAACCTTCACCAAGGGCGAGAACCCGCTGGTCGACAGTTACAGTGCGTTTTTTGATAACGGTCGTCGTCAGGCAACCGCGCTGAACGCCTGGCTGCTCGAACACCGTATTGCTGAGCTTATTATCATGGGTCTGGCTAGCGACTATTGCGTTAAATTCACCGTTCTGGATGCGCTCGATCTTGGTTATACCGTCAGCGTTATTACCGACGGCTGCCGTGGCGTCAATATTCAACCCCAGGACAGTGCAGAGGCGTTTATGGAAATGGCCGCAGCGGGCGCAACGCTGTATACGCTTGATGACTGGCTGGAAACCCATCGCTAATACTTTAAAACGCCTTATCCGGCCTATTGAATTTGTGCATGTATGCAAATCTGTAGGCCAGAAAAGGGACTTGCGTCAACACTCAGTAATGTTTGCCCCAACCGATACAACCTACCAGAAATGGTTTGCCGCTTCGCCAACATGACGTGAACACCTTCGCATTTTTCCTGTTATGAAACTGTTAACCTGCAGGTGCTGTTTTTTTCGCCACGCCATTTCCGTGGCGTGTTTGCTTGTTTAAATGTCAAAGAGGAACACCGATGAAACTATTGCCTTTGTTGGCAGCATTACCCCTGCTTTGCGCCAGCGTTGTTTCCGCCAGTTCACTGATGTCAGTTGGCTACTTCAATGGTGGCGGCGACGTCACTGCCGGTCCTGGTGGTGACATCAATAAACTGGATGTTCGTCAGATAACCCATCTCAACTATTCGTTTGGCCTTGTCTACAACAACGAAAAAGACGAGACCAATGACGCCTTAAAAGACGCCAGTAAGCTGCATCAGATTTGGCTTTCACCGAAAGTGCAGGATGATTTACTGAAAATTCCACAGCTGCGTAAACAGAATCCGAACCTGAAAGTATTGCTTTCCGTCGGTGGTTGGGGGGCTCGTGGATTCTCCGGCGCGGCAGCAACGAAAGAATCGCGCGCGGTGTTTATTCAGTCTGCTCAGGAGATAATTGCGAAATATGGCCTTGATGGCATCGACCTCGACTGGGAATATCCGGTCAACGGCGCCTGGGGACTGGTCGAAAGTCAACCGGCCGACCGAGCTAACTTTACCGCGCTGTTAAAAGAGCTCCGCGCCGCATTGGGGCATAAAAAACTACTGACTATCGCCGTGGGCGCAAATGCGGAAAGCCCGAAAAGCTGGGTGGATGTGAAAGCCATTGCGCCATCGCTCGACTACATAAACCTGATGACCTATGACATGGCTTACGGTACGCAGTATTTCAACTCGAACCTGTACGATTCGACACAATGGCCGACAGTCGCCGCGGCGGATAAGTACAGCGCTGATTTTGTGGTCAACAACTATCTTGCTGCCGGTCTAAAAGCGAGTCAGATGAACCTGGGCATTGGTTTTTATGGTCGCGTACCGAAACGCGCTGTTGAGCCAGGCATTGACTGGAGCAAACCTGACGCACAGAAAAATCCTGTTACCCAGCCCTATTTCGAGCCCGCGCAAATTGAATTGTTCAAATCACTGGGCATCGATCTGAGCAAAGATACCTATGTGAAGTACAACGATATCGTGGCGAAATTGATCAACGATCCGCAGAAGCGCTTTAGCCAGCATTGGGATGATGAAGCAAAAGTACCGTGGCTGTCAGTGCAGTCTGTGGATGGAAAAGCGCTCTTTGCCCTCTCTTATGAAAACCCGCGCTCGGTAGCGATCAAGGCTGACTATATCAAGAGCAAGGGGCTGGGAGGCGCCATGTTCTGGGAATACGGTGCGGATGACCAAAACCAGTTGGCGAAGCAGTTAGCCGATTCGTTAGGCATCAAACACTGATCCCAACGCCTGACACAATAGGTTATGATTATCGCATTCTGCTGCGCCAGCTTTTGGCGCAGCTTTTCATTTTCTACTGGAGGCATGAACTTTATGGCTTTTATCCCTAAAAATTACGCCCGTCTGGAAGTCGGTTACCGGGAAAAGGCGCTTAAACTCTTCCCCTGGGTCTGCGGACGTTGTTCCCGTGAGTTCGTGTATTCAAATTTGCGCGAATTGACGGTACACCATATCGATCACGATCACTCCAATAACCCGGAAGATGGTAGCAACTGGGAAATGTTGTGCCTGTACTGCCACGATCACGAACATTCCAAATATACGGAAGCGGACCAGTATGGTTCAACGGTGGTTGCAGGCGAAGATGCGCAGAAAGCGGTGGGCGAAGCGAAATATAATCCGTTCGCCGATCTGAAGGCGATGATGAACAAGAAATAACTTCAACTGCGGGCCCGACATAGATGTTTGCCGGGCCTGAGTAATCAGGATTTAAACGTCGCAATGGGTTCGGGCGTAATACCAAACTCCACTTTCAACTGCTGCTTACTCTTCATCACCATCTCACCATTGGTATCAATCGTCATATGCTGCGCGTCAATATTGTTTCGCGCCTGCCATAACATCACCAGCTGTAAGCAGTTCTCTTTTTGTTCTGCCGTTAGCGCCACGCCATCCGGCCATTTTCCGAGTTCAACGGCAGTTGATAAGCGCTGATAAACTTCCGGCGTCATGCTGTTGATCATCTCATCAAGATTCATGTTAAATCCACTCTCCGTAGAATAATTTGCTGAATCGTTTCTTCAGCCTTTGGTCTGCTCACCGTTTTCACCATCGGTGAAGTTCAAAGAGGCTGAGTTAACGCAGTAACGTTCACCGGTAGGTTGCGGACCATCCGGGAAGACGTGCCCCAGATGCGCATCACAGTTACCACAGCGGATTTCAATGCGCTGCATACCGTGTGAAGTATCTTTAATGTAACGGATAGCCTCTGCGCTGACAGGCTCGTAAAAGCTGGGCCAGCCGCAGCCAGAGTCATATTTTGTCTCGGAACGAAATAGCGGTTTGTCGCAGACCAAACAGTGGTAGATGCCGTCACGCTTGTTGTGCAGCAAACGCCCGGTAAATGGCGGTTCTGTCCCGTGATTCTGCGTCACGTAGAACTGCATTTCGGTTAAATTTTTTTTTAGTTCTTCTGGAGAAGGTTGATTAGCCATTTGCTCACATCTCGCTTTATCTAAACTCACATCGCGAGACAGATTCTAACAAAACATTAACACCAGAGTGCGAACTTTTGTTCTAAACTTGATCCGTGCGAAATGGCAGCCTGCAATTCGTGATCACAATCACGTTTTTATCTTGATTGCCCTTTAAAATTCGGGCCGCCGACCCCATGTGGTTTCAAGCCCAAAGGAAGAGTGAGGCGAGTCAGTTGCGCAAAGCTTAAGCAGCAGATTGATTTGTCGCAATGATTGACACGATTCCGCTTGACGCTGCGTAAGGTTTTTGTAATTTTACAGGCAACCTTTTATTCACTAACAAATAGCTGGTGGAATATATGACTATCAAAGTAGGTATCAACGGTTTTGGCCGTATCGGTCGCATTGTTTTCCGTGCTGCTCAAGAACGCTCTGACATCGAGATCGTTGCAATCAACGACCTGTTAGACGCTGACTACATGGCTTACATGCTGAAATATGACTCCACTCACGGCCGTTTCAACGGTACCGTTGAAGTGAAAGACGGTCATCTGATCGTAAACGGTAAAAAAATCCGTGTTACCGCTGAACGTGATCCGGCTAACCTGAAATGGGACGAAGTTGGTGTTGACGTAGTAGCTGAAGCTACTGGCCTGTTCCTGACAGATGAAACCGCTCGTAAGCACATCACTGCTGGCGCGAAAAAAGTGGTTCTGACTGGTCCGTCCAAAGATAACACTCCGATGTTTGTTAAAGGCGCTAACTTTGACAAATACGAAGGTCAGGACATCGTTTCTAACGCTTCCTGCACCACTAACTGCCTGGCTCCGCTGGCTAAAGTTATCAACGACAACTTCGGCATCATCGAAGGTCTGATGACTACTGTTCACGCGACCACCGCTACTCAGAAAACCGTTGATGGCCCGTCTCACAAAGACTGGCGCGGCGGCCGCGGCGCATCCCAGAACATCATCCCGTCCTCTACCGGTGCTGCTAAAGCTGTAGGTAAAGTACTGCCAGAACTGAACGGCAAACTGACTGGTATGGCGTTCCGCGTTCCTACCCCGAACGTATCTGTTGTTGACCTGACCGTTCGTCTGGAAAAAGCTGCTTCTTACGAAGAAATTAAGAAAGCAATCAAAGCTGCTTCCGAAGGCCCGATGAAAGGCGTTCTGGGTTACACCGAAGACGACGTAGTATCTACCGATTTCAACGGTGAAGTTTGCACTTCCGTGTTCGATGCTAAAGCTGGTATCGCACTGAACGACAACTTCGTGAAACTGGTATCCTGGTACGACAACGAAACCGGCTACTCCAACAAAGTTCTGGACCTGATTGCTCACATCTCCAAATAAGTTGAGATGAAACAGTAATCTGTAAGAGCGACTCAGGTCGCTCTTTTTTTTGCCTGAAGATACCCGTCATACTTCAAGTTACCGGTGTGTTGGCAATGCTCTCTCACCCGAATCACTTACTTCTGTAAGCTCATCGGGATCGTTCACTTGCCGCCGTCCTGCAACTCGAATTATTTAGGGTAAAAAAAAGGATTGCATAATGATTAATAAAATTTTTGCACTTCCGGTAATCGAACAAATTACCCCGGTCATCTCCCGCCGCCAGCTTGATGAACTTGAGATTCTTGTGGTCGATCATCCACAGGTTAAAGCATCTTTCGCACTGCAGGGCGCACATCTTCTTTCCTGGAAACCCAACGGCGAAGAGGAAGTCCTGTGGCTGAGTAACAATACCCCGTTTAAAACCGGCGTAGCGCTGCGTGGCGGCGTACCAATTTGCTGGCCGTGGTTTGGTCCGGCTGCTCAGCAGGGCCTGCCTTCTCATGGTTTTGCCCGCAACCTGCCATGGACGCTGAAAGCGCACAATGAAGACGACAATGGCGTGGTGCTGACGTTTGAATTGCAAAGCAACGCTGAAACGCGTCAGCTATGGCCGCACGAGTTCTGCCTGCTGGCCCGTTTCAAAGTAGGTGCCACCTGTGAAATGGAACTGGAAGCCCACGGTGAATTTGAAACCACCTCTGCGCTGCATACCTATTTCAACGTCGGTGACATTGCGGCAGTAAAAGTCAGTGGACTTGGCGATCGCCTGATCGACAAAGTGAATGATGCTAAAGAAGATGTGCTGGCTGATGGTATCCAGACCTTCCCGGACCGCACCGATCGTGTCTATCTGAATCCGCAAGCGTGCAGCGTTATCCATGATGATGCGCTCAACCGCAATATCGACGTCGTCCATCACCACCATCTGAATGTCGTGGGCTGGAACCCGGGTCCGGCGCTGTCCGTTAGCATGGGCGACATGCCGGATGACGGCTATAAAACGTTTGTTTGCGTAGAGACGGCTTACGCGACCGCGCCGCAGAAAACCCGCGAAGAAAAACCATCACGCCTGGCACAAACTATCCGCGTTGCTAAACGCTAAAATTGTGTCTGTAGCCTGACGGAACTTGCGCCTTATCCGGCCTACCAAACATTGCGTTGGCCGGATAAGAAGCGTGAGCATCGCCATTCGGCAAATCAGGCCATATCCAGCGCCGTTTTACCCTTTGGCGCTGGATATGCCTTATCTAACTGCTTCAGCTCATCAACAGAGAGCGTTATCTCCAGCGCGGCGGCATTTTGTTCGACATGCGCTACGCTTGCCGCTTTTGGAATCGCCATCACGCCCGGCAGACGGATCACCCATGCCAGCAAAATCTGCGCAGCACTAACATTGTGCGCGTGCGCGATGTCGTTCACCACAGAATGAGAAAGCAAGTCACCGCGCAATCGCCCCGCCTGAGCCAGCGGACTGTAAGCCATGACCGGCATCTGCTGCTGCTGGCACCACGGCAGTAAATCATATTCAATACCGCGCGATGCTAAATGATAAAGCACCTGGTTAGTGGCACATTCCCGCCCACCCGTGACTTGCCATAACGCCTGCATGTCATCGTAATCGAGATTAGAGACGCCCCAGCGGCGGATTTTCCCCTGCGCAATGAGTGCTTCCATGGCATCAACGGTCTCAGCAAATGAAATACTGCCCGTCCAGTGGAGCAAATAGAGATCCAGATAATCGGTTTTTAGTCGACGCAGGCTCGCTTCACAGGCGGCAATGGCTTTCTGACCACCGGCATTCCAGGGGTATACTTTCGAGACTAAAAAAGCGCTATCACGACGCCCGGTTAATGCTTCACCCACTACCTCTTCCGCTGCACCATCTGCATACATTTCGGCGGTATCGATCAGCCGCAGACCGAGATCCAGACCAGCCCGCAGCGCTGAAACCTCTTCCCGACGTCGGCCAGGATCCTCGCCCATGTACCATGTTCCCTGCCCAATAGCAGGCAGCGATACCTGCTTTGTAAACATCACCTGTTTCGCTGTCATCGCACCCTCCTGTGTTAATGCACCACAGTAAAGCAAAACAACTGGCATGTGTCCTGTTAGGGTGCACAAATTGCACCCTCTAAGATTGGAAGTTGACCGCTATGGCAACGGCAATAAAAAACCCGGCAACAAACAATGCTCCCGGGCCGAATGACAGAAAATCTTAACTGCACTGCGGTTATTTTAAGCGACCTAAATATTTCCCCTCTTTCATCGCGTTAATTTTTCCGTTTTTATAGACAATGACGGAAATCAAGCCCGCGCTATAAGACTGAGCGTCTGCATTGTTCTCATCATTTGCCGCAGCTTTGCCATTAATATAAGCAATACCATCAGCGCCACGTTTAAAGTCTACGCCCAGTTTATTCACATGCACGGGTGTGATTTTACTGGCTTGCAGCGGAGCATTAGCATCGCTGACCATCGTTTTATGTTCATGCTGTAACTGCTGACGGTAAGCCTCGCTGATGGCATAGGCTGGTGCAGCCGCAGATGTTGCGACCAGTGCAGCGATAATTATTAATTTCTTCATAAGTTACACCTTAATAATTATTGTGTTTGTGGTGATGACTGGAATTAGTATCATTTGAGTTATATACGTTTTGCGCGTTCTCCATAGCTTGTTTTTCAGCTACGGCATTGATTGTCGCCTGACGGTTTTGCTCAGCGATATAGCAGGCATCGCGGCTCACGCCCTTGCTTTCGCAAGCACTCATGCGTGAAGCCTCGGTGGAACATCCCGTCAGAATCCCACCCATCACTGCTATCATGATTAACTTTTTCATTATCTCTACCAGGTTTATTCGCAAGAAAACCACATGACATTTAATATCTGAGCCATGCAGCGTTACTGTCTTTACTTATTAAGTTGGAGTAATATCTGCAATCGCTTATTTAATGTCAATTTTAATTTTTTCAGATAAATACCTAAAAGATGTAAAATAAAAATTAACTTAATGATTTTATTTTTTCAAATGAAAGTTAACTTTCATCGTCTCACAAAAATAATAAAATAGTTATCTTGCTATTTTTAGTGGCGAGAGTTTCACGATAAAATTATACCGTGATTATAAAATAGAATATTATCAATATATTGCGAAACCAGAAATCACTCTCCCAGAACAATAATTCGTGAAACTGTACAGATACTCTTCCATTCACAAACGAATAGATTTCAGTCTCATCAAACAACAGGTTTAATTTTGGTAATTGCGGCAGGAAAAATACGTTAACTATTTGTTGCGGCCGATGTAATGCCAAAACAGCACAAAAAATCAAATCACATGTTTTGGATCAATATTCATCTCTGATATGCACAAAAAAGCCCGCATCTCTGCGGGCGAGTGTTTGACACACAGTGGTATCAGAACTTGTAGGTAACACCCGTTGAAATCAGACCCGTCCAGGATTTGTCCACCATCGGGCTGTCTGTCACTTCATCAGACAGGCGGGTATAACGCGCAGTACCGTATACGCTCCAGTTGCCCAGGAAGTTATAGTTTGCGCTGAGCTCCAGATACGGGTTCCAGGAGCTTTCAGGATCGTAGCTACGCAAGCCGCTACGGGCAGATTCATGGCGTGAAACACCATAATAGTATTCATTCTGGTTTTCACTGTTCCACTCGACACCAATCCCCGGAGTCAACGTCAAACCGCCATTGGTATAGCGGTATAACCACGCCAGATCCCATACAATACCATTGCTGTTATCCAGCGTATCGCCTGCAAGGCTGGTACGCAGGAAACCGTATTGCGTGTTGTGAATGTAAGAAAGGCCAGCCATCATGGTGCTCTTACGTTTATCCAGACTACGCAGACGGTTGTCGTCGCTGTCACCCGGTTTGAAGTACATTGGCGACCAATAGGCCATCACCGACAGCTTATCGGTATCGTCATTCCACAGGTAGTAACCACCGCCCAGACCACGGAACCAGAAGTTATCGCTTTCATAAGTCACAACCGGGACCGGGTAAACGTCACTATCGTAATCTTTGTAAGGGTGCTCAACCACACCAACGCCTGCGCCCAGCGTCAGGTTGCTCTCTGCCTGTGCGACGTTAGCGGAAGTGGCAATAAGCACGCTAAGTGCCAGAAGTTTGAGTTTGGTCACAGTCAATAATTCCTTATTTAAATGTGTAGCGGTCAAAGTTTAACCGTCAATACGCTTCAGCCCAACTATTTTACGGATTCGCCCCAGAATGTAACCCCCTAATTTCTCAGCGAGTGATGACATTTTGCTTGCAGGACAGTGAACACCGCATGAATCTTGCCCCATAGATTTACAAAAGATATGCTTTTTTTGCTGATGAGTTATTGATATGCCATTGAAATTCATTTGCGCACACAGGCAAGTTTTGCAAATGCCATCTACGCTTAATTTTAGAAGGTGTATCACCGAATACGTTGATCTCCTGACCACCACAATGGCATGAGAGTTGCTTATTTCTTCAGCAGCGACGTCGTTCAGTTTACCTCTTCAGGGGCCTCTACTATTCATATGAACGGCTCTTAACATGTGCTAAAAAAACGAAAGGACGGCATACCATGAATATATTCGATCACTATCGCCAGCGTTATGAAGCTGCCAAGGACGAAGAGTTCACGCTGCAGGAGTTTCTTACCACTTGTCGGCAAGATCGCAGCGCTTATGCCAATGCGGCAGAGCGGCTATTAATGGCTATTGGTGAGCCTGTCATGGTCGACACTGCCCACGAACCTCGTCTTTCTCGACTCTTTTCGAATCGGGTGATTGCACGATACCCTGCTTTTGAAGAGTTTTATGGCATGGAAGAGGCCATTGAGCAGATTGTTTCTTATTTGAAGCATGCGGCTCAGGGTCTGGAAGAGAAGAAGCAGATTCTGTATCTGCTGGGGCCTGTGGGAGGGGGGAAATCATCTCTTGCTGAGCGGCTGAAGTCGCTGATGCAGCGAGTACCGATTTATGTCCTGAGCGCCAACGGCGAGCGTAGCCCGGTAAACGATCATCCGTTATGCCTGTTTAACCCGCAGGAAGACGCCCAGATCCTGGAAAAAGAGTATGGGATCCCACGTCGTTATCTCGGTACGATCATGTCGCCCTGGGCTGCAAAACGTCTGCATGATTTTGGCGGGGACATTACAAAATTCCGCGTTGTCAAAGTCTGGCCGTCTATTCTGGAGCAGATCGCTATTGCCAAAACGGAGCCTGGTGATGAAAACAACCAGGATATCTCTGCGCTGGTCGGGAAAGTGGATATTCGTAAACTCGAACACCACGCCCAGAACGATCCTGATGCCTACGGTTATTCGGGCGCACTGTGCCGCTCAAACCAGGGGATTATGGAGTTCGTTGAGATGTTTAAAGCACCAATTAAAGTGCTGCATCCTCTGCTGACCGCAACCCAGGAAGGAAACTACAACGGGACAGAAGGTATCTCTGCCCTGCCGTTTAACGGAATTATTCTTGCCCACTCGAACGAGTCCGAATGGGTGACGTTCCGTAATAATAAAAACAATGAGGCGTTCCTTGACCGTGTTTACATCGTCAAAGTGCCTTATTGCCTGCGGATCTCCGAAGAGATCAAAATTTACGAAAAACTGCTTAACCACAGTGAGCTGACCCATGCGCCTTGCGCACCGGGCACGCTGGAAACGCTCTCTCGCTTTACCATTCTTTCTCGCCTGAAAGAGCCTGAGAACTCGAGCATTTACTCGAAGATGCGCGTTTACGATGGGGAAAGCCTGAAAGATACCGATCCAAAAGCGAAGTCCTATCAAGAATATCGGGATTACGCCGGGGTCGATGAGGGAATGAACGGTCTTTCCACGCGCTTCGCGTTTAAGATCCTCTCACGCGTCTTTAACTTTGACCACGCCGAAGTGGCAGCTAACCCGGTGCATCTGTTCTACGTACTGGAGCAGCAAATCGAGCGCGAACAGTTCCCGCAGGAGCTGGCAGAACGTTACCTTGAGTTCCTGAAAGGCTATCTGATCCCGAAATATGCTGAGTTCATTGGCAAAGAGATCCAGACGGCTTATCTCGAATCCTATTCCGAATATGGACAAAACATTTTTGACCGTTATGTCACTTATGCGGATTTCTGGATTCAGGATCAGGAGTATCGCGACCCGGATACCGGTCAGCTGTTTGACCGCGAGTCGTTGAACTCAGAACTGGAGAAAATTGAGAAACCGGCGGGTATCAGTAACCCCAAAGATTTCCGTAACGAGATCGTCAACTTTGTTCTGCGTGCCAGAGCGAATAACAGCGGTCGCAATCCAAACTGGACCAGTTACGAAAAACTGCGCACGGTCATTGAGAAGAAAATGTTCTCCAATACCGAGGAGTTGCTGCCGGTCATTTCGTTCAACGCCAAAACCTCAACTGACGAGCAGAAAAAACACGACGATTTTGTCGACCGGATGATGGAAAAAGGCTACACGCGTAAGCAGGTACGTTTACTGTGCGAATGGTATTTGCGCGTACGTAAATCGTCTTAAAATAAGTGCCCGGAGGCGCGTACGCTTGCCGGGCCTACAATACACATCCGTAGGCCGGATATGCTCAGCGCATCCGGCGTTACTGATGTAGCATAAAGTTGGCAAATGCAGTACGGGGGGCTTATGACCTGGTTTATTGACCGGCGTCTTAACGGCAAAAACAAGAGCACGGTAAACCGCCAGCGCTTCTTACGCCGTTATAAATCGCAAATTAAACAGTCGATCTCCGAGGCCATTAACAAGCGTTCGGTGACTGATGTGGATAGCGGCGAATCTGTCTCTATTCCGACTGATGATATTAGCGAACCGATGTTCCATCAGGGGCGTGGCGGCTTGCGCCATCGCGTGCATCCGGGTAACGACCATTTTGTGCAGAACGACCGCATTGAACGCCCGCAGGGCGGCGGCGGTGGTTCAGGAAGCGGACAAGGCCAGGCCAGCCAGGATGGCGAGGGTCAGGATGAGTTCGTCTTCCAGATCTCTAAAGATGAATATCTCGATCTGTTGTTCGAAGATTTAGCACTTCCTAACCTGAAGCAGAATCAGCAGCGTCAGTTAACGGAGTACAAAACGCACCGGGCAGGTTTCACCTCTAACGGCGTGCCTGCCAACATCAGCGTGGTGCGCTCCCTGCAAAACTCACTGGCGCGCCGCACAGCGATGACGGCAGGTAAGCGTCGCGAATTGCATGCGCTCGAAGCGGATCTGGAAACCATCGCAAAAAGTGAACCAGCGCAGTTGCTGGAAGAGGAACGGTTACGCAAAGAGATTGCCGAACTACGGGCAAAAATCGAACGCGTGCCATTTATCGACACCTTTGATTTACGCTACAAGAATTATGAAAAACGGCCCGATCCTTCCAGCCAGGCAGTGATGTTCTGCCTGATGGACGTCTCCGGTTCAATGGATCAGTCGACCAAAGATATGGCCAAGCGTTTTTATATCTTGCTGTATCTGTTCTTGAGTCGGACCTACAAAAACGTGGAAGTGGTTTATATTCGCCACCATACCCAGGCGAAAGAGGTGGATGAGCACGAGTTCTTCACTCTCAGGAAACCGGGGGAACCATTGTCTCCAGCGCGCTGAAGTTAATGGATGAAGTGGTAAAAGACCGTTACGACCCGGCCCAGTGGAACATCTATGCCGCACAGGCCTCGGACGGTGATAACTGGGCGGATGATTCCCCGTTGTGTCATGAGATTCTGGCGAAAAAACTGCTGCCGATGGTGCGATATTATAGCTATATCGAAATCACCCGCCGCGCGCACCAGACCTTGTGGCGTGAATACGAACATCTGCAATCAACGTTTGAAAACTTTGCGATGCAGCATATCCGCGACCAGGATGACATTTATCCGGTCTTTCGCGAACTGTTTCATAAGCAAAGTACAACCAGCAATAGCTAACCACATACATAAATCAGCCAGAGGTTATCTCCTCTGGTTGATTTTTATGACCTCGCGTTTCGACCACATGTTATGTCATTTAGCATTTTGTCTCAGGCTAGCCACTTCCACTTCGAGCGCGGAAATATCGCCAGAAGACAACAGCGGTTGCATTTTCACGAGCGACTCTTCCGGAAGTTGATACAAATTAAGGGCTAGTATTCGTTCAATATCCCCCACCGGCAGGCGATATTTTATTATTTTTGCCGGATTACCGCCGACTACCGCATACGGTGGCACATCTTTAGTCACCACAGCACCTGCTGCGACAACAGCGCCTTCCCCGAGCGTAACGCCTGGCATGATCATGGCGCGCATGCCTAACCAGCAACCATCATGCAACACCGTGTCACCCCGAAACTCGTAGGCATCTTTGATCGACGCCATAAAGGGATAAAGACTGATCCAGTCAAGCCGGTGCGTACTATTTCCCCCCATCAGAATAACGCTCTCAGCGCCAATGCAGACGAAATTCCCAATAATCAACTTATCCAAATGCCCAAGCGGTTCCCAGTCCCGGCTGATCTCATCACCGAGTAAATACCGCACCACCGAACGTTCGAATCCTTGATCCCAGCAGTCACTGTAATAGCTATGCGTACCCTTAATAACTATATTAGGGTTGGTCACTGTCTGATGAAGGTACTCCATTCTCGACCAGTGTTTTTCTGACACTTCGCCATCCTTTTATCATTGTGTTTTAAAACACCCTACATCCTTTCCACCAGCGGATAGAAGTCTTTATTTTCTTTTTGCATACGCTCATACACTTTGCGTAGAACATTGTTGGCATCACGTCTGAATGCCTCATCATTACCTTTTAATTTACTGGCAATATTCCAGCGCCGGGAAAAAACTTCATATTCGCTGACGATATCCGTCATTTCACGTTGAAATTTTGAGCTAACCTGTCTGAGCGTACTATTTCCATCCTGCTCAATATGTGGATAAAGGAACTGATCTTCAGCAAACAAATGTGTTTTTATAATGGCACTCATGCTAACGATCGCAGTTGCAATTTCCTGGGCATTGGATGATACGCCTGCATGGCTCAACGTACGTAGAAATGATATTTTCTCCAGAATTTCAACATGCTGATTTTTCATTTTATCAATATTCATCCGTTTATCCTTTTTATTTTCCCTTTACGGAGCAGCAGGCAATGTAGTTTAGCTGGTGACGTTGCGAACGGAAGAAGCGAAACATTTTCAGGAACCGGCGACGATTTTCGTGTGTGCGTAAGCCGTTAAACACAATTTTAACCGCCCCAGTCAGCCCTTCATCACGAATTAATCCTCGCGGCGACATCAGCGACATATCGCCATTCTGCTGCAAGACCTGTGCAAACCCACCGTTCAGAAATAAATCTCGCCAGCCTTGTCTGGTCATCGGGCTAACGTTTGATTTCACTACCTCTACAAGCTGGCCCTGCTCGCCCGCGACCAGTTTTTGTGCGGTGAACATAATGTCGTGAGTTAACAGACGCCCGCCGGGCTTCAATACGCGATAATACTCGGCAATTAACTTCGCCTTCGCTTTATCGGCATACATTGTCAGCATGGCTTCGTTGATCACAACGTCGAAACTGTTATCCGCAAATGGAAGGGTGTTAGCGTTAGCTGCCATAACGTGAATGTGATTTTCCAGACCATTTGCCGCCACGTTATTTCTGGCGTTTGCCAGTGCGGTTTTATCCATATCAATGGCGTATACCGTACAACCAAAACGTTGAACTAACTCTATCGCCGTCGTGGCCATGTTACACGCCACTTCCAGCACCTGGCTGTCGGGCGTCAGCTGTGACTGGCTGAACAACCACTCTGTTGCTTCAACGCCCCCCGGACGCAGACGGGTTTTGCCCAGGCTGGCTAAGAACGTATGGCCCGCTTTATCAGTCGCGCTCATCTGCTTGTCTCCTTTCTTATAAGTTGCATTATAAATACAACAATAAGAGTTAAAGGTGAAGCACGCGAATGATTTTTATTACAAAATGCCCTTCCCAGTAGCGTTAGAGCGGATGAATGCCGTGTGATAGACTGAAGTATCAGACTTACAGGGCTGTACATCATTATGCAATTGCATCATAAAGCGCTCAGGCTCTTTATCTCCGTCAGCGTAGTTGTTTTGACATTTTCTTTTTTGGTTTATGAGCTCATTGCCAGCGATAAAGCAATGAATGCGTACATGCGCTATATCAATGAGAAAGCCGACTCATCGTTTCTCTATGATAAGTATACTAATCAAAGTATTGCAGCCCATCTGATGCGCACATTTTCATCCCCCCAGGTACCCGCTTCTATCGAGCAACAAAAAGCACTTTGCAACGCTTTCGACAGCGTTAACGGCACTCATGGGCTCAACCTCACCCAGCATAACTACCTACCATTACACGGTACGTTGCAAACCCCCACCACAAAATGTAGCGAGAAACTTGAAGACATATTTCTACTGCCCTCTTTTGACCGGGCGGTAAACGTTAATCGTGAGCAGAAAGATTACGGTCATGGTTTAGGTATGCAGGAGTATAAATTTCGATATTACGTCGATCTCAAAAATAACTACGTCTATTTCTTTGATCTGGTCGACTCGCGGAAATTTGCGATACACAACTGGTCGTTTTTGCAAAAAGGAAACCTGGGTATCAACCAGAATGATATTGACGGTATTTTCACTGGCCGCACGGTAATCTCCCGTATTTATGAAGATAACCTGACCGAGAAAAAAGTGATGAGCTTTTTAACACCGGTCTACTATGCCGGTAAGTTAAAAGGCGTGGTGATGGTGGATATTAACAAAGAGAATTTAAAGAATATTTTCTATACCAGCGACCGCCCTCTCGTCTGGCGCTATCTTAACGTGACGCTTTCGGACATCAACTCAGGTAAAGAGATACTCGTTCACCAAAGTGAGAACAACCTGTTTAGCTATGTTCACTACCAGGAGGACATGCCCGGCGGTATACGCATCACCTTATCGCTTGATTTTATGTACTTTATTGTCTCCTCCTGGAAAGTATTCGCCTTTTATCTGCTGGCGACAATACTGTTGCTGAATATGGTCAGAACGCATTTTCGGCTGTATCACAACGTCACGCGTGAAAATATCAGTGACGCAATGACCGGGCTCTACAACCGCAAAATTTTAACGCCGACGCTCGAACAGCGTTTACAGCAGTTGGTAAACGCGGGCACCCTCGTGACCTTTATCGCCATTGATTGCGATAAACTAAAAGTCATTAATGATACGCTGGGGCATAAGGAAGGCGATCGAATTATCACCATTCTGGCTAGAGCCATTCAAACCTCGATTCGCAAAAACGACTATGCCATACGCCTCGGTGGGGATGAGTTTTGCATTATCCTCATCGATTACCCCGCTGAATTAACGCCTCGTCTGCTGGAGAGGATTCGCTATAACTTACAAATTATTGCGCAAGATAGAGCAATCAGCTTCTCCGCAGGGATTTATAATATGCAGCCAAACGACACCATTGATGATGCCTACAAAGCATCCGATGCACAGCTCTACCTGAACAAACAGAAAAAACGCGCGGATGCGTAATCATTTTTCTGACAGGATTTTCATTGTTGTACCAGGAGTAAGTCATGACGGAAGTGAACAAAGGTAACGCAACGCATCAGCGTTTAATTTCGCTGTTGTCAGAACAAGGCGCGACGTATCGCGTGGTAAGCCATGAAGCGGTCGGCAAATGTGAAGCGGTTTCTGAAATTCGCGGTACCGCACTGGGCCAGGGAGCAAAAGCACTGGTTTGTAAGGTCAAAGGCAACGGCGTTAATCAGCATGTCCTGGCGATTCTTTCTGCCGACCAGCAGGCCGACCTGAGCCTGTTAGCCAGTCATATCGGCGGGTTAAGAGCATCACTTGCCAGCCCGGCGGAAGTCGATGCACTGACAGGTTGCGTATTTGGCGCTATCCCACCGTTTAGCTTCCATCCAAAACTTAAGCTGGTCGCCGATCCGCTATTGTTTGAGCGTTTTAATGAAATTGCGTTCAATGCCGGAGTGCTGGAAAAATCCGTGATCATGGATACCGCAGATTACCTACGTATCGCGCAACCGGAATTACTCCCGTTCCGCCGCGTACAATAGCCGCCCGAGTCAGGTGTAAAAACGTAGCATCGTGCATTAGCCCAAAAAAAATCATAATCATTAAAAAAAGCCTGTTCCATCACGCGTTTACGCGTACAGTAAGCAGGCTTATTTTTTCTTTTGGCAAGGAAACTACGATGTTTGATGTCACTCTGCTGATCCTGCTCGGACTGGCAGCTCTGGGCTTTGTCAGCCACAACACCACTGTCGCTGTTTCAATTCTGGTGCTGATCATTGTTCGTGTTACCCCTCTGAATACTTTCTTTCCATGGATCGAAAAACAGGGGCTGACCGTCGGGATTATAATTCTAACCATTGGCGTCATGGCGCCGATCGCCAGCGGAACGCTCCCCCCCTCCACGCTCATCCACTCCTTTGTGAACTGGAAATCACTGGTCGCTATTGCCATCGGGGTATTCGTCTCCTGGCTTGGCGGGCGCGGTGTCACGCTCATGGGTAGCCAGCCTCAGCTTGTGGCCGGTTTACTGGTGGGTACGGTACTGGGCGTGGCGCTATTTCGCGGTGTGCCGGTGGGACCGCTCATTGCGGCAGGTCTGGTGTCATTGATTGTTGGGAAGCAGTAGCCAGTCCAGCCAGATAACGGCCTGGCGTCTGTCCCAGGCCTTTTTTGAACATGGTGATAAATGCCGTGGTCGAATCGTAACCGAGCATGTGTGCAACCTGTTGCACGTTATGACCATCTATCAGCGCCTGCAGCGCCAGAATCAATTGAAGCTGGTGACGCCAGCGGCGAAAACTCAACCCCGTTTCTTTAACGACCAGACGGGCGAGGTTCCGCTCACTCATCGCAAATACGCTGGCCCACTGTCCCAGCGTCTGCCACTGCGCGGGCTCCCGCGCCATCGTCGCGACCATTCTGCGGATTTTCGGGTGATCGGA
Source organism: Citrobacter sp. L55 (assembly GCF_002850715.1). NCBI lineage: Bacteria > Pseudomonadati > Pseudomonadota > Gammaproteobacteria > Enterobacterales > Enterobacteriaceae > Citrobacter > Citrobacter sp. L55. The sequence continues at coordinate 813,565 of NZ_KZ559399.1, read as the reverse complement.
AACCGGCAACTGCATTTGCTCCTGCGGCTGCTGCGGGAGTTCATCAAATAACACTTGCGTCAGCCGCTGGGTAGACAGCTCCAGCCGTTGATCATCCGTTTTGGACGCCAGCGCCAGAATGAGCTCCCGACATAACGGGGCGATTTTCAGGGTGCAGCAGCGTTCAGGCATCACTACTGCCTGCGGCTCAATAAACAAAAAGCACAGTTGCGCCCCAACGGTAACGTGGTTGCTGTGTGGAATTTCACCGGGGATCCATACCGCATATTGTGGAGGCACCATCCACATAGCATTTTCAACCTCACAGGTGATCGCGCCATGCAAGGCCAGAATCAACTGCCCCTTACGGTGCTGATGCAGCGGACTGAAGAGTTCATCTTCCCGGGCCTGTATACAAAACGCCACCGCCGCATCGTGGTAAAGGTCGGGCTCATACCCATCCAGCCTCAGTCCTAACATAAAAATGTCCGTTTTTAGCGATAAACTGTCATTTTAGCTTGATTCATCCATTGAGTAAAAACGCTAAAGTATCGCCTCGCCTGACGATATGAGAAAAAAATGACAAATATGCCTTCCTCCCGCGGCAAAAACGCAGCCTGGCTGATCGCGGGGATCCTGATGATTGCCACCACGCTGCGCGTCACCTTTACCGGAGCCGCCCCGTTGCTGGATGCAATTCGCACCGACTACGGCCTGAGTACCGCCCAGACGGGACTTCTGACCACCCTGCCGCTGCTGGCCTTCGCACTGGTATCGCCTCTGGCCGCCGCCGTTGCACGCCGTTGGGGTATCGAACGCAGCCTGTTTGCCGCAATGCTACTGATTTGCGTAGGTATTGCGATACGTTCGCTGCCCACGCCAGGTTTCCTGTTTAACGGTACCGCTATCATTGGTTGCGGAATCGCGCTGGGAAATGTGCTGTTACCTGGGCTGATTAAGCGTGATTTTGCTCAGCATGTGGCAAAACTCACTGGCGCATACTCGCTGACTATGGGCGCAGCGGCGGCACTGGGTTCAGCTATTGTGGTTCCGCTGGCGCTGAACGGGTTTGGCTGGCGCGGTGCGCTGATGGTACTGATGGTCTTTCCGCTGCTGGCGCTGATTATCTGGTTACCCCAATGTCGCCAGACGGCCAATGCCAGTTTGAGCAACTCGCGCGCTTTGCATTCCCGCGCGATCTGGCGCTCGAGCCTCGCCTGGCAGGTGACGCTGTATCTCGGGATCAATTCACTTATCTACTACGTGATCATTGGCTGGCTACCCGCCATTTTAATCAGCCACGGCTACAGCGAAGCGCAGGCCGGTTCGTTGCATGGTTTACTGCAACTGGCAACCGCCGCGCCGGGGTTATTGATCCCTCTCGTCCTGAACAGATTTAAGGATCAGCGCGCCATCGCCGCACTGGTTTCGTTAATGTGCGCCGTCGGCGCAGCGGGATTCGCGGTAATGCCCGGGCAGGCTTTGCTGTGGACCATACTGTTTGGCTTTGGCTCAGGCGCCACGATGATCCTTGGTTTGACCTTTATTGGCCTGCGCGCAAGCTCAGCGCATCAGGCCGCGGCCCTGTCCGGCATGGCACAGTCCGTCGGGTATTTACTGGCCGCCTGTGGGCCACCGCTGATGGGTAAGATTCACGACCTCAATGGTAGCTGGCTGATTCCATTAGCTGGGGTTGCCGTGTTAGCGATACTGATGGCGGTGTTTGGTCTGTGCGCAGGGCGTAATCGGGAGATCGCAAGCGCATAATGCAGCGGGCAGGTTTGGGTACAACCTGCCCGTTTTTTTATCCTCGCGCAGCGCGCAGCATTGCCTGAACTAACAGCACGGGTTTTCCCGCCAGCGCTCCACGTTCATGCTGAAAGAGTGTGCCGACAAAAAAAGGATGCGTCACCAGCTCAATGGCACGGATATCACCCGCCTCATCCCAGCCAGTCACACGAAGATCACCGCTCTCAAGCTCGGCGGCAAAATCTTCCGATACGCCATAGTTACAGTGATACCCCTCGGAGATAACACCCCGTCCGTAGGCTTTGGCAATCAGCGTATTGGCCCTCAGTTCAATATCATCCGTTTTTTCTACCAGCGAGCAGGTCAACGGTGCGATGACCATCCGCCCCGTGGTATCCGTTTCCGCATGGGCAGCATCACTCCAGCCCAGCACGTTGCGGGCATACTCCAGAATCGCATGTTGAAAACCGCCACAGGTCCCGAGGAATGGGATGCTGTTTTCACGCGCGTAGCGGATCGCGATCAGTGCGCCTTCCAGGTGCCGATATGGACTGCCAGGAACGACCCAAATAGCATCATAGCCAATCAGATCTTCACTGCTGCTAATATCAGAGGTGGTTAGCCAGTCATAATCAGCCACTAATTCCAGGACGGCAGCGGCATCATCGATAGCAAGAGGAATGGCCTGATGCGCCACAATATCAGGGCTGTAATCACCCACCAGCGCAATGCGAAGCGTATCTTTAAACGGGGAAATTTCCATTAAGCTTTCCTTATGTCCAGACAATGAGGGACAATATAAGGAGCCTCAGCCTACCGATTTTTTGTTGGTATCACAATCCCTTAAATTGGGAGTCAGGACGGGCAGAATGTTACAATTGTCACCTTTTACGATCTTATTTAACCGTAATAAAGGTGTCGAAATATATCAAAGCAGTGGATTAATGGAGCGGATGAAAAGATGAAAATTCAATGTAAACGCGTATATGACCCAGCAGAAAAAAATGATGGTTATCGCGTACTGGTCGACAGGTTGTGGCCTCGCGGGGTAAAAAAGACCGACCTTATTTTTAACGAATGGAATAAAGCGCTTACGCCGTCATCTGATTTACGCAAGGCGTTCCACGCAGAATTGATTGATTTCACACACTTTTCCGAGCAATATCGCGCTGAACTCGCCCTACAGCAGCAGGAAGGAAAGCGTCTCGCAGAGATTGCCCGACAGCAAACCTTAACGCTACTGTATGCGGCGAAAAACACCCAGCAAAACCACGCGCTGGTGCTGGCGGAATGGATACGTCAATGCTAACCGGATTTCATTTGCCCGTTGTCGGATGATCTCTGCGCCAGAGCGCCCATTCATCAATCACTTCCCCGCCCGGTAATTTGCAGTCCGACCTTACGCCTTGCGTGGTCTGCACCGCAATCAGCGAGCCGCCCTTTTGTTCACAATATACCGATGCCGGATTCGCCAGACCAATCTTCGGCGGTTTGGGGGCTTCGGGCTGAGTGGTACATCCCGCTAACACCAACAAGCCGGGCAAAATAATAGACGCCAGTTTCATATCGACTCCTGTTAAAAACCTTATCCCGGCAGGTTACCCCGACTTTCCATCTATCTCCATGTTTTACTGCCAGCTTTCAATTTAATGTTTAAATTTTGAGCGGGATGGCGTGTTTCATCTTTCATCTTGATGTTCTATCATGCGGGCCACGTTAGCCCAGTCATTACTCAGGAGCATTTACACCTCATGTCGGACATGATCCTTGCCAGAGTCTCACAATCCTTAGCCACGGAGCAGTCAGTTGAGAGCCTGGTTCGGCAACTTCTGGAGATGCTGGAAGTGGTGACTGAGATGGAATCCACCTATTTAACCAAGGTCGATTTAGATGCCCGCCTGCAGCATATTTTGTATGCGCGCAATAGCAAGCAGATGCAGATCCCTGAAGGGCTGTCCGTACCCTGGGATGAGACGCTATGCAAACGCGCCATAGACGAAAACTGTCTGTACAGCGACAACGTTCCCGCTCGCTGGCCGGATTGTACCGCCGCCCGCGCGCTGGAGATAACCACTTTCCTGAGCACGCCGGTTCATCTTCCCGACGGAACGTTTTACGGTACGCTCTGTGCCACCAGTCGCCACCAGCACGCATTAAGCCAACGTGGCGAACAGGTGTTACATCTGTTTGCGGGCCTGATCGCCCAGTCAATTCAAAAAGAGTCGCTGGTTGCTCAGTTACGCGAAGCGAATGCCGCGCTGATTGCGCACTCTTACACCGATGCCCTGACCGGATTACCGAATCGGCGCGCCATTTTTGAAAATGTTGAGACTCTTTTTTCCCTTGCCCGACATCTCAGGCAGAAGATTATTTTTGCCTATATTGATTTGGATGATTTCAAATTGATCAATGACCGCTTTGGCCACGAGGTTGGCGACCAGTTTCTGATCCAGATTGGTCAGCGTCTGCTTCGCGAATGCGGTGACAATGATATCCTTGGCCGACTGGGTGGTGACGAATTTTTAGTCGTGAGCCTGTCACCGGAAGATGACAGGGATCCGCGGGACCGCCTGCAGCAGGTGAAAAATCAGCTACAACAGCAAATTTGCGGTGACTACCACCTGGGTGACATTCATCTATTTTATCCTGGCGCCAGTCTGGGCGTGGTGGAAATTAATCCGTTGGAGACTGATGTAAACTGCGCGCTCCACCTCGCAGACAGCGCAATGTACAAGGATAAAAAGCGTCAGGATAAAACCACTTTTGTCGTACATTAAGCCCTGCTATGCTAACCCGTCTTTAAATAACTCTGGCAGATAATCGTATGCGACTCGGTATTATTTTCCCCGTCATCATTTTCATTTCCGCTGTCGTTTTCTTATCCTGGTTTTTTATTGGCGGCTACGCTGCGCCGGGAGCATAACGATGAAAAAAACAACGCTTATTATGATTGGCGTGGCTATCATCGTCGTTCTGGGAACAGAATTCGGCTGGTGGTGACCTAAGAAAAAGGCCACATATTAGTGGCCTCTATTGTCTATATGTTTACTTAGCTTTTGATTTTTCTGTAGATAAACAACACCACAATCGCACCGATCACCGCCACGGCGAAACTGCCGAAGTTGAAACCATCGACTTTACCAAAACCAAAGAAAGTGCTGATCCAGCCACCCACTACCGCACCGACAACCCCTAAGATAATGGTCATAAAGAATCCGCCGCCATCTTTACCCGGCATAATCCATTTTGCCAAAATCCCAGCAATAAGACCGAAAACCACCCATGAAATAATGCCCATAATTTCCCTCACTTATGTTTTTAAATTAACGATTCACTCGTCGTATAAAAGCATAGCATAGCGCTGAAAAATTAAAATTTGTGATCGCTATCACTTCTGTTTTTCATCTTTTTCCGATGTTTCATAAGGTTACACCTCTGACCGGCAGACTAAATTTTGTCGCGCCTCGTCATTAATGTCGAATCGTCAGTCATTCTGCTTAAGGCTTTGGCCGTCAGCCCCTGCTATTGCTGGGTTTTCACTTCTGGCACACTTTATGCTTAAACAGTCCGTCACTACGACACATCGTAGTCCGCGATGCGTATCGCGTGACTGCGTCTACAATTCGCGCTATTTCAGCATTTAACAGGTCTGTTATTGATGAAAAAAATCACCAGTGTATGCCCATACTGTGGGGCCGGGTGCAAGCTCAAGCTTGTTGTTGAGAATAACAAAATCATCCGCGCTGAGGCCGCAGAGGGTGTAACGAACCAAAATCAGTTATGCCTGAAAGGCTATTATGGTTGGGACTTTCTTAACGACACTCGCCTTCTGACTCCCCGTCTGACCCGCCCGATGATCCGTTATGAAAAAGGTGGAAAATTCACTCCCGTTAGCTGGGATGAAGCCATTCGTTACACCGCAAAACGCTTAACTGAAATCAAAAATACCTATGGCCCTCGTGCCATCATGACCACCGGTTCTTCCCGTGGAACTGGGAATGAGACCAACTACGTGATGCAAAAATTCGCACGTGGCGTGCTCCATACCAACAATGTCGATTGCTGTGCCCGCGTCTGTCACGGCCCTTCCGTGGCCGGGTTACAGGAAACGTTAGGCAATGGCGCGATGAGCAATTCCATCAGCGACATTGAAAACTCAAAATGCCTGCTGATCTTTGGTTATAACTGTGCCGATTCACACCCAATTGTGGCCCGCCGGGTAATTAAAGCTCGCCAGAACGGCGCAAAAATCATTGTCTGCGACCCACGCCGTATTGAAACTGCCCGTATCGCTGACCAACATTTGCAGTTGAAAAACGGTTGCAATATGGCGCTGGTCAACGCGTTTGGCCATGTTCTCATCGAGGAGCAACTCTACGATCGCGAGTATGTACAAAAGCATGCGGAAGGACTGGAAACATACTGGGAAACCGTTAAGGAGTATGCGCCTGAAGACGTTGAACATTTAACCGGTGTTCCCGCACAGCAGGTTCGTCAGGCGATGCGTACATTTGCTGCGGCGCCATCGGCCACCGTGATGTGGGGGATGGGCGTCACCCAGTTTGGTCAGGCCGTTGACGTGGTTCGTGGTTTGTCGAGCCTGGCCTTGCTGACCGGAAATCTGGGACGCCCTAACGTCGGTGTTGGCCCGGTGCGCGGGCAAAATAACGTGCAGGGCGCGTGCGATATGGGGGTGCTGCCTAACCAGTTTCCAGGGTATCAGGACGTAACCGATTTCGCCGTCAGGGAGAAATTTGCCACCGCATGGGGCATTGACGTTAATCAGATGGATGACAAGGTTGGGACCCGCATCACCGAAGTTCCGCATCTGGCTATCGAAGGCAAAATCAAAGCCTACTACATCATGGGAGAAGATCCGCTGCAAACCGAGGCCGATTTGGGTCTGGTCCGCGAAGGATTTAACGCGCTCGATTTTATCGTCGTGCAGGATATCTTCATGACCAAGACGGCGGAAATGGCCGATGTCCTCCTGCCTGCCACCTCATGGGGTGAACACGGTGGCGTCTTTACCTGCGCCGATCGCGGTTTCCAGCGTTTTGAGAAAGCGATTGAACCCACCGGTGATGTAAAGCGTGACTGGGAGATTATCAGCCTGCTGACCAGCGAAATGGGTTATCCAATGCAGTATCAAAATAACCAGCAAATCTGGGATGAGATGCGCGAGCTGTGTCCACTGTTCTACGGCGTGACCTATGAGAAAATGGGTGAGATGGGTCATGTTCAGTGGCCATGTCCCGATCTCGATAGTCCTGGTACGCCCTACCTTTACGCGCACAGCCAGTTCGATACCGCCAATGGCAAAGGCAAACTGTTTGCCGCACCGTGGCGAGCGCCAGCAGAAGTTCCTGATGAACAATATCCGCTGGTGCTGTGTACCGTGCGTGAGGTTGGGCACTACTCCTGCCGTTCGATGACCGGCAACTGCGCAGCGTTGCAAGCGCTGGCAGACGAGCCTGGGTATGTGCAAATCAATACCCATGATGCTGAAAAAATGGGTATTCGTCATCGCGATCTGGTATGGGTCAGCTCGCGCCGCGGTAAGGTCATCAGCCGTGCGGATGTCTCCGAGCGCATCAATGCCGGAACGGTCTATATGACCTATCAATGGTGGATTGGCGCGTGTAACGAGTTAACCCAGGACAATCTCGATCCTATTTCGAAAACGCCGGAAACCAAATATTGCGCCGTAAATATTGAGCACATTACCGATCAGGGTTGGGCAGAAAAATATGCCGCACAAACGTATAGCGACATGAAGTCACGTCTGTGTGAGGCTATTGCGTAAGTCACCGCCATCATCGCCTGAGTCTGGCTTTCCAGACTCAGGCCTTATCTCATGACTTCGCCAGCTGTGGTTCACTGAAGCGGATGGATGCAGCTTCCTCCTGCTTATCCCGCCGCATAAAGCCGAGGTTCATCAGAAACAATCCCGCCATAAACGGTAGTTCGTACAGTTCTTCAATCAGATCGCCATACTGAGCATTGTGCAGAAAGATGGGAGCCAGCAGACGATGATGCTCTACCGTATCGGAGATCAAAAATGCACAGGTGGTGATCGCTAACAGCCACAGAGGTAGCGGTTCATTGCGAAAGCGACGGGCAATATCCTGGCGTAAGCGCTTCGAAATCAGCACTGGCAGAATAATCATGGCAATCAATACCACTGAGATAGCCCGGAACAGGAGTTTAGGATGCTCAGGAAAATAATCGCGGCCCCAACTTGTGCTTCGGCCCAGTAATACCAGCCACCACGCTGCCGCCCAAAGCCAAAATTGCTTCTCGCCTTCGGGACGTGATAAGGGCCTGATGTAACTGAGTGTAAATATGGCACCAAACAGCAGCCATAGCGCCTGGCCATTTTCAATCCAGCTGACGACAGTACCGCTGAGTAGCGGGAGATGCCAGTTCGCGGCGAACGGGATCGCCACGATGGCTAATCCGAGAATGATTGTGGGTAATGTAAGTCGGGTATTGAGTTTCATAAGCGCGATGTTCTGTTTTATATCTGTTTCGCGATCATAACCCCTGTGAATGATCAACTATTAGCAATCAATGCGAATCTCTTAAGGTATTCTTAAGGAATCCTTTCTGGATATTTCCCTGTTTCGCCCACAAAAAAACGCACTGCGCCGTCAAAGCGCAGTGCGGTTTTTAGATTAAAAACTAATATATTCAATCAGTAGCAGTGACTAATGCCTACCACCCGCAGACTTCGTGCTCATTTTCGGTATCGTACGAACGCACGGTATTGACCAGATCTTTGACCACTTCAGCTGCCACATCCGGCACCAGTAATGTCATTGGCGCCTCTGTTTCATAATCAACAGAAACACCGTTGCTGTTATTGGTCACGGTTACGGTATAGGTTGCTTTACCCATGATTTACTCCTTGCCGGTGCGCACGACTTTTCGTTGATTTGCACTCTCCATCAGAACTTCCGGGGCGACGAAAAAATCGATATTAAAGTAAGTGTCGTCGGTCATCACTTCGATGTTATGCCATTTTTCCGGTGGAAAAACGCCAAACTGACCGGCTTCAATAATCATCACCTCTACTGGCTCCGGACTGTGTTCGTCTGCGTATCCGAGATATTTGACCGCCCCCTGCATAACCGAAAGTCGAGGATAAACCCCGGCACGGGTCCCTTTATCAAGGTGGCGTTCGAAAATTCCGGCAGGCGCCGTTTCTTTGTTCCAGAATGGCGTAGAGCGTGTATGGATATGATTCTGTGGAATTTGAAGCATTTTTCTTCCCTTTTCCAGTCGACAACCAGCGAGTCATATTGAACCGCTGCTGTATACAGGGTACGCCTCAAAATATACATTTAAAATACCATTTATTGGTTATAACCCTACGATTATAAATGAAAAGCAGAGCGCAATATTAAAGGCCCGCCGCACTCAGCGGGCCGATGGCATCACGATTGAAGCGTGGCCAGACGGGCGGCAAAACCAACGAAAATCAGGCCGATAAGGGAATTACCCACTTTGGCCAGTTTCTTCTTCGTACGGATATATTGCGTCACAAACGCGCCGGAGAAAATAAGGAAACTCAAATAGAAAAAGCTCACTATCTCAAGCGTAATAGCCAGAATAAAGAATGACAGCCCTGAATGCGGCGCATTGACATCAATAAACTGCACGAAGAACGACACATAAAACAGAATAGCTTTGGGATTGGTCAGGCTCAGGATTAATGCGCGCTTAAAAATAGCGCCAAACGGAACTTCCTCAGGCGCGGCGTCGCTTGCTTTCGATTTCAGTGTTGCATACAGGATCTTCGCGCCAAGATACAGTAAATAGAAAGCGCCAAGATAACGAACGATATTGAACAAAACGGGCGTTGTTTTAATCAATGCAGCAACACCGGCATAGGCCAAAAACATCAACACGGCATCACCAATAAACACACCGCTGGCGGCGAGATAACCCCCCTTTACTCCCCTACCGACGCTGTTTTTCAGCACAAATATCGTATTTGGCCCCGGTACCAGCACGATAAAAATAGCCCCCACCAGATACGTCCAGTAATTCAGAACTCCATACTCTGCGAACACGTTAACCTCTTCCTGAAAAAACACATGCACTTGCTGCGATACAATATGCTAACGAATGCGACAGGTGATGGAAAGAGCAGGTTATTAATTAAAAAACCCGCCACTGGTGGCGGGTGTGTACAGATAAGGTTAGCCCAGATTAATGGTGCAGCATCTCATCCACTACTTCTTCGCCCTTCAGTTGATAAGGGTAGTAGGTAGGCCAGTTTTCCATCTCCTCAAGCAAGGCAGCCTGCGAGGTATTTCCCATAAAGATATGGAAGTGGCTCGATTTACGCGGCGCGATAATATGATCGCTGAATTGCACGTATTTAGGCGCTTTGCTGTCAGCGGCTTTACACTCAAACAGATACCGTACACCTTTCTTGCCTGATTTATAGTGCAAGATTTTATACCCGGCATAATCGTATTTGCACGATGCGACCTGATTACCGGTGTGAAATTCCATCACGCCATCTTCGATGCCGATGGTGTCTACATTGGTTGCATAGCCTGTACGGTAATAAGCTTTAATTTGTTCTGCCGTTTTGCTTTTATCTTTCTCCGCTTTCTTTTTGAAAACCGGATCAAGTTCGCCACTGACCAGATACGGATAGACAGATTGCCACATGCCATCCCAGTCGGACAGCGCCCGGTTCTGCACCTGGTTATCATCAAATACCCCTTCCGACGCCTTTTGTTCTACTTCACTCATCGGCGCACCATGGGAATGATGACCATGCGCCAAAACCTGCCCACTGACTAAAAGCATCCCCAGAGCGATTGTCAGTTTGTTAAAACGAATAGCCAAAATTTCACCCTCAAATCGTTTGCGAGTGAATTGTTATAATATAACATAACAATTTAATCAATAGACATTACTGCACGTTATTGCCTCACGCTTCAATGAGTTTTCTGGAGCAGATCTGATCAAGCAGAGCCTGCTGATGGCTGATAATGAGCATACCTAATGGCCGACGCTGGCACTCTTCAAGCAGCAATACCCAGATATCTTTTTGAATGGAAGGATCGAGCTGGGCGGTAATTTCATCGGCAATAAGAAAACGTGTCCGCGGATCCAGCGCGCGAAGTAAAGCAATTCGCGCCAGTTCACCGCCAGAAAGCTGTCCGGGACGGCGAGTTAACCACTCAGGGTTGATGTGAAGACGGGTAAGCAGTTCAGCATCAGGTCGCCAGGCATCATGAACCGCATCGCCGGTGCTACGCCGCGGGTTAAAGGTTAATTCCGGATGCTGTGGCACCAGTTGCACCGGGCAATACTGGTGCAATGGCAGCGGTTGGTCATCAACCAGAATGTCACCCGAGGTCGGTTTTTGCCAGCCCGCCAGTACGCGTCCCAGCGTTGTTTTGCCGGTTCCGCTGGGTGCACAAACCCCAATGCGTTCTCCGGGGCGCAGAGAGAAGGTCAGATTTTGCCATAGCACCTTTCCTCCCTGACAAATCGTCACCTCACGACAGCACAGCATCGCGCTCTCCAAAAAGTTGATTTCTTTCAGGCAGCGCACGCCATTGGCGTTGCAGATGCTCGCTGATCTCTCCGCGTAACAGCTGTTCCCGGCTGACGTTATCCGACACCCTTCCCTGATGCAGCGCGACAATGCGGTCCGCGTGGCGAGCGGCCAGCGTGAGGTCGTGCGTTACCCATAAAACGCCAGCCCCTTGCTCACATTGCTCACGTAGCTGTTCAAGCAGTTGATTAGCCAGCGGTGCATCAAGCCAGGCGGTAATTTCATCAGCCAGAATATAGCGAGCCTGGCTCAGCGACGCGTGACAGGCCAGAACACGTTTCGCCATCCCCCCCGAAAGCTGGCGTGGGAAGGCATCTAATACGCGACTTTCCAGTTGGCTACGCTGGAGCAATCGTTCAATTTTTCCGGCATTCCAGGCCTGGCCGGAGAGCTGACTTGCCCTGCGCAGATGCTTTTCAATCGAGAGCAGCGGGTTAAGCGCCTGAACACCTTGCGGGACATAGCTGAAAGTATTGCCACGACATTTGCGAATATCATCACTGTCCAGCGTTTTCCCCTCCAGGGTGATGGAGCCGTTGAAACGCAAATTGTCCGGTAAGAGATCAAGCAGACATTGCAGCAACAGGCTTTTACCTTCCCCACTACCCCCAACTAACGCCACCATCTGACCAGGCGCTACGTCGAAAGAGATATCCTGCAACAGCGAAGACCAGTTTCTCGCGCCGTACCAGCGATAACGCGCCACGTCCAGCGAGACCTGTCTTAAACTCAACATGCGTCACCTCGTAACCATAAACGATGCACTGCCCTTGCGAGCTGATCGAATAACATAACCAGACTGAATAGCATCAGCCCGGGAAACAGCACTAACCACCAGTCGCCATGACTGATAAACCTCAGCGCATCAGCCAGCAACAGGCCCAGCGATGGTTCATGCGGCGCCAGCCCAAAACCGAGGAAGCTCAACGCCGCGCTGTGCAACACCGCGTGGGGAAACATCAGCAAGGTTCCCGTTAACCACTGGGGTAACAATGCCGGGAGATAGTGATGCCGCCAGCAGTAAAAATGTCCGTGTCCCAGACGCCAGGTCAATGTTAGATAGTCACTGTGGGCCACGCGCTGCGCTTCGGCACGCAGGATTAGCGCCAGACGCGGCCAGTGGGTCAACGCAACCGCCATAATCACCCCATTTTTTCCGCCGCCCAGCGTGAAACAGATCAATATGAGCAACAGCAGATGCGGCATTGACAGCATGGCATCGGTAATCAGACGCATTAGTACATCCAGACGCGGATGTATACGTGAAACCGCCGCCATCAGTAATGCGATGAAGCCGCTGCAAAACGCTGCGCCAATACCAATTTGCAGACTGGTTAACGCGCCCTGAAAGCAACGAATCCACAGATCGCGACCGAGGTTATCGGTGCCAAACCAATACAGCGCATCAGGCGGTAAATGACGGGCAAGCAGATTAACGCTCAATGGGTTATCCAGCGTCGCGGCGCCATACACCGCAATGCCTAGCAGGCAGCTAAAAGAGAGCAGAAGACGAATCAGCGTCGGCGTCGGATTATAGAGCATCAGGTCGCTCCAGAGCACGGTTCAACACATGGACAAGCCAGGTAGACAGCGAGTTGCCAATGAACACCAGTATGGTACTGAACAACACAATTCCCATCAGTAACGGCAGATCGCCGCGTAATCCGGCATCAATAGTGGCCTGTCCCAGTCCCGGATAAGCAAAAACTTTTTCCGCCAGCAGTGCGCCGCCCAGCAATTCTCCCAGCGAGGCAAACTGCAGGCACAGCGCGGGCGTGATAGCGTGGCGCAGAACCTGATGACGCAGCAGCGACCAGCCTTTATCTCCCTGAGAACGCGCAAAACGGACAAAATCGCTTTTCATCACGCTGGCGATACTTTCCCGCGTATGAAGTGTAATTTGGCCAAGTCCCAATAAACTTAGCGCGCAAACGGGCAGCACTAAATGGCGCAGACGCTCAGCCAGCGTGGCCATATCACCACTGTTGCCCGGCTCCCACGCGCAGCAGACCGGAAATACCGGCCAGCGCACGGCAAATAACGCCAGCAGCAGCATGCCAATCCAGAAGGTCGGCAACGACGAAAGCAGATAGCTGAGTCGACAGATTGCTTTATCCGGCCAGCGATTCAGATAACGACCCGCGACAAACCCCATTGCCGTTCCCAGTATGCCGGAGAGCAGCCACGCGCCGCCAAGCAAGGCAAACGAAGTTGCAAAGCGCTCCTTGATTACGCTGGCAACCGGTGCATTAAACAACATTGAGTAGCCGAGATCGCCCTGCAATACACGTATAAACCAGTGACTAAAACGCTCCCATAACGGCTGGTCTAATCCCCAGCGAGCAGCGATACGCGCATATTGTTCCGGCGGCACGTGCAGGAGATCGTTGCCAATATAGGCGCGAATCGGATCGACAGGAGAAAAGCTTAGCAGCATAAAAGTGCCAGCCGCAACCAGCACTAATAACACTATCAGCCGTAGAAAATGGCCTACAACAGACTTCATCAACGGCAGGTCCAGGTCCATTCATCCAGATTATTGAGCAGGGACCAGCTACCGTGGATCTCCGGCGCGCCTTTGCCTAAGTCAATACACGGATTTGCCAGATAAGTGTGCTGAATGTTCAGCAGCCATGCCCAGGCGGCATCGCCCTGCACCCCAGCCCCTTGCTTGCCATCCCACTCCACCTGTTGCCAGAAAGGCAACGCTTTTTGCCAGTCCGGAGCATCAATGGCCTGTTTAAGATGTTGTTCAACGACGGGATTGCTGTAATAGCCTGGATTGTAGTATTCCACGCCCGCGGCCTGATTGCTGTAGTGATGGAAAAGCTCCATCGGATCCAGGCTTCCCCAGCCAAACAGCGTCGGATTCGCATGCATATGCCGCTCAACGGTTTCCCAGCTTCCGGATTGCAGCGAGACCTGAATACCCACGGGCTCCAGCATCGCACGTACGGCCTCGGCTAAATCCCGGCGCGTACTGTCTCCGCTGGCGTACCATAGAGTCAGGCGAGCCTCTTTACCGTCTTTCACGCGTACGCCGTCTTTCCCCACCTTCCAGCCGGCTTCTTCCAGAATCATCCGCGCTTTTTCGCTGTCGCCATCTTTGAACGCAACTGACTGTCCCTGCCATGGCAGGCCCTGAACCGCGCTATACGCCGGAATCGCATGACCTTCCATGACCTGATCGGCAAGTTGTTTACGATCGATGGCGTAGTTGATGGCGCGTCTGATGGCGATATCAGCCGTGATATCGTTGCCGACCGGATAACCATTGGCGTCTTTTTTACCCGCAGGGACCATTGGGAACACAATGCCACGGTTTTCCACGCTGTCGCGTACCCAAAGCTTCAAATTCTGCTGTTGAGGGGCGACCGCCATCGAAGGCGCAATACGCACGAGTCCCAGTTGACTACTGCGCGCTGCGGCATAAGCGTTATCTTCATCAAGGAAGACAAACACCAGCTTACTAAAATCATTTTTCTTACCGGCATACCAGGGGTTCGCCTCCACGATCAACTGCTGCCCCGGCTGAAAACTCACCAACCGATAGGGGCCTGCGCCAATCGGATTTTTGGCGAATGTTTTTTCGTCATACCGTTTTTCGGGAACAATACCCAAAGAGCCCAGCACGTTCACAAAGGTGCTCTGCGGGCTGCGCAGCGTGATTTCTACCGTGCGGTTATCTTTCAGGCTGGCATGAGTAAAGTTTCCCATGTCGATTTTGCCGCCGCTCTTTGCGGCTTTATTATAGGTGAACACCACATCTTCAGCGGTTAGCGGGGAACCATCGGAGAATTTAAGGTCAGGTTTTAACGTCAACGTCCAGGTTTTGCCGTCAGCACTGGTTTCAACTTTTTCCGTCAGCAGGTTACCCCAGCTCATATCTGCGTTTTGTTTTAATAATGGTGCATGCAAAAGCAAATAGCTGCCATGACTCCAGCCCAGCATCGGGTCAAACCCTTCCGTTGGCTCAGGTCCAATTGCCAGCTTCAACGTCTGCCCCTCGCTCACATTTTGCGCGGCGAGAAGTGGTGAGGTTAATGCGAGAGTCAATGCGCACGTAAGCAGTGCCAGCTTGCCTTTAATCATTATGTTATCCAGATTTGCGTTATTTTTATGCCGTTAAACGGTCTCCTGGGGAAGGGATTATGGCGGACTGAAATGACGAAAAAAATGATGCGGCGCAGAAAAGTATGACGATTCTATAAAATTATCATACTTTTTTCTGATACTCCTAATTGAGTACCCTCTGAATCACAGAAAATAGATTAAATGTTAGCCAGTCAATTAATGGCAAATTAATTACAACCTAATGATTACAAATACTAATTATTGGTCATTTCCGCTATTTACTTAGCTAAAACTAATGACAATTTATGTATATTTATTCAAGAAAAACACCAGAAGTGATAAGTTATGTAAACATATAATGATAATTATTTTTATTATCATTCCCATCAATTATCTTACTTCCTTTGAATTTTTAACAAAGGAAGTTTGACTATGCGCTTAAAACCTGTTGCTTCTGTTGTTCTGTCCTGTTTAGGATTTTCCAGTCCCCTGGCCTTCGCTGAAGATGTTATGGTGGTAACCGCTTCCGGTTACGAAAAGAAAATCACCAACGCTGCCGCCAGCGTCTCCGTTATTTCACAGCAAGAGTTACAAACCAATAAATATAATGATTTAGGCGAAGCCCTGCGTTCTGTTGAAGGGGTGGATGTTGAAAGCAGCACCGGTAAAACCGGTGGCCTGGAGATCAGCATTCGTGGCATGCCCGCCAGTTATACCCTGATCCTGATTGACGGTATTCGTCAAAACGGCAGCAGCGATGTGACGCCAAACGGCTTCTCAGCTATGAATACCAGCTTTATGCCTCCACTGGCGGCAATCGATCATATTGAGGTGATCCGCGGCCCGATGTCGACGCTTTACGGCTCCGACGCAATCGGTGGCGTGGTGAATATCATTACCAAAAAAAGCACCGATAAATGGAGCACCTCCATCAATACCGGCGTTAACCTGCAAGAGAGTAATAAATGGGGTAACAGCACGGTCGCCAACTTCTGGTCAAGCGGCCCGTTAATCGCTGGCGTACTGGATATGCAGGTTCGGGGTAGCACCACCCAACGTCAGGGTTCCAGCGTTACCTCCCTGAGCGATACCTCCTCCACTCGCGTACCTTATCCTACCGAGTCAGAAAACTATAACATCGGCACGCGACTCGACTGGAAGACGAATGAAAGCAATACGCTATGGTTAGATCTCGACTCCGCCAGACAGCGCTATGATAACGATGACGGTCAGTTGGGTAACCTGACGGGGGGTTACGATAAAACGCTGCGCTATGAGCGTAACAAAGTCACCCTCGGCCACGATACCGCCTTAACGTTCGGCACCTGGAAATCCTCCCTCGGCTGGAATGAAACTGAGAACAAAGGACGACAACTGGTCTCCTCCGCACTCACGCCAGAGAACGCAGGCCGGGCCGGTGACGCACGTGAACTGAAGAACACCAACGTCATTCTGGACTCAGTACTGCTGACACCATTAGGTGATTCGCACCTCTTAACCCTCGGCGGGGAATATTGGGATGCGCGCATGAAAGACGGTGTGGTGCTGGCCAATACCGGCGAAACGTTCCATCAAAAAACGTGGGCAGCCTATGTAGAAGATGAATGGCATATTCTCGACTCGTTGGCCTTAACCGCAGGGACACGCTACGAGCATAACGATGTCTTTGGCGGTCATTTCAGCCCACGCGCGTATATGGTTTGGGACGTATCCGACGAATGGACGCTCAAAGGCGGCGTGACGACAGGTTATAAAGCGCCATCACTGAGCCAGTTACATAACGGGATCAGCGGCGTAACCGCGCAAGGAAC
The DNA here is from genome assembly GCF_002850715.1 of Citrobacter sp. L55. Classification (NCBI taxonomy): domain Bacteria; kingdom Pseudomonadati; phylum Pseudomonadota; class Gammaproteobacteria; order Enterobacterales; family Enterobacteriaceae; genus Citrobacter; species Citrobacter sp. L55. Next base: position 796,366 of record NZ_KZ559399.1, on the reverse strand, counting down.
CGTGAATACGGTCGGTAATCCGGACCTAAAACCTGAGGAAAGTATCAGCTACGAAACCGGGCTGTATTACGAGAACGACACCGGACTGAACGCCAACATTACCGGCTTCTATACAGAATACAAAAATAAAATTGTCTCGTATTCTATCGATGATAATACCAACAGCTATACCAACAGCGGCAAGGCAAGGACCGATGGCGTTGAATTTGCCAGCACCTTCCCTCTGTGGTCGGATGTGCTGACTTTATCCCTCAACTACACCTACACCCAGAGCAAGCAAAAAGATGGTGACAATAAAGGCGCACCGTTAAGCTACACGCCAAAACATATGGCTAACGCTCGCCTGAACTGGCAGGCAACGGAAGATATGAATGCCTGGCTGAGCGCACGTTATCGCGGTAAAGCCCCACGCTTTACCGAAAATTACAACAACCTCAGCGCAGTACAAAAGGCCGTCTATGACGATAAAGGCGCTGATTTAAAAGCCTGGACCGTTCTCGACATGGGGATGTCTTATAAGCTGACCAAAGATCTGACGCTGAATACGGCGGTCAATAACGTGCTGGATAAAGACTTTAGCGAGGTTAAACTTTATCAGGTGGGGCGTAATAGCACCTACGCAGGAGATTACTATCAGACTGCACAATCCACTACCGGATACGTAAACCCGGGCCGTAACTATTGGGTATCATTAAACTACCAGTTCTGATTTAGTTTTTTCCTACCAGACGGGCTGTCAATGATAGCCCGTCTACCACTGGGTTTCATCAAATGCCCGGCACTGTTCTTTTTGCCAGCCAGCGGGGCTCCAATGTTTTTACCAGAGATAAAGCGGCAAGGAATATTTTCGTCCCCGGCAGAGAAAAAATGGCGGAATGAGAGGTAAAGCAGAACTGGGACAGAATAGTCTGGGCGAGACTTTAATCGATAGCTTTAAATAGCCATTATGTTTTATGAGTCACGGAGCAACGGGTGCCCCGTGACAGTCATTAACTTACTTCAAATACTCTCCGCTGCGCAGCGCTTCAATACGTTTATCCAACGGCGGGTGAGTCATAAACAGCTCACTCAACGACTTGGATTTACCGTTGATGCAGAACGCCATCATGCTGGTCGCTTCCTGCGGCTCATAGCTGGTTTTCAGACGCTGCAGCGCGGCGATCATTTTCTCACGCCCCACCAGTTTTGCTGAACCGGCATCCGCATGGAATTCACGATGACGTGAGAACCACATGGTAATAATGCTCGCCAGAATACCAAACACCAGTTCCAGCACCGTCGCCACTGCGAAGTAGATCAATGGGTTGCCGTTACTGCCCTCACCCTCATCGCGGTTTCCGCCCATAAAGCCAGCGGCAATTTGCGCCAGAATACGTGAGATAAAGATAACGAAGGTGTTCACCACACCCTGAATGAGCGTCATGGTAACCATATCGCCATTAGCAATGTGGCTGATTTCATGCGCGATAACGGCTTCGGCTTCGTCCGGGCTCATGTTTTGCAACAGGCCTGTACTCACAGCCACCAGCGAAGCATCCCGGCGCGCACCGGTAGCAAACGCGTTAATATCTGGCGCATGGTAGATTGCAACCTGCGGCATAGCGATCCCAGCCTGGCGAGCCTGATTCGCTACCGTATTCATCAGCCAGCGTTCTCTTTCATTGCGAGGCTGTTCGATCACTTCCCCACCAACGGATTTTAACGCCATCCATTTGGACATCAGCAGCGAAATGAAGGAACCACCAAAACCAAACAGCAGTGCCATGATCAACAAGCCTTGAACGCTGCTTGACTGAATCCCTGTCAGGCTCAATACCAGCCCGAAAACGACCATCACAGCCAGGTTCGTCAGCAGGAAGAGCGCGATTCGCATCATAATTTTCTTTTAACCTCAATTTAACAAAACGCACTATGCGATTACCCATATCGTATGGGTCTTATGGCTATTTTCAAGCATCCATAGGTGCTAAGTCACCAGAAAGACACAACTTTACATTTTATCGTATCACACTGACGTCTTCATGCGTTTGTTAAAAAAACAGGCACAATTTCTTGTGCCTGTTGGAGGTTATTTACTGGTTGCGGGCTGTTCCGCTGGCTTTTCTTTTTCAAGATGCGCCAGGTCAAGCGCAATTTTTACCGTTTCATCCAGGTAGGGATCTGGTTCCTGGTAATCCTTCGGTAAATCGTCCAGTTTTTTCAGCGGCGGCTTACCTTCTCGCTTAAACCGATCGTTGATACGCGCCAGACGCATTGCGTCATCTTCGTTATTCTCTTTCTCGCGCTGAGCGTAATTGAGAGAAGCGATGTTGCGTTTATCCTTCATCGCATTGAAACGCGCAATATCCTTCATGATGTACTGGAACTCAGGATCGTTGGCAATTCGCGCATTGTGCTCTTTTAACAATTCAGGTCCGAACGGCGTCAGATTCTCTGATTTGGTGTAGGTCGCAGCATCAATGCTATCCCACGGCAGCGCGTTATCTTCAAACTTCTCACCGGTTTCCGTTTCTTCATTACCTGTCGGCATGATGATGTCCGGCGTAACGCCCTTACGCTGTGTACTGCCACCGTTTACACGGTAGAATTTCTGGATCGTATACTGAACAGAACCCAGCGCCGGCCATTCCGGACGCAGCATCTGATCATAAATACGGTTCAGAGAGCGATACTGCTGTACAGTGCCTTTCCCGAAAGTCGGTTCACCAACGATCAACGCACGACCATAATCCTGCATTGCCGCAGCAAAAATCTCTGATGCCGAAGCACTGAAGCGATCGACTAACACTACCAGCGGGCCTTTGTAGTACACAACGCCGTCGGTATCGCTGTCTTCACGCACTTTACCGTTATTGTCACGAACCTGAACCACCGGGCCGGAAGGAATGAACAGACCGGAGAGCGAAACGGCTTCGGTCAGCGCGCCGCCACCGTTAGTGCGCAGATCGATAATGATGCTGCTGACGTTCTGTTTTTCCAGCTTCTGCAACTGAACTTTGACATCATCCGTCAGGCCAACATAGAAGCCAGGGATATCCAGTACGCCGACTTTTTCTTTGCCAACGGTTTTCACGGACATTTTCACGGCGCGGTCTTCGAGACGAATACGTTCACGCGTTAACGTGACGGTGCGCGTCTTGGTTCCTTTACCGGCAGGCAGGATTTCAAGGCGAACTTTGCTGCCTTTGGGTCCTTTGATCAGCGCAACAACGTCATCCAGACGCCAGCCAATCACGTCGACCATTCCCTTACCGGTCTGACCCACGCCGACAATACGGTCGCCAACGCTTATTGCTTTGCTCTTGGCTGCCGGGCCGCCCGCCACCATGGAGTTAATGACGGTGTAGTCATCATCCATTTGCAAAACCGCGCCAATACCTTCCAGAGACAGGCTCATTTCAGTATTGAACTGTTCGGTATTGCGTGGAGAGAGATAGTTAGTATGCGGGTCGATCTCACGGGCGAAAGCCGTCATCGCCAGAGAGAACACATCTTCGCTGTTGGTCTGCGCCAGACGGCGAATCGCAAACTTGTAGCGACGCGTCAGCGTTTCACGAATTTCCGCATCGGTTTTGCCGGTCAGCTTCAGGCTGAGTTCGTCAAATTTAACCTTGCCGTCCCACAGCGCGTTAAGCTCTGCTTCGCTCTTCGGCCATGGCGCTTTGCTCCGGTCGAGGTTAAAGGTGTCGGTACCGGTGAAATCCATTGGACGTGCCAGTACGCTTAAAGCGTACTGATAACGTTCAAATCGGCGTTTTTGCGCCAGATTATAGAGATCGTAAAAAACATCCAGCTTGCCGGTACGCAGTTCATCGCCAAGGACCGTTTTCTTTTTTGCATACTGTTCGATATCGCTCGCCAACAGCACGTTGTGGCTGTAGTCGAGCAGATTCAAATAGCGGTCAAAAATTTTTGCCGAAAACGCCTGATCCAGATCGAACTGGCGATAGTGCGAACGCGTAAAACGCGATGTCACACGTTCACTTACCGTCGCATGCTGGGTTTCTTCCTTTAAAACGGGGATTTGATCGGCACGCGTGATATCTTCCACAGCAAGTGCCTGGCCTGCTAATGCAAGCAGACCAGCTAACGCAGTAAGCCTAAAAAAAGTGTTCATGCCAGGCCTGGCCTCCGTTTCAGAACACCAGGTGTTCTGCGCGTACAATCAAAGACATACCCGAATTCAGCTGTACACGGACGCCATCTTTGGTGATTTCTAATACGGTGGCATCCATCGCATTATTACCTGCTTTCACCTTCAGAGACTGCCCTACCGTCAGTACTGAAATATCAGATACCGGGGTATGCTGTTCTTCACGAGGAGCACGCGGTGCTTTTGCTGCTGGTTTCTCAGCGCGAGGTTTACGCTCAGCGCCTTCTTTACGACGCGGTGCAGGACGCGGCTTACGCTCGCGACGCGGTGCGTCTTCTTTTTCACCGGCAGCAGCGGCTGCTTCGCGTTTTTTCGCCTGTTGCTCTGCACGTTGCGCCTGAACGCGGGCTTTAGCTTCTTCCAGCTGTTTGCGAGCATGTTCAACATGCTGCTCATCCAGCTCACCACAAGGGTTGCCGTCGAGATCAACACGCGTTGCGCCCAATTTAACGCCATACAGATAGCGCCAGCTTGAAGTATAGAGACGTAAGGCAGAGCGGAGCTGCGTCTTGCTGAGGTTCATTTCGCCCTCAACACGCTCTACCAGATCCTGAAAAATGCCAATTTTCAGTGGGCGTGCTTCGCCTTCCGCACTAAAACACTGCGGGAAGCGTTCGGCCAGAAACGCGATGACTTCTTTACTGCTATTCAACTTAGGTTGATTTTCCATGAAATTTCCTGATTACAACGGACGTAGCCAACAAGCGCAGGCATGAACAGGCGACATTATAATGACGTCATCAGTAATTGCTACGTTATCCGTTGATTATCCTGCGACGCGCGCAAAGAATTTTTTGTAATCCGTCGTTGCAAGCACGGTTTCAAGCTGTGCCACCAGCGTTCGCAGCCCCTGTTCATCCTCGTCAGTAAAGCGGCCAAACGCCGTGCTATCGATATCCAGCACGCCGATTATCTGATTTTCGACGGTGATTGGCAGGACGATTTCAGCGTTGCTGGCGGCATCACATGCGATGTGTCCGTCAAAAGCATGAACGTCCTCAATGCGCTGAACCTGGTTCTGCGCTACTGCGGTCCCACACACCCCGCGTCCTACCGGGATCCGCACGCAGGCGATTTTTCCCTGGAAAGGTCCCAGCACCAGCGTATCGTTTTCGAGCAGATAAAAACCGGCCCAGTTTACTTCTGCAAGACGTTCATACAACAACGCGCTGGTATTTGCCAGCGTTGCCAGAAAACTGGTTTCACCTGCCATTAATGCCTGAAAGTCACGGTTCAGATCCGTGTATAGCTCTGTTTTGTTCATTATGTAATCACTTAGTTGTCTTACTTAAAGCTGCAGCCTACTAAAATAAACATTAAATGCGTTAATGCTCAAGATCATTCCCGTCATGAGTTAAGATAACATTACTTCAACAATTTGATTCGCGATACATGGCCTTAACGACACCACGCATCACGCCGACTAAAAAAATAGCCATCAGGTCCATTGGTGATGCACTCCCTCGTGCGCATTACCATCGTTGCCCTGAATGTGACCTGATCTTTAGCTTGCCTAAAATGCGTTCGCATCAAAGTGCATTTTGCCCACGCTGTCAGGCAAAAATTCGTGACGGACGCGACTGGTCATTAACACGACTGGCGGCTATGGCTTTCACCATGCTGCTGCTGATGCCCTTTGCCTGGGGAGAACCGCTCCTGCACATCTATTTATTAGGTGTGCGCATTGACGCCAATGTGCTACAAGGCATCTGGCAAATGACCCGACAAGGAGACCCACTCACCGCATCCTTTGTACTCTTTTGCGTTGCCGGCGCGCCCATCATTCTCGTGACCTCAATCGCTTATCTGTGGTTTGGCAATATTCTTGGGATGAACCTGCGCCCTGTGCTGCTGATGCTGGAAAGGCTCAAAGAGTGGGTGATGCTTGATATCTACCTGGTGGGCATTGGCGTCGCATCAATCAAAGTTCAGGACTATGCTTTTTTGCAACCCGGTGTAGGTCTGTTTGCTTTTATTGCGCTGGTGATCCTCAGTGTTTTGACGCTGTCGCACCTTAACGTTGAGCAGCTTTGGGACCGTTTCTACCCGCAAAGACCAGCCCGTCGGCCCGATGAAAAACTTCGCGTCTGCCTCGGTTGCCACTTTACAGGTTATCCGGACGCCCGAGGTCGCTGCCCTCGCTGTCATATCCCGTTGCGCTGGCGCAGGAATCAAAGTATCCAAAAGTGTTGGGCTGCTCTGCTGGCCTCGATCGTCCTGCTTTTGCCTGCTAATCTGCTGCCCATCTCGGTAATTTATGTCAATGGCGGCCGCCAGGAAGACACGATCCTGTCAGGCATAATGTCCCTGGCGAACAGCAACGTTGGCGTAGCGGCGATTGTTTTTATCGCCAGTATTCTGGTGCCATTCACCAAAGTGATTGTGATGTTTACGTTGCTCATCAGCATCCATTTTAGATGTGAGCAAGGATTGCGTACCCGCATCAAACTGCTGCGTATGGTGACCTGGATTGGTCGCTGGTCGATGCTGGATCTCTTTGTTATCGCTTTAACCATGTCGCTGATTAATCGCGATCAGATACTTGCTTTTACTATGGGGCCAGCTGCGTTTTATTTCGGCGCAGCGGTAATATTGACTATTCTTGCTGTGGAATGGCTGGACAGCCGCTTACTTTGGGATGCACATGAGTCAGGAAACGCCCGCTTCGCAGACTGAAGCGCAGATTAAAACTAAACGCCGTATCTCTCCGTTCTGGCTGCTGCCGTTCATCGCGCTGATGATTGCAGGATGGCTTATCTGGGGAAGCTATGAAGATCGCGGCAATACCGTAACCATTGACTTTATGTCTGCTGACGGCATTGTGCCGGGCCGTACTCCCGTTCGCTATCAGGGCGTTGAAGTGGGCACCGTGCAGGATATCAACCTCAGCGAAGATCTACGCAAAATCGAAGTACGCGTCAGCATCAAATCGACCATGAAAGATGCTCTGCGCAAAGATACCCAGTTCTGGTTGGTCACGCCGAAAGCGTCGCTGGCGGGGGTTTCTGGCCTGGATGCGTTGGTTGGCGGCAACTATATCGGCATGATGCCCGGAACCGGCGAGCCGGAAGATCATTTCGTCGCCCTCGATACGCAGCCAAAATATCGTCTGGATAATGGCGATTTGATGCTGCACCTGCGCGCCCCTGACCTCGGGTCGCTCAATAGCGGTTCGCTGGTTTATTTCCGCAAGATTCCGGTGGGCCGGGTATATGACTACACCATCAACCCAAATCATCAGGGCGTAACCATCGACGTGCTGATCGAGCGTCGCTTTACCAACCTGGTGAAAAAAGGCAGCCGTTTCTGGAACGTGTCCGGTGTGAATGCGGATGTCAGCCTCAGCGGAGCGAAGATCAAGCTGGAGAGTCTGGCGGCGCTGGTCAATGGCGCCATTGCTTTTGATTCGCCCGAAGACTCTAAACCCGCGGTGGCCGATGACACGTTTGGTTTGTATCAGGATCTCGCGCACAGCCAGCGGGGAGTGATCGTCAAGCTTGATTTACCCAGCGGCGATGGACTCAAGGCCGGCTCAACGTCGCTGATGTATCAAGGATTAGAAGTCGGGCAACTGACCAAACTGGATTTAAATCCAGGCGGTAAAGTGACCGGCGAAATGACGGTCGATCCCAGCGTCGTAACGCTGCTGCGCGACAATACGCGAATTGAATTACACAGCCCTAAATTATCGTTAAACGATGCCAATATCAGTTCGTTACTGACGGGCAAAACTTTCGAGCTGGTACCTGGCGAGGGCGAGCCGCGTAACCAGTTTGCGGTTATTCCTGCTGAGAAGTCGTTGTTACACGATCCGGGCGTCATGACGCTTACGCTGACCGCGCCGGAGAGTTACGGTATTGATGCCGGTCAGCCACTGATTCTTCACGGCGTACAGGTCGGTCAGGTGATTGATCGCACGCTCTCTGGCAAAGGTGTTTCATTTACCGTTGCCATCGAGCCACAGCATCGCGCCCTGGTGCAAGGTGACAGTAAGTTTGTGGTCAACAGCCGGGTTGACGTCAAGGTCGGGCTTGATGGCGTGGAATTCCTTGGCGCCAGCGCCAGCGAATGGCTCAGCGGCGGCATTCGGATTTTGCCCGGTACCAAGGGTGAAATGAAAAAAAGCTACCCGCTGTATGCCAACCTGGAAAAAGCGATTGAAAACAGCCTGAGCGATCTGCCAACTACCACGCTCAGCCTGAGCGCCGAAACGCTGCCTGATGTGCAGGCCGGTTCGGTGGTGTTATACCGCAAATTCGAGGTCGGTGAAGTGATTAGCGTTCGCCCACGCGCCGATGCGTTTGATATCGATCTGCATATCAAACCGGAATATCGCAACCTGCTGACCAGCAACAGCGTATTCTGGGCCGAAGGCGGGGCAAAGGTTCAGCTTAACGGTAGCGGATTGACCGTACAGGCATCTCCCCTGTCGCGAGCGCTCAAAGGGGCGATTAGCTTCGATAACCTCAGCGGTGCCAGCGCCAGCCAACGCAAAGGCGACAAGCGTATTCTGTATGCTTCCGAAACCGCTGCACGTGCAGTGGGCGGGCAGATAACCCTGCACGCGTTCGATGCCGGTAAACTCGCGGCGGGCATGCCAATTCGCTACCTGGGGATCGATATCGGCCAGATCCAGACGCTTGAGCTGATCACCGCCCGTAACGAAGTTCAGGCAAAAGCGGTTCTGTATCCGGAATACGTGCAGACTTTTGCCCGTAGCGGTACCCGCTTCTCCGTGATCACACCGCAAATCTCAGCGGCAGGCGTCGAGCATCTGGATACGATCTTACAGCCGTATATTAACGTTGAACCAGGACGCGGTAACCCGCGCCGTGATTTTGAACTGCAGGAAGCCACCATTACCGACTCTCGTTACCTCGATGGTCTGAGTATTGTGGTAGAAGCGCCGGAAGCAGGTTCGCTGAATATCGGTACGCCTGTCCTGTTCAGAGGCATTGAAGTGGGGACCGTCACCGGGCTGACGCTGGGCTCGCTTTCTGACCGCGTGATGGTGGCGATGCGCATTAGCCAGCGCTATCAGCATCTGGTGCGGAACAACTCCGTGTTCTGGCTGGCATCCGGATACAACCTCGACTTTGGTTTGACCGGCGGCGTCGTGAAGACCGGTACCTTCAATCAGTTCATTCGCGGAGGAATCGCCTTCGCTACGCCACCGGGTACGCCGCTGGCCCCGAAAGCGCAGGCAGGTAAACACTTCCTGCTGCTCGAAAGCGAACCAAAAGAGTGGCGTGAATGGGGAACCGCCCTGCCACGTTAATCTCTCCCCTTGCTCCGGCGTACATACTCGCGCCGGAGCACTTATGCTACACTGCGCACCTGTTTTTTTGCCGGTGGTACCAAGTGGCTTATTTTCCCGACGCCTTTCTAAACCAAATGCGTGAAGCAATGCCTTCCACGCTCTCATTTGATGATTTTCTCGCTGCCTGCCAGCGTCCGCTTCGTCGCAGCATCCGCGTCAATACGCTGAAAATCTCCGTTGCCGACTTCCTCACTCTGACAGCACCTTACAACTGGTCGCTCACTCCGATACCCTGGTGCGCTGAAGGTTTCTGGATCGAACGCGATGATGAAAAGTCAGTACCACTCGGCAGTACCGCGGAACATTTAAGCGGCCTGTTTTATATTCAGGAAGCCAGCTCAATGCTGCCGGTCGCCGCGCTGTTTGCCGATGGTAACACTCCAGATCGCGTGATGGATGTCGCGGCAGCCCCCGGCTCCAAAACCACGCAAATTGCCGCAAAAATGAAAAATCAGGGCGCGATTCTGGCGAATGAGTTTTCCGCTAGTCGCGTCAAAGTCCTGCATGCCAATATCAGCCGATGCGGGATAGCCAATGTCGCGCTAACCCATTTTGACGGGCGGGTATTTGGCGCAGCGTTGCCAGAAGCCTTCGATGCCATTTTGCTGGACGCGCCGTGTTCCGGTGAAGGCGTGGTGCGTAAAGATCCCGATGCGCTAAAAAACTGGTCGCCAGAAGTAATCTGGAAATTGCCGCAACCCAGCGCGAACTTCTCGACAGCGCCTTTCATGCCTTGCGTACCGGCGGCACGTTGGTTTACTCGACCTGCACGCTGAACCGTGACGAAAATGAAGACATTATGCAGTGGTTGATTGAGACCTACCCGGACGCCGTCGAGTTTTTACCACTGGGCGATTTATTCCCGCAGGCTGAACGCGCCCTGACCCCGGAAGGATTCCTGCATGTGTTCCCGCAGATCTACGATTGTGAAGGTTTTTTCGTCGCACGTCTGCGCAAAACCGCCGCGATCCCTGCACTACCGACGCCAAAATACAAAGTCGGTAACTTCCCGTTCAGCCCGCTTAAAGGACGTGAATCCGCGCTTGTCACTCAGGCCGCTAACGCCTGTGGATTGCAGTGGGAAGACACTCTGCGCCTGTGGCAGCGTGATAAAGAGATTTGGCTGTTCCCAACCGAGATTGAAACCCTGATCGGCAAAGTCCGCTTTTCCCGACTCGGCATCAAACTCGCTGAAACGCACAATAAAGGGTACCGCTGGCAACATGAAGCCATCATTGCTCTCGCCAGCACAAATCACAGCCATGCGTTCGAACTGACCCTTGCCGAAGCCGAAGAGTGGTACCGCGGACGGGATGTCTACCCGCAGACCGCACCGACCACCGACGATGTGCTGGTTACGTTCCAGCATCAGCCGATTGGCCTGGCGAAACGTATTGGATCGCGATTAAAGAATAGCTACCCGCGCGATCTTGTCCGGGATGGCAAACTCTTTACAGGATAACGCACGTTTTTACTGGCGCTTTTGCTAACGTTGACTACGCTGAAAAATGGACGGCCTAACTGGTCGTACCACAACCAGCAAATAAACGGAGAGCACGATGATGAAAACCAGTGTGCGCATTGGCGCTTTTGAAATCGACGACGCCGAGTTACATGGCGAATCGCCAGGGGACCGAACGTTAACCATTCCATGTAAATCCGATCCGGATTTATGCATGCAACTTGATGCCTGGGATGCCGACACCAGCGTCCCGGCCCTTCTTAACGGAGAACATTCAGTTCTATTTCGCGAGCACTACGATCGTAAGTCAGATGCCTGGATCATGCGCCTTGCCTGATTCAAAAAGAACCCGTCGCCAGACGGGTTATTTCTTGGTTAATTTCCCTCATCTATCAACATCTTCTACACTACAGCTATGGCTTTACCATTTGAGGATGGAATGTTCACGCTGGTTCTTTTTGTGTGCTACCTGGGTGGCGGTTGTGAAGATATCGTTGTTGATGTCTACAAAACTGAGCAGCAGTGCCTGATATCGATGGACGATCAGCGTATTCGTAACGGCGGATGTTTACCCGCGGATGACTACATCGACAGCTTCTGGCGTCCGGCCCAGGAATACAGCGATTTTTGATTATTGCAGTTGCACCAGCGTCAACTCGCCACCAAACACCGCACCAGTATCAATATAGTGCAGATTCTCGTGGTCCAGCCGCTGACGCAGAGGCGTATGGCCAAACCAAAAGTGATCCGCGCCGCGAATGCCGTTGCCTTTATTCATCAGCCTTGTGCGATCCCACAGTACCCGCTGTAAATCGACCTCTTTTTGCCACTGATAATTATCATCAGGGTAATCTGCGTGAGCAATAACGTGTATGCCGTTCTGGCAACGCAGCTCCAGAATCCAGGGTAATTGCCGACACGTTTCAAGAGCGGTTGTCGCCGCTGGCTGCTCCGCCTGCGCAAACCACGAACCGCCATTCATAAACCACAGGAATTGCTCCCCGGTTGCCAGCGCGTCCAGCCCCATCTGTTCATGATTCCCTCTGACCGCGATAATCCAGCGTTTACGCAGTAGTTTCAGGCAACGCAGACTGTCTGGTCCGCGGTCGATAACATCCCCCACTGAAACCAGCAGGTCCTGCCACGGATCAAAATGACACAGGCGCAATTTCGCCATCAATAATGAGAAGCAACCGTGGATATCCCCGACCACCCAAACATGTCGCCAGCGCGTCGCTTCCACTCTTTGATAAGCATTGTCAGGCAGTCCCATTTGACCTCCTGTACACAGTTCTCATGCAACTTTAATTTTAGCAAATACATCAGAAAGGCGGGGACGTTTCTATTTATATCCGAGACATAATTATTTATGGATATGTAATCGGGCATCCATTTTAATCCCATTCGCTGTAATAACGACAAGTGGTGTTGGCTTTAAATCGTAACAGTCAAGTATTCGTGAAAGTAAGTCATGAGGAACCTCCGATGAAGCCATAGCTTTCATGACAAACGATTTATCATTAATGGTCCGTAGAAGCAGGCTATTAAAAACTTCTTGTTTATATGCATTGAATTCATAATAACGCTTGGCTTTACAAAAAGCCTTAACTAACGATTCCCAAATTTGTATTTCTTTTTCCGGATCATGGTCTTTCATAAATCCATCATACCAACCCACAAGATCGTTAGGGAACACTTCAGCTAATACAAGCATCAATATTTCGATTCTATCTTTTTGCTCGCTATTTAATTTAGAATTATGTTTTTCTTGCATAAGCATATCTTTCATAGATATCAAAAAGTTAGACTCATGATATTTTTCAATTTCAATAGCGATCTCTTTCTTTTCCACCAATATTATAGGATTAATAAAATTGAAATTAAGTCGTTCATTTATCTTATTACATTCATCTAGAACTACCTTACTGCAAATTTCTATTGGCAGTTCAAAAAACTCTCTCCTATGGTTTAATCTATAAGGTTTTAAGCGAAGATGAATATTCTTTTCTGCTTCCCGATAATTTCCTACTTTACATGCCATAACCACATCAAATGGTAGTGGAACACCGGTCACTCCATTAAACAATTACTTCGCCCGATGCTCAGGCATGTTCTTTGTAAACCCTATTTTAAAAAGATTATCCTGATAGGCATCATTCTTTAAAATATAAACATAACCATCTGAGTCATTCATATATCCATTCCATCTTTAATAATTTTATCGCTATAATCCGCTCATAATAAATCATAATCCTTAGATTATTACCAATTAACTTTATCTGATATCCCCATGACTATGAACAAATTAATATACTGTCATTTTCAATAGTACAACGTTTAAATCATATCCATCTGCCACATTACGAGAACATTTGCATAAAGGGATGCAGATAGCACCGAGTCCAAGACCAAAGTGAAAAATGACAGAAAAGTACTTGGATATGGGGACAAAAATGTTTAGATTGTTGTAGCAGGCATAAAATGCCGCACAAAGAATTTCGTGTATTTTGGCACCGTGCTTTCTAACCTTTTGGTTTATAAAGTACATAAAAAGAGACCGAATACGATTCCTGTTTACAACTCAAAACGCAATAACCTATAAACTTCAATAGGTTAGCATAAAAAGCCCACTAAAAAACACCTCCTGATACTTACTATTGCACCCGTTCAAGATCAATCAGTTGCTATTGGTTTCGTGGCGTCGTCGGGAAAAATTCGGGATCGCTTTCAACGAGCGCCCATCCATTTTTAAGAATTCATCAATTCACAAAACCATCATTTCGATTTACCTTACAAATTCCTTTTAAATCATTACCGGGCGCACCACTTTTTCTTCCTGCCCTATACTTTCAGTCTGACATATGGCTGGAGGTTTCTATGTGTGGCCGTTTTTCACAGTCAATGACACGAGAGGACTATCTTGCCCTGCTCGCTGAAGAAGCCGAACTAGACATTCCATATGACCCGGAACCCATCGGAAGATTCAACGTAGCGCCTGGCACCAAAGTCCTGCTTCTGAGCGAACGTGATGAGCAACTGCACCTTGACCCTGTCATTTGGGGATATGCCCCTGGGTGGTGGGATAAGCCACCGCTAATTAATGCTCGATCTGAAACTGCGGCCACCAGCAGAATGTTTAAACCGCTCTGGCAGCACGGTCGTGCAATTTGCTTTGCTGATGGCTGGTACGAATGGAAAAAGGAAGGTGACACGAAGCAGCCTTACTTCATTCATCGGGCCGACGGACAGCCGATATTTATGGCGGCGATTGGCAGCACGCCATTCGATCGAGGAGATGAAGCAGAAGGTTTCCTGATAGTTACAGCTGCAGCTGACAAAGGACTGGTAGATATTCACGACAGGCGGCCGCTGGTACTGTCACCAGAAGCCGCTCGCGAATGGATGAGGCAGGACATTGGAGGAAAAGAAGCTGCGGAAATTGCGGCTGACGGTTCCGTTCCGGCTGATAAATTTATATGGCATGCCGTAACGAGTGCCGTTGGAAATGTGAAAAATCAAGGTGCCCAGTTAATCCTGCCAATGTAACGCAGCATTACATCGCCACAACTCTCATAACACTATAATAAATATTAAATTATAATGTTTACATTTTGCAAAATGTACCATATCTACCTTTTTCAACTCATTGATTATCCGAGCTATGTTTTTTGTTTTGGGGAGAGTTTTCACCAAGAATCCAAGTTTTTCACGCCGGCACATTCAACACGCTACCATTACTGGCAAACCTCGATGGTACAGATTTTACAGTCGCTGCAATCCACTATGAGCAATTAGCGGAAATTAAAGATTTTGAACATTACATAAATTGTTATTCTGCCCGCTTCTTTTAATCAAATATGATCAATTAACAGTCAGTCGCAATGCTAAATCTTGCGGGTAGGGATCAAAGTAATTCTGCGTCAGCAGATAACCGTCCGGGTATTCCGCCAGATAATGTTTCAGCAGCGTCATAGGAGCCAGTATGGGCAGTAGTCCTGCGCGGTAATTAAGGATCACCTCGCGCAACTCGCCGCGCTGACGCATTGTTAACTGATTACGGAAATATCCCTGAATGTGCATCAGCACGTTAGTGTGGTTTTTACGTGAGGCGGGTTTCTTCAGAAGCGTCATTAATTTATCCCGGTAGACCGCAAAGAAAGCTTCCAGATCCTCCCATTCATGCAGTGATGCGACGAATGGGCCAATTTCCCGGTATCCGGCCTGATGGTGAGCCAGCAATTGCAATTTATAACGGCTATGAAAATCCAGTAGAGCCCGACGCGTCAGGCCATTTTTGCGCAGCATATTTAGCTCATGTAGCGCGAAAACCCTTTCGACGAAGTTTTCGCGCAGGACCGGATCGTGCAGCCGCCCGTCCTCTTCTACCGGTAGCCACGGATATTTCTCCATAAGCGTGGCGGTAAACAGTCCCACCCCGTCTTTGCGCCCGCGATTGCCTTTCTCGTCATATAAGCGCACGCGTTCCATACCACAACTGGGTGATTTGGCGCAGACGATAAACCCGGACAGAGTGTCCAACCCGGCCAGATACCGCTGGCAAAAGTCAGCCATTTTGTCGGTCACGTCTTCGTGAGGTGCGTGGCTAAATCGCATGCGAATATCGCCGACAGCCGTTTGTACCAGGCGCAACGCCGGTCTTGGGACAGGCAAGCCAATCGCCATCTCCGGGCAAATGGGCCGGAATGTCACCCACTGTGCCAGCCTGTCCATCACAAACTGCGCCCGCTTATGCCCGCCGTCAAAGCGGACGGCAGACCCCGTTAAACAGCCGCTGATCCCAACGATGGGTTGCATTTTCATTGCGTCTTCCTCGCTAGTGCGTTTTACGGGAGAAGAAGAGTGTCACCGTGCCGACGGTGACGCCAAATTTCTTCATCTCAGTTTTATTAAACAGATGATTGGCATCCTGCAGGTACATCCAGTCATCAAAATTTAGCAACCAGGTTCTGCCGCTGGCTTTCACATTCATGCTGTAATGCCAGTTGAACGCGTTGCCCGCCGCCTGTCCCTTCGCAACACCTTCAATGTCGCCGGCGGTGCCTTCGTAACGATCGGCGCTGACTTTACGGATATGCCACACACGCTGCTGTTTCTCGCCATCGTCGTACACAAAGCGTTCGTTGAGGGTCAATGTGTCTCCCACCACATCGCCGTTAATGTCGACGTGGAAGCGACGAAGCTGTTTACCGCTGCGGTCCTGAACCATCCCCCATGCTTGCGTTTCTCCCTGAAAATACTGAAAGATATCCAGCGTCGGCTGTTGTTGTCGATAGTCGGCAATTTCAGCGCTACAACCAGCCAGTTGCATCAGCAAGGGCAGGCTCAGGGTCAATAAACGTTTCATTTTTCACCTCCAGTAAGCTGCTGACGCAGCTCAGGATATTGCGTGCGGGAACCCAGCCAGACAGCGAGAAAGTTTTCGCTGAACGCCGCCGACTGCGGTGGGCCAAGCGGGATAAATTGCCTTTGTGTCGCTGACATGCGATACCAGAACTGCCCCTGCTTATCTTGCAATACAAAAGCCAGTTGCGTACCCGGCGCGACGTCTGGCCATAGCTCACCCAACATGCGAAGCCAGGACTCGCTCTGCGCTTCCCGCGCCAGAATCCCCTGCGCTCGCCACTGATCGCGGGTGGCATCCACCAGTTCTTGCCGTTCAATTTTGCGCTGATAGGTGATAATCAGCGCCTGCTCCTCTTTCAGCCCGCGATAACGCCCATCCGGCGTGCGCAGTTGTGAGGTATAGATCGTGAATGGCCCCCAGGTGAGCGTTGCATCGCCGACTTTATGCCAGCTTAACCAGTCTGTAGCCCCTGCAAACGGCGCAATCGCCATGACGCCCAGCAGTATCAGTAAGGCAGGTTTCATTGGCGTTTCCCCATGAAAATATGAAAAAACAGCATCAACACCAGCCAGCCCGCCGCCATTAAACCGACAACGATAAATGCCGGTTCCAGAAAAGTAATAGACCCCAAACGCTCTCCTATCACATAGGCGACCGGGCCACCACCGGTGGCCATGATTGCCAGCAGCCATCCCGGCAAAGTGGTCGAGCAGGTAAGGTGCGTCCACAGGGCGGCGAACATGAGCCAGAGCGCGACCATCCATAACGGTAACAATGCTTCACCGTGAAAATCGATCAACCCCGTCAACGCCCACAGCGCATCCAGACTACTGCCCGCTGCTGCCAGCATTAACGCGTACAGACGTTGTGCAGGCGGCAGCAAGAAGCAGGCCAGAATAGCCAGCCCAAGCCATAACACCAGGCCGCGCTCACGTAATAACACCACCATGAGCCAGTACAAATCGAACCCGACAGCCAGGATAAAGACCTGTAAATGGCGGTTCATAGACGTTCCACCGTCAGTTGCACCACACTGATAGTGCGCGCATTAAAACCGGCTTCGCAGTAGCCGAAGTAATACAGCCACATGCGACGAAAACGCTCATCAAAGCCCAGCTTTTCAATATCATGCCAGGCGTGAACAAATCGTTGTCGCCAGTGCGCAAGCGTCCGGGCGTAGTCAGGCCCCATATCGAACAGATTGCGAACCACAAAGTCGGTGTGCTTTGTCATCAGACCGCTCATCGCGGTGATACTGGGTAAAAAGCCTCCCGGAAAGATATAACGCTGAATAAAATCCACGCCTTTGCTGTAATCGCGATAGCGCTGATCCTGAATGGTAATGGCCTGAATCGCCATTTTCCCTCCAGGGCGCAGGCGCGCCTGACAGGTGCGGAAAAACGTCGGCAGATAACGCTGACCCACCGCCTCGATCATTTCAACCGACACCAGTTTGTCGAATTCCCCGGTCAGGTCGCGGTAGTCGCACAGCAGTACATTGACTCTGTCCTGTAAACCTGCGCGGGCAATGCGCGCGTTCGCCCAGGCGAACTGTTCCTGCGACAGGGTCGTGGTGGTCACCCGGCAGCCGTAATGACGCGCGGCGTATTCCGCCATCGCTCCCCAGCCGGTACCGATTTCCAGCAGATGATCATTCGCGGTGAGCGCCAGCTGTTCGCAAAGCCGCGCCATTTTGGCCTGCTGAGCCTGCGCTAACGACTGCTCGGGGCAGGTGAACAAGGCACTGGAATAGAGTAAATCCTCATCAAGAAAGTGCGCGTAAAACGCATTGCCGAGGTCGTAATGCGCGGCGATGTTTTCTCTCGCCTGTTGCCGATGGTTGCGACGTGTCCAGTGACGCAAACGCTCGACGGGTCGTCCAAGCAGGCGAAATCCGCTTTCCAGCCGTCCCAGCAGGGTGGTGTTAAGCGCAAATATTTGCAATAACGGCGTGAGCTGTTGCGTTTCCCACTCTCCGTCCATCCAGGCTTCAGCCGCCGCAAGACTTCCGCCTTTCAGCACCCGCCAGTACACCGTGGGTGAGAGAATATGTACGTCGGCGCGTAACTCAGCTGAAACATCACCAAAATGAAAAGTCTGCTCCCCTTCCCGCACCGTGATTGCCCCCTGGCGAAGACCGCTCAGCACGCGGAAAAGAAGCCAACGCGCCACACGCAGGTTGCGCGGAATATCAGGTTCAAGCGCAAAGACGGGATCGGTCATGATCGTTCACTCCTGCTCACGGGATGGTTGTAGAGAGGGACTCGCTTGAGCCACAGTCGTAACGCCTGCCAGTAAATCGCTGACACCGTTTTCAGCGTCATCAACGGCAGTCGTAGCAGCAACGTACGTAAATTCGCCTGCGTCAACGGCTCGCGTTTGAGCATCAGGGTGGCATCAAAAATCTTCTCTTCCTGGTGGTTTTCGATATGCATATGCAGCGTTTTAACCGGCGAGTTAAATCGCCAGTGATAGACCATATCCATCGGGTTAAATGGCGATACATGGAACGCTTTTTCCAGCGGACGCTTTTCCTGTGCATCTACGGCGTAGTAATGTCGCTCATTCCATGGCGTATTGCGGACCTCCGCCAGTACCCAGCGCAGGATTTGCGCGTGGTCATAGCAGTAGTAAAAATTGACCGGGTTAAAATGAAAGCCGAAATAGCGCAATTGCGTCAGGAGCATCACGCGACCTTCGGGACGTTCGCCAGTCAGGAGGGCAAGCTGATTCAACACGTTCTCTTTTAACGGTGTCCCCAGCGGGTAATCCGCATCATGAAAAGCCGCCGCGGCAAAGCGATTACGTTTCACGCCGACGCCCGGAAGCTGCGCCAGTTCATCCAGATCGAGCCACGCCATAAACACCTGATAAGTAAACTGGTGCGTTGTAGGCTGAAGGCGGCGATGACGCAATACGCCCTGATACAGGCAACTGTTCATCTTAGCGCCCCTCTCCTGCAGCAATGCCGTACACCACGTCCAGTGCACTGCGTACGCCATCTTCGTGAAAACCGTTGAACCAATAGGCACCGCAGAACCAGCTCCGATGCAGGCCGTTGATCTCAGCGCGGCGAGCCTGCGCCCGCCAGCTTTCAGGGTTAAACAATGGATGCTCGTAAACAAAGCGTCGCCAGACGAATCGATCGTCAATTGGAGTGTCTGGATTGAGGGTCACGCAAAATAGCGGGCTTCCTTCAGGTAAGCCCTGGAGTATATTCATGTTATAGGTGACGCAGGCGCTGGCACGATCTTGTCCACTCAGACGGTAATTCCAGCTTGCCCACGCGCGTTCGCGTACCGGTAACCAGCGGCGATCGCTATGCAACACCACCTCGTTACGCTGCCAGCCAATTGCGCCCAGCACGTCGCGTTCTGCGGGGGTCGCATCTTCAAGCAAAGCCAATGCCTGCGAGGAATGACAGGCGAAGATCACCTGATCAAATGTCTGTACCGATCCTGCCAACTGGATTTTGACGCCGCTGTCGTAGCGAATAACCTGCTGAACAGGGGCATTAAGGTGCAATGTCAGACGATCGCCCAGCTTCGCCAATATGACACGGATGTATTCCCGCGATCCGCCCGGCACCACGTACCACTGCGGGCGATCCCGGATATCCAGCAGGCCATGGTGCTCAAAGAAGCGTAAGAACAGCGGAAGCGGAAAACGGCGCATCTCCTGAAGCGAAGATGACCAGATGGCTGCGCCCATCGGCAGAATGTAATGACGCGCAAAGAACGCGCTGAAGTGGTGCTGGTCGAGGAAGGTCTGTAGCGTCGCGTTCGCATCGACCTCATTTAATGCCTGTTTCGCCAGACGATTAAAACGGACAATCTCTTGCAACATACCCCAAAATGCAGGGTTGAGTAGGTTCCGACGCTGGGCGAACAAAGAAGTCAGCGTATGACCGCTGTACTCCAGACCGCTTTGCGGATTATGCACCGAAAAACTCATCTGCGTTTTTTGCCCCTGGATACCGAGTTCGCTCAGCAAGCCCATAAAACGCGGATAGGTTCGGTCGTTATAGACAATAAAGCCGCTATCAATCACGAAATTCCCCTGCGGGGTCGCCACATCCACCGTCGCAGTATGGCCGCCAGGGGTCGACGCCGCTTCAAACAGCGTCACCTGATGGTGTCCGGCCAGACGCCAGGCGCAGGTTAATCCGGCAATACCACTGCCAATGATAGCAATTTTCATGAACGCACCATCCTGCGCAGCAACGCGCGCTGGAGACTCTCAGGCAGCCCGGCCAACAGACGTAGCAGCACGCCAAAGCCTGTCGGGAAGGCAATATGATTTTTTCCTTTCGCCAGGCCACGGCGAATCGCCTTCACCGCAGAATCAACACTCACCTGACCCGGCATGGCAAAATCGTTTTTACGGGTAAGCGGGGTATCGACAAATCCTGGCGACACGACGGTCACGGAGACACCTTTCGGCTCCCAGTCCAGACGCAAGCTATTAGCAAACCAGGTTAGCGCCGCTTTAGACGCACCATAGGCTTCTGCCCGTGGGAACGGCAGCCAGTGCGCCATCGAACTGACCAGCACCACGCGGCTACCGGAGGTTAACTGCGACTGAAGCGCTTCCAGGCAGTTGATGGGACCCAGATAATTCGTCGCCATCACCCGTTCAACCTTCTCGGCGTCTATCCAGCCCTGGTCGAGATATTCGCAGGTCCCGGCACAGAGAATAACCAGTTCGGGTTTGCAGTCCGCCAACGCCTGGCGACAGGCGTCCCTGTCTGTCATATCGAACAGGCGTACTGTGATGTTGGCATTGGATTGGCGCAGCTGTTCCAGCCTTTCTGGATTGCGACCGCAGGCAATCACCTGACAGCCGTCATCGGCCCATGACTTTGCAAGCCCGGCACCAATCCCGGAGCTTGCACCGGTAATGAGGACAGTCATCATCCGCGCACCCTCCTTTTAACGCCGCGAACGGCCCAGCCCAACAGCGGCAGATGCTCATAAAGCATCTCACCCGCGTCGTAGTAATCTCGCTGGCGAAAAATCTTATCGCCATGCGTCTCTACCATTGAACATCCCGGCAAAGATCGTATTTCTCCGCCAGCAATGCGCGGATGCGACCAGTACATGGTCCACGTCACGGCAAACCGCCCGCTCTCACATAGCGGAGGATCTATGGCAAAACGGCAAGCGTTTACATTTCCCAGGAGGTGCGAAAAATAGCGCTGGATGGCAAACAGCCCGTTATGTTCCCCGAAGGGATCGACAAGTACTGCATGCACGTCGTACAACCCAGCAAGCGCGGGGACGGGCTGGCGATCCAAACTGGCGTAGTAATCCATAAACCTGTCGATAACGGATGGCTGTGCGCGCATAACTCTTACCCTTAAGTGAACCACATGACGTCGCGGCATAATTAAAACTTACACAAACACTTTAATTTGTCCAAGTTTTTGCTGGAGATTTTTATAAACTCATTTAATTCAATAAATTAAAAATTTAATTTTTTGAGTTAAATTATCCAACAGCCACTAATACAGTGGCCAATCGACACACACAGGAAAGGTAATCACAGGGGATTAAAGCGGGATCACATCGAGGAAATTAACCTGCTGTTGCCAGAGGTCTATCTGTTTTTTACGCGCTGCGGTGAGCTTACCAGAGGTCACTAACAACCATTTGCGCTCGGGGAAAATCTCAGGAGCAAGCGTCGCGGGCGGTACGGGAAGCACATCAATGCGATGCCCCTGTCCCGTGCGGCAAAGCGCTTCAAGCCAGATCTCGCAGGGGTCCGTAAGATGCCAGCCGGTAATCAGGTAGTTATCGCCCGGCGCACGCTTATCCCCTTCCAGGCAAAACGAGGTGTAAGAAATAATAATACCATCGAGGATTTCACGCAGCGTCATTATAGCCGGCACATTAGCTGAGACTTGGCTTCGCAGAGGGCGCAAAACCTCACTCACCAATTCAGGGCGAGGATACTCGCGGCCTGCGTCATAAATAAGCTGGCGCAGGGTTTCAATTTTCCCTTCGTTCAGCCGCTGCAGCATACTCTCCTGCAGGGCGAGCCAGTTATTTGTTCGCTTGGCTCCAGGGCGGGCCAGCAGCGGTTTTACCTGGCTTATCGGTACGCCTTTTTTCACCCAATCGAGAATTTTAAGCGCCTGCTGAATATCGTCATCGTTATACAACCGGTGCCCACCATCCGTACGCTGTGGTTTGAGAAGTCCATAACGACGTTGCCAGGCGCGCAACGTCGTGGCGGTTATTCCACAAAGCCGCGCAAATTCACCGATGGAATAGGACATACAGAACACCTGATAACAAAGAATACCCTTAATATACTACGAACTACGTTGGATTAGATAAGTGAAAACTACTTACCTTACGATTGCTAAATACCATACAACCACCTTCAGGGAGACGTTAAGAAAAAATATCTGAGAATAGTACGCAATTTGTTGATCAATTCTAACTAATTGATATGTTTTAACTATTAACCTTACGGTTTCTTGCAAGCTATTGTTCCGAACATATTTTTACTTTTTGAAGATTTTCCCCTGCGTTCCGGCATCCGTATCCCGCCAGACATCCTCACCTTTCACCCGACGATCTCCCTGGATAGTATAAATCACCATCCCCTGCTTGAACTGCAGCACACCGTCTGATTTTGTGGCATGTACGCTCTTTCCATTGACGATGACTTTGTCATTTTTATCAATACTGATGTTTGCAACCGTAACACCGCTATCACTCAAAGCTAACCACTTACCTGCATAAGGACTGGTTGCTGATGTTGTGGTATCGCTGCTTTCATTAACAAAACCAGCTTTTGCATTTTCATCTTTAGATTTGTTGATATCACAACCCTGCGCTTCAGAAACCTGAGTACAACCAGACTGCTCAAGTTTGTGCCGATAATCTTTATTGATAGCCCATGTAGTGGATGTGAACAGTACAGAAGCTACTGACAGGCAAATAATTACCCTTTTTGTACACATAGTGCGACCTTACGATGATAAGCCCAGATGAGAAGCAGCGCATAGCTGCCCTTCTAAAATCTTAGTCAAGATCGTAGATACCTGTTATAAAAAGAGTGTCACCATTCGATTTTTTGATAAATTTTTAAGCAGTAAGGGGCGATGAGCAAGATAGTTATTCAAATACCGGCTGCTGTCGCTACGGTACAATGTAGAAAACTAATCAAGGCCGAATAGCAACCCTCTTTTATGCGTAAAAAGACGAAAAGATAATGCGATGTTAAAAATGAAAGAAAACAACGTTAATATCAACCGAATTCACTTCCTTTATGAGGCGTTGGCCAAGAGACATGCTTCTCCTGAAGATAAATACCTGGCTATTCTGAATGAAGGATTAAAAGCCTTTGACCTGTCTCTTGGTATTATTAGTCAGATAGAGGGTGAGCGTTACTCTCTACTTGCGGTTTCACCAACAAGTGGAGACATTTCAGCTGGTATGGTGTTTGAACTGAAAAACACTTATTGTCAACAAGTGGTCAGAGAAAGAAGAATAATAAGCGTTGAACATGCAGGAACACATCCTGACTTTAATTCCCATCCGGTCTACATTGGTATGAGGCTGGAGAGTTATATCTCAGCGCCAATATGGGTGAGGGAAAAATTGTGGGGTACAATTAATTTCTCATCCACTCAGATAAGATCCATATCATTCTCTGAGGATGACTATGAATTCATTAGTTTAATGGCTGAGGGTATTGGTTCGTTAATCGAGATCAATTTATTAATCAGTGAAAATGAAATTGTTATTTCAGCACTACAAAAAAACAATGACATACTCGAATCTATTTTTAAAAATTCAACTATCGGGATGGCGTTGGTAGCCTCTTCTGGCCAATGGAAAAAAGTCAACAATTCACTGACCCGTATGCTGGGATATACTGAAGACCATCTGCTTTCTATCAATTTTCAAAATATAACCCACCCCGATGATTTAAGCACTGATTTAAAACAATTAGATGCTCTTTCTCGAGGAGAAATTCCCTTCTACCAACTAGAAAAGAGATATCTGACAGCAACAGGGAATTATATCTGGATACTTCTGAGTGTTTCTTTGGTACGCGAAGATAATGGTGAAGTCAAATATTATATTGCTCAGATACAAAGTATTAATGAGCGTAAAACGATGGAAATTGAGCTCAAAAAGCAAAAGGAAGAATTACACAAAATTAATACTATGCTTGAGCGAATGGCTACTGAAGACAGCCTGACAGAGATTGCGAATCGCCGAAAGTTTATGCGTTGGTTTGAGAATGAAATGACCAGAATTGCGCGAGATCCCGCACCTGTGTCAATTGCCATTGCCGATATCGATTTTTTTAAATCATATAATGATTCCTATGGCCACCAGGAAGGTGACTATGCACTTAAGAATATCGCCAAAGAACTTAGCCATAACCTACGAAGCCAAGATAAGGTCGCACGATTTGGCGGTGAGGAATTTATCATGCTTTTCCCTGAAACGGATGAAAAAGACTGTTTTTTGGCTTGTGAAAGATTAAGGAAAAGCATTGAGAAACTGAGTTCGCTCAGAAGATCGGTCACGATCAGTATTGGTGCAGTGACATACCATCCGAGAGAAGGGAAGCTTATTACCTTTGATGATTTATTGAAAGTGGCAGACACCAAACTCTATGATGCTAAAAGGTCTGGGCGAAATAAGGTAAAATTAGTCAATTTAGCAGACCATCAGGACTAATCTAGTGGTCTTTCTTGCTATCAGTAAGTGTGCTTACTAGGCATGGAGCAGCATTCACAAACTCGCTACAGGAGTATTTTGATGAAGGTAGAACTTAAGAACGTTAATGGAGAAAACCAGCCTATGGAAGTGGCATCTCTAATTATCACACTGAGTAATGGTGAAACAATAGAAATCAGTGAAGAGAAACAAGGCCGCCCCGCGCACCTGTCGGAAGGCATAACCATCTGGGGCGGCCGTATGCCCCAGGAGAACGCTAGCCTTGAAGAACTGAAGGAGTCAACCCGAATGCTGGGGATATACCCGTTGGCAGCTAATACCCTGCATCTTTTTCCATTGAAAAAATAATCTGGTGATGGCGTAAGAACCTGTGCTGCTGTTTCCAAAAGTATAATTAGCACTCAAGGTCCGCTTGGCACAAAGCAGACGCCCATCCTCACGCGAATGCTTTGCCCTTTCCTTATCAACAACCCAATAGCTTGCCCCACAACCATGGTTTTTTTATTAGAATTGTTGCCATATTATAAATCAAAATAAATTGACTTTATTAAATATCTATCAGATATCTATATGGTCACCGTGAATTCTTTCTGCATTTCCTCGGGTTGCGGTCGGAATAAATAAATGCTGCCTTCCATGACAGCATGTGGATATTAACGAACTAGGTGCAGGAAGTGCAGATGTTTTTCATACTGGTCGAGTATGTCATTAATAAGCTGTTCCTGATTCCAGCCCATCACATCATAATTTTGACCACCTTCTTTGAGATAGACCTCAGCGCGATAATATCGATGTTGTTCAGCATGATGCTCATCATTATCCATCGCAGCTAGGGCGAATGTCGGTGAGTTATACCCGCGAAGCCTCACTTCATAAATATAATTCAGCTCGTTGCCCAAATCGACTTCAAGTCGAATACGATCATCGGCAGCGTCACTGATATGGCTTATCGTCCCCTGCTTGTTCAGTTCTTCCTGAACGAGCGTCATGGCGGGTTGGATAACGTCGTCCATAAAGCGTTTCACAAGAGAACGCTTCGGCAGATAAGCTATATTGCGCAACCTTCTCTGCCACGGAATTGGGTTACGTGCAGCCGTCGGAGCAATAGTCGCCATGCTCAGGCTTTCACGCTTAGTCAAATCCCGACGCAGGGCTTTTAACAGTCCGTATATGGATATCAATAAGATAGCTGAGAAGGGTAATGCACTTGCTATTGTCACCGTTTGCAGCGCGCTTAGCCCTCCTGCAAGGAGAAGCGCAATAGCAACAATTCCCATGAGCGAGGCCCAGAAGATTCTCTGCCAGACGGGTGTGTTTGCCACCCCACCTGATGCCAGAGTATCTACAACCATTGCCCCCGAATCAGCAGATGTGACAAAGAAGACAATGACCATCGCCATTGCAATGAATGACAGTACGGAG
The DNA here is from genome assembly GCF_002850715.1 of Citrobacter sp. L55. Taxonomy (NCBI): domain Bacteria; kingdom Pseudomonadati; phylum Pseudomonadota; class Gammaproteobacteria; order Enterobacterales; family Enterobacteriaceae; genus Citrobacter; species Citrobacter sp. L55. The sequence continues at coordinate 769,936 of NZ_KZ559399.1, read as the reverse complement.
GAGAACGGGAAATGCTCCAGGAAATTGAACAGGGCCAGAGCAACATCCTGCTGAACGGTATTGGCGAGGTCAGTCGCCCCCTGGTTCATAATAAGATAGATCGCGCTGTTACCAAATACCGTCATCCACATGAGCGTAAAGCCGGCAGGAACAAACAGCACACCGGTGACAAACTCGCGAATGGTTCGGCCGCGGGATACCCGTGCGATGAACATCCCCACAAACGGCGACCATGAAAGCCACCATCCCCAATACAATAATGTCCAGCCTCCCAGCCAGTTGCTCGACTTAGGTTCATACGCGTAAAGGTTGAACGTTTTACTCACCAGTTCTGAAAGATAACCGCCCGTATTTTCCACAAATGACTTCAGCAGAAGCACGGTTGGTCCCAGACACAGGACCAGCGCCAGCAACAACAACGCCAGGCCCAGATTGAGCTCAGACAGGATGCGTATTCCCTTGTCCAGGCCCGACACCACTGAAATCGTCGCTAACCCCGTGATGACCACGATCAGAATGACCTGCACAGTTTCATTAATGGGTATCCCGAAAAGATGGTTCAAACCGGCATTCACCTGCAAAACACCGTAACCCAACGATGTAGCAACGCCAAAGACCGTGCCTATAACAGCGAAAATATCAACCGCATGGCCTACAGGCCCGTATATGCGATCGCCAATAATGGGATAGAGTGCGGAGCGCAGCGTTAAAGGCAAACCGTGACGGTAACTGAAGAACGCCAGAATCAGCGCCACAATGGCATAGATTGCCCATGCGTGCAGGCCCCAGTGGAAGAAGGTCAGACGCATTGCTTCCTTCGCTGCCGCAACGGTCTCTGGAGTGCCGACGGGGGGCGAAAGATAATGCATCACAGGTTCGGCAACGCCAAAGAACATCAGGCCGATCCCCATCCCTGCCGAAAAAAGCATCGCAAACCAGGAGTGGTAGCTGAAATCAGGCTGCGCATGGTCCGGGCCCAGCTTGATATCGCCGTAGCGTGAGAGTCCCAGGAACGTGACACTCAGTAAAATCAGGGCCACAGCCAGGATGTAGAACCAGCTGGCATTCGTGAAGATTTGTTGTTGAAGTAGTTTAAAATTTTTGTCGGCAACATCCGGGAATACGGCGGCAAAGGCGACAAGAAGGAAAATTAACAAAGCAGATGTAAAGAATACTGCTTTGTTAATCTGGCTTTTAGACTTCTTTGGGATTATATCATTTTCACTCATAATCATTTATTCCATTAATTTAAATCCGCATTGGATAAAGGGTACTACCACTCATAGAGTAGCAAAGTTCAACTGACAATGCGGCATTAATCGGAACGCATGGTGCAACGAGGTTCGATACAAATCATCTTATATATTCATATTTTTAAAGGGCTCCTTAGCTAGTCAGCCTTCCACTTCTTGGGGCATTAAATTTGCATAATCTGCATCAGACTTGGGATATACGTTAATTGAAGCAATATTGATTACGAATGACCAGCGTCTGCTTCTGGGCACATAGCAGCCCTTAAGACGGCGGCTCGTCGTCATGGGGAGATCGGAGATTCAAATCCTCTCGTGCCGACCAAAAATCATCTAAGAACCAGCCTGTTACGGCTTTTTTATGTCTGTTTTCTGAGCGGGGGATACTCCGGGGAATAACTGGGGAGAAACACAACCATAACTTTTAAATTTGCCTGGCAGTACAGTGACTGTGTAGTTGATGATGAAAAACCGGGTGTCTGCTGACATCAACAGACCCCGTAATTACACAGCAGTGCATATTGGATACGCTATATCCTTAGCGAGTGGGTAAATTTATAGTCATTACAAAGATGGTTGTCATTAAATCTTTGTGATTGATATCTAATATTTTTAACTAAAATCTTACCAAGATCATAAATGGTCAAATAACCACCAATTGAGCATAATTATTCTTTCCCATGATGTGTTTCTATCTACATCACCGGGCAGTCATCAAACTCCGCATTGCTGGCATCATTAATGATGTAAGTAATCACCCCGAATATAGCGGGTGCAGAACCGTAACCGTCATCATCTACTGGTAGCGCCTCCCTTCTCCCGCTCTCCAGATTAATCAGATGGGGTTGAGGATGAGTCCGATATCGCTTGATCCTGAACTCCCCGTCGATTGCACATATCAGCAGTGAACCATCGCAGGCAGTAAGTGACGCATCTACCACAAGCAGCGCTCCCTGGAGTATCCCTTCCCTGAAATGTGAACGCGATGCCCGCATGAAGTAAGTCGCTGCTGGCTGGCTGATAAGCTGCTGATCGAGTGAGATCCTCGTTTCAACGTAATCGCTGGCCGGTGAAGGGAACCCCATGGCTATAGTCCTCCGTTTGGATTGAACAGCTGAAAGGTTCGGTTCTCGCCTTCCTGCGTGGAGACATCGCGGAATGTTGTCACATAACATTCTATCCAATCGTTGGCCTGCTTCGGCGTCCAGTGCCAGTTAACCTTACCCAGTTCCTGGACAAACCGCTGTGTGGTGACAGTCTTCCGACCATTCGGTTCTCGCTGTATCGAAGCATGCCAGGCTATTTCAATATCGCTACGTCGTGGCATCATTAACCCCTTCTTGAATACTGGATAAAAAAACAGTATAAATACTGTGTATCCATCCAGTAAAGAGGCAATAAGCAATGTTCGTGGAACTCGTTTATGACAAAAGGAATTTTGATGGTCTGCCCGGTGCAAAAGATATCATTCTGGGCGAGTTGACCAAGAGGGTTCACCGGATTTTCCCCGATGCTGATGTCCGGGTTAAACCGATGATGACGCTGCCGGCGATCAACACTGACGCCAGCAAGCATGAGAAGGAACAGATAAGCCGTACTGTTCAGGAAATGTTTGAAGAGGCTGATATGTGGCTGGTTTCAGATTAAACGCCTTGAACCATCATATCGCTTGAGTTGTATTAGCTCAGACCTGAGCTGGCAGTCTTATGGCACAGAGCCAAACCTAACCTGACAGTCCACTCTGTGCCAAAAGCGGAAGTTGCTCACACTTAGTTGCTTTAATAAGCGACGGGCAGGTCATTGCTGTCAACCTACCTATTATCAGTGACATTAACAAATTTTCATAGCATTTATCTGTGGTTAAGAGTTATATTATTGGGCGTCTCTTGTCGAATTTCATAACTTTCTAATTGAAAATTTAGGATTTCTGATGAAAATATCTCTTATTTTTGCCTTTCTCCCTATAGCTATCTCATTTTTTTCATTATGGGTGAGTTTTATTCATGGTAATAATAGGAATAAAACTGGCATTGTTGATACTCTTTCTAAAGAACTAAGTAATAAGAGAACAACTCCTTATATAATCCAAGTGTGTGTATCTAGAATACATAACAGCAGACCTATCCCATTCAATATTTTAAAAAAACTACTCCATTATAATAATGCATTGGAAATCATCCAGCTTTTTTCATTTGGTAGAAAATTACTTGATATTCTTAAATTCTCAGAGAGTAACAATCGTATTGTAGTGGGGTATTCAGACACATATAACACATTAACTAGTAGGTTAATTAGCATGCTCATTTGTTTTTCGTCTTTATCTATATGCTACTTTACATCTGTTTATCTTATGCTTGAAATGATGAAATCAATTGATAGGGCAAGTTCGATGGGAGGCGTAGGATTTATTGAATTCGGTGAGATAATTTTTAAAACAATAGGATTGATCTTTTTTATGTTTATGACATTTATATTTTCTTGGCAATTTATGATCATTTTTAGATCTGGAAAAAGAATAAGTAAAATCCAAAAATTAATTAATGACAACTATTCCATGCGCAATCATTGTAGAAACGGGTAGGCCGTAAATTATAAAATAGGCCAATATAGCTGTTAAGACCATTAAGTCCGCTTCCGCTCTACAGCTGACCTTTGGCCTAGTTAGCACGTCAGCTCTGTGCCAGGAGCGGACGTTGCTAACAGCGTAGTGTGTTAATCTATAGGGCGCAGGTCAGCTGATCTCTAATCAACTGTTTGAATTCTTGAGGAGCAGTAATATGGCAGTAGTTCCTAGACAAAACGCACCAAGTAAAAAAAAGATCTGGCAGTACTGGATTGACAATGGAATTCAAAGAGGTTTGGATGATACGCGCTATGATAATGCGTGTGATTTCAATGTATGTGTCTGCTGTGGCCGCGNTCAACTGTTTGAATTCTTGAGGAGCAGTAATATGGCAGTAGTTCCTAGACAAAACGCACCAAGTAAAAAAAAGATCTGGCAGTACTGGATTGACAATGGAATTCAAAGAGGTTTGGATGATACGCGCTATGATAATGCGTGTGATTTCAATGTATGTGTCTGCTGTGGCCGCGAATCCTCAAAATTGGAGAGGGCGCATATTATCCCTCACTCACTAGGCGGAAGTAATGATGTCTCAAATTATATTCTGCTATGCAATAAATGCCATAGAGAAAGCCCAGATATTGCTAATGAATCTGCGCTTATTGAATGGATGAATGAGCAACCTACTGAAATGGAAAGCATGTTAAGACTAATCCAACAGGAAATGGATAAATATAATAAAGAAACTCAAATNGTCTCAAATTATATTCTGCTATGCAATAAATGCCATAGAGAAAGCCCAGATATTGCTAATGAATCTGCGCTTATTGAATGGATGAATGAGCAACCTACTGAAATGGAAAGCATGTTAAGACTAATCCAACAGGAAATGGATAAATATAATAAAGAAACTCAAATGGCAGTTAATGAAATTCTTATCAAAGAAATTTTCAGTGAGTTGTTCAAAAAGGCAGGAGCACATGGTGGTAGAATTTCTGATGCAACCAAGGTGTATATTGTTAGGGAAGCTTTGAAAAAAATATTTAGTCAGGCCACTTTATAAATTAAAATAATTATAGTCATTCAGNGCAGTTAATGAAATTCTTATCAAAGAAATTTTCAGTGAGTTGTTCAAAAAGGCAGGAGCACATGGTGGTAGAATTTCTGATGCAACCAAGGTGTATATTGTTAGGGAAGCTTTGAAAAAAATATTTAGTCAGGCCACTTTATAAATTAAAATAATTATAGTCATTCAGTTTGACCGGTCTATTTAATGTTAAGTTTTACTTTACATTAGATTTAAATTTTCTTTTAAGGAAATGCCCGATCTTCGCTCAAAACTGCCTTTCAGGAAAGCTTAATGCGAGATTTTACCTGGCCCTAAGAGCGCTACTTTACAAAATGAAGTAAAACAAAGCCTTCATCTTTTGTTAACATCTGTTTTCCTGCGGGTATCAATCATCCTGACATACATCTCCCTAAATTCCTTATTCTGCTTGATTACCATTTCCTTGGGCAAGGATGCACGCTCATTATTCCATTCATTAACGATATCCTCGCACTCCTTATAAGCATCATTAACAATATTCTCAGCAGGAATCGTCGTGTTGATATAGGGAATAGTATGTTTGTTCAAGCATCTAGAGATGGGAGGACCATAATCATGGTCTTCGGCATGGAGGGGAAGAGCGAAAAGTAATGTAAACAGTGTTATAAATCTCATTTTCAGTTTTTCCTTGTAGAGACAATGTGGCCAGAAACGCCTGTCCTCTACAATAATATCGATTTTATGATGAATAGTTAGTCGCTGAAGAAAGTTATTATGCATATTCTATGACGGCATTACACAATGCCAGCCAAGTGAAAGCCATCCTATCTCAAAATCAGCTTGCGAAAGTTACAATGTCTGCTCCTCGCTCAAAGCGGACTGGCAATCATTCAATACTCGCACTATCGAACGTTCGCCAGTTCGCCGCCGCCCGTTCTTGCATACGACGACGCGTGGCGTCTTCTCAACACCGCGCAGGAAATTTTTTGTATAGCGTGGACACCCCGACATCATAAATTATAGCCACACGTTTTCTTGACTCACCTGCAGCAATCAACCTTCCAGCCTGAGCCTACTCTTCTGCGCTTAACTTTGGCCGTCTGCCGCCGATCCGACCATCTTCGCGCGCAGCAGCTAAGCCAACCCGTGTTCGCTCAACAATAAGCTCTCTCTCCATCTCCGCCAACGCCCCATGACATGAAAGAAGAATCTCCCCATGACTGTCCACGCGCGCCTATCCATCAGGGCGCACACCGTTTTTGCCCAGCACACTGCCAAGTGAGGCAGCGAACCCGGAGTATTGCTTAGAATGACGTGAATGTCATACATGCTGATGTGCCTCCTTATCAGAAGAGTAATCACGGAACACTCTGGCAACACGTATTCTGTAGAATAAAAAAATTGACTGTTTACCTTCTTTCTGTGCTGCCAAGTGCATAACATTTTGCTTCCATCCTGCTACAGATTCCTCATCTTCCCACCATGACAAAGAAAGAATTTTTCCGGGCGCGCTCAGGCTCTGGTAGCGCTCAATAGAAATAAAACCCGGCGTGTCTGACAGTAAAGGCTTCAGTTCGGCAGCAAGCTGAAGATATCTTTCCTGTGCCTCTGGCAGGGCGTCAGCTTCAAAAAGTACCGCAATCATGATTTAGCTCCGTCGTTAATTTCCGATCAGTTTATTACCGACGAAAGTATGACGCTTCGGCCAGCACCGAAGTATGTATGCTGCGTAAGAAGTGGAGGAAACGGATAAAAGCTAACTGAACGATGAACAGGAGATGAATCGCCACGGATTTAACAGACACCTCAGAGTCATTTTTGGACTGACCCCGCCCCGGTAGTGTCATAGACATCCAGCAGATTGGCCCTGATATGTTCGTCGGAAAAGTGGAATAGATACTGATCGGGTTGGATTTTAGCTATTACTGTTCCCGCACCTGGCTGCGTAACGTGCCGGAACAGTAAGCTCATCAAGGCGCGCCGCCAGTTTAGTGCTGACAGAGCGCTGATAAGCAGCTTCAAAAATAAGGCATTCTGTATAACGCAGCCCGAGGCGTATCCCTGCTGACTTTCGAACCGGAATCATCACTGTCTCTTCCACTTCTTCAATCTCTGGCACGAACTCATCATTAACAAGCTTGTACTGAAGCGCGTCTTCTACTCTACGCTCGACCGTAACTTCTACGCCGTCAACAATACCGGACTCCCTGATAACTCCCGGCCCACGCTTCTGACGTGAAACAGTCCTGATTTGAGGTTCGAATACTTCTTCGAATATTTCGTCTTCACAGAACAACGCGTAACGGCGCGGATCCAGCCCCTCAGATTCAAACGCCGTAGCAACATCCTGTGCAATCAGCCCTGCATGTAGCCGCGCGTCCTCACCTTTTTCATTCAGTGACTCCAGTATCTGATAAATTGTCGGCGGCACTTTAGCCCATGCCCGCACCAATACAACGAATGAGCGCTGCTGAAATAGCAGGTGACACCGTCACAACCACGCAGAGCGCGCAGGAGTCGTCGGTAAATATCGACTCACTGGCTGATGATTTCCGCGAGCGTATAGATGCCGCACAGGATGTTGATAGCGCCAAAGCGCTGCGCGCTGATATCGAAAGCGCGAAGGTTACGCTGGGTTCAGCCCTGTTCACTGAGCTGAAGAACAAGGCGGTGAAACGTTATTACCTGGTTGATTCACGTAACAAGGTTGAGGCAGCGATCAACTCCCTACCGTCTCCGGACGAACCGGATGCAGCTGAACGGTTTGGGGAAGTTGAGCGAGTTCTTGCAACGGTGAAACGTCATCTGGGCGACGAGCTGCACGATCAGTTCAGCATCACCCTGGCGGATATGAAACCGGAATACGTGGCCTAAGGGAGGCGGGAGGCTTCGCCCTCCCACTGAGGAGATGTAATGCGACTGATTAACCGAGCCAATCAGCAATCCCCATTAGCGCGTCAGGCATGCGACATAGCACTGGCCACTCATGCAGAACGTTACGGCGACTATGGCCGCAGCAAGATGAAAGAGACGTACACGGTGAGAGTTGAAGGCGTAAAAGTCTGGGTTGAGGTAGTTAACCGTAAGGCGAGCTACGTGGCCACGGCAATGACAGGTATGCGCCGGTTGCGCGCGCTGCCAGGTCAGGTGAGTTGATAACGATATTTCATTAACAGTTTTCCGGCAGCTCTATAATAAGTTGCCGGAAGCCGGAGGTAGTATGGCCAAGCTTCTTAATCTGCTGGAATGGGCGAATTCAACTTATTCAACCCCTCCGTCTCTTTCAACACTTCGCCGCTGGGCGCGGGAGGGGCGCATTTTCCCTGCCCCGGAGCTTCACGGCAAAGAATATAAGGTTCAGCCTGACGCCATCTATGTGGATCCGAGCAAAAAGAACCTTCGTCACAAAGCAAAACACCTAGCGCTGCCAACTGGCGGCACTCTACTGGAGAGACTGACTCATGGCGAAAAGGCCAGTTCGTTACGACGCTAACCTGCCCCGTAACCTGACCTATCGTAAAAGAGACAGGCTTTATAGCTGGCGAAACCCGATTACCGGTCAAGAGTTATCTCTTGGCCGGATCGACAGAAAGGACGCCATTTCTCAGGCCATCGAAGCCAATAACTACATCGAACAGAATTACCTTCCGTCAGCGCTGCTGGACCGCATAAAGGAAACACCCACATTTACGGTGAAAGCGTGGCTTGAGCGTTACGAAGTAATTCTTGAGCGAAGAGAATTGAAGCCCAACACGATGAAGGTCAGGCGTAACCAGATCGCCACTATCAGTGATGAATTCGGACGTATGCCGCTATCTGCTGTCAGCACGAAGGACGTATCTTCTTTTCTTGAGAGTTACATACTCTGTGACAAGAAGAGCATGGCCTCCGGACTGCGTTCGGTGTTGTTGGATATTTTCAGGGAAGCGATTGTCGAAGGGCATATTGAAAGGAACCCGGCAGAGCCGACAAGAACGCCGACACCAAAAGTGAAGCGTGAGCGTCTTTTGCTTGAACAGTTTGAGATAATAAGAGATGCCGCAACAACCCATTCCGAATGGGCTGCAAATGCATGTGACCTTGCACTTGTCACCGGACAAAGAAGAGAGGACGTATCGTTGTTCAGATTCAGCGATATCAGGGATGGAAGGTTGTTTGTCACGCAGGAAAAGACAGGTCACAAATTGGCGTTGCCACTTGATTTGCGACTGGACTCTGCTGATTTGGTACTGCAGGATGTTATCGACCGTTGTCGTAAAAACAACCCGTCAGACTTCATGATTTATTCTTCGGTAAGGCGTGGCGGTAGGAAGCCAGGTCCGTTAACTCCGGACGGAATCACTCAAGCGTTTTCCGATATCAGGGATTCTACAGAGTTAAAGTTTGGCCCCAACCCTCCTCCGTTCCATGAAATCAGGAGTTTGGCGAGTAGACTCTATGAAAGGGAGCGCGGAGAGGATTTCGCACAGAGGCTGCTGGGGCATAAAAATTTAACAATGACCAAAAAATACCTGGACGCACGTGGTGCAGAATATGTTATGGTTTAGACAGGATATGGAAATTTCGAGTAATTTTCGTGGGATTTCGTGAAAGCACCGAAAAAACCCAACGAAAACAAGAATATAAAAAGAGACCGAATACGATTCCTGTATTCGGTCCAGGGAAATGGCTCTTGGGAGAGAGCCGTGCGCTAAAAGTTGGCATTAATGCAGGCTAAGTTACCCTGCCATTTAAGAATAGATGACAGCGCCAGGTTTTCCAGTCCGCGACTAAAGTGGCCTGAAAAAAAGGACGATTGTCACACATCTAAACGTAAAAACCGCAAGTTCTCCTGAGCGAGCCTTGCGGTTTTTTATTGGAAATCAGAACGCTACATCTGACAATTAGCAGAGCTTTTCTGCACGCTCCACAAACGGGGCGAGGCTCATTTTTTCGCCCGGTTTCGCCGGGTCGTCAATCTGGATAATCTCGATCGGCTTCGCCGTAGTTTTCCCACTCTCTACCTGCTGTCTGGCAACATCATTCAATGGGTATTGCACCAGCGTACTGGGATTGATGACATACAGCGCGTTACCCGGACGGCAGGTCAGCATCACCTCTTCCCGATTAAACGCCCACTTATCTTTGCCAACCTCAAAACGGCTGACGGTGATGACCTGTGGCGCAGCCAGCGCGGCCCCTGAACTTGCCAGTAGTAATAACGAGATAATGATTTTTTTCATGCGTTTTGCCAATCCATCAATCAGAAAGGTTCGAGGGTTGCAAACAGGCTGACAATCGCCAGCACAACGGCCCCAATTCCCCATTCCAGCTTAGTCATCCAAACAAAATAGAGTGTCATACTGCGGTTATCCTGCCGCATACGTGGTACCAGAACATACCGATTCACCAGCGCAATCGCCACCATTAGCATCACCAGAGCACCTTTTAACAAAAGCAGTTGCCCGTAAGCCATGTGCCAGGGAACAGAAAAACCAACAATAAACAGCGCATTCATGATACCGGTAAGTAAAACTCCGATAACGAAAAGATGCCCGTAGCGGGAGAAACGCATCATAGTATTGATGGCCTGTTCCCGCCAGCGGCCTTGCGCCATTTGCATACAGTAAAGTACGGGCAGCAAACCACCGAACCAGGCGGCAGCGCATACCAAATGCAAGGCGTGGTTAACCTGCTGGATTGCCCCTGCGATACCGCTATGCAGCGTCGCGTGTCCGACGCCAGCCAGCAAAATAAACTGCGCAATCGTCAGCATTAACAGCAGTCGCGGCATGCTGCGCGGTACTATAATTACCACCACCAGCGTGACCAGTGCGAGGATAATCTGCCATAACCACACGCCGCCAAACTGCGTTTGCAACACGGCGCCCCATATGTCACTAGAAATAACATCCCACCAGCCTGAGCCCATTAAACCACCCTGGATCGCCAGCATCAGCGTCGCGCTAATAAAGCTCCACGCTGCGGCATGTCGTTGTAGACGCAAAAAACGACGCATCATTAAACGACGAACCGAAACGGGAGCCAGCCATGCGCCGTAGAGCGCACAGCCAAACACCAGCATCAACGTGGTAAAATGGATAAACCGTAGTGCAACCCAGGTAAATTCCAGCATCGGTTATTTCACGCTAAAGGTATATTGCCCCTTTGTCTTATGGCCATCCACGGAGACGACGTGCCAGTCGACAGTATATTTTCCGGCCTCAAGCGTTTGAGCAAGCGGAATAATCAGTTGTGTTTTGTCCTGTTCACTGCGCGATGCCTTACCCGTTTTGATCCGTTCTTTGTTTGGGCCTGTCAGCGTTGCGCCGCTGAATCCCGGCTCGACACCTTCAGAGAAATTCAGCGTCAACGCCTGAGGAGATACCGCAACATCGGCATTAGCCGCCGGGCTTTGTTTTGTCAGGTGAGCATGAGCCAGGGCGGCGGGAGTTGCCAGAAGGCTGGCGAGTACGATGAGAGCGTTGCGAAGCTTAGATGCAGATGAAGCCATTTCAACTATTCCTTTTTGTTATGTCTAATCTATAGAGAATAACCTTCTACAATGATCGAGTCGAGAATCATCATTTCGGTCTTGCCATTAATGCACACTCTTAGTAACTTTGCGCGCCGAAAGACAGAGAAAAGGAGAAGCCCATGAACATCAATCTGGCCAAACTTGAGCAAGCTGAAATGGATAAGGTCAATGTTGACCTGGCCGCGGCGGGTGTCGCATTTAAGGAGCGATACAACATGCCGGTTGTTGCCGAAGTCGTTGAGCGTGAACAGCCCGAACATTTACGCGACTGGTTTCGGGAAAGACTGATCGCGCACCGTCTGGCATCCGTTTCCCTTTCACGTTTACCCTACGAGCCTAAAGTTAAATAAAACTTATATTACGTTACGATTCCTTACATGATGCCTGCTACAGTATAAGTATATTCTTAATCTATACTTTAAAGATGGTTGTAGACACTATGAAAAGGAAATCATTATGTCACACTGGAAAATCGCAGCAGCACAGTACGAACCTCTTCAGACCTCAGTTACCGAACATGTCGCGCATCACCTGCAATTCATTCAGGCAGCCGCTCAATGCCAATGTGAATTGCTGGTTTTCCCCTCCCTTTCCCTGTTGGGTTGTGTTGATGAGAATGACGCGCTCCCTGCCCCACCCGATGAAGCGTTGTTAGAACCTCTCGCGCATGCTGCCGTGACTTATCGCATGACGATTATTGCGGGGCTATCGGTAGAACATAACAATCGGTTCGTAAAAGGTATCGCGCTTTTCTCTCCCTGGATGACCTCCCCCTTAACGTTTCACCAGAGCCACGGGGCCTGTATCGCCAGACAGCAAAATGCCATCAGCGTTGTGGATAGCCAGCCGGAAGGTATCGATATCGACCCGGCGTACTCGCTATTCACCAGCAGTCAGTCTGTCAGTGAGCCCGAATTGCTCTCCTCCACATCTCGTCTACAGAGTTTCTCGCATAAATTTGCCATCGCGGTATTAATGGCCAATGCGCGTGGCAGCAGCGCGTTATGGGATGAGCAAGGTCGATTGATTGTTCGCGCAGACAGCGGTTCCTTACTCTTAACCGGTCAACGCACGCCACGGGGTTGGCAAGGTGATATCATTCCTTTACGCTAATCGTTTTGGGTCAGGAGCATGGCATGTTGCGCATAATAGATACAGAAACCTGTGGTCTGCAGGGAGGCATTGTTGAGATTGCTTCTGTCGATGTGGTTGACGGAAAAATAGTCAATCCCATGAGCCACCTGGTGCGTCCTGACCGCCCCATCAGCCCTCAGGCGATGGCAATTCATCGCATTACGGAAGCGATGGTGGCCGATAAGCCGTGGATTGAAGATGTCATCCCACAATATTACGGCAGCGAATGGTACGTGGCGCACAATGCAAGTTTTGATCGCCGCGTATTACCCGACATGCCCGGGGAGTGGATTTGCACCATGAAACTCTCCCGTCGTTTGTGGCCAGGAATCAAATACAGCAACATGGCGCTGTATAAATCGCGCAAGCTGAGCGTGCAGACGCCAGCTGGCCTGCATCATCACCGTGCCCTGTACGACTGCTACATCACCGCGGCACTGCTGATCGACATCATACAAACGTCAGGCTGGTCAGCAGAACAGATGGTCGATATTACCGGCCGTCCTGCGTTACTTACTACTTTCACTTTCGGCAAGTACCGCGGAAAACCTGTATCAGAAGTGGCTGAACGCGATCCGGGCTATCTGCGCTGGTTATTTAATAACCTCGACAGTATGAGCCCGGAGCTGCGCTTAACGCTGAAGCACTATCTGGATAACGCCTGAGCAGATGCCTGCCCAGGCAGAGTCCCCTGCGCCAGTCCGATCAAAAACGCGTATTCCAGGGCCACGCCTTCGTATGATTTAAAACGCCCGGATTTTCCGCCATGCCCGGAATCCATATCCGTGCAGAGTAACAGCAGATGATCGTCCGTTTTCAGCTCGCGCAGTTTTGCCACCCATTTTGCCGGTTCCCAGTATTGCACCTGGGAGTCGTGTAATCCCGTCGTAACCAGCAGATGAGGATAATCTTGCGCTGTAACATTGTCATACGGGCTGTAGCTTTTCATGTAGGTGTAATACTCTTCGTCCTGCGGATTCCCCCACTCTTCAAACTCACCGGTCGTCAGGGGAATGGACTCATCCAGCATCGTGGTCACCACATCGACAAAAGGCACCTGCGCAATGACGCCATGGAAGAGTTCCGGGCGCTCATTAATGGCAACACCCATTAACATTCCTCCGGCGCTTCCCCCCATGCCGTAACACAGCGAAGGCGCGCCATAACCCATTTTTAGCAGCGCGTCGCAGACGTCAAGGTAGTCATTGAAGGTATTTTTCTTGAGCAGAAACTTACCGTCTTCGTACCACTGCTGTCCTAACTCGCCGCCGCCACGCACATGAGCAATGGCATAAACAAAGCCGCGATCCAGTAAGCTCAAGCGGCTGCTGCTGAAATCGGCGTCCATGCTGGCGCCATACGAACCATAGCCGTAGACCAGTAAAGGGTTTTTCCCTTTCAGGAAATACTTTTGATGGTAAACCAGCGAAACCGGAACCTCGGTGCCATCACGCGCGGTGATCCAGACGTGTTCGCTACGGTAGTTCGCCGCATCAAATCCTGGGACCTCCGTCTGTTTGAGTACGCGACGCTCTCCGGTGTCCATATCCAGTTCAAACAGCGTGTCCGGTGTGGTCATGGAGGAATAGCCATAACGCAGGCGCGATGTCTCAGGTTCTGGATTATAGGCAAGCCATGTCACATACGCCGGATCATCAAAAGCGATACCGACCACTTCGCGCGTTTTACGATTAATCTGTCGCAGGCTGGTTAAGCCCCGCTGACGCTCTTCCACCACCAGCCAGTCTGTGAACAGCGTAAAGCCCTCCAACATGATGCTGTCGCGCGGCGGGATCAGCGTCTCCCAGGCTTGTTCATCACGCACACGGGTACGGTACAGGCCGAAATTTTTACCCTGACGGTTGGAACGCAGATAAAACGTATGCTGATAGTGATCGAGACTATACTCGTGATCTTTGCGTCGCGCTAAAAAGACTAACGGCTCGGCATCCGCCAGTTCTGCGTCAAGCAGCAAAACCTCACTGGTGGTCGCGCTGGCGATATGAATAACCACATAATGTAACGAGGTGGTTTTATGCAGACTGACATAAAACATGTCATCGGCTTCTTCATACACTAGCTCATCCAGTGATGACGGCGAGCCGACGGTATGCCGCCACACTTGATACGGGAGCAGCGTCGTTGCGTGTTTGCGCACGTAATAGAAGGTTTGCGAGTCATTCGCCCAGACCAGATCCGCTTCAACGTTTTCCAGCACTTCCGGATACCAGTTGCCGCTTTGCAGATTGCGAAAACGCACGCCATATTGCCGACGAGAAAGATAATCTTCGGCCAACGCCATGATGGTGTTATCCGGAGATATCGCCAGTCCCCCCAGCGTATAAAACTCACTGTGGGCCGCGCGCTGGTTACCATCCAGCAAGGTGTCCCATTCATCCCACTCTTCACTGAAGGCAGACTGACGCTGATAAATGGCATATTCGCACCCCGGTTCATAAATATGCCGGTAGCGATAACCATTCTTCACATAGGGGGCGGAAGCATCCTGAGGCGGGATACGGTCGATAATCTCTTTCAGGACGCGATCCTGCAATGCCTGCTGCGAGGCCATAATCTGGCGGCCATACGCATTTTCTTGTTGCAGATAATCCAGCACTTCTGGCTGCGAGCGGGTATCATCTCGCAGCCAGTAATAATTATCAACACGGATATCGCCATGATTCGTCATGGCGTGGGGAATACGAGAAGCTTTTGGTAGCATGTCATTGTTCTTTTGCTTAAACATCCTATAAGGGTGGCAAAAGACAGCAATGATGCAAGCGAAACATGCGCCTTAACGGTAAGTAATTAACCCGGTAAAGCCTGTTTTTGTTCCTTGAGATCCTGTTCAATGCCTTCACGAACATCCTGCGGGATCTTCAACGCATCGCCCAGCGCGTTCAGATAGCTACGCTCCATAAAGTGGTCGATATCAATCGCCGCACAGCTCAGGAAGTATATTTCCAGCGCCTCTTCTTCGTTGCGGATCCCTTGTGCCAGGCGCTGAGGATCTAACGGTTGTTCAATGGCGCGTTCGATCAGAACACGGCCCTGCTCTTCCACGCCTGCTTCACGAAGTTGCTGCTCAATGGCGGTACGTTCTTTGGCATCAATATGACCATCGCTTTTCGCCGCAAAAACCAGCGCCAGGATCAGTCGTTCGGTTCGCTCATCCAGCGGCGAGCTTTGTGCACCGAACTGCGGCTCACCCTGATGCGCCGCGCGAACCTTATCCTTGTATTTGTTCCATAACACGGTACCGGCAACCGCACCGCCGCCCACCAGAAGCGCGCTGGTGCCGTATTTACTCAGTAACTTACGTGAAGATTTGTTGGCAACCAGTAATCCTGCCAGACCGCCTAACGCGCCGGGAACCAGAAGTTTACTCAGCCCTTGCTCACCAGAAGATGACGCGGAAGATCCTTTTTGCCCAAGAAGAGATTGAAGTTGATTCAGCCAGTTAGCCATGTTGCCCCTCAAGTACAGACGAATAATCATCAAAGCGTACCCGAGGGGATGTCAGGAAGTGTTCAGGTCATCAAAAGAAGTGCAAATACCTTCTACCTTCGTTACTGCGACTGATACTCCGCCGTTCCGGCTTTGCAGTCGACTTTTACCTGGTAGTGAATATCCGCGCTTTTACCGCGAACCGTGAGGGGAACTGACCATTTCCCATCTTTGCCCGTAATATCGGGCGTGTTGACCCAGGCGACAGGATCGGCTTGCCCGACGCGTTTTTGATCGTCAGCCCAGCGCGCGATGCGATTTTGCTGATAATCACGTTTCACGCTCGCCGCGATACCGTCAGCATTCAGTCCTTCGCACTTGGGGAACTGAACATTCTTGCTTTCCATATTTGCCGCAAATACAGATACGCTGGCAGATAACAACAGCAGGCTCAGCAACGCTCTTTTTTTATACATTCTTTTCTCCTTAATCTCCCCTTCGTCCTTCAGGTTGCCTGTTGAACGTGAAAAGACGTCAGGGATTGCACAATGATTCAGGGAAAAGCATGGTACAAAACGTCAGGAGCGCAAGTCGTTTCAGGCAGCCTGAGTATCATCCTCAGCGTGCGCATCGTTTTCGACCGCCTGCGGAGAGGGCAGCTTGCCGTTTTTCAGAATGGCGCTCAGCACATCTTTCTGCTCAGCCAGCCACAGGGAAAGCGCTTCGCGCTGCTCGTCTTCGAGCGCTACCGGCGATTGCTCCAGCCATGTGTCGAGCAAATCTGCTGTATCAAGCATTTTGTCATACGCATCGGCTTCCTTTTTGCTGGTAAACGACATTTTTTCCTCACCTTCCCGAATGACTACGTATTTAACTTCAACCGCCATTTTTGCAGCCTCTTAAATTACCTGTATTTATGTACAGTATATTCTTTTTGCGCCTTGAAATCAACCTGGTAATAAAGACAGACGCAAACGTTTTCGTATATACTGCGCCCAGATAAAACAGGGGATTAATTTATGACGTTATTAGGCACAGCGCTGCGTCCCGCAGCAACGCGAGTGATGTTATTAGGTTCAGGTGAACTGGGTAAAGAGGTGGCGATTGAATGCCAACGCCTGGGTGTGGAAGTCATTGCCGTGGATCGTTACCCCGACGCGCCAGCCATGCACGTTGCCCATCGCTCATACGTAATCAACATGCTGGATGGCGATGCTTTACGCCAGCTCGTCGAGCGTGAAAAACCACATTATATCGTGCCGGAAATAGAGGCGATTGCCACGGATATGCTGGTAAAACTGGAACAGGACGGTCAAAACATCGTGCCGTGCGCCCGGGCGACGCAGTTGACCATGAACCGCGAAGGAATCCGTCGTCTCGCCGCCGAAGAATTATCTCTACCGACCTCTTCTTACCGCTTTGCTGACAGCGAAGCCCGATTTCGCGAGGCCGTTGCCGAAATCGGCTATCCCTGCATCGTGAAGCCGGTAATGAGTTCCTCCGGTAAGGGACAGAGCTTTATTCGTTCCGCCGATCGACTCACTGAAGCCTGGAATTATGCTCAACAAGGCGGCCGAGCAGGTGCCGGACGCGTTATCGTCGAAGGCGTAGTGAATTTTGATTTTGAAATCACCCTGCTTACCGTCAGCGCCGTTGATGGCGTACATTTCTGCGCACCGGTAGGACATCGTCAGGAAGATGGCGATTATCGCGAATCCTGGCAGCCGCAGCAGATGAGTGAACTGGCGCTGGCTCGAGCGCAGGAGATTGCCCGTAAGGTGGTGCTGGCGCTGGGCGGCCACGGTCTGTTTGGGGTAGAGCTATTTGTCTGCGGGGATGAGGTCATTTTCAGCGAAGTTTCCCCTCGCCCTCACGACACGGGTATGGTGACCTTGATTTCGCAGGATCTGTCTGAGTTTGCCCTGCATGTACGCGCATTTCTCGGTCTGCCGGTTGGCGCAATCCGTCAGTATGGGCCTTCTGCTTCCGCCGTTATTCTGCCGCAGCTTACCAGCCAGAATGTCACGTTTGATAACGTACAGGCCGCTGTGGGCACAGGTATGCAAGTCAGATTCTTCGGCAAGCCAGACATCGACGGGAGCCGTCGTATGGGCGTTGTGCTGGCAACAGCGCAGAGTATTGAAGACGCGGTGACACGCGCGAAAGACGCGGCGGCACAGGTGAAAGTCGCAGGATAAAAAACGGGCCAGATGGCCCGTTTCAGACTCGCAGGCCCGGTAATGATTACCGGGCATTTTGCGTTATTACAGCTTCGCGCCTTCTACTGCTTCACGAGCCAGCTTGGTAATGCGTGCGTAATCGCCAGCTTCCAGGGCATCTGCCGGAACCAGCCAGGAACCACCGATGCACAGCACACTTTTCAGTGCCAGGTAATCACGGTAGTTCGCCGGCGAAATACCGCCGGTTGGGCAGAAACGGACCTGAGAGAACGGACCCGCAATTGCCTGCAGCGCTTTAGTACCGCCGTTGGCTTCCGCCGGGAAGAATTTGAACTCTTTCAAACCGTAGTCCATACCCAGCATCAGTTCAGACACGGTGCTGATGCCTGGGATCAGCGGAATAGTGCCTTCAGTTGCAGCTTTCAGCAGCGGCTCGGTCAGGCCCGGGCTGATAGCAAACTGAGCACCCGCTTCAGTGACTTCAGCCAGTTGTTGTGGATTCAGTACGGTACCCGCACCCACGATAGCGTCGGGAACTTCTTTTGCGATCGCGCGAATGGCATCCATCGCACATGCGGTACGTAAGGTCACTTCCAGAACGCGCACGCCCCCTGCAACCAGCGCTTTTGCCATTGGCACCGCGTGTTCCAGTTTATTAACCACGATAACCGGTACAACCGGGCCAGTGGTCAGGATTGCTTCTGCACTTGTCTTCCAGTTTTTCATCAGAGTTTTCTCTCGCCTGATTACAAAATAAGTCTTAAAAAGTGATACAGGTTGCGCCCTGCTCCGCACCGGACAGCTTTTCACGCAACGCGCTGAACATTTCACGTCCCGTACCCACGCGCGATGCGCTGAGATCAGGAATGTGTGGCTGACGGGAGGCAAGTTCCTCTTCATCCACCAGCAGCGTCAATTCACCTGTCTGTCCATTCACACGAATGATGTCGCCATCGCGTACTTTTGCCAGCAGCCCGCCATCATAGGCTTCCGGGGTTACATGGATTGCTGAAGGCACTTTACCTGAAGCACCTGAAAGTCGTCCATCGGTAACTAACGCAATTTTGAAACAACGGTCCAATAATACACCAAGTGGCGGCATGAGTTTATGTAATTCTGGCATTCCGTTCGCTTTTGGTCCCTGATGGCGCACAACCACCACGCAATCCCGATCAAGCAGACCCGCATCGAACGCGGGTAACACATCATGCTGACTTTCAAAGACGACTGCCGGCGCTTCAATAATCTGGTTTTCTACCGGTACCGCCGACGTTTTCATCACCGCACGCCCGAGGTTACCGCTCAGCACTTTGGTGCCACCGTGGTGGGAGAATGGTTGGTCAAAGGTGGCGATCACGTTGCTGTCCAGAGACTTCGCTGCCCCTTCGCGCCAGTCCAGTTCACCCTCGTTAAGCCACGGTTCCATGGTGTAGCGGGATAAACCGAATCCGGCAACGGTGTTCACATCTTCATGTAGCAGACCCGCATTGAGCAGTTCACGCATTAACACCGGCACGCCACCCGCCGCCTGGAAGTGGTTAATATCTGCCGGACCATTCGGGTACAGACGCGCCATCAGCGGCACGATATCGGACAGATCGGAGAAATCATCCCAGTTAATCAGAATCCCGGCCGCACGCGCCATAGCCACCAGGTGCATCGTATGGTTGGTAGAGCCCCCGGTCGCCAGCAGCGCCACAATACCGTTCACTACCACTTTTTCATCGATCATTTTACCGATCGGCATCCATTCATTGCCATTGCCGGTCAGGCGTGTTACCTGACGGGCTGCAGCCGCGGTCAGCGCTTCACGCAGCGGCGCATCAGGATGTACAAATGAGGAGCCAGGCAGTTGCATACCCATAAACTCCACTACCATCTGGTTAGTGTTCGCTGTGCCGTAGAACGTACAGGTACCCGGAGCGTGATAAGACGCCGCTTCGGATTCAAGAAGCGCCATGCGATCGACTTTACCTTCAGCATACAGCTGACGGATACGCACTTTTTCTTTGTTCGCCAGACCGCTCGCCATCGGACCGGAAGGAATAAAGATTGACGGCAGATGACCAAATGACAGCGCAGCCATTACCAGGCCCGGGACAATTTTGTCGCACACGCCGAGGAACAACGCGCCGTCGAACATGTTGTGGGAAAGGCCCACAGCAGCAGACATCGCAATCACTTCACGACTGAGCAGCGAAAGCTCCATCCCATCCTGTCCCTGGGTCACACCGTCGCACATTGCAGGTACACCGCCAGCAACCTGGCCTACTGCATTGGCTTCATGCAGTGCTTTACGAATGATGGCCGGATAGTGTTCATACGGCTGATGCGCGGAAAGCATGTCGTTATAGGAGGTAATGATCGCGATATTGTTACGCAGCATGCTTTTCAGCGAGGCCTTATCGTCCGGCTGACACGCAGCAAAACCATGCGCCAGGTTACCGCATGCCAGTTGCGAGCGATGAACGGTAGTTGATTTCGCTTGTTCAATACGGGCGAGATAGGCGGAACGTGTGTCACGAGAACGTTCGACGATACGTTGTGTTACGCGTAACAAATTCGGATTCATAGAGGCTCCTAAAATTTATCTGTCAGAGCGTTGGATCAACAATGTGTTTCAGTTGGGTAAAAATAGCTGAATCGCTTGTTGGCCGTAGCTCAGGGGCAAAATCGTTTCAGGCAGTGTAATAAAAAAAGCCCCGCGGGTGAATCCACGCGGAGCTTAAAAGTGCAAAAATTATTCTACAATCTGTGTTAGATCATGTTACCGGTAAAATAACACCTATGGGCTAGATGATATTTTACTCGAATTCGTTCCAGGAACGACCATCTCGGGTAATCATCGCCACAGAAGCAACCGGGCCCCAGGTCCCTGCCTGATACGGCTTCGGCGCGTCGTTGTCCATCGCCCAGGCTTCGGTAATTGAGTCGACCCACTTCCATGCTTCTTCAACTTCATCACGACGCACAAACAGCGCCTGAATTCCGCGCATTGTTTCGAGCAGCAGGCGCTCATAGGCGTCGGCAAGGTGCGTCTGGTTGAAGGTTTCGGAATAGCTCAGATCAAGCTTGGTAATTTGCAGATTATGCTTGTGATCCAGACCCGGCACTTTGTTCAGTACCTGGATATCGACACCTTCATCAGGCTGCAAACGGATGGTCAACTTGTTCTGCGGCAGATCCTGCCAGGATTCTCTGAACAGATTCAGCTCAGGCGTTTTGAAGTAAACCACCACTTCAGAGCACTTCGTCGGTAAACGTTTACCGGTACGCAGGTAGAACGGAACTCCCGCCCAGCGCCAGTTATCGATATCCACACGGATCGCCACAAACGTTTCCGTGTTGCTGCTCTTGTTTGCGCCTTCTTCTTCCAGATACCCCGGCACTTTTTTGCCCTGGGCAAAACCCGCGGTGTACTGACCGCGAACCGTTTTTTCACGTACGTTCGAACGATCGATACGACGCAGCGATTTCAGTACCTTCACTTTTTCATCACGAATGCTGTCGGCGCTCAGATCGGACGGCGGAGACATCGCAATCATGCACAGGATCTGCAGCAGGTGGTTCTGAATCATGTCGCGCATTTGACCTGCCTGGTCAAAATAGCCCCAGCGGCCTTCAATACCCACTTCTTCCGCCACGGTAATTTCTACGTGATCGATAGTGCGGTTATCCCAGTTGTTCACAAACAGGGAGTTGGCAAAACGCAGTGCCAGCAGGTTCAGGACCGTCTCTTTGCCAAGATAGTGGTCGATACGATAAACCTGACACTCTTCGAAATACTCGCCGACCTGATCGTTGATTTCACGGGATGTTGCCAGCGATGTACCCAGCGGTTTTTCCATCACAACACGGGCTGGTTTAGCATTCAGCTTTGCTTCACCCAAGCCTTTGCAGATCGCGCCAAAGGTGCTTGGCGGCATCGCGAAATAGTTAATGGTGGTACGTGATTTTTGATCCAGCATTTCGCCCAGACGGCTAAACGCGGCGGTGTCATTGACGTCCAGATTACAAAACTCCAGACGACCGCTGAGAGTCTCCCACAAACCTTCGTCGATTTTTTCTTTCATGAAGGTTTCGAGCGCTTCACGCACAACCTTGGTATAGGCTGCTTTGTCCCAGTCGGCACGCCCTACCCCAATGATACGGGTTTCCGGGTTAATCTGGCCGGCCTTTTCCAGTTGATACAGGGAAGGCAGCAATTTCCGCCGCGCCAGGTCGCCCTTCGCGCCGAAAATGACCAGATCACATGCCTGGGCTGTTTGCGTTACCGCCATGTCATTCTCCTCAATTAAGTGCCTGGTGCTTTTGCCAGACACTGGTTGTAATTTTATTACAGTGCACTGTACTGCTTTTACGTGAATCCGGAAACCGTAAACGCTTATCCAGCCGTGCTGTTACCGCGAACAGTCGCTTTATGGGCGTTTGCCGTCGCAAATTGGACAAAAAAGTCGTCTTTTTTCGTACCCCTGAAGACGTAAGAAAACCCGACTCCGATCATGTAATGAAAAAAAACAACAACTATTCTGTCCATTTTGCCCCGTTGCTGCATTAGCAGGGGTAATATCTATACACGAAATTATGCCCCGATTTCTCCGTATCATTGAAATCGTTTTTGCCCATGACCCATGAGTCTACCTACATCATGAATATGCTGGAAAAAATCCAGTTAAAACTGGAACAGTTGAGCAAGTCAGAGCGTAAAGTCGCCGACATTATTCTTGCCTCTCCCGAGCGGGCAATCCATTCAAGCATCGCCACACTTGCTGTGGAAGCCAATGTCAGCGAACCGACGGTGAACCGTTTCTGTCGCAGCATGGATACCCGCGGCTTCCCTGATTTTAAACTGCATCTGGCGCAAAGTCTGGCAAATGGCACCCCATATGTTAATCGCAATGTGGATGAGGATGACAGCGTAGAATCTTACACGGGGAAAATCTTCGAGTCAGCGATGGCAAGCCTCGACCACGTCCGCCAGTCGCTGGATAACGCAGCGGTAAACCGGGCCGTAGATTTATTAACTCAGGCGAAAAAAATTGCCTTCTTTGGCCTCGGTTCTTCTGCCGCAGTGGCGCATGACGCAATGAATAAATTTTTCCGGTTTAACGTACCGGTAATCTATTCCGACGATATTGTTCTGCAACGCATGAGTTGCATGAATTGTAGCGACGATGACGTCATTGTGCTTATTTCTCATACCGGAAGAACCAAAAGTCTGGTGGAACTGGCGCAGTTGGCGCGGGAAAATGACGCCATGGTTATCGCCCTCACCTCTCCCGGCACGCCACTGGCGCGTGAAGCAACGCTGGCAATTACTCTCGATGTACCGGAAGATACTGACATTTATATGCCCATGGTCTCTCGACTTGCTCAACTGACCGTGATAGATGTGCTGGCTACAGGATTTACTTTGCGCCGTGGGGCAAAATTTAGAGATAACTTGAAGCGTGTCAAGGAAGCGCTCAAGGAATCGCGTTTTGATAAAGAATTACTCATCAAGAGTGATGACCGCTAAAAGCAATAACAATGTTCTACCCTTTTATCATCCGGGTCGTTCATTTACCGTTAATATTTGAGAACGACCGGATTAATGTTCACGCAACACCAAGTTGTTTCAGTCAACGGAGTATTACATGTCCAGAAGGCTTCGCAGAACCAAAATCGTTACCACGTTAGGCCCGGCAACTGACCGCGATAATAACCTTGAAAAGATTATCGCCGCGGGTGCGAACGTCGTACGTATGAACTTTTCTCACGGCTCTCCAGAAGATCACAAACTGCGGGCGGATAAAGTCCGTGAAATTGCCGCAAAACTGGGACGTCATGTAGCTATTTTGGGTGACCTGCAGGGACCTAAAATCCGCGTATCAACCTTTAAAGAAGGTAAAGTATTTCTTAACGTTGGCGACAAGTTCCTGTTAGACGCCAACCTCGGCAAAGGCGAAGGCGACAAAGAAAAAGTCGGTATTGATTATAAAGGACTGCCTGCTGACGTCGTCCCAGGCGATATCCTGCTGCTCGACGACGGCCGCGTACAGCTTAAAGTGCTGGAAGTTCAGGGCATGAAAGTCTTCACCGAAGTTACCGTCGGTGGCCCGCTGTCCAACAATAAGGGCATTAACAAACTGGGCGGCGGTCTCTCTGCTGAAGCCCTGACCGAAAAAGACAAAGCCGACATCGTCACCGCTGCGCAAATCAGCGTTGACTATCTGGCCGTCTCCTTCCCGCGCTGCGGCGAAGATCTGAACTATGCCCGCCGTCTGGCGCGCGACGCTGGCTGCGATGCGAAAATTGTCGCCAAGGTAGAACGTGCAGAAGCCGTCTGCGACCAGAATGCGATGGATGACATCATCCTTGCCTCCGACGTGGTGATGGTGGCGCGTGGCGACCTGGGCGTTGAAATTGGCGATCCTGAGCTGGTAGGTATTCAGAAAGCGTTGATTCGCCGCGCACGTCAGCTGAACCGTGCGGTCATTACCGCCACGCAGATGATGGAGTCGATGATCACCAACCCAATGCCGACCCGTGCGGAAGTGATGGACGTGGCTAACGCCGTCCTCGACGGTACCGATGCCGTTATGCTCTCTGCAGAAACTGCTGCAGGTCAGTACCCGGCTGAAACCGTCGCGGCTATGGCACGCGTCTGTTTGGGTGCTGAGAAGATCCCGAGCATCAATGTTTCTAAACACCGCCTTGACGTGCAGTTTGATAACGTTGAAGAAGCGATTGCCATGTCAGCGATGTATGCCGCTAACCACCTGAAAGGGGTCACCGCTATCATCACAATGACGGAATCCGGTCGTACTGCGCTGATGACTTCACGTATCAGTTCTGGTCTGCCGATTTTCGCGATGTCTCGTCATGAACGTACGCTGAATCTGACTTCCCTGTATCGCGGCGTCACCCCGGTTCACTTTGACAGCGAAACTGACGGCGTCGTTGCCGCCAATGAAGCAGTGAATCTGCTGCGCGATAAAGGCTATCTGGTTTCCGGCGACCTGGTCATTGTGACGCAAGGCGATGTCATGAGCACCATTGGCTCAACGAATACCACGCGTATTCTGACCGTCGAGTAACGCCCCGTTTGATGTAAAAAAGCCTCTCGTTTGAGAGGCTTTTTTTTATTTCTTCGGATAAAGATCTTTACGCTTATAAGGCTCAATTTCACCGGGTTTGCGCGTCTTAAGCAGTTTTAGAATCCAGGTGTATTGCTCGAGATGCGGCGTGACAAAGATTTCCACTTCTTCGTTCATTCGTCTGGCAATGGTGTGGTCATCCGCCGTCAGGATGTCATCCATCGGAGGACGAACCTGAATCGTTAAGCGATGCGTTTTCCCATTGTATACCGGGAACAGCGGCACCACACGGGCGTGACACACCTTCATCAGGCGGCCAATCGCCGGTAACGTGGCTTTATAGGTAGCAAAAAAATCCACAAACTCGCTGTGCTCAGGGCCATGGTCCTGATCCGGCAGGTAGTATCCCCAATATCCCTGACGTACAGACTGAATAAACGGTTTGATGCCATCATTACGCGCATGCAAACGACCACCGAAACGACGGCGTACCGTGTTCCAGACATAATCGAATACCGGGTTTCCCTGATTGTGGAACATCGCAGCCATTTTCTGTCCCTGGGAAGCCATCAGCATCGCTGGGATATCTACGCCCCAACCATGAGGAACCAGAAAAATCACTTTTTCATCGTTGCGACGCATCTCTTCGATGATTTCCAGCCCCTGCCAGTCGACCCGATGCTGAATTTTTTCCGGGCCGCGTATGGCGAGTTCCGACATCATAACCATCGCCTGAGGCGCAGTCGCAAACATCTCATCGACAATAGCTTCACGCTCAGCTTCGCTGCGCTCAGGAAAGCAGAGGGATAAATTGATCAGTGCTCTGCGACGCGAGCTTTTTCCCAGCCGCCCGGCCATTCTTCCGAGCTTTGCCAGAATTGGATCGCGAAATGATGCTGGCGTTAACGAAATGCCTGCTATCGCCGCCACACCAAGCCATGCACCCCAGTAGCGCGGATGGCGAAATGATTTGTGAAACTCGGGGATATATTCAATATTCTTTTTTTTCGTTTCCATGCTCTTCCAGTGTCTGGTGCGGCGAAAAGTAGATCTGCTGATAGTGTAGCGGCGCGCGATGCGCCGTACAAAATAAAAAAGCCGGCACGCATAGCGTACCGGCTCTGTCAGCGTGTTAATTAATCGAAACGCAACTGAGGAACAACCTCTTTCACCTGTGCCAGGTAATCGGTACGATCCGATCCAGTCAGGCCTTCTGTGCGCGGCAGTTTCGCCGTCAGAGGATTCACTGCCTGCTGGTTGATCCAGACTTCGTAGTGCAGATGCGGACCCGTTGAACGCCCGGTATTGCCAGACAGCGCGATACGATCGCCACGTTTCACTTTTTGTCCTGGTTTGACCAACAACTTACGCAGGTGCATATAACGCGTGGTATAGGTGCGACCATGACGAACCGCAACATAGTATCCGGCTGCGCCGCTGCGCTTCGCTACAACCACTTCGCCATCACCCACCGACAGCACCGGCGTCCCCTGCGGCATCGCAAAGTCGACACCTTTGTGCGGCGCAACGCGTCCGGTCACCGGGTTCAGACGACGCGGGTTAAAGTTGGAAGAGATGCGGAACTGCTTAGCCGTTGGGAAACGCATAAAGCCTTTCGCCAGTCCGGTACCGTTGCGGTCATAGAACTTACCGTCTTCAGCACGGATTGCGTAATAATCTTTACCTTCAGAACGCAAGCGGACGCCCAACAGTTGGCTTTGCTCACGTTTACCGTCCAGCATTTCGCGAGACATCAGTACCGAGAACTCATCGCCTTTTTTCAGTTTGCGGAAATCCATCTGCCACTGCATGGCCTTAATCACTGCGCTGATTTCAGAGCTGGTCAGTCCGGCATCTTTGGCACTGGCGACAAAACTTCCGCCCACGGTGCCTTTGATTCGGCTGTTAACCCAATCGCCCTGCTGCATTTCGCTGCTCATTTTGAAACCCGTCGCGGTGCGATCGTAAGTACGGGTTTCACGACGGGAGACTTCCCAGGTCAGGCGCTGCAAGTCACCTTCCGCGCCTAACGTCCAGGAAAGTTGCTGACCAATTTTCAGATTACGCAGTTGTTTGTCGGAAGCCGCGAGTTGGCTGATGTCACCCATATCGATGCCGTACTGATTCAGAATACTGCTCAGCGTATCGCCCGTGGAGACGACATACTCATGCACGCCGGCTTCACCAGACGTTTTGTCATCCAGTTCGTCCTGTGGGATAGCTTCGTCTTCCTGAGCAGCCTGATCGATAGGTTCGCTGGCCTCAGGCAATAGTGAACGAATCTCGCTTTTTTCCAGCTCGATAGTTTTGACGATGGGTGCAGAATCAGGATGGTAAACATAGGGCCGCCAGACAGCGACGGCCAATGTCAGTACGGTAAGCGACCCCAGCATAACGCGATGGGGCCGCGGCAGATTATTAAATGCCAGAGCGACAGAGCGGGCTATCTGTTGCACGTAATCACTTCCTCATTAATCTCCTTTCAGGCAGCTCGCATACTGGTTGGCTAATTGGTTCAAAAACGCTGAATAGCTTGTTTTACCCAGTTTGATATTCGTTCCGAGCGGATCCAACGTTCCCATTCGAACGGATGTCCCTCTCGCGACGGCTTCAACGACCGCTGGCCTGAACTGTGGCTCAGCAAAAACGCAGGTTGCTTTTTGCTCAACCAACTGTGTTCTTATTTCATGTAAACGCTGCGCACCAGGTTGAATCTCAGGGTTCACGGTAAAGTGACCAAGCGGTGTTAGTCCGTAGTGTTTTTCGTAGTAGCCATAGGCGTCATGAAAAACGAAGTAACCTTTTCCCTTGAGCGGCGCGAGCTCGTTACCTACCTGCTTATCGGTTGCGGCTAATTGTGCCTCAAAATCCTTCAGGTTGGCGTCAAGTTTGGCTCGACTTTGCGGCATAAGTTCCACTAATTTTTCATGGATTGCAACCGCTGAGGCCCGTGCTATCTCTGGGGAAAGCCAAAGATGCATGTTGTAATCGCCGTGATGGTGATGCTCGTCACTTTTTTCACTGCCAGCATCATTATGTCCATGATCGTCATCATCGTCGTCAGTACCTTTCATGAGTAACGGTTTCACGTCATTGAGCTGCGCAATCGTTACCTGTTTTGCGTTAGGAATATTCTTGACTGATTTTTCCATAAACGCTTCCATCTCAGGTCCAATCCAAACGACTAAGTCCGCGCCCTGTAAGCGTTTTACGTCTGAAGGACGCAATGAGTAATCGTGTTCGGAAGCCCCGTCAGGCAGCAGAACCTGGGTGTCAGTAACCCCGTCAGCAATGGCTGAAGCGATAAACCCCAGTGGCTTAAGAGAAGCCACGACAGCGGCATTTGCCGACTGTGTTGCACTACCCCAAAGAGCAGCGGATAATGCTGCGAAAAGAAGCGTATTTTTATGTAACATAATGCGACCAATCATCGTAACGAATGTGAGAATTGTGATATTATAACATTCTATAACTTCTGCAAGACTAAAATTGATATGACGACTTTGGTTTCACTGGAAAATGTCTCGGTCTCTTATGGTCAACGCCGCGTCCTCTCTGACGTATCGCTTGAACTTCGACCCGGTAAAATATTGACGCTTCTCGGCCCAAATGGTGCCGGGAAATCTACGCTGGTGCGCGTTGTATTAGGGCTGGTAGAGGCTGATGAGGGAGTTATCAAGCGTAATGGTCGATTGCGAATTGGCTATGTGCCGCAAAAACTGTACCTAGATACTACGCTTCCGCTGACGGTAAGTCGGTTTATGCGCCTGCGTCCCGGCACCAAAAAAGAAGATATCCTTCCGGCACTGAAGCGTGTTCAGGCCGGACATCTGATGAATGCGCCGATGCAAAAACTCTCTGGCGGGGAGACACAACGCGTCCTGTTGGCCCGTGCTTTATTGAATAAACCTCAGCTACTAGTGCTTGATGAGCCAACCCAGGGCGTGGATGTCAATGGGCAAGTCGCGCTGTACGATCTTATCGACCAGTTGCGACGTGAACTGGATTGCGCCGTACTGATGGTTTCTCATGACCTGCATCTGGTGATGGCAAAAACCGATGAGGTACTGTGCCTGAACCATCATATTTGTTGTTCTGGTGCGCCGGAAGTGGTTTCCATGCACCCGGAATTCATCTCAATGTTCGGACAACGCGGTGCCGAACAACTCGGAATTTACCGTCATAATCATAATCACCGCCACGATTTACAGGGTCGTATCGTCTTACGCCGAGGAAATGGTCACTCATGATTGAATTGTTATTACCCGGTTGGTTAGCCGGGATCATGCTGGCCTGTGCCGCTGGCCCACTCGGCTCGTTTGTGGTCTGGCGTCGAATGTCTTATTTCGGTGATACGCTGGCCCACGCTTCGCTGCTGGGGGTCGCCTTTGGCCTGCTGCTGGATGTAAACCCTTTCTATGCGGTCATCGTCGTCACCTTGTTGCTGGCAGGCGGTCTGGTATGGCTGGAAAAACGCCCCCACCTCGCAATCGATACTTTATTGGGCATTATGGCCCACAGTGCACTGTCATTAGGGCTGGTTGTCGTCAGCCTGATGTCCAACATCCGTGTGGATCTGATGGCCTATCTGTTTGGTGATTTGCTCGCCGTGACGCCAGAAGATCTTATCTCCATCGCCATTGGGGTGGTTATAGTTCTGGCGATTTTGTTCTGGCAGTGGCGCAACCTGCTGTCGATGACCATCAGTCCGGATCTGGCATTTGTGGATGGCGTGAAGCTGCAACGCGTTAAGCTACTGCTGATGCTGGTCACAGCATTAACTATTGGCGTGGCGATGAAATTTGTCGGGGCGTTAATTATCACCTCGCTGCTTATTATCCCTGCGGCAACCGCCCGTCGCTTTGCCCGTACGCCAGAACAGATGGCAGGCGTTGCCGTTGGTGTGGGAATGATAGCGGTTACAGGCGGGCTGACCTTCTCGGCCTTCTATGACACCCCGGCAGGTCCTTCCGTGGTGCTGTGTGCTGCGCTGCTGTTTATCTTCAGCATGATGAAAAAACAGGCGAGCTAATGCGTATTTTAGCCGGATGGAGGCTATCGCCTTATCCGGCTTTTTATTTCATGAGCGAAATGCTTCCCTTCCCGCGGTTTATTAAATGTTTATCCCCACAGCCACATAATCAGCGTTAGACTATAAAATAGATTTTGTAAATTTAGCAATTACAGTCAATTACCATAAAATCAATCAGTTAATGAAAAATCGCCTTGGACAATTTCGGGCAATGTGAGTCATTTCATCGCCCCAAATCATGCCCCGAACTGATTTTTGCCCCCAAATTTGCCCCCAAAAATTAACAATCGATGGTGGTCTAAGCTGCCGCTAATTTATGCACGTTATGAAACTACAACCATCAGCAGAATGTTTAAACCACTCTGGCAGCATGGCCGTGTAATTTGCTTAGCTGATGGCTGGTAAGAATGGAAAAAGGAAGACGACAAGAAACAGCCTTGCTTTATTCATCGGGCCGATGGTGCCGTACCGGCTGATAAATTTATACGGCACGCGGTGACGCGTGCCGTTGGAAATGTGAAAAATCAGGGGCCCCAGTTAATTCAACCAATGTGACGCAGCATTACATTGCCAAATTCATAGCTACCATTTGATATAATTGAAATTATCATGCTTTCTACTTTTAAAAACAGCCAGTGGCTACCTTTACAACTCATTGATTATCTAAACTTTGATTTTAGTTTTGGGGGAAGAGTTTTCGCCAAGAATCCAAGTTTTTCGCCGGCACATTCAACGCACTACCACTATTGGCAAACCTCGATGATAAAGCTTTTACTGCCGCTCAAGTCCGCTATGAGCGAGAAGCGGAAGTTGGCAAATGCTGACGAAGTTGATGGTGCATGTCAATCAGCGGGAGGCAAGTCACAAATACTAATTCTTCCTGTAGATCTCCGTTCGCACTTGTGTAAATTTTTTGCTCGATGGTATTGGTTTTTACAGCCTTTTTTAATATTGTCTCGAAAGGGTGAATGAGTGTTAACACCAAGATAGGCTTGGAAGCCACATACTTATTTGAAGAGGAAACAGATGTTTTACTAAAAGTAATTGTTTCACATAGGTTGTTATCACTGATTTAAGATAGCATCTATTACGATATCTTTTAAAAAGGAATAAATAATGAATGTAAGTTCCAATGGTGGGTTCCCGCTATATGCCAATTTAAAGAGTGTATGCAATACGAATAATAATTGTTTCCCACCATTTTCAACTCTAGACAGAGAGTTAGCCACTTTAGCAAAACAGCTTACGATTCTTGATGATCTCCAAAAAAATGTAGAAAAATCTGGCGAACAGTGGGATATAAATAATAATTACCGTGATGCATTATTAGATTTCGTCGAATCGATGGATAAACTGCATGATATAGCATATTTGATAATCAGAAACGTCTCTAGTGTGGCTGGGGATGAATCACTTGCTAATTCTATCGACTGGGTGAAAAAGTATGAGCATAAAAAATATGAGCTTTTAAAAGGCTCTATCAGTAAGGATCATGAATGGATCCGACTTGTTTCGAATTTGAAAAAGCATGATGACGTTCGTGTTGGTTTTTTAAATATGACTACTCGTTCGGGAAAAACTGTTTATGGATTTTTTTTTGGTGTCATTAAAGATGGCGTATTTACGCCGAACTCTGATATTCACAAGCAGTACAAGAATGATGCTACTGCTTTTTCTTACAATCGTTTCATTAATCAGTCGATATCACATTTATTAAAAATAATCAAGGAATTAAATAAGGTGTTATTCAATGGTGCCAGAGGAGATGTCAATGAACATTCTTGTAGTGGCATCATTAAAATCATTCAGATTGCCGAGCGGGTAGAGCAAGTTTTCTTTCCGGATGAATATAAAAGTAAGATCCTAACAGTCCGAAAAAACAAAAATTCTTATTCATTAACGTTCAATAAAGTTAATTATGTTGACAAGTTCGAATCATCGGGGCAGTTGATAATGTTGGAAAATCAAGGGCGAAATGGTTATAAAATGCCTTATAGCTCTATTATATTTGATTGATTGTTTTGAAAAATCGTTGTTAGACCTCATCTATTTAAGATGAGGTCTTTTTAAAAACTTGCTCTTATGGCAGATGTTAATGAGTAGTAAAATAAGTATCACATCATTTATAGTAACGCATTAATTATATTTAGAATAACTAGGCAATCAAAATATAATAAGTAACTAAAAATATTTTTAACTGTGATTAAAAATTGTAAGTACGCACACCTAATTAAGGTAGTAAGTTTATTTTTTTATAGTAGTTTTTTAGCCTTCTTTTGTACGTATCTTCACTTCTATTGTTTAAGTTATCCAAAACTTCTTCATATTCAACTTTAAAATCTCTAATTCCCAATAGATTTTCTGTTTCAGCAGAAATAATATCAATAGCGCTAGCTAGTTGAACTCTACCTAAATGATTAGACGCATTCCATGAATACTTTGGTGAGTGATTAAGCATGGCTATAAGCTTAACTATCTCATTCATAACTAATTTCTTATCTAAGTCCTCATAAGACGACTCAATAAAATCAGGATATCGATACCATTTGAACTCATCTATTATGGAAAAGTCTATTAAACTTTTTCTTGGCGCAAATGCTGCCTCTGGGATTTTTTTTAACTCAGATACTAACTCTTGTTTTATAAATACTCTTGCACCTTTACCTGCCCCTTCAAGTCTTACTGCGTCGGTTACTGCACCACCACATATGAACATACCCAATTTAGTGTTTATTTTATCGGGTTCTACGATCTGCCCATTTGCCAGCCCTCCCCTACAAAGAATCCCACCCAGTACACTTGTCCACATTATATCTCTAGCTACATTAACTACTGTATCCGGATCGTCCGACCATATGAATGCACAATCAGAGAGTTGGGCTACTTTAATATTTTTTACACTTTTTGTGGTTTGTACCAATATCCTCCTAAACTTCAATAATAGTTTTGCACAAAACTGATGCTCTGAAAATTTGCTATGATAGCTAAAATTATGTGATGAAAAATCATTTTCACTGATTTCTATTTTTCCTTGAGTTAAGGCTCCAACTCCAAGGATATCTACAAAAAAAACTGCTCCAGTATATTCTTTCAAAACATATCCTAATTGTAACTATAATCATTAAACCTAAAATAGGTTCTCAAAGTACCACTATCTCTTATCATACCAGTAACATTACATTTTAATTTAAATTCCATCACATTTTGAATCAATAGCATTAGTAAAATAATCAAAGTCCGCTTCTGGCACATAGCAGCCCTTAAGCGGTAACTCGCCATCATGGGGTGTCGGGGGTCGGAGGTTCAAATTCTCTCGTGCCGACCAAAAATCCTTTAATAACCAGCCTGTTACGGCTGGTTTTTTTATGTCTGTTTTCTGAAAGGGGAAGCTTCGGGGAATCACTGGGAAAAAGTCCGTCAAATGTTGTCTCTTAATCGCTCTCGAACACAATGATTAAGGCCCCCTTCACTTTCGGAATTCATCAATTCACAAAGAAATCATTCCGATTTATTTTACAAGCTCCGTTTAAATCTTTAACGGTGCGCACCACTTTTTCTTACTGCCCAATACTTTTAGTCTGACATATGGCTGGAGGTTTCTATGTGTGGACGCTTTTCATAGTCAATGACACAAGAGGACTATCTTGCCCTGCTCGCTGAAGAAGGTGAACGCGACATTCCATACAATTTTGAACCAACTAGCTGATTGAATGCGGCAAGATATCAAAATCCTTCTGCAGTTAAATTTATATAGCTCGCGGTTACGCGTGTTATATAGAATGTGAAAACAATGAAAATAAAGTAATAACTATTAAGGCAAATTGGCATCCTCGACTAATTTTGTCAATTTATCTATAGATAACGGCTTTGAGTAATACCATCCCTGTACACCGCACTCAGGGAACATTTCAGTTAAATAATTAACCTGAGTTGATGTTTCCACACCTTCGAATACGACCTTATGAGTTATATCTTTAAAAATCTCTACCAATCCTGATAATAAATTATTACTTATAGAGTATTCATCGATAGAGTCTGTAATTGATTTATCAATTTTAATTTCATCTATTTGTAAACTTGACAGCCAGTTTAAATTTGAATAGCCCGTCCCGAAATCATCAATGGCTATTGAAATACCTTTATCATTAAATAAAGAAATTACCTTTTGGAGTGAAT
This sequence comes from Citrobacter sp. L55, assembly GCF_002850715.1. Taxonomy (NCBI): domain Bacteria; kingdom Pseudomonadati; phylum Pseudomonadota; class Gammaproteobacteria; order Enterobacterales; family Enterobacteriaceae; genus Citrobacter; species Citrobacter sp. L55. The sequence goes on along the minus strand of NZ_KZ559399.1, from coordinate 735,510 downwards.
TTAGATCCGCACTCTGTCTTTCTGTTAATTCCATCATTATCATTCCGGGCTTTATATTTAATTCATCGATCATCTGAAACACTTTTCTTTGAAAAGATTCAGACAAAAGATCTTGAGAACTAACATTAATGCTTATAAAGACATTAAATTTTTCAGAAAGAGACCTAGCTTCTTTTACTACCATTCGAAATACAAGATTACTTACATCTTGAATTAAATTATATCTCTCTGCAATAGGGATAAAAATATCAGGAGCAATGCTACCAATATCATGGTCATCCCATCTAATAAGTGCCTCTACACCAATAACCTTACCGGTTTTTATTTTATAAATAGGTTGATATACAAGATATAATGATTCATTTCTTATGGCATTTTTTAATCTTGATACTAATGATTGTTTGCGTGCAACCTTTTGATTATAAACAACACCTAAAAGAACACCTGTTACAATAGATGTAAATGCAATCAACAATATCATTAACCAATTATCGAAACTCACCCACGGGAATTTCACTCCTCCCATGACACAGATGTCATGTTTTCCATTACAACTTTGTGTAGTAATAAGTCCTAACTGATAGGATTTATCATGTTTAGCCTCCTCAAGCAGATCGACCAGATCACCAAACCTAAACAAATGAAGAGAATGATCTCTATTGCCGACAATTGCTGAAAATCCTTTCTCTTCATGGTCTGTAGCAAATCTGTTAAAAGCAAATGGTGAAATCGTTATAGCTAATTTTTGGTTGCTTAGTAAATCAGCTTTAACATTATTTTCCAACAACACGCCAAAAAACCACGTCAAGTTATCCTTTTCAACTTTTCTATCGTATATGTTGAGTAATAATGGTGCTGGCAACTTGCCCCACAACGCAGTACAAGTAATTGCCCCATTAGAAATAAATGATATATCCTTTATAAGTGCATAAGGCCATAGAGCGATTCTTACAGCATGAAGCTGTAGTTCACTACAGGGACTATAAGCATCAAACATCTCATAACCATCATTTATTTCATCAATCTGTTGAATGAGACTAACACTTCTATTCAATACTCGTTCTGTATATGAACCGATACGCTCCTTATATATATAATAAGTAGAAATCTCAGTTAACGACAAAAACAGCAAAAATGAAAATGTGATTGATATCACATAGGGCTTAAGTTTAGTCAATTTGTAGTTCTTTATCACACAAACCTCTTAATATATCTTAACCCTTTGTGACAACATACATTCCACTATCAATTTACAATGTTGAACATACAATTAAAATAGATTATCGGCAACAATAGTTGTTTCTTTATACTTTCCATTAGAAACCAACATCATACTATAGTACAAAACTATATAAGTGAGATTTATGTCTCCATCTCAATCAAGTACATGTCTCCCTACATGTACAAACATCGTGAACATGATAGCATTCAAGGAGACTGAGTATGATGAGGGAGCGTTCTTCCCCCGATGCTGGTGTTCGGGTAAAACCGATCATGACACTGTCGGCGCTCAACATTGACGCCAGCAAGTATGGGAAGGAACAGATTAGCTGTACTGTTCAGGAAATGTTTGAAGAGGCTGATTGTGGCTGGTTTCAGATTAAACGCCTTGAACCGTCATATTGCTAAAGTACAATCCGCCGTGACTGGCAATCATTCAATACTCGCACTATCGAACGTTCGCCAGTTCGCCGCCGCCCGTTCTTGCATACGACGACGCGGTGGCGTCTTCTCAACACCGCGGAGGAAATTTTTTGTATAGCGTCGCCCCCCCCTACATCATAAATTATAGCCACACGTTTTCTTGACTCACCTGCAGCAATCAACATTCCAGCCTGCGCCCACTCTTCTGCGGTTAACTTTAGTCCTCTTGCACAAAAGACGTCGATATATCAGCCAGCGAGGAAACAGAACTGGCGGCGTTGCGAAGCTATCGTACTGAGTTACGTCGCATCGATTTGTGTTCCGCCCCTGATATTAACTGGCCTGAATATTCGGTTGAGTAGGCCATTCAGGATTTGAGGTATCTACCCGGTTAAGCAAGACACGGTATTTCTTCCACTCCAGTAAAAGTGTGGTTTCAACCTTCGTTGCCATGTCCAGATCAACAGCATCCTGTAAGGGGGCTATAGCGGATGTTGCGACCGCCAGAAGATTTATTTTTTCCTGTTCGGCCAGCATCAGAAGATGTTGATTTTCCGCATCGGTATCGTGGACCCACTGTGCTCCATCCCACTTAACAAAATGGCCTTCCGGCGCGACGGAAACAACATCGTCAGGTAACTTATCTAACTGGTCAATCGTGGTAGCTTTCCCGGTTTGAATGTCGTAGACAATTTTCCCGCGATGGTCCTCAACCAGTGACCATTTTTCTGACTTAAGATTAAATACAGCGACAAAACCGGCCTTTGCTGGCGGCGGAGAAATATTGGTACTGTAAGCAGGTAATCCGGTATTAGCAGGGATACACCCTTCACATTTCCCAATATATTCATTTGTATCTGCACGAAGGTTGTAGAGAGTAATAGTCCGGTTTTCTCCGGTCATTTCAAAAGTCATCAGGCAAGCCTCACAATATAGTTAAACGCAATATTTTTGACAGTGTTTTCCGCGTTACCAGTAGCGTTAACAGTGACGGAGTGTCCGTGTGAACCAATAGCAATGGAGTGTGCATGAGTGCCAATTGCAACAGAGTGCGCATGGTTACCAGTAGTGTTTGTGACGCCAGACCAGGTTCTGGAAGCGTTAAAGTTTACAGGAACACCATAAGTAAAATTAGAACCTGTAAAACTTTTAGCCGCTGTAGAGCCACCAAGTGTAAATGCTCCACTTGCTGTATAGAAGCTACTATTATCACTTCTGAAGTAACCGAGAGTACCAGTAATTTCCATAGTACCTCTGTTGTGGTTATGGTCACCGGTAGTGTTTGAAGTCTTAGTGCCGTAATCAAACGATGATGTGGTTTTAGTTCCCAAATCCGTACTGGATGCGCTGGCTCCGTGGGTATGCGATATAACTCCATCCTGTTCATACGAGAGTGCCGCACGACCGTTCGGTTTACCCTTAATCGCCTGGCCTCGCATATCCGGGATAACACCCGATGGATACGCAATCGCAAGCAATGGATAGGCTGCTTTATCGAAAGGTTGCCCCTGCATTAAAGCATACCCTTGAGGAGTTGTATCAGACGGCCAGGGAATAGGTGCGCCGACCGGAAAAGAATCATCAGGCACCCAGGGAGTCCATGCCTGCGTTGAATGCTTGCTACGTGTATAACTGCGGGATGAATTGTACACGCGGTAAATCTGTGTCACTCCGGCGCTTCTCAGTACCATCAGAGAACCTGCATTATTCTCCGGGTAATTCAGTGCCGTACTGGTATTAACATTCATATCCTGAGCATACAGCCCCGGCGTCTGGAAATTGTCCAGATTTTGGTCTGCACCAATCATCAAGACTTGCCCGTTAAAAATATCCTGTGAGGTGATGTAAATATCATCTGTAAGCGCTTTTTCGTTTACTCTGCGCGTTGAAGGCACCGCGCCAGCTGCTAAATTTATCGTTTCTACCAAACCAAGGTATGTGATAATTTCATTTATTGAGTTTTTAGCAATCAACCCACGCCCGGTCGTCGTCAGATCCGTCAACATCAACGTATTTTTACTGCTAAAAAATGGCAATTTACTTCCGGAGGTAGACAGCCCGGACAGCGACGTCAGTATTTCATTTAGCGGCTGTTTACCCGCTAACGCATTGAGCATCGTGGTTGCAAAGTTAGGATCATTTCCTAATGCCTGCGCTAACTCAGCCAGCGTATCCAGAGCTTCAGGGGATGAGCCAACTAATGCAGCAACCGCAGCCTGAACGTATTCGGTATTCGCAATCTGTTTGTTACTGACACTTAATGGCGGTGTGGGGGCAGTTGGAGTCCCTGTCAGATCCGGACTGTCCAGTGGGGCCTTCTGGTTTGCCAGGTCTTTGACTTTTTTAACGGCTTTCGGTGTCGCTGCATAGGCTTCACTGTCGCTGTCGTCATCGCTGCTTAACTGCACAAGCCCTTTCTGCGTGGTGCTGGCGTCTCCCAGCTTCAGACTTTCAACAATATCCCTCGCTTCATCACGGTATCCCTGTGAGGCTACTGCCGCGCTTTCAGCGCCAGCCATTGCGGCTTCGGCGCGCTGAGTATCATCAGCTACAGCAGCTTTCAGTTGCTCCGAAACCTTGCCTGCGGCTTTCTCCGCAGCGTCTGTCGCCGCTGTTTCAGCGGCCTCCACTGCCTCGTTCCGGGAAGTCAGCGCCTCATCTCTGGCCTGTTCTGCACGGGTGACACTCTCAGCGGCTGCATTTTTCTGTTTCTCAGCCTTTTCGGCTGACTGCAGGGCTGATGCATCACTGGAAGATGCCGATTCTGCACTGGCTGATGCCGCAGCCTCTGATTTAGCAGCCTTTTCGCTGTACTCCCTGGCATGCTGTTCACTTAGCACTGCAGCTGCCGCGCTGTTATCACCCTGTTCTGCCGCCTGCGTGGCCGTAAGGGCGCTTTCACGCGCTGAGGTTTCAGATACGGCTGCATTACCGGCATGTTCACCCGCTGTTTGTGCTGCTGCAGCAGCACTTCCGGCACTTCCTGCTGCTGACTGTGCCGAAACTCCCGCTTCCTCCTGCGCTTTCTGTACCGTATCGGCGGCGATTTTTGCCTGTCCGGCCTGCTCCGTCGCTGTCTGTGCAGACTTTGCCGCACTGTCCGCATCCGCTGCACAGGCCAGAACGTCCTGCGCGGTCTGTCGGGCATTATCATCAGCAGAGCGGGCAGACACATCAGCAGCATCTGCAGAGCGTGCTGCCTGCTTCTGTGACTCTGCTGCAGCCGTTGCAGAAAGGGCTGCCGAATCCTTACTTTGTTCCGCTGACTGTGCAGCCTGTTCGGCGCGTTCCCGATCCTTTTCTGTTGCACCGCTCAAATCCACTACACGGTTTACCATTTCTTCAAAGCGTTTCATCACCTCCGGGCGCAGATCTGCATCTTTTGGTGCATCGAGAAACGCATTCAGGGTATCCGGCGCATCAGTCGGGGCCACGTAAATGTCGCCAGCCACAGAGGGCGGAACCCCTTCCCGCATCAGTGACACACTGTAATAACCCGGTTCAGCCTCAATGCTGTAGTGGCCGTTCGCGTCTGTAACAGTGGATGAAATCACCTCCACAACAACGGTCGGGCTGGTTTTCTTCGCATTAAGCTGAATAGTGCAACCCTGTACCGGTTTCCCCGCCCCGTCTTTTAATACGCCAGAAATTTGTACTGACATATGTCATTACCTCTTGTTTTCAGCAATAAAAAAGCGCCCATTCAGGCGCTCGTTTCTGGATTCAGGTATCAGTAAATGCTGATACCCGTGCTGTTCTTCTTCACCACCATGACCAGCAGGTTGCTGATATCAGCCCAGGCCCCGCCGCCATACCCCCTGGATGAAACCGTGAAGCTCAGCGTCACATTTCCACCTCCGGCTGGCATATCAAGAACCCTGCTGAATGATCTCGCTGTAATCGCGGGTTCTGAGTTGTATATCTCTCTGCCGTTGTGCTTCACCACAAGCCCACAGTCTGTCCATATCTCGTTGCTTGTCTCTGATTTTGCCTTTCCTCCTGCAAAGGTGATGGGGGGAATGATTATCTGCCTGTCAAAATGGTGGTCATCCTGTATCTCAACCGTGAGGGTTCCATTCGGGTAATTAGCGCTTCCGGGGAAAGCTCGCCCCACGGCTTTAACGATATCGCCGACAATATTCTCTGCCCGCATTGTCCCGTTAATGGTGCAGTTTTCCGCTATCGTCACATTATTGAGGGTGCCGGAATTCGCGCTGATATTACCGCTGATATCCGCATTACGGGCAGTCAGCCTGCCGTCAGGCGTCAGCATAAAGGTCGGCGGGTTCCCGCCACTGGTGATGCTCGGGGCCGTCAGATATTTGAGGAACACCTCGTTCATAAATATCTGGTTGCCCTGCGCCACAAACATCGGAGTTTCATTGCCGTTCGCCGGGTTGATAAACGCGATACGGTCAGCCGCCACAAGGAACTGGCTCAGTTTACCTTCTTCCGTATCCTCCATGCTCAGGCCCAGACCAGCCACATAGTGCTTCCCGTCTTCGGTCTGTTCAATCTTCACGCCCCACATGGCATTCCACTTGCCGTTCGCGTCCTGCCACTCTTTCGAAAACTGATCCAGCCGGCTGGCGTTGTCTTCTGTCAGTTCCACCTTCTCCAGCAGTTCTTTGCCGAGGTGGCTTTCGGTGATTTCCCCTTTGAAGAAGTCCAGATAGCCCGCCGCATCGTTGCTGGCCTGGCCTTTAGCCTCCACGAACGCCGATTTCCCGATCTGGTTCACGGCCCGGATATAGAAGTAATAGTCTTTACCTGGTTTGATACTCGCGTTTGCCGCAATCCAGTACAGCGCCGTGCCGAGATAACGCGCATCGCTTTCCACCTGGCGGATATCGGTTATCTGCGTATCCGTAAACCAGAATTCATACTGCACCGTGGGGTCATATACCGCCTGACGCGGGGTGGCGGTTATCTGGAAATAGCCGGGAATCAGCTCAACATAAGACGGTACAGCCGGCGCGGCGATACTGAAATCTGTGCTGGCAGGCTCACCCTGCTGGCCCTGGGGGTTCACCGCCCGTACCGTCAGGGTGTAGCGCCCCGGCGCCAGGTTGCGGAAGGTGTGCTCCGTTTCGGTCAGGGTCAGGCTGCTGGCCAGGCGGGCGCTGTTATCTTCCGCTTTCACCGTCAGGCGCAGGAAGAAGTTAACGCCTTTCACCACGCGCGGCGTGTCCCAGCGCGCCCGCGTCTGATACTGCCCGTCCTCTGCCAGAATCTCCGTGGTGAGATGCTGCACGGCGGGCGGTGTGTTCGTAATACCTGTGCCGGGCAACGGGTCAAACTTCGCCCCGTTGTCCACGATGCTCTCTTTCTCCGGAACATGCTGCACGGCGGTGATGGCATACGTGCCGTCATCATTCTCCCGTATGGCCACGCAGCGAAACAGGCGCTGGCGCAGGTCCGGCAGTTTCAGCCCCCACACGCTGTACGCCGCCACGCCATCGGGTAACTGGCCGACGGTCACGCGGTCCGGGGCCGGATGTGCGGTGACCGCGACGGTAACAGGCTGGCCATCGCTACCCACCAGGTTCAGCACTACATTGCCGCCTGGCGGAATTTCCACCTCGCGGTCCAGGGTGAGCGTACGGGACAGACTGTCGACCGACAGAACGCGTCCGCCCACGGTCACGCCGGCATAATCACTGTCGCAGACCTCAATGATATCGCCGGGAACATGTCGCAGTCCTTCGGCTCCCACGGAGAAATCCACCGTCTGCGTTTCCAGCAATTCGGTGGTGATGGCCCACAGTCCGGCACGGTGTGCCTGCCCACGGCTGGTACAGGCGAATGCATCCATCTTCAGGACGTTGCGACCGTAGCGCCGTATGGCAGCGTCATTTTCCACCAGTTCGGTTGACGTTTCCCAGCCGTTGTTCGGGTCGGTGTAGCGCACCTCGGCGGCATTGTGGCGCTCTTTCTGTGCGCTGAAGCTGTAGACGAACGGCGCACCGTCAGCGGGCATCACCACATTACTCTGTGTGTAGGTCCAGACTTTATCGGCGGGCCGGTCCTGCACAAAGGTCAGGGTATTGCCGTTCCAGACCGGCATGCAGCGCATCAGGGAACAGAAATCCCCCAGCACGTCCCACGCTTTACGCTGGTCCGTCAGATACGCATTGCAGGTAATACGCGGCTCTGTCCCGCCAAAACCGTCAGGAACAAGCTGATCGCAGTAATGTGCAATGGCATACAGCGCCCACTTGTCCACATCGGCAACACCGATGCGGCTTCCCATGCCATAGCGCGGGTGGGTCAGCATATCCAGCACACACCAAGCCGGATTATCTGTCCAGGCGGGTTTAAACGTCCCGTCCCACAGCCCGGAATACATCCGTTTTACCGGATCATAATTCGACGGCACCTGTACGATACGCCCGCGCAGGAGATAGTTTCGCGTGACCTGTTGGCTGCCAAACTGCTCCGCGTCCACTTTTACCCCGATAACGGCGGTATTCGGATAGCGTTGTTTTACATCAATGATTTCGGTATAGCCCGACCACACCGTTTTGTTCTGCAGCAGGTCTGTCGTACTGTCATCAGTGATACGTTGCATGCGAACTTCAAACGGCCGGGGCGGCAAATCATCGATCACCACAGATGCCAGAAACTGCGTGGTTGTTTTACCTGTAATGGTGATATCCCGTTCCGTTCGCCACAGCCCGTCCCGGCGAAACTGGATCAGCATCTGTACGCTGGTCGGGTTGCGGTCGCCTTTGGTACTGGTACTGACCAGAGACTGCACACCAAAGGTAAAACGCAGACGGTCCACCGTTTTAGCGGTAATGGTGCGGGTCACCGGCTCTGACTTCTTCACCTCCACACCCAGCAGGGTTTCAGCACCGGAGTCTTCGAACCCCTCCATCGCGGTCTGCTCATCCTCCCCCACGCGGTAAACCACGGTGACACCGTGAACCATCGCATTACCGTCGCTGTCGAGGACCGGCGTTTTGTTAATTCTGACACTTTTCAGCCCGTCCACCGGACCTTCAATCGGCCCCTCGCAGATGGCATCAACAACGGTCAGCATCTGGCTGGATTTCAGGTCGTCAGGAGCCTCATGCGGCGTTTTACTGCTGCCACCACCCTTACCCATAATCTGTTCCCTCTGAAACGACAAAACCACCCGAAGGCGGTTCTGTTTTAATATAAATATGCTGCAGTAAATCATCGACCGATGATCACCACCTGCCCGCCGCCGCCCTCATCCCGTGTGCTTATTTCCTGGGAGATCGTGCGGGAGCCGACCAGCATTTCACCGTACAACACCGGCAGGGCATTCCCCTGCGCCACCATGTTGTCCAGTGACGAAAAATAAGTGTTCTGTTTGCCGTTATCGGTCTGCCGGGACGAGGGGATTTTTGCCTGCGGCGTCAGCATCTGCGCCACACCACCCAGCATCATGGCTGCACCCATAGAAAACAGAACTGAGGATATCGAAATACCACCGGCAGATAACGCAGCCCCCCAGGCTGCCATTGAAGCGCCTGCCGTAAAAAAGGACGCGCCTATTGCCACAGCACCCAGCACGACCTGAAACAGGCCACCGGATTTTGCCCCTGCCATACGCGGGACAATATGAATAATGGCCCCGTCCGGCAGCGGTTCATGCAGACGGGCTGACACGCTGGTTTCATCCACATCCTGACCGGCGATGCGTATCTGATACCAGCCATCATTCATTTTCTGCCGGAAGCCCGGAACCTGTATGGCCAGCGCGTAAATGGCCTCGGCCCCCGTTTTTATACTGAGGCTGAAGCGGCGGCCAAATCGTTGTAAATCCCCGTGAAGGCAGAGTCGTGCCATGCCCGGTGTCGCCATATCGAGTGTGTGCGGCGTTGCCATTTTTCAGAATACCTCTCGCGTTTACTGAGCTGGTCAGGAATATGGTGCAGCAGTTCGCCGTCGCCGCAGTAAATCGCGGCATGGTTGGCAACTGATGAACCAAAACAACAAATCAGAATGTCTCCGGGCTGTGCCTCTTCAACATTCACCCGGTAAAAACCTGTCGCCTCCAGATTATCCAGATACAGATTCTCTCCCTGCTTCCACCAGTCCTCCCCCCGCGCAAAATCCGGCATCTCAATACCCGCCAGATGGTACGCATCTCGGAACAGGGTGTAACAGTCCGTTACCCCGTGCTCAAATGCCCGCCCGGTGAGGAATGGCATGCAGCGAAATTTGTATACCCGGTCATCGCAGACCAGCCACCACGGCAGGCCACTTTGCACCTGCAGGCGGCGATCAACATCGCTGAGAAACGGCTGGCCATCGGGATGGCTGTGTACCAGGGCCACCACATCGCCTGCCGCCTGCGCCTGAAGGTAATCTGCCGGATCCATGCGGAAATACAGGGTCGGTTCAGCGGAAAGATTCTGGCAGGGAAAATACCGCTCCCCTGCGGGCGTGTTCACCACCCAGCCACACGATTCAGCCGGCGTGCATGCTGCAGCATGCGCCAGGAGTGTTTTTTTCATGGGTGTATCCATCAGGAAAGACGGTTAATGGAGAGGAAACAGCCGATGCGCGGCAGGTTATTACGCAGCTCGCAGCCGGTACGGCATTTGCTGCAGGCATCTTTTGCAGGGTCTGTCGTGGGTTTATCAAACTCGTCCGCCACAGGTGGCCCGACATAGCCACACTCCTGCGAACGGTAGATCCAGTTGCAGACATCAGCCAGCATGATCCGCGACGGATACACGCTACCGTCCGTTTCGGTCGGTGTGGCCAGCACGAAGGTCGCCGTGGTGGCTTTCAGCTCCGACAGTTGTTCAATCACCCAGCGGCTGACCACTTCCTGTTCCGGATCAGCCTCCGGATTGCCGCCTGAAAAGTTCACCGCATCGAGAAAACGGGCGTATACCACGCGCCTTACCACCGTGGCCCCGACGAGGCTCTGCACATCCTCCGCGAGTCCCGTGACCATGCCAAACAGGTTCGACACCGCCAGCGTCGGTCGGGAAGACGTCCCTTTCCCTACCAGATCAAATCCGGTTCCCTGTATCGGGTAAACGTCATACTTCCTGTCCTGCCAGGTGACCGGCTCACCCTTCTCGTTCAGTTCATTTGAAAAGTAGTAACGCTGGCCACCAAAGGCCGTCAGGTCGATTTCCCACAAATTAATGCGGGCAGACTGCTCGGTTTTCGTGGTTTCGTTGAGGGTGTTCTGAGGAATATCCTGCATAAGGATCCTTAAGCAATAACCTGCTCAAATTTACAGCTGAAATCAGAATACGTGACGTTGTCCGTAACAGACCATTCCCGGCAGACAACTTTAATCGTGCGGTTGTATTTTGGCGGTCGCCACAGAAAGGCTTTATATCCCCCGTGCTCGACCAGAAACGCTTCAAGTGCGGTGCGGGAATTGTCCGACGTTATACGGAAAACAGGCTGGAAGTTAATTAACTGATGGTTGAGTCCGGTCGGGCGACGTTGCTCATAGCCATCCCCAAATTTTATGGTTGTCACTGAAGGGGAAACAGAAGACGGCATCCCCTCCCTGGGTACCCAATGAAAGGTTTTCACTTATCCTCCCGCCAGCATGCCGCCATCGCGGCCCTGAGTTCTCAGGATGCTCATGACGCGCGTATCGATCATTTTGACCAGCATCTGCGATGCCTGCGGCCCTATCTCCCCGTTTTGTCCGTCATTCTGGATGGCAATGTGATACACAGGTGAATAAGCAATCCCCCCATTCATACCACCACCAGAGGAACCCGGGTCACCCAGCGCCCTGACGCCCAGCGTACCGTCAGGCGTTTTAGCAAGGGGCATAATGGCTTCCGGACCTGCTTCACCAAACACGCCTGCCCCCTTTGCAAACGCAAACAGAGTCGGGCTGTCATAGATGCCGTTACTGTAGGCACTTAATGAAGGTGAGTCATAAACACCGCCTTTCGCATTAAAACTAAAACTGCTGCCAAAACTGCTGATGGCCGTGCCGGTACTCGCGGTGGCTGCACCGCCCAAAAGACTGCCGCCGATACCCATAATGGATTTCAGAATGGTGTTAGTAATCAGCGCCTGCGCTGCCATATCGACAAGGTTTTTAATCACCGACTGTGTCAGGGAGGAAAATAACCCAATCATCCCGTCCCGGAGTGTCTGTGTACCGTTCAGCATCCCGGTCAGCATGTTGGAGGTTCGCTCCTGGGTGGTTTCCATCAGGCCAATGGCGAGGCTGTTCAGGTTTCCCTGCGACTTATAAAGCTCCACCGCCGTCTGGTACTGAGCATCAGCGGAATCCTTGTCGGCCTTTTGCTTCAGCAGTTCGTACTGTTCTTTATTGATAACATCGTTCTGATAAAAAGCCTGCAGCAAAGACTGACGCTCGACCAGTTGATTGCGCAGTTCTGCCAGCGGATCAACCGTGCCGGCGATATCAATCAGAGGGGCTGACATTGCCGCAGCCTGTGCCTGTAACAGTTCGCGGGCTGTACTTTGTGCCAGCGTGATTCTAGCCGTCTGGTATTCCTTTTCATGCAGAAGACGGGCATCCAGGAGCGACTTCAGCTCCTGGCTCGCTTCGCGCTCTTTCGTCAGAGAGGCTCTGGCCGGCGCATACTGTTCTGCCAGTTCGAGGCGCTGTTTCTGATAATTTTCAGCATTCAGTAGCAACGTCTTCTGAATATCAGCCTCGCTGGCCCCGTCAGCGCGGGCGGCTTCAAGGAGTTTTCTGGCGCTTTCCTGCTCCTGCAGGTTGATTCGTCCGAGACTTGAGGCATGCGCCGCTTCGATTTCACGCCGCAGTTGCTCATACTGGTTAACCTTCGCCTTTTGCCCCTTACCAGTATCCCCGCCTTCCCCGGTCCAGGGGGTATCGGGTTTATCGCTCCCTGTTTCATTCCTTGGTTTATCCGGCTTCGGCGAGGGATCGGTTTTCCCTGATTTAGCCTGCTCTATGGCCTCTTTGACAATTTTTTGCCGTTCCTTGAGGAGTTTTAACCCTTGTTCAACGGCATCCAGATCCCCTTTGTAGCGGGTTTTATCGTTCTGTACGCCTTTAAGCTGTCCGAACGGGTCGAAGCCGCTCAATCCATCGATACGGCTGTCCGCATCCTGAATTTCCTTAATCAGTTTATTTCGCTGAATAACCTGATTCTCAAACTGTTCATCAATATCCAGCTGTTTCACGTTGAGCTGGTTAAGCGACAGTTTTTTTAGTTCTTCATTCGTTTCAACAACAGCATTTTTCAGGTCAATCGCTGACTGACGGGCATTCTTCGCCTGATTATGGAAATAGAGCAACGCCGAACCTGCTAGCATCGCCGCCCCCACCGGACCGCCAACAAGTGCCAGCGCCCCTCTGGCCATACCTACTGCTGCAGAGGCTGCGCGGGCTGAAACGGAAAGCTGTTTATTGGCAGCATTCAGCTGGCTCTTTGCCTGGGTGGAGAGCAGTGTCTGCTCGGTTTCCTGCCGGATTAAGCGGTTAAACTCACTCTGATAACTGACGTTAAGGCCAAATTGTCTGGCACTTTTCTCCATTTCCCGATAACGCCCGAATTCTGCGTTATTCTGTGCCAGCGTGGCGGCGGTACTTTCCAGCGTTTTTCGCGCCATATCGGCCTGCGCCATCGCGCTGGCCCTGACTGCCTGCTGCTGCTCCACCCAGGCACCGATGTTGCCCCTGATACCTGCCGTCAGTTTTGTCGCCAGAACAGGAATCAGCGTATACAGCGCAACGTTGGCGACCGTATTAAAATTATCCGTCAGGCCATTAATAGCATCGGTAACGGTCTGAACACCACTGCGCAGCGGGCCGTTTCCGCTCTGTCCCACCTTAATAATCAGACCTTCAAAAGCCGAAGTAAGGCTGAGAAGATCGCCGTTGAGGTTATTTACCCTGATTTCGGCCTGCTCATGTGCGGTCTGTGTACCGGTCAGGGCGGCGGTCAGCGACTCCACCTTCTCGCGGTTCTGCACCAGGATGGATGCCGCGCTGAGGTTTTCCACCCCGAACAGTTTCACGGCCTGCTTTGTTGACAGGTTTTTCCCGGCCAGGTTCTCCAGTGCCTGACTCAGCCCGACAACAGAAGGCTTCAGGGTTTTATCGGTTCCCTTCTCCAGATTCAGGATCACGTTACGCAGCGCGGTTCCGGCCTCGCCGCCTTTAACCTCACGCTCCGCCAGTACCTGTATGGCGGCATTGAGGGTTTCAAAACCGACGCCAGCCTGTGCCGCTGCCACCCCGCCATTTTTAATAGCAGCAGCAGTATCGGCTATCTCCGACGAACCAAATTTCGCGCCGGCAGCCAGCACATTGATATACCGGTCGGCTTCACTGGCTCCCGCCCCAAACTGGTTTAACGACAGCGCCAGCGTTCGGGTGGCATCCGGAAGCGTGGTCCCTGCCGCCTGGGCCAGCGTTAACGCGCTTTTGGTCGCCGCCGTCAGCCCCGCAGAGGTACTCAGCAGTTCAGGCTTTGCCGAAGCCATCAGCTTAATGGCCTCGGCAGCCTGCGATGCGCTGTATTCCGTTGTGCGGCCCATTTCCTGCGCTGCCTGATCGTACAGTTTCATCTGCGCACTGGTGGCACCGGTGATGGCCTGCAAATCCGACAGCGACTGGCTGTACTGCCGCGTAGTGTTAATAATGGTGCCCAGCGATAAACCCGCCCCGGCAAAACCTGCCAGCCTGCCAGCCAGCCCTGATACCGAAGCAAAAACACGCTTATAGGCATCCTCCGTCTTTTTCGCATCAGCCTGGGCATTGCGGTTAAACTGGCGTGACTGACTCTCAGCGCTGCCGTAGGCGCTCATCAGATGCGATTTAAAGTTCGCTGCATTCAGATGCAGCCCAACGGCAAGAGAGGCAACGTCACCCATTACATTAATACCTTAATGACTGCCGCACACTGCGCATCCAGACTCTGGTTCGCAGCCGCGGGTGATTTAACAGGGGGCGGGATATTGTCAGAATCTTCTGGCGAAGGCTTTTTGAAAATGCCCTGTTTGAGGAAGAAAGCACGCCAGTGGAAAAGCGTGTCAGCCGGAAGCGCCGCAATTTTTGACGGGTCAGGCTCGCCCCAGCGGTCGGACAGCCAGAAAATCAGCTCCAGCCAGGGCGAGTCACTCAGTTTTTTTCGGCGGTTTCCAGCTTACCGATGGCGTGCTTTTTCACTTTGTCGATGGCATCCAGAAGCACAACGTTTCGTGTGCCGCCAGCAACTCCTTCGCCGTGGGTTTGTCTTTGGCTTTAATCGGCGAGCCGTCAGGCTGAACCAGGCTGTCGATAACAATCTGTACGCTCAGCTCAGACGCCAGGCGGGCATTGCCAGAGGTCTGCGCCTCGATGAGTGCATCTTCATGATCAATAAGCTCAGCCGCCGTCAGCCGACGCAGGTAAACCTTTGTGCCTAAAATTTCAGTTTCAGTAGGCGTGGATTTCGTTTTGAGCAGTGCATTTTTCAGTGCGGAGAGGCTAAATTCAGACATGGTGTATCCTGTTTTTCAGACGAAAAAAAACCGCCCGGAGGCGGTGTATATCGGGAAACAGATTACGCTCCGGCATCTGGTGCCGGCGCGGCGATCCCCCATTTAATGTTGTTTTGCTTACCCTGCACCGTAATCTGGATAACTTCACTGGCAGGCGCTGTGATTTCGTTCATCTGCCAGCCTGAAAGCGCAAGGATCATTGAAGCCGTTCTTTTGTTCGGCAGCTCAATATAAAACTGAACGGTCTTACGCTGTTCTGCAGCATTGAGGAACGCGGTGAAATCTTCGTTTTCCGGGTCGTCAATGAATCCCAGCGATTTCTCCGGCCCTTCCGGCAGGTCTGACACCGACTGCTTACTCTTGTCCAGCAGGGTGGTACAGTCGACAAATCCTCCCGTCTGACCTGTCGCGCCCAGTGCCTTACAGTTAATCAGGGGTTTGAGCGCCGTCACAGCGGCCCCCACCTCGCCGAACTTCACCACCGTCCCGGCAGGAAGCATTGCGTACTCAGGGGATGATTTTGGCGTGTTATTTTCATCAGCCATAATGATTCTCTCTTAAATAGTGGGCAACGGTTGCTACCTGTTCTGAATACCATTGCGAATTTCTACGGTCAGAATGCGCAGAACCTGCCGGACGTTGTAATCCAGTGCCGGACGGATGAATGGATCGGCAACCTGTTTCACCGTACCGAACTCCTGGGCCAGCGCTTTCATGTAATGCTTCTTGCTGGGGCCAACCCGAAGGGTGACCACCGTATTTCCGCGACCTTTCCGCGTGGATGAGCGAATTTTGATGGAATCACGCATATGCTCTGCAGAGGATGCATCGTCGAAGCCGGCATGTTGTTTCATGTCGTCTTCAACCACTTTCAGCGCCTCACGCCCCGCGTCACGTAACACCTTCGTGCCGACCTTTTCACCGAGTGCGATAAGCTGCCGCTCCAGCTCGTCCAGCCCTTTTACGTCCATAGTGATCATGGTGAGGCATCCCGGTAGTGAAAGGTGAAATCCCGGACGAGCCGGTACTGAATATTGCCGCTGGTCAGTACCGATTTACTCTGCTGTATTCCACCCCGGACCACATTCTGCACGGGAAAGCCCTCCAGTTGGCCATGCACGATAGCGGTCCATTCCGTGCTGATTTTCTTATCCAGCTGTAACAGGCGGGTGTAGTCATTAAGCAGATAAATCGCTATCTGGAAGCGACCCGCAATCAGGCCTGTGCGCAACAGTCCGGCGTACAGCTCCGGATCGGAGATACACTGGTAAGTAATTCCCTCCTGCAGCTCATCAGGCAGGAGCAGAGGGTAAACATCCAGCCCGGTCAGGCGTTCAAGTGCTGCCTTTAATGCCAGCTCGATCATGACGTGCGTCTGCCTCCCCTGTGATGATGATGCGGTCCGCAAGACGTTCGACGTTACGAACGGTATAAACCCGGTCAGACGTCGTTATTTTCCAGTCGATATCAATATTCAGGTTCGGATGAGTGGTAAAAAGACACGTTTCAACAACCCGTTGTTGATCCAGTGTGCGGATCTTTCTGCCCGACACCAGCTCGCGCTTCGCCCAGGCTTTCCCGGTCGTGACCAGTTGCTCCGGCAGGTGTTCACCCAGCGGTCCCCGAACGGATTGCATATACCCAATCGAAAGACGGCAGGTCATCTCTTCCGGCTTCAGGCTCATACGGTGTTCTCCTGCAACGGGAAAAGAAGATGCCGGACCGCAGCCGTCTCCAGCCACTGACCGGTGAAACCATTCAGATACGCATCCCCGACCAGATACTGCATGGCCAGTTGGATATCTTCATCCGCCACAAAACCGCGTACACCTTCCGGCAGCGCCTGCAGTTCGTCGTCGCTTCCCACCAGTTTGCAGTAGTAGTCACGTTCAATACTCTTCTGCGCAGCCGCCACCATTTTAGTGAGCATGCCGTCATGCTCCGTGAAATCCGGCTCCAGACGGAGCTGGGTTTTCACGTCATCCAATGTCAGTATCATGGTCATCGGCTCCCTTGCGGGGACTCAGCGCCTTTTCCGCATCTTCTGGCCATACCGCAATATGGCGTTCAACCAGTTTCTCTGCATACTCAGCATCAAAACAGGCCGTATCGCCGCGCGAATAACGATGATAGGGTCCTAGGAAAAAAACCGCTTTCCGAACCACTTCTGCTCCCGTCAGGCCCGTGGCCCCGTTTGTTTCACTTCCGGCCAGATCAACACCGGCATCACCTGAACCAGCGGCAATATTCTGACCGTCATCCCCGTTCACTGTATTTTCCGGCGTCAGTTCATCCGGCTTGTTCACATCACCGGCTGCAGCCGCAGCCGTTGCTTTTGCCGCTGCTTTTTCCGTTTTCGTAGCCATCGTTTTGCTCCTGAAAAGAAAAAACCCGCTGCTGCGGGCTTAGGAAGTTACGTGCTTTTACTCTGTGCGACCGTGGTCGCACAGCGTGCAGGACCGGTTAAAACAGAACTTTTGTCCCGAGTACAAGACCTTCCGGATGACGGAAGCCGATATCGTGTTCAGTCACCACGCGGATCAACGACTGGTTACGGGAGAACGCGGAAACCAGATTGCCGTCCCCGTCCTGGTAGGAGGCTTCCTGCGAGAAGGACACCTTCATGTTGCCGTCTTCACCGATTACCACGTCATTAAAGTCAGCGAAGTAAATTTCTGACTCCTTGCCGCCGTCACCGAGGTTTGCCGGGATAGCGCTGGTACGCTGAATGGGAAATCCCTTCAGGATCCCCTGGGCCATTTCCGGGTAGACCTTGTTACCGTTACCGTCGCGCAGCCCGAACAGTTTCATGTAAGTACGGTTCGACATGCCCCAGCCGCAGCTGATCATGTTGCTGTTCCCGTCCATAGCCATCAGGATGATGCTGTCAAGATACGCATCAATCGTATTCAGATTGATATCAACAGCAGCTTCCCACGGCAGCAGGCGGTTCCATTCGGTTGCCCGCGCTTTCATACCGACAGGCGTATCACCGGTACCGTCATCGCGCATAAAGGCTTTATCTTCACGGGTCGAAATCGCAGTCAGAATATCCTGCAGGACCAGCTGCTCCACGTTGTAGCCGGCACGACCAATCAGCTGGTTGGAGATTGGCACCATCGCAATCATGGTTTTCGCGGTGAGTTTTACATCATCAAAGCGGGCTTCTGATACTTTCGCATCCTTGCCTTCCCCGGTGTAGCTCGCCGTCGCACCACCGGCCAGACGCGGAAGCGCCATATTGCCGTTAGGCAGCGGGATGGATCGCGCGCCCAGCTTACGAACGATGGTGCGATCGCGCAGCAGTTCGATCACCTCGCTGTGCAGGTTTTGCGGAATAAGAACGCCACCTGACGCGGCGGCAGTATTGATGGCCATTGAGACTGACTGGTCATTCAGTTCTTCAGCTGCAAATTTCGCAGCGTCCTGGACGTTACCCTGTGCTGCCGCAATCGACATTACCAGACGGGTCATGCCTGCGCCGGTATATTGCTTTGGCTCTGCCTTAACGCTGATACCTGGAGCCTGCTGTGTACCTTTAACCGGTTTGGCAACAAGCGCTGCAGCACGTTCAGCCGCTTCCAGACGATCCATTTTGGCGCTGATATCCGTGAACTGCTGCTGCAGGCTGGCAAATTCGGTTAACTGCTCGGCTGTCAGCGTTCCACCGGTAGTTTCAATCGTGGCCAGGGCCTGTACCTGTTCATTAATACCCGCACGCTGACGACGTAATTCTTCAATCTGTGGCATAGTTTCTCTCTTTTTGGCATAAAAAAAGCAGCCTGTTGGCTGCTGTCTGGTAATGACGCGTTAGCGCCGGGTTACATTCTTGTTTGCAGGTCCATCGCAGCTGCCTGCAACTTTATGGAAGTGGTTCTTTGAGGTTGTTTGTACTTTGCCGCAATGGCATTAATTGCGGACTGAGGATCCGAAACTTCATCGGCAAGACCAGCAGAAATGGCATCAGCGCCAAAATAGATTCCGGCCTGCGTGTTAATCACCGTCTGAGGGGCAAGATTCCGGTATTCCGCTACAGAGGTAATAAACGTCTCGTACATATCGTCAATCATCCTCTGGAACATTCCCCGAGCGTCTTCACTCAGTGGCTCATGTTGTGTACCGTTATTTTTGTTATCTCCCCGAAAAATCGTGGTGAATGTTAACCCCATTTGCTCTTCCATCCTGGAAGTATCCAGGTGTTCCATGATCACTCCAATTGAGCCGACTCCACTGGTCTGGCTGACTACAATTTTGCTGCAGGCCGAAGCGATAAAGTAAGCCGCAGAATAGGCGCTGTAGTTCACAATTGCAGTA
This sequence comes from Citrobacter sp. L55, assembly GCF_002850715.1. Lineage (NCBI taxonomy): Bacteria > Pseudomonadati > Pseudomonadota > Gammaproteobacteria > Enterobacterales > Enterobacteriaceae > Citrobacter > Citrobacter sp. L55. The sequence continues at coordinate 716,100 of NZ_KZ559399.1, read as the reverse complement.
ATAGGCTTAGTTTGACTTGACTGGAAAATATAATCGGCCAGTTCCTTGCATCCAACCGCCGCACCACCACCAGAATTTATATCCAGCACAATTTCACTGATGGAAGAGTCATTTAATGCAGCATGCACCTGGCTACGTATGCGCTCATAGCTGGTAAGTTCAGAACACATTGCAGTAATTTGCCCACGACGCGGAACCAGAATGCCGTGAACAGGAATAACTGCCATTCCACCAGCTGGTTGAACCAAATCTGGCGCCTGATTGTTATCAGGATCCTGCGTCATGTGAATTCCAGCCTCTTCTGATAATCCCTGAATACGGGGAACCAGCACAGCTTTTACAGAATCCATTGTCTGTCGTGTCACGTAATGTGGAACACCAAAGACCATAGCCGCCAGGTGCGGCAGATTAATTAAATTTTTTGTCATGATGTTTACCAGGTCAGCCCGCACTGCGGGTGATATTCAGTTTCTGGACAGAATAGAGTTGATTTCTGCCAGTTGTTTTGCTGTTGGCGTGTTATCGCCAGGTAAGATTTGTTTACTGTCGACCATATTCAGAGGCGTCAGGTATTTGTCCCCTCCGGCGATGGGTGGAAGGTTCTCCATGCGGCGAATGTCGTTAACCGATAACCAGCCCCACTGGCGGCCTAGTGCATAAGATTCATAGCGTGACTTCTGATCCCCGCGCAGCAGGCCAGAAACATTGAATTCAATGTACAGATCACCGCGCTCGCTGGGTAAAAGCAGATCGCGCATTAATGCGCCTTCATGACGCTTCAGCCAGGCCAACAGCGTGTACATCACAAACTGCAGCCCCTGGTGCTCAATGTTGTTATTCGTGGCTTTCGCCAGCATCTGCACCATATGAGGCGGGATTTTATAGAGTCGGCACACTTCCTCCACGCCCCACTGACGGGACTGCAACAGCTGCGCTTTCTCATTGTCCTGAGATAACTGCTTGTAGCTCATCCCTTCCTGAAGCAATGCAACAGAGAAGGCGTTTCTGACGCCGGAATATCTGTCCGTCCACTTTGCCAGCAGGCGGTCGATAGCATCCTGGCTTTTGATCGTCGGAGCGTCTTTTGGACGCTCAATAACGCCGCTCATCGTTGTACCACGGCGAAAGACCTGAGAAGCATGCTCTTCCACGGCGAGGTTTAGCCCAAGAACATCCGCGTTCGTCTGGATTGGGGAACTGCCGATATAGCCATCCAGTGAGAAGACCTTCACATGATGCATCATGCGCATTGGCAACGTTTCGCCAATTTCGGGTAGTTCATAATATGGCATCCCATCCGGGCCTTTCAGGACAATGACCTTTTGGGGATTAACCGGGATTAATTCGCGGGGATAACCTTTCCCGTCCCTGTCGATGATCGAGTAGCAATTCCCCTCCAGACCAAGCAGGCCCTGCTGCTGTTCAAAGTATTCAAATGAAGTGTCTTTTTTGTTGGGCTGGGAATGAATCAGATCATAAACAGGGTGGTCAGTCGCCCGTTCACGGCCTCCGTTAGCGCCTCGCCTGTAAAGTTCACACGGCAGCTGCGCCACCGATTCTGCCAGAAGCGTTACACATGCCCGGACCGCCGATAACGCCATTGCGGTTTCAGAAGTGATAATGATCCCCGCCTTGCTCTGGCTGGAACTCACACCACCCAGCATCGCCTGCCAGAAACTACCACCAGACTGAGATTTACCCCGAAACATCTGGGGAATGAACATTATTCACCCCCTGATTTAATTACGCTGGCAGACATTGATTTCGCGATAAAAAATGACCACAGCAGGCAGATTGAACCGCCAGTAATAAGCCCGGCTGCAGGTGAAATAAGCCAGGCACCAGCAGACAGTAACGCGGCTCCGGCGAGGCCGATAAAAAAACTTAAAAACGTCATTAGCATGCTACATCTTCCTCGTCGTAAACGGATGAATTACTCGCCCGGCTATTCAACATTGCCCGTCCGATTGCCATAATCAGCGAAACCGCGCCATCGATTTTGTTTTCGTTCTGCTCTTTGATGGGTTTAACCACATCGTCATTACCGGGCAAATACTTCCCGACGACGTTGCTGATACACCAGCTCATAATCGGGTTCCCGTCGTGATGAAAGCGGCCTGACTCAATGGCGGCTTCCAGTTCCTTCGTCGGATCAGACATATTGGTGTAGTTCTGAACAATAGTGATCGGATTAAGGCTTTCATCAGCCAGATCATGTGAAAGCCCCGTCGCGCCGAACGGGTCAATCGGTGACTCACTGACTGGGTTGAGCTTGTTTGCCGCCTTGGCCTCTTCAAGGATGTAGCGGTAATCAACTTCAGCGCCATCAGTAACTGTAAGCAGTCCCATTTCAACCCATTTCTGAAATCGCTCCGCAGTACGACGATCTTCGTTCTTTTCAACGCTGAATACTGCGTCGTAGGGAACCCAGAAGCGGGGAGCAACGCTGTAGTAATGTGTCTTGCCGTCAATTTCCCTGGTGAACAACCGCGCCATACTGTTCATATCCAGCTTGCGCGCCAAGTCGAAAGACAGAACACATGGCTGTCCTTCGAATTGCTCCAGCGTAAGTGTCTTATCCTCACAGTTCTGCCAGGAAACCAGGTTGTAGAAAGCGGCACGGGCTGCAACCCAGATGTTGAGGTGTTTAGTTTTAAATACACCAGCCTGACGGGCGTTATTAATAGCTCTCTGTTGCTGGCTGAGGAGAAAGTCACGATAGACCGACACGCCCATATTCGGGTTAGCTTTTTCCAGCACTTTAGGATCGGTCCAGTCATCCCCCTCGTCGACGGTGTATATCACGCCGAACAATTCCTCATTCGGTACTGTGCCGTTCAGCATCTCAATCACTTCACGCCGTTTGTCGTAGCATGGACCCTCAATGTTGTAACCCGCCGTCGTGATCGCCCACATTAGTGGTTGTCGCCGCGCCCCCATACCCGTCAGCATAGTGGTGTAGAGCGAATCTGTGGGATGTTCGTGATACTCGTCAACAATCGCACAGTGCGGTGAAGCGCCGTCCCCAGGGTTACCAATCAGCGGCTCAAAACGCGCGCCATCTTCTGGCCGGTTCAGGTTGGACGCATTAACTTCAATCCCGAACGCTTCCACCAGCAGCGGGGTGCGCTTACACATCAGACGAGCTGGTCTGAATACTTCCCACGCCTGTTTTTCAGTTGCGGCCCCGGAATATACTTCAGCGCCAAACTCGTTATCACAGGTAAAACAGTACAGCGCCACACCTGCCGAAATAGCTGATTTCCCATTTTTACGCGGTATCTCCGTGTAAACCTCGCGAAATCGTCGAAGCTTCGACCCTTTCTGGACCCAGCCAAAGGCGCAGCACACAATAAACAGTTGCCATGCCTCCAGAGTGATCGGCATCCGCTTGAATGCCCACTCTCCTTTTGTATGTGGCAACAACTGGATAAATTTCGCGGCCTTTTCTGCCATGTCTTTATCGAAGCGGTAACGAAATTTCTTACTCTTTTCAGCCGCCATGTCATCGATATGACGCTGGCAGGCCTGAATGACAAACTGGCACGCCGGAATTTTCCCCCGCACAACGTTGCGGGCGTATTGATTCGCGGCGTTTACGTTGGGGTACGATTTCCGGCTCATGAGTTGATCATCTTCAGGAATGGGTTAGAGGNCTCTTTTCAGCCGCCATGTCATCGATATGACGCTGGCAGGCCTGAATGACAAACTGGCACGCCGGAATTTTCCCCCGCACAACGTTGCGGGCGTATTGATTCGCGGCGTTTACGTTGGGGTACGATTTCCGGCTCATGAGTTGATCATCTTCAGGAATGGGTTAGAGGTTTTCTTCTGTCCGGCAAGGCCGATTAGGCGTTGTCGACTGCTGGGATCAAGGCCAAGCATGGAGCCGGTAGAGCTCATCTCCGATTCCTGCTCTTTCTTTGCGGTTAGCTCAGGGTTTTTTATCTTCCCCCCCATAGCACCAGTGACAGTCAGCCCTTCTCTGGCGATATTTTTAACCGCCCTGCGCCAGAACTCATATGCAACACACCAGCGCTCAAGTACGGCAAGATCGGTAACACACAGTAATCCCTGTCCACATAATTCTTTCGTGGTCAGTTCCCACATGACGGCCGCCATTGGCAAACCATCATCCTCAGAAAACCAGTCAGGTGGTTCCACACCTTTAATCGGTGTGAATACAGGTTCCTCTTTATTCAGGGCTCGTTTGCCGGGGTTCCCTGCCAGCTCCTTGCGCGCCGTTGGCTTGGGGCGACGCCCGGAACGCCCCGCCGTTCCAGCCATAAGCGACACTCCTGGTTAAATTTCATTTTTCGCGGGTATAAAAATACGAGGAAGCGGGCAGTCCTGAAAGGCGAAAGGGGTCAGGGATTTGATCCCCCCTCCCCCTGGCCTGTGTGGGCATCAATCAAGATGGAAATCATCATTCAGGTTGCACCGACAAGCGCTGCTCGCATTGTGCGGACAGGCATTAGAGTTATGCCCTGACTGCCCACAATAGCTGCAGCGCAGGTTGGCGCGGCGGGATGAACCACCCCATGTTTTGGGACAGTTCGCGTATGTATGAAGCCGTGAACCGCAGTACGTGCAATAGGTATAACTCATCGGATACGCTCTCTTGCCGTCTTCGCTCTGTGGCATTCCCAGCACAACGACTCAAGATTGGAATCGTCATCAGTACCGCCATGAGCTTTTGGGATGATGTGGTCAACGCTTGCCGCTTTCTTCGCTATCCTCTGTCGGCGATGGTTCTGACACAGGTATTTATCACGCTGAAGGATACGCGCTCGTTTAATTTCCCAGAGTCGCCCGTATCCACGTTCTTGCCTGCTCTTTCCTGACTGATAACTCCGCCAGCCGTCACCAGCATGCTGCTGTCGGTGTTGGTCACAATATCCGCTGACATCATTGGTGATTGCCGCACACCCTTTGTGTCGGCATGGGCGTTTAGCACGTGCTGGCATCGGCATAGTCCTGTTTGTTGGATACAAATTGTGTAATAGGCGGAAAGTAAAAATGAACCAGTAGCTGATTAAAAGTTCTCATAAATAGCGAGAATCTGCGCGGTTCTTGCCCCGTGACATCACGGATTATCAGAAAGAAATAAAAATAATAATTATTATCAAAATATTCTAGTAAGATCGCTGGAATAACAAATCCTTAATCTCTCAACAAAAATAAGGATTTGTTAAGCTTCATGATTTATGGTCGATGTAACACACCGTTTGAGGCAAGAATAATGGTCAAATTCTCAAAACTTCAGATTCGCTTACACTGGCTAACCCTGATATTAATAGCGATAACCTATGCAGCTATGGAGCTTCGTGGCTGGTTTCCCAAAGGCAGCAACACCTACCTTCTCATGAAAGAAACACATTATAATGTTGGGGTGTTTGTCTGGTTTTTAATGATAATACGATTAATTATTAAACATAAGTATCATGACCCAGCCATCATTCCCCCCCCACCAGCCTGGCAGATGATGGCGGCTAAAATAATGCATATCCTGCTGTACATTTCTTTTTTGGCTCTGCCATTATTAGGTATTGCAATTATGGCTTACGGTGGGAAGGACTGGAGTTTCTTAAGTATTAACATTGCACCTTTCGTTACTCCTGACGGGGAAACAAAATCACTTATTAAAGATATTCACGAAACACTGGCAAACGTCGGATACTTTTTAATCGCAGCGCATGCAGGTGCAGCGTTATTTCATCACTACGTCCAGAAAGATAACACTCTTTTGAGAATAATCCCTGATTGTAACGATAAGAAATAAATACAAATTTTAATGTTTAACATTACAGCAGGCACTCAGTGAATGCCTGCTGTAATGCCTGTAGTATTCGAGTTGCAACACACCGTGCTCAAGTAACTCTGAGTAGGCGATCAGCCCTGTGTATTCGGGGATAGAGCTACCGTCATCAGCATCAAATGCTGGAATGGTTGAGTGAAAAATCAAAAATGCGCCAAATCTCGCGCAGCACGCCGCCCCGTGGCAGAGCCCTCCTCCAGGAGAACCTTCTTCGCTGATGGTTTTCATCCAACCCCATCTGATGATATAAACGCAATCAAACCGTTACATTTCGGTTTGAACATCATTAATTCATAACTAAGGAACAGTATCGTGAAATATTTCGCATTAATTTCAGTTCTTCTACTTTCTGCATGCGCAGGCCCTGCTGGATCTTACTGGGGCGTTACACCAGCAAATTCGGACATCTGCCCTTCCGGGCAATCAGCCTCAGGTGAGTGCCGTTAAATTTTATGTTCTTTCAAGTGCGAGTCTGTCGCACTGTATAACCGCCAGGAGTTAGCGGATTACCCTGGCTCACTACTGAAAGACTTTCTTTGATGTGCACATGCGACGAGAATAAAAAAGCCCCGCATATACGAGGCTCTTGATATTTCTGTTTATTTGATGCAAACAGCTACTCTAGAGTAATAAGTGTGCCATTCACGTCACGTCGCCAGTCCTCTAAAGACTTAGGCTGCCATTCAAGTGCAATAACAGCTTTTAACTTGGGAATGCTAGATGTGATTGCTCTGATGGCCTTTTCTTGCGGCCATAGAAACACTACGACTCCCTGAAATCCCAATCCGATTTCAGCTGCAGATTTTGTCGTCATTAAGTGAACATCAACCGAGCATATCATCACGCGTCGATTTTTATTAAGTGCAGCAAAAGCAGTGACCCCAATTGCGCCTCGTAAACAACTTGAGTCCCTCGCTTGGCTAAATGTGCTCACCACAAGAATCAGCTTTTTATTTTCTTCCTTAGCCAACGCAAGCCCTCTAAGAATTGCTTCTTTCGTGGCCTTCAGATTGTCACCGGATGGTCGAATTAAATAGAATTTCACTGGTAACCTCACGTCGATTTACCCTGACATTATCACAGACACTCAGTGAATGCCTGCTGGAATGCTCTATGAGTTGGGTTCGTTAAATGATATGTTTCCAAATATAACCATAAGGAGATGAAATGTTTAATTTTCTCAAAACACTCAACAGGATCATCAATCAAAAAACCACCCAAGAGGTACCGCAGGAATATTCAACCGAGCAGCTTCTGCAGTGGGCTACTGGGTGCATGTTAGAAGGTTTGCCGGACAAGTTTTACGAAGCGAGAATTTCCTGTTTCCGCAACATTGACAATGAAGGACGTACCGCAATCGCTTCAATACATGACGTCAAGTTGACCATAGAAAGCGAATACACTCCTTTCTATCCGCCCGATGATCTTTACGCCACACATTGCATAGAGAAAATGCTTGCTGGAAATAACTGGAGCCAAGCAACTATAACTTTCAACCCAGAAACGACAGCCTTCACATGGGAATAACTTTCTCTTCTATGGCGAGGCTCTGGTATTTTCTATTTCACGTATTCCGGCAAGCTGATTGTTTGCCTTCTCAATGGTGGCCAGTAGCGGGTTAATCCACAGCACTGCCTGGCAGTACGTTATTGAGCTGGCGGCAGCGGCGCTATCACTGACTGTGTCAGCCTCCCCGGTATCGGGGTGCATTGCATTGGCACGTAAACGGTGCGCGTATTCGAGCAGCCCACCAGCGACATCAGCAGGAACAGGCAAATCACAGGTTTTTTCACGTCGTAAAATCTCCCGGTATTCAATGATGGTTTTCTCTGTTCCGGCATCTATTAGCGAATTAAGGCGGTTGGTATTCTCTGCTATCTGGTTAAACCGGTTGAAGTTGAAGGCCTGAGTAGTTATCACCGCCGTCTGTAGCGCGTTGTCGCTACGCAAAACCCGGTTGTCGCTCTCTGACGTGGCCAGCGCGGCATTACTGCGGGCCAGCAGCACACAGAGCACCGAGATGAGGATGATAGCTGCCATCCCAACAAAAACGAGACTTCTGTTCACTGGTCTATCCCCCAGCACGTCAGCGCGCTTTCCTGGTCTCGCCGTTCTACCTGCCCATAACAGCCATTTTTCTGGCCTTTAGTCAGGCGACAATCACGGCCACCGTCTTTAATCCACCAGCGGATCGCTTCACAGGCTCCTTTACGGTCACCAGCGTTAATGCGCTTGTAAAACGTAGATGGGAAGCATTTTGCGGGACCGATGTTATAAGGGCAAAAAGATGCGATACCCGCTTTCTGCGGCTCACTCAGCGGAATTTTGATATTTCGCTCAACCCACGCCAGCGCTTTGTCGCGTTCGATGGCGTTTACCTGGGCACATTTCTCAGCAGAAAGCCTCATGTCCTGAACTACTGGCTTACCATCAACCATCGTGGCACCACGGCAAATAGTCCAGATTCCGCCACCGTCGCGATATGCTGTCAGGCTGTTACCCTCTTTCTCATCCAGAAACTGATCGAGAATCACGGGGGCGGAAGCCCCGGCAAGAATCAAACCAACGACCGCTGCGCTCAGTTTATTCTTCAGCTTTGGTGACATTACCATTAAGCCGGTCCTCCCTTTCCTTTTTCCTGTAATACCAGTTCACTGCACAGGTAATAACAGTGCATGCGATACCGACAATAATTGCCCAGTCGCTCAGGCTTAACCCTGCAATTCTGTCGGCCANCTCAGTTTATTCTTCAGCTTTGGTGACATTACCATTAAGCCGGTCCTCCCTTTCCTTTTTCCTGTAATACCAGTTCACTGCACAGGTAATAACAGTGCATGCGATACCGACAATAATTGCCCAGTCGCTCAGGCTTAACCCTGCAATTCTGTCGGCCAACATCCAGGACACCTCTTTTGCTGTTTTAGCTGTTTCGGCATATGCCTTCGCTGATACACCGCAGCCGGTCAGCGTGGTTCCTGTTCCATATGAAAGTCTGCTGTAAATGGTGCTCATTCTGGTCATAGCCTCACCTCCGATTNTTGCCCAGTCGCTCAGGCTTAACCCTGCAATTCTGTCGGCCAACATCCAGGACACCTCTTTTGCTGTTTTAGCTGTTTCGGCATATGCCTTCGCTGATACACCGCAGCCGGTCAGCGTGGTTCCTGTTCCATATGAAAGTCTGCTGTAAATGGTGCTCATTCTGGTCATAGCCTCACCTCCGATTCTTCGGATGGCGCTGTGTGTGATTAAAGGGTCAGGCTTCACGGGCTGGATTTATCAACAAAGCACGTAGCGGATGATTCCCGTGAGCCTGAAATGAAAAAGGCCGCTTTGGTAGCCTAAAAATGATGTTTGATAATTTTTCCATCGAGCAAGGTTAGACTAGCCAATTACAGTAGCTTGCTCTCCAATTCAATTCCTGATCTACTACTTGGTTCTAGCAACCAATGAAAAAGGATAGATCGTGAATAATGGGAAAAATGAACGATTCAGAGTGTACTTATCCAGTTTTGATGCGGATATTGCAGCACTAACAGAAGCCTGTAAAAGTATCAGCAACAGTCTTAACTCTGTTTTGGAGAGCACAAAAAGAGAGGGATTTATAAACCCGATTCAAGTTTTCATAGATTCTTTAACACTGAATCAGCCAGAAACACATTCTAATATCTGGGTAGCCGTTAATTCATCATGGCAGATTGCAGAAGAAGCCAGGCTAAAACTTGAGAAATTTGGTTATAAGACTGGTGAAATTATTTAAATATCCTCCGGCATAGCCGGAGGTTTTTCTGATACGCCTATAAGGCTCTGTTTCCAGTTGCGTCCTAACAGGCGCATACGATCTTACATATACATCACACTTCGTTACTTATGACCCGTGAACGGGCTACCCGGATAAATGCGCCAAACACCACACCGTAATCGGTTCCGGTTAACAGTTCATAGACACTGGCCCCCGTCAGGACACCACCAGCCAGCCCAGTACCGGAAATCGGATCGGGCATTTAGCCCCCTCTAAATTGCTGTGAGTCCTCTCAGGAATGAGGGGAATAAAAAAAAGGCCGCCATGCGGCAGCCTCGAAGTAAGTACGGTTGTTTACAATGGTGGAGAGAGAGGACCTTCTAACACCTCTGCTTCACCGTTATGGCAAATGTCATCGCCTCTGGTCAGATGCCAAACACCTGTGATTATTTTCCCCGTTTCCAAGTCATCAACAGTGTCATTCGTGTAGTACGCTACCTGTACAACACCGACATGCTGAATCCAGTAATACCCTTCTTTCATAAGCTCCTCCGCGATACTCAGCAGATAGTATAGAGCAGTACAAATAATGCTGTGGTGCAGGAAGCCACAACTTAATCTTTGCTAATAAAGTAATTTCGAAAGATGACGATAATGGGTAATAAATGTAAGGCCGGAGTAACCACCATGAGCATGACAGTTAGCACTTTGAGTCAGGACATACTGCAAAGCACAGTAAAACAAGCACCTTCAAGTACTGGCAACTCTGTTTCACAACAAATTCAAAACCTGAAAAAACAAATTGGTGAGTTGACAAAAGAACTCAGCGCCATGGGTTCAAAAATAAATGAAGTAACCTCCGAAGATGAGGCAAAACTGCTTAAACAGCAGATGGAGATGATTCAAAGGCAAATCGAGTCTATGTACGCAAAAATTGCTCAATTACAAAAACAAGAAGCAGAAAAAAACCAAATGGCATCGGGTGCATTACCTACGGTAAGTGACAAATCAAGTTCGAACGTTGCAGGGAATAATACTAAAAATATTGATGTCTACGTTTAGCAGTGACCCCCTATCATTTTTCCTCTGAGTTAGAAACGAAAAAGGATTGTGAGAACTTGTTTTCGAGTTAACGATTTCAGATCGGCGATATGACAGGGGTACTGGTGCTATGCACCTCGCGAATACCCCTGTCGTATCGCCGGAAACCAAAAACCCCGCTGTGGCGGGGTTCTCGTTATGTTCAAATTGTTCGCTTTTTGTCGCTGCCATAGTGGCGCAGCTCTGCCAAGCATGAATAAATTATCTGATTTTCTGGCCCGTTTTCAACACCATTATCAAAAAATAGCATCAATAGCTAAAAAATGATTTCAGTGAGTCTATTCAGATAACAGTTTGCGTGCTTCCAAAAAGACCTTTGCTCTGAATATTTCCAGGCACCAGCGCACGCGCTTTCTCGCCTCCCCATCAGTTAACCATGGCGCAATCGCCTGCAACTCCCGGGTTATGTCTGAGATTTTTTTTCGGGTGGTGTAATACTGAAGACCGACCACATAAACCGGATCATTAATATCCAGCGCCTGCAGTACGCATTGCTCAACAAAATCGACATCATCATTATGCAGGGCTTCATCAATCACACTAGCGGATGACTGCGGCCAGAGAATGCTATGTGCCCTGTTCATTGCCTGCTGTCCACGGAATCCCTCTTCTCTCGCCTGATTTAACGCAACAGTGAATCGCTCTAACGCCTTATCTGACCAAATCCGTCCTTTAATAACATTCCAGCATGCATGACTTCGCAGCAAACGGGGTGCAGTTTTTCCTCCCACACCCTCGCCCCATATAGTGAGCAGGGATTTAATCCATCCGGACTGGATCCCTGTAAGGAGAATACATTTACCCAGCCAGCTTTTGCGTGGAGCAGAAGCCGCTTTACCCAGCGCTTCCAGATGATTGCGGCGTTGACGTGGTGTCATCCTGTTCTTCTCCTTACGCCAGAACGCCGAGCCCATAAGCCCGGTCCAGCACTCTGATAATCATTACCGGCTGAGGCACATGCTTTCGCTCAAACTTCACCGGGTCGTTATGTAGTTCTGTATGGCACTGACGACACAAGGGGATCGCGAAAATATCATGCGCCTTCGTTGCCATCCCTCCCTGCCCCCAGCCGATTAAATGGTGTGGGTCATCTGATGGTTTGCCGCAGCATTCGCAGGGCTGTGTTTTAATCCATGCAAGATATCTGGGGTTCGCCCAACGGATCCTCTTCGGACGTTTCATATAGGTTTGCGGGGACTCGGGATCTACCAGGACACCGACTACGGGTTTAATCGCTGGAACTTGCGCTGGTGGCATGTTCACGGTTACTGCGTTGGCTCTGGCTGTAATGATGCTGGTGGCGGTTACACCCGGTTCGATATCGCATTCACGCATGACTGAATGATGCTCTTTCGAAGGAATACGTAGCGACCGACTGGCTGCTGATTCGGGAATTGCGTCGGTAACTCTCATTCGAACCGCCCACCAGCAAAGCTCAGCCAGCGACAACTCTCTGGAAGAATCCATATTTAGCGCCACCATGATGCTGTTAATAATCCAGTTAATAACATTACGTCTCGCCAGCTCTGCAAGTTGTTCGCTGTAGTGGTCACGCAGATGGTTATCACAATGTCCACACAGGAGAACCGATCCGGGTTCATGACGCAGAGTGGTTAACTCGTGATAATGGTAATTGCTGTGTGGCCACTGGCAGCAGCTACCGCCATAACGCAGAAGCCAGTAATCAAGACCACTAAAACCACCAGCAGCCTTTATAACTTTTTCATCCTGGAAGAACGGCCACAGGGATTCGTCACTGGCCAGCGGCTGGCGAACGTCAGGAACAGGGCCTGCAGGCAACCTTTCCATGCTTGCAGGCTGACTTTCCACCAACACACGTTCACAACTGAATAATGACATCAGCTCGCTGCCCGGCTTGAGCAGCACAATTCCAAGCTCACGTGCAACCACGGGTTTAAGCAGCGCCCTCATTCTGCTATCTCCCCGATAATTATTTGTCCCTTCTCTCCCCATAATTTAGTGACACGTGAATCCCAGATGTGAGCGTCATCTTCGTAAATAGCATCCATCAGGGCTTTCATCATATTGTCGAAATCAGGTTTAGTCTGGTGTGGTTTACCGTTGAACTCAGCCCGTTTCTTTTTGCCCCAGCTCGCCGGCATCGGAAGAATGAAGGTGACGTGTGAACCGCTTTCCGGCAGCTCAACACCCTGCAGACGAACTTCATCACAGAAAGCCCGGTAACGCAGAACCTCGGGACGCTTTTTCCATTTGTCAGCGCGCGTCATTCTGGGCTTGCCCATTGGGGTGATATCGTAGACTTTCACATTCACCTCCAGATCCGTTGTTGCCAGGTTCTCTCCTGACGCGGAGGCTTAGATGCTTCTGGCAAGAACGCGCTGATCGTCCAGTGAATGAAGTCATTATCCAGACTACGCTCTGTCTTAATCTGCTTTGCGCGATAGCGGGCTTCCAGTTCATCAGCCTGCTCAGTGGTGAGTTGAGTATGTTGAAACCAGCTTTTCTTCATAACGCACCTCTGGATGCGGCAAAAAGAAAATCGCTGGCGTTAGTTAACGTCAGTATGTGGGATTGCTTGAATTGATCTTGCGCCATGGGCTTTTCTCCTGTGGCGCAGCAGGTATAGGTTGTTCAGGCCTATGACGGGAGTGTAACAGATTTTTGGGTAACGCGATAACCAGCCCTTTCCAGCATCTGAGTAAACAACGTAGGTGTACCAATAATTTCATTATCCTGAAGAGGCAAAAATGACACCATGCTATCGCGTCGGTACATCAGGGCGCGCTCACACTCAGGAAATGATTGCAGCCTGGCAACGATGACTCCATCGTGACATCTGATGACTGCGTAGCCTTTTTTGGGCAATCCTAATTTTTCTTTCACTTAAACTCCCCCATGCAAACGGGATAAAAGTAACACCCAAAATAATTAATAAAACCAGTCGTCAGCACTTTCCCAGGTTTCCTGGAGGATAGTCTCTATTTTCTTTTTATCTTCCTTGTCACCACCAAGAACACTTAAGCCATCAGAGCCTGTACGACGTATGCTCAGGCTGCAGTTCTCATACTGATTACCCAACCTTTTAAGTAACTCTTTCTCCAGCGCCGGCACTGCTCCCTTTGGAAGTTCTTTAGTACGATCAATGGTGAGTTCAACTTTCATATTAGCCTCCACTGCATATACTGTATATTTGTACAGTATACCGATACATTGAAATGATCAATGACTTAAGAGCACAAATTGTTAACCTTAGCCTATAAATGAGATGCAAAAAAAACCCGCCGAAGCGGGTTCAATCCAATGCGGACTTGTTGTTTTGACACCATTGTAAGTATTGAGATATCAACGTCCTTAAATTTGGATAACTGCTTTGATTGGGATTGATTGCGCAACTTTCATATGCTCGTCTCCCCCTGCAACTTTTTCAGGTTCTGTCTAACATACCCAATCAAAATAACAACTGTGTCAGGTATCCCATAATAATCGCCATGCCCAAAATAACGGTCAGAAATGCAGCAATCAAGGGTGTTTTGAACATTGATTTAAGCAGTATTACTTCCGTCAGACTAGCTCCTGCGCTACCAATAATCAGAGCCATTACTGCTCCCGTTCCCATGCCTTTATCCATCAAGACTGATGCCAACGGAATTACTGCCTCAGCACGTATATACAACGGTATTCCAATAATTGCACTTAGTGGAATCGCAAACGGATTATCATTCCCAGCATGAGCAGCAATCCACTCTGCAGGTATAAAACCGTAGATAAACGACCCTATAACAATACCTAACATCAGATAAGGTAATACATCTTTAAATTGAGTCCAGGCATCCTGAAATGCCAGACGTATCGCACCAGGATCTCTTACTACACTTTTCGGGAAGAATTGTTTATTTGTTTGACCTGTCTCGCAGGTCAATTCACAATTTGTGCCCTGAAATGCTGAGAAACTCTTAAACGTTTCTTGTGGTTTAGAACAACTATTAGCCCCTATGTCCTGTTGATTTGATACAGAACAGCAAGCTGAAACACTCCGTAGTTTAGTTTCAAGAGTTTTTCCACTGCTAACACCACAACAGCTAGCCAGCGGTTTTGATTTTTCGACAATATGTCGGTCAAAACCAAGCACATCTAACAAAATACTTGCCAGTACGGAAACTGTTGCAGCTATAACAGCGTATAGCAGGGTAACTTTCCAACCAAAAGTAACCCACATCAGACCAATGATTATCGGGTTAAGCAGAGGTGAAACAAACAAGAATGTAAGTGTTGGACCGAAGCCTGCTTTTGCTGATAACAGTCCGCGTAACATGGGAATTGTAGAGCAGCTGCAAAACGGTGTTACAGCTCCTAACAGCGATGCAAGTATGTAACCTCTCCCCTTTCTCGCCCCTAACATTCTTTTAATCTTTTGGTCCGGAATTTTTTGCCTGATAAGGCTAACACCCGCACTAATCAGAAAAAAAAGCGCAGACAACTCGACAGCAAGAAACAAGAACATCTCTGCCGCGTTAGTAAACATAGAAATCCAGCTATTCATGAAACCCCCTATAAACTATATTTCTAGAATAATCGAATTATTGAGGTTAGATCAACATATTTCTGGTATTATCGAAATATCACTAGACGAGGAAGGCACCATGCAACTAGAAGAAGTAGCTAAAGCTATGAAAGAATTAGGACATCCGACACGTTTGTTTATTTTCAAACACCTTGTTAAAGCCGGTGAACAAGGTTTACCTGTAGGTGATCTACAAAAACAACTTGCGATTCCATCTTCAACACTGAGTCATCATATATCCGCTCTTGTTTCCGTAGGTCTGGTCAAACAAAATCGCGAAAGCCGCTCCTTAATCTGCGTTTCTCAATATGACAAGTTAGAGTCGATTATTGATTTTCTACGCGAAGAATGTTGCATCAACAGTCCAAAGATTTAAATCGAGGCAATCCATTGTTTTTATTTGATAAAGGAGCCGCCTAAATAACAGGCGGCTCTCCTGTCGCTTATTTCAATTTTTTGCCTGCATCATCAACGACTTTCTCGCCATCTTCCTTGGCGAAAGCCCCTTTCTGAGCATCAGGAAGGATATCCAGAACAACTTCAGAAGGACGGCACAGTTTGGTTCCCAGCGGTGTTACAACGATGGGGCGATTAATCAGGATCGGATGCTGCAACATAAAGTTAATTAACTGGTCGTCAGTAAATTTATCTTCGGCAAGACCCAGTTCCTCATATGGCTCGACGTTCTTACGTAGTAACGCCCGGACGGAAATGCCCATATCAGCAATGAGTTTGACCAGCTCATCGCGTGAAGGTGGAGTCTCAAGGTAAAGAATAACGGTCGGCTCATTACCGCTGTTGCGGATCATCTCCAGCGTGTTACGCGATGTGCCGCAGGCTGGGTTGTGATAAATGGTGATGTTGCTCATATCAGTATCTCATTACAAAGTGAAAGAGAGACGTAGCGCCAGCGCGGCCAGCGTTACAAACAGCACAGGCAGAGTCATGACGATCCCGGTGCGGAAATAGTATCCCCAGGTGATGGTCATATTCTTCTGTGAAAGTACGTGTAGCCAGAGCAGCGTTGCCAGGCTACCAATAGGGGTAATTTTCGGCCCCAGATCGCAGCCAATGACGTTGGCATAAATCATTGCTTCTTTGATAACGCCCGACGCGGTACTGCCATCAATCGACAATGCGCCAATCAATACGGTAGGCATGTTATTCATGATAGAAGAGAGGAATGCGGTCAGGAATCCCGTTCCCAGCGTGGCTGCCCACAGGCCTTTATCTGCGAGTAAGTTCAGCACGTCAGACAAATATTCTGTCAGCCCTGCGTTACGCAGCCCATAGACCACCAGATACATTCCCAGCGAGAAGATCACGATCTGCCATGGTGCCCCACGCAACACTTTACCGGTGTTAATGCCGTGACCTTTTTTTGCCACAGCAAACAGGATTGCTGCCCCTACTGCTGCAATGGCACTGACCGGAATACCCAGTGGTTCGAGTACAAAAAAGCCCACTAATAAAAGAATTAATACAATCCAACCTGTTCTGAATGTTGCCAGATCTTTGATGGCTTTTGCGGGCTCTTTCAGTCGTGCAATATCATAAGTGGGCGGGATATCTTTGCGGAAAAATAGATGCAGCATCACCAGAGTGGCGACGATGGCGGCGATATCCACCGGCACCATTACCGAGGCATATTCCGTGAATCCCAGTTTGAAGAAATCAGCCGAAACGATATTGACCAGGTTCGATACGATAAGCGGCAAGCTGGCGGTATCGGCAATAAACCCTGCGGCCATCACGAAAGCAAGTGTGGTGCTTTTACTGAAGCCAAGCGCCAGGAGCATAGCGATAACAATCGGCGTCAGAATAAGTGCCGCGCCATCGTTGGCAAACAGTGCCGCGACTGCCGCGCCAAGCAGAACGATATACGTAAACAGAAGGCGGCCACGACCGTTCCCCCAGCGAGAAACGTGCAGCGCTGCCCATTCGAAAAAGCCTGACTCATCAAGCAACAGACTGATGATAATAACGGCGATAAATGTTGCCGTCGCGTTCCAGACGATATTCCACACCACCGGAATATCAGCAATGTGAATCACACCCGATGCCAGAGCCAGTACGGCCCCCAGCGTGGCGCTCCAGCCAATCCCTAATCCCTTTGGCTGCCAGATAACCAATATGATGGTCAGGATAAAAATGGCTCCTGCCAGTAACATATAACCTCCTGAAAGGGCAGCAATGCTGCCCCGAATGATGGTAATAACTAACCCGCGAGTTGTTTGAGTTTATCGATGCCGGTTGGTTCTGACGCCAGTACGGGTACAAGTGCTACACGGCTGGCATGTAGATTTTTAACGCTCTCGATCTGCGGACGTTCCTGCTGCGCTCGCAAGCGGAGCAGCGGTGAACGGGTATCCGCGATGGAAAGGCTGTTATTGATAATCCAGCCCCAGGGGTGAATTCCTGCACGTTCAAGGTCGGCCTGTAAATTTGCCGCCTCAAGTACCGGCGTGGTTTCCGGTAGCGTGACCAGTAACACTTTGGTTCGCTCCGGGTCCTGCAGTTGCATCATCGGTGTGGTGAAATGGCCTTTTTCCCCCATTTTTCTGGCAATCTCGCGGTGATATGCCCCGGTGGCATCAAGCAGCAAGAGCGTGTGTCCGGTCGGTGCCGTATCCATCACCACGAAGCGCTTACCCGCCTCGCGAATCACCCGTGAAAAGGCCTGGAATACCGCAATTTCCTCGGTGCAGGGTGAGCGTAAGTCCTCTTCCAGCAGGCGTTTTCCCGCATCGTCCAGTTCTTTTCCCTTCGTCTCAAGAACATGCTGACGATAGCGTTCAGTTTCCTCGAGAGGATCGATCCTGCTGACCTGCAGATTGTTGAGGCTGCCGTTGAGGGTTGTGCTGAGATGCGCTGCAGGATCAGATGTTGTCAGATGGACATCAAATCCCATTTCGGCCAGTCTGACAGCAATGGCAGCCGCCATCGTGGTTTTCCCTACACCACCTTTACCCATCAGCATGATCAGGCCATGCTCATTACGGGCAATATCATCGACCAACGCAGAAAGTGACGGAATGTCAGGGCGCTGTTGAATGTATTCTTCAGAGAATGACGCCTCTATAGGCTGAGTGGAGAGAAGTCCGCTGAGTGCAGACACGCCGACCATATTGACCGGCTGGAGGAATAACGTGTCAGTTGGCAGACCGGAAAGATCAGAGGGAAGATTGGACAGCGCCTCCTGTTCACGGTCCCATATTGCCGCAGCCAGTGTATCGTTTGCTGCTTCAGTTTTGGGCAGAACGCCGTTGATGACCAGGTACTGATTTTTAAGACCGATGGCGGCAAGCTCCAGATGAGTCCGGGCAACTTCCTGCAACGTGGATTTTTGCAGACGAGCAACCAGAACCAGTCGGGTACGTGCTGGATCAGATAATGCTTCAACAGCCTGGGCATACTGTTCACGCTGTTTTTCCAGACCGGCCATCGGGCCGAGGCAGGACGCACCCTCGGGATTGCTATCAATAAAGCTACTCCAGGCACCTGGCAACTGGAGAAGGCGAATGGTATGACCCGTCGGTGCGGTATCAAAAATGATATGGTCAAACCGGGTCAGTAGAGAAGCATCTGTCAGTAATCCGGTAAATTCATCAAAAGCCGCAATCTCTGTTGTGCATGCCCCCGACAGTTGTTCGTTGATGCTGGAAACGACGTCATCAGGCAGGATGCCTTTAATGGGGTCAACGATTCTGGCCCGGTACTGTTGTGCAGCGGCCTGAGGATCAATCTCAAGAGCCGATAATCCTGGAACAGAAGCTACTGGCTGAATGGTATTGCCAATCGTCTGTCCAAACACCTGACCTACGTTTGAGGCCGGATCGGTACTGACCAGCAGCACCCGTTTCCCCTGTTCTGCCAGACGGATCGCCGTGGCGCATGAAATAGAGGTTTTACCAACGCCTCCTTTACCAGTAAAAAACAGATAAGGGGGGATATTCTGTAAGAAGTTCATATGTCCTCCTGACATACTTAACAACAAGAAGTATTACCACCACAGCAGATTGTTGGCGCTAATCCCACTTTCTCCAGTGGAATGCCAAACCAGCGAGCCAGCTCAGCGCGTTTCGGATAACGCCCAGCCATCACTGTTTCGCCATCCAGTAACAACAATGGCAAACCTTCTGCCCCGGAAGCCTCTATAAACGCTTTGACCTTCTCGTTCTGTACAAAGCTCATCGGTTGTTGTGCGAGATTGAAACGCTCAATTTGTACACCACGTTGTTTGAGCCATTGTACATCCGCAGAAAAATCGACCAGAGCCTGATCAACATCTGTACCGCAGACTCCGGTGCTGCAACACATCGCTGGGTCAAATACCGTTAACGTTTT
Source organism: Citrobacter sp. L55 (assembly GCF_002850715.1). NCBI lineage: Bacteria > Pseudomonadati > Pseudomonadota > Gammaproteobacteria > Enterobacterales > Enterobacteriaceae > Citrobacter > Citrobacter sp. L55. Next base: position 696,552 of record NZ_KZ559399.1, on the reverse strand, counting down.
CATTTCAATACCTCACATTTGAAAAAACATATATGTTCAGGCAAATTTTTTAGATGCAGACAGCCTTCCCGCTACCAGAGCAGTTGGCTGAAGCCAGCTTACGGGCGATGGCCTGAACGTCGTCCTGTTGGCTTAACCAGGCCTGCTCAATAATCTGAGCAGCCCAGGAAGGAATATGCGGGGATAAGCGGTAATGAACCCATTTCCCCTGCTTGCGATCCAGCAATAATCCACTTTCCCGAAGCATCGCCAGATGGCGGGAGATCTTGGGCTGAGATTGTTCCAGCGCAGTGCAGAGATCGCACACGCACAACTCTCCCATCTCTCTAAGCAATAACACGATACCCAACCGGGTTTCATCTGAGAGATTTTTGAAAAGTTGTAGAGAAGTTAGTTCAACCATTTTAATCTCCTGAATTCTCTCCGTAGTTTCCTGCAATAGTTGAGTGCCGTCAACTATCATATTCGAAAATTCAAATATGATAGTTACGTGAATTTCATTTCGTGTTTACAATTTGTTTATTCTTCAATTCGTTAACCCTGCCGCTTTTCGACGCCTGTATTCATCCATCAGTAGTTGCGCTGGCGTTGGTCCCGCCGGATGGTGCGGCGCCGCCAGTTGACGTCGAATTGGTGGCACACTTAGTCCGTTACCAACATGCTTCGACCACTTCGTAAGTAACTTTTCCGCCAGTCGTTTCAGTTCCCCCTCTGTCATTTGTCGTTCAACGCCCGTTCTGCGCATTTCGATGCAGATGTGATACAGCACGGGCTGAGGCCATGGATATTTATCGCTTCCTGAATACCGATATGACTCATTGCGCCAGCGCCGGTATTCCGTCATAACCTGCTCCGATGTCAGTCCGAATGGATTCGCCCCACTCTCTGAAACCAGAGAAACAAACTCAGCCAAGTCAGGCGGCCATGTATTTCCCATCGCGCAGCGCTCCATGCACTGCTGACAGACCAGCCGAATTTGAGGTTCAGTCATCGAACCTATCTGGGCTATCCAGATAGGCGAAGGCTCCGCCCCGTTTTTCTGGGTCCATCGGTTCGAATACACCTCCCCCATGACCTGCCACAGTCGCCAGGCTGTTTCCGTCGCCATCAAGTCCATTCCTGCGGCGCCACTCTGCGTGTGCTGACTGAATTTGCTGAACTGCCCGGGATGCTGTTGGTTCGGATCCTGCTCCCACATGACTGTTACCTCCGGTTTCTGGTTTTACCTGCGTTCTAACCCGGGCTACATGTCGGGCAAATTTTTGTTCCCACTGGATTTGTGTAAAAACTTTCCCTTCCGACTCCCAATACGCGGTGAATTCTGCGAGTTCAGTCAGAAGGTAATCTGGTTCAGGCAGGGAGATACCCCACGATGCAGCGCGCTGTCGGAAGTCTCTGGAGGGAAGCCAGCTATCTGTCATGCTGAATTTCCCGATCGGTTCATCAACACCGTCCAGGTATCGGGGCATGGCCGGGGATGGCAGTACATCCCCATTCGGATTTTTCATCGCGCCCGCGTTAAGAGAGGGGTTTAAGATCTGTTTACTGCTTACTGCTTTCTGGATACCTGATGGCAAAGGTTTAGCCAAAGACTTAGCCTTATCCTTAGGCAAGGCGAAAGCCTTATCAAAAGCCGTCCCCATAGCGTCAGAAACCCCGTAGCAGGCGGCTTTGAGAGCTTCATATGCTTTATCTTTCAGTGAACATTCAGGCAGTAATTCAAACGATCTTGCCCATGATTTGATCACGTTCACTGATGCTGGCGGGTTATGTTTCACCGCGTTAGGCAACCAAAAAACTCTGGCTTTAAGGTCGGCTTCCACCATACCTAACGCTATGGCTTCGCCTAAGGCTAAGTCGAAGGCTTCGACATCCCAGTTTAATTCTTCGGCCATAGCCGCCCTTCCCGCCTTATACAGCCCGGGAATAATCCCTGTGAATGGACCCGTAAGCAGGTAAATAAACAGACTCTGCCCACTTGGCGGGAGTGGTGATAAGGCTCGAAACTTAGGATCATCCCACATGGTGATCTTCACCTTACGGTAAGGCTCGTTACTAGCCTTACTCTTAGGCATGGCCTTAGCCAAAGGATTAGGCATACTTCACCCCGCGAGTTGCAGTAATAATGGTCATTGGTCAAAACTCGATTAAAACAATTGCGGCGCTACGGCGCTTATGCTCGCCAGTAGTGGTCCCGCCGCATCAGCAGGTAACATGTTGAATAATGCGATTGCCGCCTCACGAATTTCCTTCTCGAGCTTTTGTAATGGCGCGCCAATTAATTTCGCATGGTGTGCCTCACTGCATTCTTTGATAGCGTTCGCCACCAGCTCTGCTTCTGTGCTCGCATTACTTAATCCGTGCTTTCTGGCAATCTGAACTGGCATAGCAGCAATAATTGAACCTGACAGTTGCATAACGTAAGCCGTGTACTTTTCCGAACCGCCCTCGTTTTTCAGATATCGGAATAAATTCTGTTTATTAACAGCAATTCCACGGCCATCTACTTTGGCCCACTCTTCAGCCACCAGCTGAGCGATCCGTTCCTGTGCCTGTCCTGGTAATGTCGATTCCCATTCACGAACGGCGACCCAGATTTTTTTGCACTTCATCCAATCCCGGCGACAAACAGAAAACTGATTTTTTGTTTTCTGAGTTCTCACCATCGTCGGGGTATGGTTTTTAAAAGAGATGGTTTGCATGGTCACTCCTTAGGTAATCCATCCGTTGGATTTGGGTATAAGTCGGGTCTAAGTTCGTGGGGGGTAACCCCTGTAGCGCTAAAGACTTGAAGTACCCGTGACGAAGGAACAGTACCTTTTGCTTTCCACTGACTTACTGCCATTCCGCTTACACCAATCGTGCAAGCTAATTTATTGGCCGAGCCAGCTAGTCGAATTGCGTTATCAATGGCTGTCATAACTATCTCCTTTTTAAATTGGGAGTAATAAACCATAGGTTTACATCAATTGCAAACTTTAAATTTATTGTGACTATAAACCAAACATTTACAATGGGTGTATGAAAAACACTGACGATCTCAATAACCAACTGGTAGCCCGCTTAGAAGAAATTACTCAAAGAGGGATCAGCAAAGCTGATATGGCTCGCATTGCAGGAGTTACGCCTCAAGCTGTGAATGGGTGGTTTAAGAAGGGAGTTATCAGTAAGAAGTCCGCCATAGCAATTGCGGAAGCCGCCAACGTGTCCGTTACTTGGTTGTTAGGTGAGAAAGTATCAGAAGATTCAGGTCTCAAGCCTAACGAGAGCAAAATGCTTAACTTGTTTAGGCAGCTACCAGAGGCAGAGCAAGAGCGAATGATCGATACCTTTGCACTGCGGTTAAAGGAAATTGATGATTACGTGGAGAAATATCTTCGTGGTCGTTTTAAGGCTAACGATGTGAACTAAGAGTTTATTCCCATCCATTGAAACCGGCGTTTGCCGGTTTTTTTTCGCCCTTTTGTCAGAACCTCCCTCCCCTTAGTTTTTCACGACTGATAAAGCAAATGTTTGCCTCTACATCAATTGATGATTGACACAAACATTAAACCAATGATTTAATCATTCTATCGAAAACGTCATCGAGGCAGGACGCCCACGAAGTAGCTGCCGGCGGCATACGAATCACCGGATGAGATGACAGGCATTAACACGCAGCAGGTTCAACGTTCCGCCAGCCTGGCGACAAGGGCAACACAAGAGGATAAATCCATGATCGATTTCGCACGTAAACCAGTGCGGTGTCAGGCCGTACATCTAAATCGCATTGAAGTAATCATTCGACTGATTTGCTACACGCTTGCCCAGAAGGGCGACCCGTCTGCCGACCAACAGACTGCTGTTCGTTCATAACGAGTTTGACCAATGGCTGTTGCCAGCCTCATGCCCGGTGCACAGGGCATTGTGATGGTATTACCACCATCGTAACCAAACAGGAGACGAAGACCTGTTCTGGTTAAATTGGAAAAGTGTTCTTTGCCCGTCCCGTGGCGGGCTTTTTTCCGGAGGTTTTTATGTCAGCTAACGATCTGGCATTGCGCTTCAGCAGCGCACCAGCCGAGGCATTAATCGGGGTTTTGCCTGTTCTGGAAGTAAAAGAAGCATTACGTGAAGAAGTTGAAAGTGATGTGATGGATGAAATCTGGACTGAGCACAACTTTGAAATGGAAGCGATGGGTGAACAAGTTGATGAAACAGCCAGGCTCGCTCGTAAGTTTGAATGTGCGGCTGAAGCTCTTGGAACGGCGATCAAACTTGCTCTGACTCTCCCACATAATGAGGCAATGCAGGTTCTGAATGACGCCTTAAACGATAACCCGGGATACGGTCGCGAACCGGCAAAGGATGCATGATGGAGTTTGGAATGAAACGCGTGGTGGCTTCTGTTCAGGTCGTTGCCATCCTCAACAGGATTTACAACGGCAGTCCGGTTTCCATCGCATCTATCAGTAAAGAATCAAAGCTGTCTGTGTCTTACCTCGAGCAGATTTTCTCGAAGCTGCGCAGCAGTGAAATCGTCACCAGCCAGCGTGGCGCTGGTGGCGGGTACCACCTTAGCAAAGCAAACCCCAGCGTGGCTGACGTCGTTCGCGCCGTTACTCACACGCCTGATTCATTTGAGCCCGTGCTGAATGCTCTGGAGTGGGTCCCCGTCGCACAGCTGGCGCAGGGAAAATCTCCTACCCCATAAAGCACAAAACCCGCGCAAGGCGGGTTAAGTACCCGGTCAGCCGACCAAAGCTTTCCGGAACGAGTTTTGACCAATAACCACTACCTTAGGCGGCGATCATCAGCTGCCGGGTATCTTACAATCCTATGGAGCCCGAACGCAATGTTAACGTATGCGTATCTTATTAAAGCCAAAGCGAAAGCAACTGAGGCAAAAAACCTGTTTTGCTGGTTCTCTGCGAAATCAGATTCCCGTGCAGAACGCGAAATCCTCAATATTCTCGAAGACAATGATATTGCCGTCGGTCGTGGCGCCGACTATCAATTACCTGTCCGCACCAACTGGTTTGTTGTTGACGATCTTCCTGAGGAAAGCAAACTTGATGACACATGGTGCGATCGTTACGAACTGGCAGAAGACCAGCAAACGTGGCAACTGAAACAGAAGCCTGATAATGAGAATCAGGAGACTTCCTGTCAGCAAAAACCTGAAACTTCCAGCGACAATGTACCCAACAGCGATGCGCCAGCATTGCTCCGCCCCATATCTCGCCTGCGCCTGTCTCAGCGACTGATTGCGCACCTGGTCAATGACACTGAAGAGAAGGAAATCAGTGAAGCGCAGCACATCCAGATCGGGCAAATGGTACTGAACGAAAATGATCTCTATGTACAAAACCTGTTACAGGCCGTTTCGAATGTGCCAGCGGTGAAAGAGCTTTCTGCTCATGTCGAGTGGAAGCTGACAAGCGCTGTAAAAGAAGTCTTCGACCGTGAGCAGGTCTATACCGTTGCTTCATTTGAGCAATTTATTACCGAATGGATTGAAGAACCAGAAAAGCGAGCTCTTACCGTTCAGGAGTGGGTTAATCAAAAGAAAGCAGGAGTTGCGGGTGATGAACATGCCACTCCACCTGTAACGCCAGAGCTTATTACCGTTGCGACTCTGCCGCTACGCCAGCGCCTCTTAGCTCAGTTTATTTCTGAAGAATATGCTTACCATATTGATACTGAGCAGAAGAAAACCATTCAAGAACTCGAGCTGGATGTGGATAACAGCTATGTGCAGAACCTGCTGCTTGCCGCCGAGAATGTAGAACCATTCAGGAAGGCGCCAGAGATCGATATCTGGAAGATTGTCAGCGCGCTGAAAACCGTTTTTCCGGTTGATGGAAAACGAGTTGAACTGGTCACCGTCATTCAGTTCTTTAAGGCCTGGTTCAATACTGAGCACATTGACCGTGGGCTGCTGGTTAAAGAGTGGTGTAAGGGCAATCGTGTGTCGCAGATTCAGCGCACTGACTCCGGAACCAACGCTGGTGGAGGCAATAAGACCGATCGCAACCCGGAACTTGTCCACACGCTGGATACTCTGGACATTGATATTGCGCTGGCCACACTTCCAATGGATTTCAACATCTACGATATTCCTGGTGGCGTTTTCCGTCGTGCAAAAGAGATCATTTCTAAAAACGAAAGCCCTTTCAAAGAGTGGTCCGCCGCCCTGCGCAAACGCGCTGGTATCCTGGATTATTCCCGCGCCGCTATTTTCGCGCTTATACGTAGTGCAGAAGAAAACACTCACCATTTCCCGGAACTGCTGAGCCGTTACATCAACAAAAACCTGACTGAAACCGACCACCAGCACCCAACTGAAGAAACTCTGGCGGCAGCCGGTCACGTACCAGAAAAAAGCTGGGAAAACGAGATTAAAGAGAAGTCCACAGCTGAACAGAAGGCAATAACCGAGCAACCAGAAATCGCCAACATGGGCAACGGTGTTTTCTCCATTGATGGCCTGATGGGTAACCAGCCGGCGCCAGCGCTTTCTGTCGTAGACCAGGTACGCCAGCGCGCGGTCGAAGAAAAATTACATCAAGCCAATACCGAGGAAACCACCAGCGATGTGCAGATGGAAAAAACTGACAACAGCGAAATCAAAGCCAATCCTGATGTGCCTCAGGGCGAAGCAGCAGCTTTGCCAGTTGAAAGCACTGATGCAACTGGTGAGCCTCCAGCTTCCCTGAATAATGAACCCGTTCACCATATAGATACGGATCACCTGAACGCTTTTTATACTCACCTGATGGTTGATTTGGAAACTATGGGCAGCGGTCCTGATGCACCAATAGTCTCTATCGGCGCCGTATATTTTGATCCTTCAACTGGTAACACTGGTGCCGAATTTTACCAGGTTGTCAGTCTTGAATCATCGATGTCGTTTGGCATGAAACCGGATGCGTCAACAATTCAGTGGTGGTTGAAACAATCATCTGAAGCCCGCTCTGCAATTCTGGTTGATGAGGCCATGGGGCTGCGTGAAACCCTTGAACTACTGGCTGACTTCATTGCTGAAAATGCTGCTAACGGTAGTCACACTGTTCAGCTGTGGGGTAATGGATGCTCGTTTGATAACGTCATTCTCCGCCGCGCATATGCATTAGCAGAGACTCCCTTCGCTGTTCCGTTCTGGAATGACAGGGACGTAAGGACCATGGTTGAACTGGGTAAATCTGTCGGTATCAACCCGCGCTTCGACATCCCGTTTGAAGGCGACATGCACAATGCGCTTTCTGACGCCCGGCATCAGGTCAAATACGTATCTGCAATCTGGCAGCGCCTGACAAAAAACTGATTTTAGGTTTTCACTTACAGCCAGCTGCAGCATGTACTGTTGTGGCTGGCGGCATCGGAGTTATGTATGTCGCAACTCATTTTCAGCGAAGAGTGGATGGTTGAAGCGCGACTAACAGAAAAGACCGGCTTGTCGGAAAGACAAATTAAAAGTTATCGGTTGAATTTGTGGATCGAAGGCGTGCATTTCAAACATCTGACAGCTCTCGGGGAAACTGACAATTCTAAAGGTCTGCTTTGGTACAACTATCCAAAGATTAACCAATTAGTACAGGATGCATGATGGACTTTCCAACCGGCGTTGAGCTGCATAATGGAAAAATACGGATCACATTTACCTATCGCGGCAAACGTTGCCGCGAAGTCCTTCGCGGCTGGACGGTGAACAGCAGCAACATCAAAAAAGCTGGAAATCTTCGTGCGCTCATAACAAGTGAAATACAGCTCGGTAAGTTCGACTATGCGGAACGTTTCCCGGAATCCAAAGCGCTTAAGAAGTTCATCACAACCAAAAAAATTACCACGTTTAAAGAACTAAGTGATTTTTTTACAGACACCAAAGCCTTAGAGGTATCTGGTGCAACACTGCTATCGCTTACTTCGGTCGTAAATACGTTACTGCGTGTAGTCGGAGAAAATACCCGTCTGGTAGATATTGAGCATGCCGATATTTTGCATTACCGAAAGGAGTTATTGACCGGGACAATTATTAACCCGGCAATGCCGGGTCTGACCAGGCAGGGCCGCGCGCCCTCAACAGTCAATAAACAGATGGCAGTTTTATCAGAAATGCTTAAGCTCGCAAACCGAAGCCAGTTTATATTGCATGCTCCTTATGAAGGAGTGTCGCGACTCAAGTTATCTAAAAATGATCCCGACCCACTTTTACTTCATGAGTACCAGGCTCTGATAGCCGCCCTTCCCCGTAGCCAGGCATTAATCATTATTGTTGCCGTACATACGGGGATGAGGCCGGGCGAGATATGCGCCCTGGCATGGGAAGACATTGATTTGGTAAAAGGTGAAATCCACGTATCCAGAAGTTTGACGAATAAGCGAGTATTTGTACCCCCTAAGACAGATGCCGGAATAAGGACGATAACGTTGCTTAAACCTGCTCTGGATGCACTGAAGGAACAATACGAAGTCACCGGCGCTAATCCGAAGCAAGAAATTCGATTTCACCATCGGGAGATCGGAAAAACTGAGCAGCAATCTCTTCGCTTCGTTTTTTCACCGACAGCATATTCGTCAAAAAAAGGCAGTTACTTCTCCAAGAACTCGATTGCCTATGGCTGGAAGCGAGGCCTAAACTTGCCAATATCCGCGAAAGGAATCCTTATCAGTCACGGCATACCTACGCATGCTGGACGTTGATGGCCGGAGCGAATCCGTCATTCATAGCGAGTCAGATGGGACATGAAGATGCGCGAATGGTGTACGAGGTTTACTCCAAGTGGATTGGCGACATGAACCAGGATCAGGTCAACATGCTGAACAATCAGATGCCAACGGCATTGCCCCCAGGACGCCCCCACGGGCAGGGGAGCATGAGAAAAGTTATTTAATTTCATAGCGCTGCTTTCAATCCACATAATCAGCGTTAAACTATTTATACCGTTATTTTAGGGAGAAACGATGATGCGCGTACTGGTTGTCGAGGATAATGCTTTATTACGCCACCACCTCAAGGTTCAGTTACAGGATTTAGGGCATCAGGTGGATGATGCAGAAGATGCGAAGGAAGCGGACTATTATCTGAATGAACATCTGCCGGATATCGCGATCGTTGATTTAGGACTCCCCGATGAAGACGGTTTGTCATTGATCCGCCGTTGGCGCAGCAATGAGGTTTCGTTGCCGATTCTGGTGTTAACCGCGCGTGAAGGCTGGCAAGACAAGGTGGAAGTACTCAGCGCCGGAGCCGACGATTACGTCACCAAACCGTTTCATATCGAAGAGGTGGCTGCACGCATGCAGGCACTGATGCGTCGCAACAGCGGTCTGGCATCGCAGATTATCTCTCTTCCTCCTTTCCAGGTGGACCTCTCTCGGCGCGAGTTATCCGTCAATGATGAAGTTATCAAGCTCACGGCGTTCGAATACACCATTATGGAAACACTTATCCGTAATAACGGCAAAGTGGTCAGTAAAGATTCGCTCATGTTACAGCTTTACCCGGATGCCGAGCTGCGTGAAAGCCACACCATTGATGTTCTGATGGGGCGTCTGCGTAAAAAAATACAGGCGCAATACCCGGATGATGTTATCACCACCGTGCGTGGCCAGGGATATCTTTTTGAACTGCGCTAATGAATAAATTATTGCGTCATTTTTTCCCGTTATCACTGCGGTTGCGCTTTTTACTGGCAACCGCGGGCGTGGTATTGGTGCTTTCGCTGGCCTACGGCATGGTTGCCCTGGTGGGCTACAGCGTCAGCTTTGATAAAACAACGTTCCGCCTGCTGCGGGGTGAAAGTAACCTGTTCTATACCCTGGCAAAATGGGAGAACGGTAAGATAAACGTCGAGCTGCCCGAGAATCTCGATATGCAAAGCCCAACAATGTCGCTGATCTATAACGAAGACGGTGAGTTGTTGTGGGCGCAGCGCAATGTTCCCTGGCTGACGCACAGTATCCAACCGGAATGGCTAAAAGCGAACGGTTTTCATGAGATTGAAGCCAATGTAGATGCCACCAGCACCTTACTGGGCGAAGATCACTCCGCTCAGCAGCAGCTAAAAGAAGTCAGAGAAGATGACGACGATGCCGAAATGACCCACTCGGTCGCCGTGAACGTCTACCCCGCCACTGCCAGAATGCCACTGTTGACCATAGTGGTTGTCGATACCATTCCTATTGAGCTAAAGCGCTCGTATATGGTCTGGAGTTGGTTTATTTATGTGCTGGTCGCCAATCTGTTGCTGGTCATTCCGCTGTTATGGGTAGCCGCCTGGTGGAGTCTGCGGCCTATCGAATCGCTGGCGCGTGAAGTCCGTGAGCTTGAGGAACATCATCGAGAGATGCTAAACCCCGCCACCACGCGCGAACTGACCAGCCTGGTCCGCAATCTTAATCGACTTTTAAAAAGCGAACGCGAGCGCTACGACAAATACCGTACGACGTTAACAGACCTCACCCACAGCCTGAAAACACCGCTGGCGGTATTACAGAGTACGCTCCGCTCGATGCGTAATGAAAAAATGAACGTGAGCGACGCGGAACCCATCATGCTGGAACAAATCAGCCGTATTTCCCAGCAGATTGGCTATTACCTGCATCGCGCCAGCATGCGTGGCAGCAGCGTGCTGCTTAGCCGCGAACTGCATCCGGTCGCGCCGTTGCTGGATAAACTCACCTCGGCGCTAAATAAGGTGTATCAGCGTAAAGGCGTGAACATAAATCTCGATATCTCACCCGAAATCAGTTTTGTGGGCGAACAGAACGATTTTGTCGAAGTGATGGGCAACGTGCTGGATAACGCATGTAAATATTGTCTGGAGTTTGTCGAGATTTCAGCGCATCTGTCCGAAGATCAGCTACACATTCTGGTTGAAGATGATGGTCCAGGTATTCCGCAAAGCAAACGGGAAGTGGTGTTTGACCGTGGACAACGTGTCGATACGTTACGACCAGGGCAAGGCGTTGGACTGGCGGTGGCGCGAGAAATCACCGAACAGTATGACGGGCAGATTATTGCAGGCGATAGCCTGCTGGGTGGCGCGCGCATGGAAGTTATTTTTGGCCGCCAGCAGCCGGGGCAAAAAGACGAGTAATCGCCGCATGTAATAAATATGTACTGATTTCCCGCTTGCGGTTAAGTATCCGTTATAATCGGTTGCAGATACCAGCCTGCGGGATGCTCATTATGGAATACCAACTCACACTTAACTGGCCCGATTTTCTTGAACGCCACTGGCAGAAACGCCCGGTGGTCTTAAAACGCGGGTTTAACAACTTTATTGATCCACTCTCTCCTGACGAACTGGCTGGACTGGCAATGGAAAGCGAAGTCGACAGCCGACTCGTCAGCCACCAGGACGGTAAATGGCAGGTTAGCCACGGTCCGTTCGAAAGCTATGATCATCTCGGCGAGAACAACTGGTCGCTGCTGGTACAGGCGGTCAATCACTGGCATGAACCCACCGCCGCGCTGATGCGTCCGTTTCGCGAACTGCCGGACTGGCGGATTGACGATCTGATGATCTCCTTCTCTGTCCCCGGCGGCGGCGTTGGCCCACATCTTGATCAGTACGATGTGTTTATCATTCAGGGAACCGGGCGACGTCGCTGGCGCGTGGGCGAAAAACTGCAGTTGAAGCAGCACTGCCCTCACCCGGACCTGCTGCAGGTCGCCCCGTTTGAAGCCATCATCGATGAAGAGCTGGAACCCGGCGATATCCTGTACATTCCACCAGGATTCCCGCACGAAGGCTATGCGCTGGAAAACGCCATGAACTATTCGGTCGGTTTCCGCGCGCCGAATACTCGCGAACTGATCAGCGGGTTCGCCGATTACGTTTTGCAACGTGAGCTGGGCAGCACGTATTACAGCGATCCTGACCTGCCGCCGCGCGATCATCCGGCTGACGTTCTGCCGCAGGAAATGGACAAGCTGCGTGAAATGATGCTTGGACTGATTAATCAGCCGGAACATTTCCAGCAGTGGTTTGGCGAGTTTATATCTCAGTCTCGTCATGAGCTGGATATTGCTCCACCGGAGCCGCCGTATCAGCCAGACGAAATTTACGATGCCCTGAAGCAAGGGGATGTGTTAGTGCGTCTGGGCGGATTGCGCGTATTGCGCATCGGCGATGACGTCTACGCCAACGGTGAGAAAATTGATTCACCGCATCGCCCTGCCCTGGAAGCACTTGCCAGCCATATTGTTCTGACGGCCGAGAACTTTGAGGATGCGCTGGAAGATCCGTCTTTCCTTGCCATGCTTGCCGCACTGGTTAACAGCGGATACTGGTTCTTCGAAGGATAATACGAACGGTGCCTGATGCGACGCTAGCGCGTCCTATCAGGCCTTTTGGAGTGAAATACTGTAGGCCGGATAAGCGAAGCGCTATCCGGCATCTATCGATAAATTTACTGCTGCTTTGCGGTTAACTCCGCAATACGTACAATCACCCGCACCGCTTTTTCCATTCCTTCCAGAGTTACAAACTCATGTTTACCATGATAGTTGTAGCCTCCGGTGAACAGATTCGGACACGGTAACCCCATAAACGACAGCTGCGCGCCGTCGGTGCCGCCACGAATAGGTTTCAGCACCGGCTCAATATCGCAATCGCGCATCGCCTTCTGAGCGATATCCAGCACGTGCGGATGCTCAATCACTTTTTCGCGCATATTGTAGTAGCTGTCTTCAATCACCAGTTCGATATAGCAATCCGGGTGTAACCCTTTGCCGACCTTTTTGGCGATCTCCATGATCTTGCGTTTGCGCGCTTCAAACTGCTTGCGGTCAAAATCACGGATGATGTAGTGCATATCCGCCCGATCGACCGTCCCTTTCATGCTCGCCAGATGATAAAAGCCTTCGTAGCCTTCCGTCGTTTCCGGGCTTTCGTCTGCCGGAACCTCAGCATGAATACGAGCAGCCAGCGACAGTGCATTCACCATCACCCCTTTTGCGGTACCGGGATGGACATTGTTGCCGACAATTTTGATATTAACCGACGCGGCGTTGAAGTTTTCAAATTCCAGCTCTCCCACGCCACCGCCGTCAACGGTATAGGCCCACTGCGCATCAAATGCCGCAACGTCAAAATGCTTCGCCCCTTTACCAACCTCTTCGTCCGGCGTAAAGGCCACGCGGATATCACCGTGCGGAATATCTTTTTGGATGAGCACCGCCAGCGCGGTCATGATTTCCGCCACGCCAGCTTTATCATCCGCGCCCAGCAGCGTTTTACCGTCTGTGGTGATCAGCGTCTGACCCAGAAGTTGATGCAGCACCGGGAACATCACCGGCGACAGAACTTCATCACCAATGCCTAACGCAATATCGCCGCCGCGATAGTTTTCAACGATTTGCGGATTAACGTTTTTACCGCTGAAATCCGGTGAGGTATCCACATGGGAAATAAAGCCGATCGCGGGAATATTGCCAGCAACGTTAGCGGGCAACGTGGCCATCAGCGTCCCCTTTTCGCTCAGTGAAATGTTAACCAGCCCCATCTCTTCGAGCTGTTGTTTGAGCAGTTGTAATAATTTCCACTGTCCTTCGGTGCTGGGTACCTGCCGCACGCCCGATTTTGATTGGGTGTCCAGCGACACGTAGTGTAAAAAACGCTCAAGTAGTTTATCCATGCAGTCACCCTCACTTTTTGTGACAACATTATCAATAAGCAACAAAAGACAAATATTGCGTCAGGTCACTTTTATCCCCGCAAGTGAGAATATTTCGCCCTGACATCCCCTCTGACTATAGGGCTAAGTCAGTAATTCGCAACAAGGATTGGCGATTACCATGGTTTGCCGTAGAATAACGGCCCTCATTAAGAGTCATCAAGGTGGTTAACCACGAACCCCGCAGCGGTCAGCCATCCGTTGCGTTTACATGGGACAGAGTAAAAAATTGAATAAACAACCGCGTTCGCTTTCTCCACTGGTGCAATTAGCGGGAATTCGCAAAAGTTTCGATGGCAAAGAGGTGATTTCCAGCCTGGATTTGACCATCAATAATGGCGAGTTTCTCACGCTGCTTGGCCCCTCTGGCTGCGGTAAAACAACCGTTCTTCGCCTGATTGCCGGTCTGGAAACGGTTGATTCCGGTCATATCATGTTGGACAACCAGGACATCACTCACGTTCCTGCGGAAAACCGCTACGTGAACACCGTCTTCCAAAGCTATGCGTTATTTCCCCACATGACCGTTTTTGAGAATGTGGCCTTTGGCTTACGCATGCAAAAAACGCCCGCAGCCGACATTCCTCCCCGCGTTACCGAAGCTCTGCGCATGGTGCAGCTGGAAGAGTTCGCCCAGCGAAAACCGCATCAACTCTCCGGTGGACAGCAGCAGCGCGTAGCGATTGCCCGAGCGGTGGTCAATAAACCTCGTTTACTCCTGTTAGACGAATCTCTCTCTGCGCTGGACTACAAACTGCGCAAGCAGATGCAGAACGAACTGAAAGCGCTGCAACGTAAGCTTGGTATCACCTTTGTCTTTGTCACTCACGATCAGGAAGAGGCGCTGACCATGTCAGACCGTATCGTGGTGATGCGCGATGGCAAGATTGAGCAAGACGGTACGCCGCGCGAAATCTACGAAGAGCCGAAAAATCTGTTCGTCGCCGGGTTTATCGGTGAGATCAATATGTTTAACGCGACGGTGATAGAACGTCTGGACGAACAGCGCGTTCGTGCTAACGTTGAAGGTCGCGAGTGCAATATTTATGTCAACTTCGCGGTGATTCCCGGGCAGAAGCTGCACGTCCTGTTACGCCCTGAAGATCTGCGCGTTGATGAAATCAACGACGACAATCATATCGAAGGCCTGATCGGCTACGTGCGTGAACGCAACTACAAGGGCATGACGCTGGAGTCGGTTGTGGAACTGGAAAATGGCAAGATGGTGATGGTCAGTGAATTCTTCAACGAAGACGATCCTGACTTTGACCACTCTCTCGACCAGAAAATGGCGATTAACTGGGTAGAAAGCTGGGAGGTCGTACTGGCTGATGAAGAACACAAGTAAATTCCAGAGTGTGGTGATCGTCACCATTGTCGGTTGGCTTGTGTTATTTGTCTTTCTGCCCAACCTGATGATCATCGGCACCAGCTTTTTGACCCGCGACGATGCCAATTTCGTCAAAATGGTCTTTACGCTGGAAAACTATACACGCCTGCTCGATCCGCTCTATTTTGAGGTATTGGTTCACTCCCTCAATATGGCGCTGATTGCCACGCTCGCCTGTCTGGTGCTCGGCTATCCGTTTGCCTGGTTTTTGGTGAAACTGCCGGAAAAAGTGCGTCCATTGCTGCTGTTCCTGCTGATTGTTCCGTTCTGGACCAACTCGCTTATTCGCATCTACGGACTCAAAATATTCCTCAGCACCAAGGGCTACCTCAACGAATTTCTGTTGTGGCTCGGCGTTATCGATACCCCCATTCGCATCATGTTTACCCCCAGCGCGGTGATTATCGGCCTGGTGTACATCCTGCTGCCGTTTATGGTGATGCCGCTCTATTCCAGCATTGAAAAGCTCGATAAACCGCTGCTGGAAGCCGCGCGCGATTTGGGCGCCAGTAAACTTCAGACCTTCACCCGCATCATTATTCCGTTAACGATGCCGGGAATTATCGCCGGATGCCTGCTGGTTATGCTGCCCGCAATGGGGCTGTTTTACGTTTCCGATTTAATGGGCGGGGCGAAAAACCTGCTGATTGGCAACGTGATTAAAGTTCAGTTCCTGAACATCCGCGACTGGCCGTTCGGTGCTGCCACCAGCATTACGCTGACCATCGTCATGGGTCTGATGCTGCTGATCTACTGGCGCGCCTCCCGCTTGCTGAACAAGAAGGTTAGCGACATTGATAGTTAACCGATATTACCTAAAAAGTTAAAATGATCATGGCATGCAGTTTACCCTCAAGTAAACTGCATGCCAGGTCACGAACGGGGATAAGATTTGTAAAATCAGAAAGGAATTGTAAACGCGCAAAAATATGCCGTCATGATACGCATGAATTTATTATCGATATTCAAGAAATTGTCTTCTGGATTCATCATCTTCAAGGTACTCAAATGAGAGAAGGCGAATTTTGGTAAGGTTATAAAACCACTCGCAATCGTTTCGTTGAATAATTTCGCCAGGCTTGAAACATATTCCGGATGCTTCCCGGATAATCGCATATTTACCATTATTAAACCTGGCCCTGTGGATACAGAAAGATTGACCAACCTGCCCATGACAGCTGTTCGAAAAGATATGTCCTTCAATAAAAATAGATTTTTTAGATTTCATCATCATATCCTCTCAAACTACAGTACAGGAGCAATATTGTCATTTCCCAACATCACTCACGTTAGGTGGCAGAAGCCGATCAGCCGCCGATACACCAGCATTCTGATGGTCTGAACAACAGCCCGCAGGCAGGGCATTCCAGAACCGCATCTTTTCTTAGTTTACCTGCTTTCTGATCGGCTCTGTATGCGCATACCGGGCAGGCAACATGCACCGGTCTTTCTTTAAAGTGCCTGAGTCCTTTTGTATAAGACATAAATAATTCTCTGAGGAACACAGTAATTATTATACGCCTTAATATAAAAATAACTGGCTTAAGTTATGTTAATTTATGATTAAATCAGGATATCAGATATTGAAAATTAAACGTCTGATTTATGATATAATACCCTTCCGTGAGAAATTTATCATGAAATCAGAAGACACCCTTGACTGGTACCCGGCCCAGTTGCCACCAGTGAAAATTATTCTTGGCGAAGCCGTGCTGGCAGTGGGCAAACAGGGCCGACCTATTAATACCCGAACTTTGCTGGAATACCTTCAGGTCATGCAGGACAAGCAAAAAAAACGAGATGACAAAATCGCCATGCAGACAGCGATTGAGGTTCTCAGGGATAATCAGCGCATTAACGGCAGACGTTAATGCGCGTCTGGACTCAGTGTCAGTTCTGAATAATCTCAACCGTATGGTTTTGTCCATCATCCCGCAGCGGTATTCTGTCATCAGGGAGGAGAGCACCATCCAGTGTAACGCGATATTCTGCATCGCCGCGTGAGACACTAATCTGATAATGGCTTTCGCCATATTGATAAGTCATAGAAAAAGACGGCCACCCATCCGGCAACCGGGCATGAACCGTAAGGTCAGCACCGGAACGTTTTATCCCCAGTAATTCCTCGGTAAGTAAACGCCAGGCCCAGCCTGATGAACCGGTATACCAGCTCCATCCGGCACGTCCGATATGGGGAGCGACGCTGTAAACATCAGCGCTCATGACATAAGGCTCGGCTTTATAGATCCCGACTGAGTTCGCATTCAGAGTATGATTTATCGGGCTGAGCATGGACCAGAGTTGCCAGGCACGTTCGGCATTCCCCATTCGGGCAAATGCCATCACAGCCCAGATAGCGCCATGTGTATACTGCCCTCCGTTTTCCCGCACACCAGGCAGGTAGCCCTGTATGTAACCCGGATTTGGACCGTGCCCATCGAAAGGCGGTGTTAATAGTTTTATCAGTCCCCCCTCGCTATCCACAAGATGCTTATCCAGCGCCTGCATGGCCTTTGCGCACCGTCCCGGGCTAGCGGCCCCGGACAATACTGACCAGCTCTGGGCAATCGCATCAATCCGGCAATCCTGTGATGCTTTCGACCCCAGGGGAGTACCATCGTCAAAATATCCACGCCGGTACCATTCACCATCCCAGGCGTGGGCTTCGAGATTGCTTTGCAGGCGCACAGCCTGTGAACGGCACATTGAGGCGACGCTTTCATCCAGCCTGCGATCAGCCAGCGCCGCAAACCGCTGCAAAATATCGAACAGAAAGAAGCCCAGCCAGACGCTTTCACCCTTGCCGTCGATCCCCACCCGGTTCATGCCGTCATTCCAGTCACCCGCCCCCATCAACGGCAGACCATGCTCCCCGAACTGTTGTCCATACTTAATGGCTTTGACGCAGTGTAACCAGAGAGTCTCTTCGGTACCGCTGATCACCGGCGTATCATAGGCAGACTCTTCACCAGGCTGAAGCGGACGTCCCTCCAGATAAGGAATACGTGTTTCCAGTACATCCATATCCCCCGTCGTTTCAACATAGTGGCAAACGGCAAGCGGAAGCCACAGATAGTCATCGGAACAGCGGGTGCGCACCCCGTTGCCGTGTGGCGGGTGCCACCAGTGCTGTACATCACCCTCAATAAATTGCCGTGATGCACACAGGATTATCTGTTCTCGCATCCGGTTCGGATCAGCATGGCTCAGCGCCAGCGTATCCTGCAGTTGATCGCGAAAACCAAATGCGCCGCCGGACTGGTAGTAACCGCTGCGAGCCATCAGGCGGCAGGCTACCGTCTGGTACAATAGCCAGCCATTCACCAGTAAATTTACCGATGTGTCGGGGGTGTTAACCACGATTTTATCGAGCACATTGTGCCAGTGGTTGTGAACCCGGTTCAGCTCCTCGCGGACCGTCTCCTCATTCATATAACGGGCAAGCGTCTCCTGAGCTCGAATATGATTCTCCTCTGCGCCGAGGATAAAAATAAACGTCCTCTGATCGCCATCAATTAATGTTACCGCCGATTGTACTGCCCCGCAGGGATCCAGACCGGCGCCCGTTTTACCTGAAAGCCTGCGTAGCTTCATGACCGACGGGGCGTGCAGAGAACCATTACGACCGATAAATTCCCGGCGGTCCCCGGTCAACGAACAGTCATTACCGCTGACGGCAAAAAAGGCAGTACGACCGCTACCGTTATCACCATAAAAATTGTTCGCCAGCACTCCGCAGCCGCCAGGCGGTCTGGTCGCATGAGTCACAATGTGAGGGGCTGAGCGAGTTCGTGTTCCTCCGAGCGTCCACTCCACATAGCCGGTGACGGAAAGTTTGCGTGTCCGACCCGAAGAGTTACTGAGCGTCAGGAGCGCCAATTTAACCGGCGCCTCTTCGGCAACCAGAACCGTCAGCTCGCTGTCTATACCACTCTCTCGATGGGCAAACACGCTGTAACCAAAACCATGGCGGGTCAGGTAATCACCATGTCCGCGAACAGGTAAAGCCGTCGGTGACCAACACTCACCACTCTCTTCATCGCGCAGATAAAACGCCTCGCCGCTGCGATCGCTCACCGGATCGTTCTCCCACGGTGTCAAGCGGTATTCATGTGCATTCTCGTACCAGGAGTAGGCCTGTCCCGCCTCTGAAATCACAGTGCCAAAACGGGCATTTGCCAATACGTTTGACCAGGGAGCCGGTGTCTGCGCATCTTCCCGCAGGACAATCTGATATTCCCGACCATCCTGAGAAAATCCACCGTACCCATTGAAATGGCATAACTGACTGATATCGGGGCTCCAGTCCGTATGTTGATTACGCTCGCGCACAGCTCGTGGAATGAGTGCTCTGGCCTGAGGTTTAAGGGTGTGAGTACGCTGATTAAGCTGCTCATTGATACTGCCTGTGCGGTCATCAAGATAAAGACAGGCCACGCTCATCAAAAGCAACTTATCCTCAGCAGAGAGATGCTCGCCATTACGAACAAAAATACCGCCCGTTTTGTCCAGCAGGCTGGCTTCAGATCCGGCATAAATTAAGTCCATAATCTGATTTTGTAAGCCCTGCTGGTAGCCGCCGGGACTGTTATTCAGGATAACCAAATCAACATCCAGCCCTTTCTGTCTCCAGTAACGGTGCGCCTGAATCAGTGTGGTCACTGAGGCAATACTTTCCTCGCTGGTAATACTGAGAAGCACTATCGGCAGATCGCCTGAAATTGCCCAGCCCCACAGACCGGACTGACCACGCCGGTTGCGGCTGATCGCCTGGCCTTCGGCGCGCAGTTCCTGGACAGGGTAAAGCACCGCGCTGGCAAGACGATTAAACAAAGTGGCATCATCTTCACTGGCGTTCATCTGGCGTAATACCACCAGACTGTGAGACCAGGCCAGTTCAAAGACGCGATCAGCGATAGGGTAATCGCGGTATTTTTCCAGCAACGCCAGGCTCTGCTGGCGGGTTTCGCTGATGCCATAAATGATATCAATCGTGACCGGCTGCCCCGGCTGCAGAGTGATGGCGTGGCGTATTGCCAGGATCGGATCCAGCACTGACCCCGACGTATTGCTGAGCGCCCCGCCTGCCTTTATTGCCTGGGCATCCGCAGGGTTTCTGCCACGACCAAGAAATTTTGCCCTGTCTGTTTCAAACGAAACGTTATGACGGTTATCGCCATGCACCACCATCATGTGAAACAGGCAGGGACTCGCTTCACCCGGAGAACGCGGGCGCCGGTGGCAAAGAATAGCGTCACGCTCAGGATCCAGTTCCGTCTGAATAAACAAATTGCTAAATGCCGGGTGTGCCAGATCGCTGGCTTCAGGTGCCAGTACTACTTCGGCATAGGTTGTCAGTTCCAGAGAGCGAGGCTGGCGACCACGATGAATCAGTGTGAGCCGTCGCAACTCAATATCATCCTCCGGGGAGATCACAACCTGAGTTTTGACGCTGAGCCCATCGAAAGAGCGTCTGAATTCAGCACTCGCATCGGTGAATATCACTTCCTCGTCATGCCCGCTGGTGTGGGCTGTCGGTTGCCAGGTATTGCTCGACACATTCCCCGTCTGTATATCGCGGATATAGCAGAATGCTCCCCAGTTATCGCGGGTGGTATCACTGCGCCAGCGCGTGAGCGCAATATTATTCCAGCGACTGTAGCCGCCGCCGCCCGTGGTCAACATCAGATGATAATGGTTGTTGGACAGCAGTTGAATATCCGGGGCCGGCGTGTCCACGCCATAGAAAATACGGGGTTCATAGCGAACGGGTTTGACCCTGCCCTCATGAGATTCAAAATGACGGCGCGGACTGTACAGATCGACCGCATCCGGCACGCGTTCCTGTAACAGCAGGCTCGCTGAGCGGAAGACCGTACTGGACATGAAGCGTTCAGTCATCGGGGCGTCAAGTAGCACATGAGCCAGCGCCTGAAACGCCATGCCCTGGTGATGCGCCATCCAGGACTGAACCACCGCATAGAGCTGACCGGTTGCGAGGCGTGAGGGAGTATAGTCCAGCGCTTCATAAAAACCGTATTCACCATGTGCGCCATTTTTTTGCAGCCTGATCAGGTTCTCACAGGCTTTCTGTGGCGAGACCATTAACGCCAGCAGTGTGGCGTAAGGGGCGACAACCATGTCATCAGCAAGCCCCCTGCGCAGGCCGAGACCCGGCACACCAAATGCCTGATATTGATAATTATGCTGAACATCAAAAGCATGATAACCAGACTCTGAAACGCCCCACGGTACTCCGCGTTCTTTCCCCCAATGAATCTGGCGCATTACCGCCGACTGACTCATTTCATCGAGCAGGCTGCCAGGCCAGGTGGGCATTACCAGATTCGGCATCAGGTATTCAAACATTGACCCGCTCCATGACATCAGGGCTGTTTCATTGTCAATGGTGGTGAACAGTCGCCCCAGCGCGTACCAGCTTTTAAGAGGTAGCTGATTAGTGGCAATGGCAAGAAAGCTGGTCAGGCGGATTTCAGACGGCAGAAGATCGTAGTGGCTTTTGTCAGGCATATTCGTGTCACAGTTATAGCCAACACTGAGCAGACTGGTTGCTTCGCTGTACAGAAAGGCGAAATCCATCCGGGCATGCTCATCCAGCCGTTGTTCAAGTTCAGTGATAATATTGAGTCGCATCCGTGCCTGCTCCGTCGCTGACGCCGGGGGGGTTCCTACACCAGTAAATGTTGCGCGCGCAAGCTCGCATAAAGTCGGCAGCGTCTGTTCGTTCCAGGATGCAGGTAACCAACCAAGCAGCAGCGACCACTCATGGCAAAGCTGAACCAGTTGATGCTCCAGATGTCCTGCCCAACGCATCTGAAGAGGAGATCCCTGATGGCATAGCGTGTTCAGGTGATTGCACTGGGTGCGCATATTTTTCAGCTCGCTGAAAAATGTCTGCGGAGAGAGCGACACCGCGCTCAGGCAGTGTTTTCGCAGCAACCGCAAGCTGTCAGGCGGGTTCTGACCCCACTGTTTTTCCAGAATATCCAGCGTATCGTTGAGTCCTGCCAGTATCTGTTGGCTGTTTAGAACTGGCTGATGACGCATGGCGGACAGCCCTGCACGCAGTGTCAACAAATGCCCTGCCATGTTGCCGCTGTCAACGCTTGAGATATAGCGTGGG
The DNA here is from genome assembly GCF_002850715.1 of Citrobacter sp. L55. Lineage (NCBI taxonomy): Bacteria > Pseudomonadati > Pseudomonadota > Gammaproteobacteria > Enterobacterales > Enterobacteriaceae > Citrobacter > Citrobacter sp. L55. The sequence continues at coordinate 674,353 of NZ_KZ559399.1, read as the reverse complement.
CTGAGGGGGGCCAGCGTACGAGTGTCATACCAGTTGTAGAGATGGCCCCGGTAGTGCTCCATTTTATCCATTGTGTCGAGCGTGAGCGACACGCGCCGGAGCACTTCCCCGCCGGGCAGGTAGCCAAAGTCCCATGCCGTCAGGTTAGCCATGAGGGAAAGGCCAATATTGGTAGGAGAAGTTCGATGGGCCACCGTCGGCTGCGGTATTTCCTGGTAGTTATCAGGCGGAAGCCAGTTCTCTTTTTCTGTGGCAAAGGTTTCAAAAAACGCCCAGATTTCACGGCTTGTTTGGCGCAACAGCTGTTTTTGTTCCGGATTGGGCGAAAACACCTTACGCGCAGGCTGGCGACTCAACCAGCTCATCAGCAGCGGTGCCACACACCATAACAAACCGATCGGCAACGCAATCCCCAGCAGTTGTGGAGCAAATTGTCCGGTCAGTATTATCAGCATCACACCACATGCAACATTCAGCCACATCGCCTGATAAAAAAGCGCGACAGTGGGTCCGGCCTGATTGCTGTCCTGGCTGTGGCTGACCCACTGGCTGAGGTGACGCCTGCTGATCCCCAATCGCCATAACGTCACGGCGATTGCTTTTAGCGAATATCCGGCTTCGTGCGGCAGTATCGCAAAATTAAGGCCGATACCTGACAAACGCTTCAGCGCGCCCGCCCCTACCAGTAACAGATGCGGCTTCAGGCGGCGACGCAGAGGTTTATGCAGCAGGTCATGGGTGATGCAGAGGATGGTTGGCAACAGCCATATCAGCGACAGTACGCCCAGCCAGTAAACCGGATTAGGTACCCCTAGCAGGGTGAAGAACAGCAATACCAGTAATGAGGGGGCGACCAGACTGCGACGCAGATTATCGAGTAATTTCCAGTAAGAAAGCGCGGTCAGCGGATTCCTGGTCCGGGTTCCATCGGCTCTTCTGACACGTGGTTTCAGCCAGTTAAGCAGTTGCCAGTCACCCCGGATCCAGCGTGAACGGCGTGCAACATCCGACAGATAATTATTCGGGTACTGTTCATAGAGTAACACCTCACTGAGCAGACCCGAACGTGCATAGCATCCTTCGAGTAGATCATGGCTGAGAACCAGGTTTTCCGGGCAGGTGTTGGCCGTGGCCTGCATAAAAATGTCAACATCGTAAATCCCTTTGCCCACGAACGATCCTTCCCCAAAAAGATCCTGATAGATATCCGAAGACATCATCGAATAGGGATTATTGCCCGGTATGCTGCTGCGCATGGCGGCGTAACGTCCCTGACCGTTGCGTGGTATCTCCTCCGCAAGGCCGGGTTGTAAAATGCCAAATCCTTTGATAACCCTCTGGCGTACCGGATCATACTCTGGCGTATTCAGCGGATGCGCCATCGTCGCGACCAGTTTGTGCGCCGTATCGCGCGGCAGCACCGTATCACTGTCCAGGGTAATGACGTATTTAATTTGGCCCGGTAAAAGGTTAGCAGGCATGTCTGCAACGCTGACGAATTGTGTCCCCGGATGGCGCAACCAGCTGTTCAGTAACGCCAGTTTTCCCCGCTTGCGTTCATAGCCCATCCACGTTCCTTCCGCGGGGTTCCATTCAGGCTGGCGGTGTAGCAGGTAAAAACGTGGGCGGCTGGAGGGATAGCGGCGATTCAGCGCCTGCGTATCGGCGATCGCCTGTCTGAGCAGCATCTGGCTTTCCGGCGAGGGTTCATTTGCAGAATCAGCGAAATCAGTGAGCAGCGCAAACCTGAGATTTTCGTTTTCATTCCCCAGCCAGCAGACTTCAAGACTGGTGAGGAGTTGGCTGAAACTTGCGTGGCTGGTCAGCATGCAGGGGATGACTAACAGGGTGGCGCTGTCAGGGGGAATGCCGGTTGAGAAATCCATCCGCGGCAAGGGGCGAGGAACGCGAAAACGGGTGGTGGCGTCACTGAGTAAATCGCTCATCAACTGAGTTACAGCGATAATCAGAGGGAATATCACCGCGATTAACAGCCAGTCTGCGCCCTGCATGGCTGTTTCGTGCAAAATTGCCGCGGTCATTGCGGTTGTCAACAACGCCAGGCTTCCAAGCCATGACAGCAGGGTTATTCTGTTGAAACTGTGCCGCAAGCGCATGAGCCTTGAGGTGTCTGCTAACAGATGAATTTCCAGCGCCTGCCGACCTTCGCCTGCGAGATAATAACCAACATGATGTTCCAGTGTATCCGGAGCACTGTTTCCTGAAAGCGTCAGCACCCTGTCAGCAACTTCAGGCTCGCTGAGACCACTGTCTCTGGCCAGGACCTCAACAACGTGCCGGTAATGATCCCGGGTATTGAAGTGCATCCGAGGATAGATACCGGCAGGATCATTGCGTAATGCCTGTTCGACGACACTTATCGTTTCGGCGAAATCAGCCCAATCCGTTTCACTCAGTAATCGCAGACCCGCGATACTGTTACTGACAGATAGCTGGCTGGCGGCAAGCTGTTGATTGAAATTATGTATGAGAACGTCGGTGGTGATCCCCTGTTCCCGAAGGCACTGATCAACCCAGGTCAGAGGTAACGACAGCGCATTGCCATGCCCCTGCAGGCGCCGCACCAGCTCTGCGACAAACGCACTGGTTAACGTAGGTCGGGAGCGTGCCATATCGGCAACCACCATGATTAAATCGCCAGGGGCATTCTCTGCACATCCGAAAATCTTTGTTATCCACATATCAGCCAGCGTTCTGTCCTGCTGCGCTTTGATCACTTCGATACTGATACGACGAAGATTTTCAATCAGCGCCAGGCGCAGCATTCCCGGTAACGCCCAGACTTCACCTAATGTCAGCGGGGTCACCTGTTGATAGGCGGTGAGATAGCTGGTCAGGCTGGCAGCATCCCAGCGCCCGTCACCGTGAGCAATGGCCTCTGATGCAATATTGTAAATTCGTGGGCAATTCAGCGGCGACATCAGCGACGGGAGACCTTTACCAAAGCTTTTCGGCAAGTGCTGGCGGACAGTGCGGATTTGTTCCTCAATCAGATAATAATTGTCCAGCAACCACTCCCCGGCAGGCATGATGCTGGTCTTTTTACCCGCGTTAAGCTCATAACAGCTTTGGGTAATGATGGCCTCATTCTCGCCGAGTCTTTTTAGAAGATAATAAGGATGTTTATCCGGCGATAATTTATGGGTCCGTGCGAGCTTCTGACCGTAGCGTTCCATCTGGGCGGTCGAAAAGAGTTCTGACTGCAGAGTGCTTTCACCGGCAGGATCGTTCGCCGAAAACGTTACGCTTTCGGTAGCATTCATCGGAATATGGGAGCGGTTAAACCACGCCCTGGGGTTCATTTTCATAGCATTGCTCTGATGCAGAGTTAGCATGCAGGAGCAGTTGCGAAATCAGTTCAGAAACGTTCTCTCAGGATGGGCGTAAGGCATCAGGGATTTAACAGCTGCCGGGATTTGACTTAAGTATAGAACACCGGGTTTAGGTGCAACTAAGTGTCAGGGTTATCGTGGTGAAACAAACAGTGTTTTACAGCCAGGGCACAGCATTGTCTGCTTAAGGCGAATTTTAGAAATAGATTGGGATGAACGTAAGCCGCAGGCCGGGCAGATGACAGTAGTCGTCGATACGCCACCGAGGTACTTCATTGCGTAATCGATGAGAGACATGATGATTACCCTTTCGATGAATGAGATTCACTGTACCACGTTTGGATAAAATTTAACCATTTAATTTATCTTCCTATTTTTTATCCAAAAGGGAATATCACAGGGTAGGTGAAGACGTTTGCCAAGATAGATATTTGCAGCCACAGGGGCCGTTGAGACCGTTGATCCGCCACTCTTGGATACGGCTCCCTGCAGTCCGCTCTGGTATACAATGACCCGCTTCGATATTTTTCCGGGAAATACTATGATATTTACCCTGAACTTTTCCTTTATGCCTTAGTCTAATAATCAAATCCATCTGAAATGAAGAAAATTTATGATTACCGGCCTTTCATTGGTATTTACCGTCATTACCGCTCTGTGCATTATGTTGTTTGCTGCGGTAAAAGTAGGAGTTGGGTTATCTAACAATCCCGACCGAAATGATAATTAACCCATTCGCAGGCTACTACGTCATCCCACTCCCCTCAATGTGATACACACTGACCACGAAATTTCCGACAAGTGCATTCCCTGCCCTGAGCCAGCAGTAGCCCGATAGCGCGGGCTGGCATCGGAAAGGCCCCATTAAAAAGTCAGGACTTATCTCTATGATTAAAAATGAAGGTTTTGACAACATCCAAATTTTTTGACAGCAATAAAAAAGCATTACCTTTTAAGATAATGCTTTTCATTCAAGCTGGGTTTTTAACGATTAGATCAATGTAATTTTAATATCATAGCTTTCAAGCCCAGTCATTTTTTCACGAGCAGTAAACTGGATGTCGGAAACTTCTTTTCCTGTCTTTTTTTTGAGTTCAACAATTTTTTTTGTAATGAATTCAGAAATATCCGCTTCAGTTTTTGTTTTTAACTCTTCGACGTTCATTATTTACCTCTCTTGATCTCTAACGTATCAACGTCAAGTATGTAACATTCCCCGTGGAGCACTTATAACAGCGCTGACATGTTTAAAAGATAGAATGGAAAGACTCAATAATCAAGAGGTTGCAGTACAATCTTCATACAAGAAAAGCGCAAAACATCTGCAAACCACTGGACTACTATCTCGGTCGGTAAAGAAACAATCAGATGTCACTTCAAAAGCTTCGATGCTGCCTCGAGAATCTCTTCGGAACTGACATCGCGATCAGAGGCAACATAAACTATTTTATGGTCTCCTGTCAGAGATGGAAATCCTGCTGACATCACGGACAGGTGTGCTTTTTCCCCATTGGGAAACTCACGCATTATCGAAGTAATTCCCTTCATTACGGATACAACAACTGCCGGTTCTGAGTTAAAAAAAACGATTACTTTTTTCATAATGATACCGTGATGGTTCGTACAGAGATGAACGGTTTAGCATACAAAAAAGGCTCCATAAGGAACCTGAACTTTATTTTCTAAAATTTAACGAAGACTGACCAGAACGAATGTATAGCGCAACATTGTCAAATGTAATCATTATCGATTTGCAAAAAATACATTTTGCTCCAAAAGGATTTTTTTCAGTAACATCAAAGCTCGACGTTCTGTACTGAGATCCGTGGCAACACGGGCATCTGAAGTGAATATGATGTGTAATAACAGTTACCTTATACAACCACGACATTAACTGCTGAGGGGCCTTTAGGTCCCTGTTCAACACTAAACTCAACTTCCTGATTCTCATTCAGCGTCTTGAAATCATTACTCTGGATAGCAGAAAAGTGTACAAACACATCTTTACTGCCATCTTTAGGGGTGATAAACCCAAAACCTTTTTCAGGATTGAACCATTTAACTAAGCCAGTCATTTTATTAGACATAATTATTACCTTTCTTGAGTAAGCCCTTGGGCAGAATGGTCCGAAAAAAATCATCAGAGAGAGAAGCTAGCAAGGAAATCTCAACAGGAACAAGAAATAAAATTATTACAGCGACTGCTTTAGATAAATTCGTTACAAACCAAGAATTCATTAACGCATGATTAACCAAACATAGCAAGATTTAGTTTTATAGGGAAATCGCACATGATTCTTATCAAAAAAATGAATTTAAATAGCTTAAATCGAAAATTATGTCATGCTGCTTAAGACCTTTATCTATCACCCTAAGTTTTCAGGGATTTTGACTCACGGAAGAGTCGTATTTCCTCCATCTCAGCATAATATTTAGCGTCTACCACGAAATTTCCGAGCATGTCAGAGAGGATTACAACTTCAGCTCAGGCTGTTTTGCTTTTGGCAGGAACGGCAAGATTTCCGGTGTGCTTTGCGGCATTCAGGCGGCGGGCAAGCTTTGTTGCATCGGTGTGCAGCTGGCAAAGAGTGACAGACAGGATAGAAAAAGCCGCATATGGCTGCCTGGGTTATATTTATCAGTAGATTGATCGCGTCTTAATGCCCGGCTGACACTAAGCTCACCATAACAATGCAAGAATCCTATTGTTGGTGCAAACGCACCGTCATAGCGCATCACTGAAACAATATGAAACAATCAAACAATCAATGCCCATGCTTTTTTGTTTGTTGTTGACATTTAAATCTGCCATTAATTAGGAACCGAATCTGTGGAGGATATTTATGCTCAAACTTTTCCATTACCATTCTCAATACTGGATATTTCTCGCACTTGCACTTTCTGTTTACGTAGTTGCTTTTCGATAACACATGAATAGGTTGTGTACTGCTTCCATCTAATGTAGCCAGAACTTATATCTCATGAGCTTTGGTCCGGGCCTTAGCTCATCAAAGTGCATATGTTATAAATATAATGATACCGTTGCTGATATAAAGCCGTGCACAGAAACCATCTGACCTGTTTTGCTTAGCCTTATAACAACCTGTAAAAGAAAACGTTTTAAACATGCTAACCAGTATTTTGGAAGTCCACAACTTTTTAATATCTGTCAAAGTCAACATGTTGAATTTAAGTCATGGGCCACTCAATATGTGTAGAACCGCTTACCACCATAATGGCAAATCCAAAGATAATGTGGGTATTAAAAATTACGTCTTCTTTCGCTACTGCATTAGCAATTGATTAACAATAACCTATATCAGGTATCGCCCTCCTTTTTTATAAGTTAAAAAAGTAAGACGAGATTATTTTTTCAGTGTATATCTGAACATCCTCTATAATTCTGTCTATGTTAAAGATTTTAACCAATGAAAAACAATATTTTTTCCATTGAACGGAATAAACCGATAAGTCCTTTAGAACTTAAGATTTACCGCAACTATCGTGTAGTTCATGGGATCCGTATTGCTTTAGCATTTGTTATAACTTTCTTACTGATAAGAATGTTGAATTTACCAGACCACTCCTGGCCCCTGATTACACTGGTTGTGGTCATGGGACCAATTAGTTACATGGGCAATGTGATACCCAGGGCACTTGAACGTATGGCGGGAACTGTAGGGGGTGCGATTTTGGGGATCATCGCATTACACATTGAAATGTACTCTCTCACTATGATGATGCTGTGGTGTGGATGCGCAGCTTTCCTTTGTGGTTTTCTGGCCATGAGTAAACGTCCCTATGCCGCATTATTGATTGGTATCACGCTAGCGGTTGTCAGCAGCGCTCCTGCAGGAGACTTACAAACAGCATTGTGGCGAAGCACCAACATTATTATAGGATGCATTCTGGCGATGTTGTTTACCAGCATTTTTCCCCAAAGAGCATTCATTAACTGGCGTATACAACTTGCTGACTTTCTTTCTGATTATCTAAAAATAACAACTGCGGGAGTCTCCCGAAACGTTCTTGCGCCCCCGAGAATGGCCAAACTTCAAACGCGAGCGCTGAATAATGTAGTAAAAATGCGCAGCCTTATTACACCAGTAAATAAAGAAACAAAGATTGCGAAGAGTCTACTTGAAGATATTCAATCGATAACCCGCGATATGATAGCGGCGCAAAAATTTCAGATAAATGCCCACTGGGCATCTCGTGGCTGTCGATTTCTCATATTGAATACTCATACGCTGTCAGATATGGAACAAATGACCCGTAGCACCCTCAACACCCTCGCACATGCCTTGCATGAAGGAAACCCAACGCCGATAGCATCAAATAGCGAGCATCTTCTCGAAATTACTAAAGAGTTGCATTGTCTTTTACTCGCCAATGAGGGCGAGGAAATCATTGAAAGCGCCGTTCACGGATATGTCTGGTTGAGCATTCAACTTGCTATCCAACTTGAAGCACTATCAACCCTAATCACAAAAGCGCTTACAGAAAATAATTAATTTCAATGTCAATCGACAAATATGTAATCATTATTGCCTCACACCGTCCAGATATCACAACCTAGCTTTTAGTAATGAAAAAGGCCCATTCTATTGTGTGGGCCAGAAAAGAAGAGTTTTGCACTACCAGGCTGGATGCCTCTCAGTAGGTCTTTGATTGAGAAACCATAATCCGTGAGCACCGTAGGTGATTTATAACTCGTTTACAGAACAGATTTTTTCCTGATAAATATCAATATTTCTCTTATCTCATCGGCCTTTTGACCGTGCAAGGCATGACTTTTCCGTTCGAGCAAATCAATGATATTCCCTGTCGTAACCCTTTTGCCATTTTCAAGTAGCTGGATAACTGTTTCACCAATTTCCTGGGCCATAATATGGTTTTGTATGATTCTCAATGCGTTGCCCTTTATGTGGTTATTAGTAATACCGTTACACATCAGACATGATGTTAAAAGCAAAACAAAAAATACAATTCTTTGCCCAACTTACTTGTATGTTGCACGGATAACCCTGAAATGACAAAACCCCGTTAGAACGAGGTTTTTATTCATGGTGTAACCATAGAGGATCAAACCCTCGTCTCCTGCAAGTTCAAAAGTCGCCCGCTCAATTCGATGAGGTAGTAGCTGACTGACGGCCCTTGTTGGACTTAAACCAGTGCCTGGCAATGATAATGAATCTTGCCGCCTTAACTGGAAGGTCAGAGCCAAATGTTACTTTCGCAACACCTGTTCATTTGATTTACTGGAAATATATGGCGCATAGTTATCTGGTGTGATCATTGATGATTTACAAAAAATACACTTTGCACCAAAGGGATTTTTCTCAGTCACATCAAAATGGGAAGTTCTGTACTGTGACCCATGACAACAAGGGCACTTAAAATAAATATGGTCGGTCATGATGTTAGCCTTTATTTGCTACAACACTCACTACCGCAGTGATATCCAAAAGATCTATTTAACTAATAATTTCTCTTGATTTTCAGTATCAGGTTACAACTCACTATTAAAAGCAATAAAAAATAAATATTTCTTATCAGTTCACATGAGGAATCTAAAATAATATAATTTTCTTTATATTATAGCACCAGCGATTTTTGGGATGTTGTTAGCTTTTACGAATGCACTTAAGCGTGCAAGAAAAACTACAGAGGTAAAACAACAAATGACATTTATAAAATAATCATTTCAACTGTTCTACCCAATAATTAGACTCAGACATCTGTTCAGCTTTATGTTGACAGATGTTGAGTTTCTGAAAAACCAATATATCTACTCAGGCATTCACCGTCTTCGCTATCGTATATTGGTTTACATCAGGAAAAATATCAGGCAGCTACAACGTTTTCAGCTGACGGCCCTTTTGCACCAGCAGTAATGCTGAACTCAACTTTTTGGCCTTCATTCAGCGTTTTGAAGCCACCACTCTGAATAGCAGAGAAGTGTACAAACACATCTTTACTACCATTGTCAGGGGTAATAAAACCAAAACCTTTAGACTCGTTAAACCATTTTACTAAACCAGTCATTTTATTAGACACAGGTAATTCCTTAAATTCTATGTAGCCTTACGGCGAAAAGGGCTTCGCACACAATCTAATTAGTAACGATAAGAAGGCTCAAAAGAAAGGATTATCTGTGGATAACGCTTGAGATGAGAACTGCTTTACTAAACCGCTTTAATGGGTCTGTGTACCTAACCAACCCCTCATTAATCACACACCCCACAAACAATAGCAAGTTATTTTTTCATTTAATTTTTCGCAAAATCTTAGAAATGGAAACTGAGACAGCATAATCAATGAGTTCTGTTCACCAGCAATAACATACAGCCGGTCGTCCCCTGGATAACGAAAAATAAAATAGAATATATTTATCAGTTACTTAAAGGAAAGCCCGTTTCAATCCCTAAAAATCCAGCAACGAATTTTCGTGCTATTTTTCGCAGTTCAGGAAATTAAAGCAACAAAGAAAATCATTTCATCCAACCAGTAAATTCTGAAACAGCCATAACATTTACAAAACTATGCTCCTTTTGTTTCATATCAGTGTATTATCAGAGAAGGAAAATTAAAAAAATTGAAGGAGAAAAAATGCAACGACAGGCAATGATTTCATCAAAAATAAAATTTATTGGTTACTACCCATTAGAAAAGATTCTGGAGATAGGGTTCGTAAATTCTTCAACTTTCCAGTATGTGGGCGTTCCAGAAAGCATCTATAACTCTTTTCTCACAGTGCAATCTAAAGGCCGTTTCTTTGACGGTGTCATTAAAGGTAAATTCTTGTGTCGTAAAACAGGGTGATTCAAGAAATTTACGCTGTAGATAGCGTAAAACGCCGTTCTGGTGTTTTCTGTTTTTTGTTACCACCGGGCCAGGAAATTGATATCCAAAAAACCACTATTCCCGTCAATTTCGTTACCCTTCGTTAAGCATGCTCCCTGCAGCGTTCACAGGTTTCAAACACTGGGACGCCATGCTCTTTCGTGGCTTTGCAGTCAAGTACCTCCCCTTTACCACCACAGCGGTAGCGTGCGCTAATTGTTCCCTGAACCGATTGCTATACCGCCACTCGCAGTCAGGAATGGGTAAAGCGGGTCATTTAAATGGCCTTTTTTTCCCGATCATCCTAAAAATTGTTGTAAAATTCGCGGCCTTAGTGATAGCTGCTTCTTTTTGGCTATCTGTTTTGGCGGGAAGTTTTGGAGAGATTTTGGAGAAGAGAAAAAGTTGATTATTTTCAATACTCTGAAAACATCGCGCCTTCTGAACAAGAAGGTGAAACGCGAATGATCGGTCGGCTGCTCAGAGGCGGTTTTATGACCGCCATCTACGCGTATCTGTATATTCCAATCATTATTTTGATTGTGAACTCCTTTAACAGCTCGCGCTTTGGCATCAACTGGCAGGGTTTTACCACCAAATGGTACGGCCTGCTGATGAACAACGACAGCCTGCTACAGGCAGCGCAACACTCGCTGACGATGGCGGTGCTATCCGCCACGTTTGCCACGCTGATCGGCTCACTCACAGCGGTTGCACTGTACCGCTACCGTTTTCGCGGTAAACCGTTTGTCAGCGGCATGCTGTTCGTGGTGATGATGTCGCCGGATATCGTAATGGCGATTTCTTTGCTGGTGCTGTTTATGCTGATCGGCATTCAACTGGGTTTCTGGTCACTGCTGTTCTCGCATATCACTTTTTGTCTACCTTTTGTGGTGGTGACGGTTTACTCACGTCTGAAAGGTTTTGATGTACGAATGCTTGAAGCCGCCAAAGATCTCGGCGCCAGTGAAGTGACTATTCTGCGCAAGATTATACTGCCTCTGGCAATGCCTGCAGTGGCTGCCGGCTGGTTGCTGAGCTTTACGTTGTCGATGGATGATGTCGTCGTGTCGTCCTTCGTTACCGGGCCTGGTTATGAAATTTTGCCGTTAAAAATCTACTCAATGGTAAAAGTCGGCGTATCACCAGAGGTGAACGCGCTGGCGACCATTTTGTTAGTTCTGTCGCTGGTTATGGTGATTGCCAGCCAGCTTATTGCACGTGATAAAACCAAGGGCCGCTAAGGCCCTTAATTCAGGGGACGTTAAATGATGAAAAAATGGTCACGCCACCTGCTCGCGGCGGGTGCTCTGGCACTGGGCATGAGCGCCGCTCACGCTAATGACAACAACACGCTCTATTTCTATAACTGGACCGAGTATGTCCCGCCTGGACTGCTGGAGCAGTTCACCAAAGAGACCGGCATTAAGGTTATCTATTCGACCTACGAGTCGAACGAAACCATGTACGCCAAGCTCAAAACCTATAAAGACGGCGCATACGATCTGGTGGTTCCGTCCACCTATTACGTCGATAAAATGCGCAAAGAAGGCATGATCCAGAAGATCGACAAGTCGACGTTGACCAACTTCCACAACCTCGATCCGGAAATGCTCAACAAGCCATTCGACCCCAACAATGACTACTCTATCCCGTATATCTGGGGTGCGACGGCCATTGGCATCAATAGCGATGCCATCGACCCGAAAACAGTAACCAGCTGGGCCGATCTGTGGAAACCGGAGTACAAAGGTAGCCTGCTGTTAACGGATGATGCGCGTGAAGTGTTCCAGATGGCGCTGCGCAAGCTGGGATACTCCGGCAATACCACCGATCCTAAAGAGATTGAAGCCGCCTATAACGAATTGAAGAAGCTGATGCCTAACGTCGCGGCATTTAACTCTGACAACCCGGCCAACCCGTATATGGAAGGCGAAGTCAATCTGGGGATGGTGTGGAACGGCTCCGCGTATGTTGCGCGTCAGGCAGGTACACCGCTGGAAGTGGTATGGCCGAAAGAAGGTGGGATTTTCTGGATGGACAGCCTGTCTATTCCAGCAAACGCAAAAAATAAAGAAGGTGCGCTGAAGCTGATTAACTTCCTGCTGCGCCCGGACGTGGCGAAAGAAGTCGCGGAAACCATCGGTTATCCGACGCCAAACCTGGCAGCACGTAAGCTGTTAAGCCCTGAAGTCGCGAACGATAAAACCCTCTACCCTGATGCAGAAACCATCAACAAAGGGGAATGGCAGAACGATGTCGGTTCCGCCAGCGCTATCTATGAAGAGTATTATCAGAAGCTGAAAGCAGGACGCTAATTCAGCGTTGTAAGGAATGCCCGATAGCGCTGCGCGTATCGGGCATAAAAATCACAGTCCTTTCAATAATTTCTCAACAAACTCAGGCACCACCTGGCTTGCCGGACCGTAATACTTCTCTTCAAACTCGCTTCCTACCTGGCTCGGTTCGAGATTTAGCTCTACCGTATGCGCCCCATGTAGTCGAGCTTCATGCACAAACCCCGCTGCCGGGTATACATGGCCCGATGTACCAATCGCAATGAACACGTCGGCCATTGCCAGTGCCATATAAATTTCATCCATGCCCAGCGGCATTTCACCAAACCACACCACGTGCGGGCGCAGCGGCGCCGGAAACTGGCAACAATGGCATTTATCTTCCGCAGTCACATCGCCAGTCCACTCCAGAATCTGCCCGCTTTGCGAACAGCGAACCTTGAGCAGTTCGCCGTGCATATGGATTACGTTCTGGCTGCCCGCACGTTCATGCAGGTTATCAATGTTCTGCGTCACCAGTAAAAAACGGTCGCCCAGCTCGGCTTCGAGTTTTGCCAGCGCGATATGCGCCGCGTTAGGCTGGATTTCTGATTGTTGCAACTGATGACGACGGGCGTTATAAAACGACTGGACCAGTTGCGGATTACGACTAAATCCTTCCGGAGTCGCAACGTCCTCTACCCGATGTTCTTCCCAGAGACCATCCGCCGCGCGAAAGGTTCGAATTCCTGACTCAGCGGAGATTCCCGCTCCCGTCAGTACCAGCACTCTTGGTTTTTCCATCAATTCAGGCACCACTCTGTCTCTGAAAAAGATTCGTTGACGCAGGCGATCGCGCATATGGCGTTTATTTTTACGAAAGCGGCTTAACCGATGACCCCGGCGCGACAGCATAACAACCTCTTTGTATTAATCGGTAAGATGTAGGAAAGCGGCTCCGCGCATCCCGCCCGCATCACCGTGTCGCGCCTGCTCAATACGCGGCACCCGGGCAACCGGCAGCAGATGACGTGGCAGTCGGTCCGCCAGTTGCGTCGTAATAGCGGTAAAATTCGACAAGCCTCCGCCAATCACCACCAAATCAGGATCGACGATAGTCAGGATATTCCCAAGGCACACCGCCAGCAAATCCAGATAGCGTTCAACATGGGCACGTGCTTGTTCATCACCCTGCTCCCACAGCGCGATAATTTCACGGGCATCCAGCGATTGATGGTAGTAATGCTGATACAACCACGCAAATCCACCGCCGGAAAGATAGCTTTCGATGCATCCCAGTTGACCGCACCCGCAGCGGCGCAATGGGAAATCAAAGCCCATCAACGTCAGCGCATCGACTGGCAAACGGATATGACCAAACTCGCCGGTGATATAGCTGCGCCCGGTGATAGATTTCCCGTTAAGCACCAGACCACCGCCAACACCGGTGCCGAGGATCAACCCCATCACGAGTGGATATTGGGTGAACTCGTCATCCCAGGCTTCGGAAAGAGCAAAACAGTTAGCATCGTTATCCAGACGCACATCGCGGTCAAGGCGAGCGCTGAGATCGGCGCGGAGCGGCTTACCACTGGCAGCAGGAACGTTGGCCGCATACAGCGTGCCGTCTTCCGTTTCCGGCATGCCAGGAATGCCGATGCCTACCGAACCTTTAACGCCGAACCGCTGGTCCGCTTCCGTCACCAGATTGCAGACCGCATCAAGGAAAGCGTCATAGCTGTCGCGAGGCGTAGGGACGCGAGTTTCCCATTGCAAACGACGTTGCTTATCAAACACGCCCAGCGCAATTTTGGTCCCGCCGATGTCAAATCCGTAATACATCACCGCTCCTTGATACACGTCATCCTTCAAGATGCCTTGGGGTCGGCTGCGCCCTCACCCTCCAGTCACATCGTTATCTATGCTCGTGGAGATTTCGGTTTGCCGCCTTACCGCCGCATGAATGCTTTCGTGTATATATTGTTATTGGCCGCTAAGTACTCTCGCAGGATCAATATTGCTGGCGCGACGCGCCGGATACCAACTTGCCAAAAGACTCAGCACGAGTGCTGTCACCAGCACGTAAATCACATCCAGCCAGTGTAATTCCGATGGCAGGAAGTCAATGAAATAGATATCGCCGGACAGGAACTGATGGCCGATAAGAGCTTCAATCCCGTTAATGATCGGCGTCAGTTGCAGCGAGACAACTACCCCAATGACGACGCCTATCAGGCTACCGAACAGCCCCGCCAGCAGGCCGTACCAGACAAAAATGGCACGGATAAGGCCATCTTTAGCCCCCAGGGTTCTTAATACCGCAATATCGCCGCTCTTGTCTTTTACCGCCATCACTAACGTGGAAACGATATTAAAACAGGCCACGCCAATCACCAGCACCATCGCCAGATACATAATGGCGCGGATCATCTGGATATCGCGATACATATAACCGTAAGTACCGATCCAGCTCTTAATGTACACATAGTTATTGGTGACTTCACCCGCGTCTCGCACCAGCTTATTGGCGTTAAACACGTCGTTCACTTTCAGCGCGATCCCGGAAACGCTGGATCCCATATCCAGGTATTGCTGCGCATCTTCCATTGGGATCATGGCAAAACTGTGATCGAGCTGACCGCTCAGTTGCAGGATCCCCGTGACGTGCAAACGCACGCGTTTAGGCTGCTGTAACTTATGATCCGCACTGGCGTTAGGGATCATAATCGATACCCAGTCGCCCTGCTTCACCTTCAGCGCATCGGCAATTCCCTTACCAATAATGATTTGTTGCTCACCCGCTTTGAAATTATCCCATGCGTGGTTTTGCACAAACGAGGGTAGCGCGCTTAAACGCTGCTCCTGCTGCGGATCAACGCCCTTCACCTGCACTGCGCGTAGGTTCGCCCCACTCTCCACCAGCCCGGTAAAGTTAATATAAGGCGCCGCAGCGGCAATGCCTGGTACCTTCTGTACCTTGTCGAGCGCTTCCTGCCAGTTATTCCACGGCTGATTCACGGCTTCAATCTCACCGTGCGGCACCACGGCCAGAATACGGTTGTTAAGCTCACGCTCAAATCCGTTCATGGCGCTTAAGCCGACGATCAACACCGCTACGCCCAACGCAATGCCAACGGTGGAAATCACGGAAATCAGCGAGACCATGCCGCCGCGCCGCCGACCACGGCTAAAACGCAAACCAATCAATAACGATAAAGGCGAAGCCATTACTCAGCTCCCATCAGGCTCAGTTCAGCCGTCAGGCGACCATCGCGCATTTCAAGCTGGCGGCTCATGCGCTTCGCCAGTTGCAGATCGTGTGTCACCACCAAAAATGCCGTGCCCTGAGAGCGGTTCAGCTCACCCAGAAGCTCGAAAATGCTGTCCGCGTTACGCGCATCAAGGTTACCCGTTGGCTCATCCGCCAGTACCAGGCGCGGGTTATTCACCAGCGCACGAGCAATGGCCACGCGCTGGCGTTCACCGCCTGACAGTTCAGACGGGCGATGGCTGGCACGATGGTCCAGCCCTACTGCTTTCAGCATATCCCGTGCGCGCTCGGTGATTTCAGCCGGTTTTTTCTTGCCGATCAGCAACGGCATCGCCACGTTTTCCAGCGCGGTAAAGTCCGGCAGCAGATGGTGGAACTGATAAATGAAGCCCAGCTTCTGATTGCGCAGTTCCGCTTTCGCCGCCGACGAGAGTTTGCTCATCGGCTGACCGCTAAAAATGACATCGCCGGAAGTTGGCGTATCCAGCCCGCCTAACAGATGCAGCAACGTACTCTTACCGGAACCGGAGCTGCCGACAATAGCCATCATCTCACCTTCACCGACGCAAAAACTGACATCGTGCAGTACATCGGTCTGCACTGTGCCTTCCTGATAGCGTTTGCACAGGTTGTCGCATTGCAACAGGATCTTATTCATAACGTAAAGCCTCAGCGGGTTGAGTGGCGGCAGCGCGCCAGGAAGGATAAAGCGTAGACAGCAGCGCGATGGCCATCGCCACCAGCGCAATGACGATAACCTGCAGCGGCTCAATGGCGACCGGCAGCGCAGCCCCATCCAGAAGCACACCGATAATTGGCATCAGGTTGTTCAGTTGACTGGCGAGTAATGCGCCCAGCACCGCACCCAGCAGCGCGCCGATAATCCCGGCACTGGCCCCCTGCACCATAAACACCATCATTATCTGCCGCGGCGTCAGCCCCTGCGTTTGTAGAATCGCCACTTCCCCTTGCTTCTCCATTACCATCAGACCCAGCGAGGTAATAATATTAAATGCCGCCACCGCCACGATCAGGCTAAGCAGCAGCCCCATCATGTTTTTCTCCATACGCACGGCCTGGAACAATTCCCCTTTGCGCTCGCGCCAGTCCTGCCATTTGGTACCTTGCGGCAGCGTTTGCTGGCTCAGCGTATCAACCTTTAACGGTTCGTTGAGCCACAGACGCCAGCCGGTAATATTGCCCACCGGGTAACGCATCAAACGTGACGCATCCTGGATGTTGGTCAGCATCTGGTAGCCGTCGACTTCGCTGTTGGCGGCGAAGGTGCCAATTACCGTAAACAGACGCTGGCTCGGCAGACGCCCCATGGGGGTAAACTGGCTGGCTGAGGGCACCATCACGCGAATTTGATCGCCACGATTAACACCCAGTTGCCCGGCAAGCTGCTCTCCGAGGATGACATTATACTTACCCGGCTGCAGATCTGTTTGCTTCACATTGACCAGATATGGCGTTAATGGATCTTTTTGCGCCGGGTCAATACCCAGCATCACGCCGACTGCCACGCTACGCGCACTTTGCAGTACCACATCCCCCGTGGTTATCGGTGCAACGCGGTTGACGCCGTTCAACACCACCGCTTTTTCCGGTAGCTGTTGCGGGTTTAGGGAACCCTGTTCAGACGAGAGGACGGCCTGAGGCATCAGGCCAAGAATATTGTTTTGCAGCTCGCGCTCGAAACCGTTCATCACCGACAACACCGTAACCAGCGCCATTACCCCGAGAGTAATGCCAATGGTGGAGAGCCAGGAAACGAAGCGACCGAAGCGATCTGCTGCACGCCCACGCATATAACGCAGGCCGATGAATAGAGCGACAGGTTGGTACATGAAATCCGTCTGGTTGCTGTTAGCAAAGTCACGAGTATATAAGCGAAAGCGGAATGGGTAAATGACTGAACCGTAAGTGTTCGTCAGCACTATTCTTAAAAGTATAAATAAATCAAACCGCTAAAGTTGTCCCTCTTCCCTACAACCCCGATCCCTGACCTTTATCCTAAAAAAACAAAATGCAGACAGTTACGCATTACAGCGCACAGCGGGTTGCGCAGGATGGCAGGCTATTGCAATCAATATGGATGCGCCGTCTCAATGAATAAAAAAGAACTATGGATTAATCAAATCAAGGGGTTATGCATTTGCCTGGTGGTGATTTACCACTCGGTGATCACATTTTACCCGCACCTCACCACTTTTCAGCATCCACTGTCAGAGGTGTTGAGCAAATGCTGGATTTACCTCAATTTGTACCTGGCACCGTTTCGCATGCCGGTGTTTTTCTTTATTTCGGGGTATCTGATCCGTCGCTACATCGATAACGTCCCGTGGACAACCTGCGTGGATAAACGGATCTGGAGTATCGCCTGGGTGCTGGTGCTTTGGGGAGTGGTGCAATGGCTGGCGTTGGTGGCGCTCAATAACTGGCTCGCCCCGCAGCGCGATCTGACCCATGCCGCCAACGCCGCTTATGCGGATTCGATTGCGGGTTTTACCCACGGGATGCTGACCGCCAGCACCAGCCTGTGGTATCTGTACGCACTGATTGTCTATTTTGTTCTGTGTAAAATTTTCAGCCGTTGGGCGATACCGTTGTTAGCATTATTTGTGGCGCTGAGCGTGGCGATCAATTTTTTCCCGACCCCGTGGTGGGGAATGAACAGCGTGATTCGCAATTTGCCCTGGTATAGCCTCGGCGCATGGTTTGGCGCAACGCTGATGGCGTGGATCAAGGAGGTGCCCCTGCGCCGTCATGCGGTCATTGTTCTGGGTAGCACAATCGTCGCCGTCGTCGCGTGGCTGGCAAATGTCTCGCTATTGCTTTCTCTCCTTTCCATTGTGCTGATCATGAAGCTGTTTTATCAGTTCGAGCGCCACTTTGGCATGCGCGCGTCCAGTCCGTTAAGCGTGATTGGCGCCAATACCATCGCCATCTACACCACACACCGTATTCTGGTTGAGCTGTTCAGCTTAACGCTTATCCCCAAAATCAATCATGCCGCCTGGCCTGCATACGCGGAGCTGGCCCTGCTACTGGTGTATCCGTTCGCCTGTCTGCTGCTGTGCACCCTGTTTGGCCTGCTGGTACGTAAGATTTCACAAAAAACCGTGGCCGATCTGCTCTTTTCCCCGCCCTCTTTATCGCTCGCCTCGCGCTAACCCCTACGCGCTTTTTGCCCCCATTCGGGGGCGAATCAATTTGCTTATGAGAAACGATCACGGATAATAAAGAACATTGCTTATCAGATGTATATCTAAATGAGATCCTGACAACCGAATGCCTGAACAACATCGTTACACGCTCCCAACGGGCGCTTCCGATCAGCGCCAGTTGGGTGAGCTTACGGGTGCCGCCTGCGCAACGCTGGTCGCCGAAATCGCCGAACGTCACGCGGGTCCAGTGGTGCTGACGCACCGGACATGCAAAATGCTTTGCGTCTGCATGATGAAATTCGTCAGTTTACTGACCAGATGGTGATGAACCTGCCCGACTGGGAAACGCTTCCCTATGACAGCTTTTCTCCCCATCAGGAGATTATCTCCTCACGGCTCTCCACGCTGTATCAACTGCCCGCCATGCAGCGCGGCGTACTGATCGTTCCGGTAAATACGCTGATGCAGCGTGTCTGTCCGCACAGCTATCTGCACGGTCATGCGCTGGTCATGAAAAAAGGCCAGCGGCTTTCGCGCGACGCCCTGCGCGAACAACTGGACAGTGCTGGCTATCGCCATGTTGATCAGGTCATGGAACACGGCGAATACGCCACGCGTGGCGCGTTGTTAGATCTGTTCCCGATGGGCAGCGAATTGCCTTATCGTCTGGATTTCTTTGATGACGAAATCGACAGCCTGCGTTTGTTTGATACTGACACTCAGCGCACGCTGGAAGAAGTCGATGCCATTAATTTGCTGCCCGCACACGAATTCCCGACTGACAAAACGGCCATCGAGCTGTTCCGTAGTCAGTGGCGTGATACGTTTGAGGTAAAACGCGACGCCGAGCATATTTATCAACAGGTCAGCAAAGGCACGTTACCTACGGGGATTGAATACTGGCAGCCGCTGTTTTTCAGCGAGCCGCTGCCGCCGCTGTTCAGCTACTTCCCCGCCAATACGTTATTAGTAAATACTGGCGATATCGAGACCAGCGCTGCACGCTTCCAGGCCGATACCCTGTCACGCTTTGAGAATCGCGGCGTTGATCCGATGCGCCCGCTTCTGCCACCGGAATCGCTGTGGCTGCGGGTTGATGAGCTGTTTTCTGAACTTAAACGCTGGCCGCGTGTTCAGCTGAAAACCGAGAGTCTGCCGAAGAAAGCGGCGAATACCAACCTCGGGTTCCAGAAGCTGCCGGATATCGCCGTTCAGGCACAGCAAAAAGCACCGTTAGATGCATTACGTAAATTCCTTGAAGGCTTTACCGGTCCGGTAATTTTCTCGGTGGAAAGTGAAGGACGCCGGGAAGCGCTAGGCGAACTGCTCGCCCGCATCAAAGTCGCGCCGAAGCGGATATTGCGACTCGACGAAGCCGTAGACAACGGTCGTTATCTGATGATTGGCTCAGCCGAGCACGGCTTCATCGATAGCAAACGCAATCTGGCGCTGATTTGTGAAAGCGATCTGCTCGGTGAACGCGTGGCGCGTCGCCGCCAGGATTCTCGTCGCACCATCAACCCGGATACGTTAATTCGTAACCTCGCGGAGCTGCATCCCGGTCAGCCAGTGGTGCATCTGGAGCACGGCGTGGGTCGCTATGCCGGTATGACCACGCTGGAAGCGGGCGGCATCACCGGTGAATACCTGATGCTCACCTATGCCAACGACGCCAAACTGTATGTGCCTGTGTCGTCGCTGCATCTGATAAGCCGCTACGCCGGCGGCGCGGAAGAGAATGCGCCGCTGCATAAACTGGGCGGCGATGCCTGGTCACGCGCCCGACAGAAAGCCGCTGAGAAAGTCCGCGATGTCGCGGCAGAGCTGCTGGATATTTATGCCCAGCGCGCAGCGAAAGAAGGCTTTGCCTTTAAGCATGACCGTGAACAGTACCAGCTGTTTTGCGACAGCTTCCCGTTTGAAACCACGCCCGACCAGGCACAGGCGATCAACGCGGTACTCAGCGATATGTGTCAACCACTGGCCATGGACCGCCTGGTGTGTGGCGATGTCGGCTTTGGTAAAACCGAAGTCGCAATGCGTGCCGCCTTCCTCGCCGTAGAGAATCACAAGCAGGTTGCCGTGTTGGTACCGACCACCCTGCTCGCTCAGCAGCACTTCGACAACTTCCGCGACCGTTTTGCCAATTGGCCGGTACGCATTGAGATGCTGTCCCGTTTCCGTAGCGCCAAAGAGCAAGCGCAGATTCTGGAGCAGGTTGCCGAAGGTAAAATCGATATTCTCATCGGCACTCACAAACTGCTGCAAGCGGATGTGAAGCTAAAAGATCTGGGGCTGCTGATTGTCGATGAAGAGCACCGTTTCGGCGTTCGCCACAAAGAACGTATCAAGGCAATGCGTGCGGATGTAGATATTCTGACTCTGACAGCAACGCCAATTCCGCGCACGCTCAACATGGCGATGAGCGGCATGCGCGATCTGTCGATCATCGCCACACCACCCGCTCGTCGTCTGGCGGTCAAAACCTTCGTGCGCGAATATGACAACCTGGTGGTACGCGAGGCTATCCTGCGTGAAGTTATGCGCGGGGGACAAGTTTATTATCTCTTTAACGACGTCGAAAATATCCAGAAAACCGCTGACAGATTAGCGGAACTCGTGCCGGAAGCGCGCATTGGTATCGGCCACGGGCAAATGCGCGAGCGCGAACTGGAACGCGTGATGAACGATTTCCACCACCAGCGTTTTAACGTGCTGGTGTGTACCACCATTATCGAAACCGGGATCGACATTCCCACTGCCAACACTATCATCATTGAACGAGCTGACCACTTCGGTTTAGCGCAATTGCATCAGCTACGGGGTCGTGTGGGACGCTCACACCATCAGGCATACGCCTGGCTGCTGACGCCGCACCCAAAAGCGATGACCACCGACGCACAAAAACGTCTGGAAGCCATCGCCTCGCTGGAAGATTTAGGTGCAGGTTTTGCGTTGGCGACCCACGACCTCGAAATTCGTGGCGCTGGGGAACTGCTGGGCGAAGATCAAAGTGGCTCCATGGAAAGCATCGGTTTCTCACTGTATATGGAGCTGCTGGAAAACGCTGTCGATGCGCTCAAAGAAGGGCGTGAACCGTCGCTGGAAGATCTCACCAGCCAGCAAACCGAAGTCGAACTGCGCATGCCATCGCTTCTGCCGGATAACTATATCCCGGATGTCAACACGCGACTGTCGTTCTACAAGCGCATTGCCAGTGCGAAAGGCGAAACCGAGCTGGAAGAAATTAAGGTCGAGCTGATAGACCGTTTTGGCCTGCTGCCCGACCCGGCCCGGACGTTGCTGGATATTGCCCGTTTACGCCAGCAGGCGCAGAAACTGGGGATCAGAAAGCTCGAAGGCAATGAAAAAGGCGGTACTATTGAGTTTGCCGAGAAAAACCACGTTAACCCGGTCTGGCTAATTGGTTTACTGCAAAAACAACCGCAACACTTCCGTCTGGATGGTCCAACACGCCTGAAATTCATGCAGGAGTTGGGCGAGCGTAAAGCACGGATCGACTGGGTTCGCCAGTTTATGCGCCAGCTTGAAGAGAACGCCGTAGCCTAGCGTCAAGCCGGGTGAGTCCTCCACTCACCCGGCCTGATGAATTTACAAACTCTTTGCACTTCCCTGCACTTCCCGACACTGCAAACCGCCATAATTCTTGTTTACTTTTACATAATAAAAACCACGTAAAAACAATGGATTTATGGTGATGTTAAACAATAAACGACTCTCTCGTTGGTTAGCATTTTTTACGCTTGCCGCGACCTTCGCGTTAGCGCTTCCGGCCCAGGCAAATACCTGGCCGCTACCGCCACCGGGAAGCCGCGTGGTGGGTCAGAATGCCGTTCATGTTGTCGAAGACAATGGCGGTTCTCTGGAAGCGATTGCGAAAAAATACAATGTCGGCTTTCTGGCGCTGCTACAGGCCAACCCCGGCGTTGACCCTTACGTACCACGTCCGGGCAGCGTGCTGACTATTCCGTTGCAAACCCTGCTGCCGGACGCGCCACGCGAAGGCATTGTTATCAACCTCGCCGAACTGCGTCTTTATTATTACCAGCCAGGGACAAATTCGGTGACCGTGTATCCTATTGGTATTGGCCAGTTAGGCGGTGACACGCTGACGCCCACAATGGTAACCACTATCTCTGATAAACGTGCCAACCCAACCTGGACGCCTACGGCAAATATCCGCGCGCGATACAAAGCGAACGGGATCGACCTTCCTGCCGTAGTGCCTGCCGGGCCGGATAACCCGATGGGCCATCATGCCATTCGCTTAGCGGCATACGGCGGCGTGTATCTGCTGCACGGAACTAATGCTGATTTTGGCATTGGAATGCGCGTCAGTTCCGGCTGTATTCGTCTACGCGACGGTGATATCGAAACCCTGTTCCGTCAGGTGAAGCCAGGAACCAAGGTCAATATTATCAATACGCCAATCAAAGCATCTGTTGAACCTAACGGCGTGCGCCTGGTTGAAGTACACCAGCCGTTGTCCGAAAAAATCAATGACGACCCGCAATTGCTGCCGATCGTGCTGAACGCATCCATGCAGACGTTTAAGAATGCGGCGCAAACGGACTCTGCCGTCATGGAACATGCGATGGAGATTCGCTCAGGCATGCCGGTCGATGTCACCCGTCATCACGACGTTGCTCAACAACCGCTGTAAACTCAGCGCATAAAAAACCCCCGCTGGATTTTATTCCGCGGGGGTTTTTATTTAACTCGCAGTGGCATTGCGATGGGTTAAATCTTATTTGTAGATAACTGCAGTCCCGTGGAGGGTGTTAGGACCGGTAACAGAAGTAATACGGAAAGACTTCGCCCCCATCTCATCCGCTTTCTGCGCCAGTTGATCTTCCAGAGAACCTAAGTTAGTCCCCGCATTCGCAGAAATAGTACCGACTTTCTGTTGGCCCGCTGGTGTGGCCTGAACTTCAACGGCAGCAAAGCTTGCAAATGAGAGTGAGCTAAGAACAGCAGCAACAAACAGAGTTTTTACGTTTTTCATGATAGTGACCTTTAGCAGATGAATGTGTGTCGCAAAGATTAACTTAACGATCGATAGGTAAATCATAGATGTGATCCAGGTCACACGTCAACATTTTTTTATAATGATCGTTATATAAAATACAAAGACCTTATTTTTCATATCAATAGCGTTAAATTATTTTTATCGCTAATCCGCTGGAGTGTGCAGTCGAATATTTTTATAATGGTTATTCAATAAACCCAACAAAGGTACATCGGCACCATGACAACTGAAATGACAGGTTGTGCTAAAAAAAGCCGTGGCCGACCAAAAGTGTTCGACAGGGAAGCCGCGCTTGATAAGGCCATGACACTCTTCTGGCAGCACGGGTATGAAGCGACATCGCTCGCCGATCTGGTAGAAGCAACCGGCGCAAAAGCGCCCACGCTGTATGCGGAATTCACCAATAAAGAGGGGTTGTTTCGTGCCGTACTGGACCGCTACATCACTCGCTTCGCGGCGAAACATGAAGCCCAGTTATTTTGTGAAGAAAAAAGTCTTGAGTGCGCGCTGGAAGACTATTTCACCGCAATAGCGACCTGCTTTACCAGTAAAGACACCCCGGCGGGATGTTTCATGATTAACACATCTGCGACACTGGCGGCCTCTTCCCGGGATATTGCGCACACGGTGAAATCCCGCCATGCCATGCAGGAACAGACACTTACCCAGTTCCTTCACCAGCGCCAGCAACGAGGCGAAATTCCGGCCCATTGCGACGTACAAAAACTGGCCGAATACCTAAACTGTATTTTACAGGGTATGTCGATCAGCGCCCGTGAAGGCGCGACGTTTGAAAAACTGATGCAGATCGCACACACGACTCTGCGACTGTGGCCTGAACTTATCAAAGTTTAACCCTTTCCCGCTATTTCCCCGCAGTACTGACACCACCGGGAGCTGATTAAGCCCCCGGTTAGATTTCCGCGGATTACCCCTACATTATTCAGTGTTTTCATCATCTTATCCGATCATTTTTTGTAAAATGTATTGATAACAACAATTATTATCAGCAATATTCGCATTTGTTTTAACACCTGTTTCACAATGTAACCATCGGTTTCTCTACCGCCATAACAAAAACAGCTCGACTCTTTTTTAAAAGGAATACAAATGCATAAGCGTCTCTGGGTGCTCAATCCTCTCTTGTTGTCTTTAACTCTCCCAGCCATCGCGGCTGAGGAAGATAACCTCATCGTCAGTGCCAACCGTAGTCAACGCACCGTGGCAGAAATGGCGCAAACGACCTGGGTTATTGAAGGAAGCGAGATTGAACAGCAGGTTCAGGGGGGGAAAGAGTTCAAAGATGTTCTTGCTCAGTTAATCCCAGGAATCGATGTCAGCAGCCAGGGGCGCACAAACTACGGCATGAATATGCGCGGTCGTGCCATCGTAGTACTGATAGACGGTGTCCGTCTGAACTCCTCGCGTACTGACAGTCGCCAACTGGATTCTATTGACCCGTTTAACATCGCACACATTGAAGTCATCTCAGGTGCAACCTCACTGTATGGCGGCGGCAGTACCGGTGGGTTAATCAACATTGTCACCAAAAAAGGCCAGCCGGAGCGTGAAGTAGAACTCGAACTGGGGAGTAAAAGCGGCTTCAATAACAGTAACGATCATGATGAACGCGTTGCCGCGGCGGTGAGCGGAGGAACCGATCGCGCTTCCGGGCGCATGTCCGTCGCGTATCAACGGTTTGGCGGCTGGTATGACGGCAATCACGATGCCCTGCTGCTGGATAACACCCAAACCGGCCTGCAGCACTCCGATCGTCTGGACGTGATGGGCACCGGAACGATTGAGCTTGACGACAACCGTCAGTTACAGCTGGTTACGCAGTATTATAA
The DNA here is from genome assembly GCF_002850715.1 of Citrobacter sp. L55. Taxonomy (NCBI): domain Bacteria; kingdom Pseudomonadati; phylum Pseudomonadota; class Gammaproteobacteria; order Enterobacterales; family Enterobacteriaceae; genus Citrobacter; species Citrobacter sp. L55. The sequence goes on along the minus strand of NZ_KZ559399.1, from coordinate 648,537 downwards.
GAGCCAGGGGGATGACGATTACGGACTGGATCTTGGCGAGAACATGTCCGCCGTGACGGGAAACGGTAAGGCTTATACCAGCAGCGGACTGAATTCCGATCGTATTCCCGGCACCGAGCGTCATCTGATCAGCCTGCAGTATTCAGACGCGGATTTCTTCGGCCAGAACCTGGTCAGCCAAATCTATTACCGTGACGAATCGCTGAAATTCTACCCCTTCCCTACGCTGAGCAAAGGCAAGGTCACCAGTTTCTCCGCATCGCAGCAGGACACAGACCAGTTTGGTGCCAAAATCACCCTCAACAGCCAGCTGATGGATAACTGGGAGCTGACGTGGGGTGTCGATGCCGATCACGAAACCTTCGATTCCAATCAGAAATTCTTCGATCTGGCCTGGTCCCTGCCCTCCGGCGGTATGGACAACCGAACCGCTTATACCACCGGGCGTTACCCCGGTTACAGCATCACCAACTTCGCGCCTTTCCTGCAGAACAGCTATGACATTAACGACATTTTTACCCTCAGCGGCGGTGTGCGCTATCAATGGACCGAAAACAGGGTGGATGATTTCGTTGGCTATGCCCAACAACAGGGAATTGCCACCGGCCTGGCAAACTCCGCCGATACCATTCCTGGCGGTAAAACCGATTACGATAATTTCCTGTTTAACGCCGGTATTCTCGCCCACCTGACCGACCGTCAGCAGACATGGTTTAACTTCTCTCAGGGCGTGGAGCTTCCGGACCCGGGGAAATATTACGGTAACGGCACCTATTCCCTGGTTGGCGATCATTACCAGCTCCAGCGCAGCGTCAACGTGGCGGACTCACGCCTGGAGGGGATTAAAGTTAACTCCTACGAACTGGGATGGCGCTACACTGGCGACAGTCTGCGCACGCAGCTGGCCGCTTACTACTCTACTTCGGATAAATCGATCGTTATCAACCGCAGCGATATGACCATTAACGTCCAGCCCGACGATCGCCGTATTTATGGCCTTGAAGGTGCGGTGGATTATTTCATTGCGGATACGGACTGGAGTCTGGGCGGCAACTTCAACGTCATTAAATCGGAAGTGAAGCAAAACGGTGAGTGGCAGAAATGGGATGTCACCCTGGCTTCCCCGTCCAAAGCCACCGCGTGGGTCGGCTGGGCACCTGAACCGTGGACATTGCGCGTACAGAGCCAGCAAACATTTGATCTGACGGACGCCAGCGGCAATAAGCTGGACGGCTATAACACGATGGACTTTATCGGCAGCTATCAGCTCCCGTTGGGTAAACTGACCTTTAGCGTAGAAAACCTGCTGAATGAAGAGTACACCACGCTGTGGGGACAACGTGCGCCACTGCTGTACAGCCCAACCTACGGTAGCCCGTCACTGTATGAATACAAGGGCCGGGGCCGCACGTTTGGTCTGAACTACGCCTTAACCTTCTGATAAAAAAAGCCCCCCAGCCTGAGCGAATGGGGGGCTAATGTTCAGGATAATGCTATTTTACGCTTTGTTATTCAGTACCAACTGTCCGTTGTTATCCAACGGAATTTGCGCGCCGGGGTCCTTATCCATACGGATTTTCCCCTGCTGATCGCCAATTTTGTACGTCACGTCGTAGCCCAGCATTTTTTCAGATTTGTCATACACCGTTTTACAACGCTGCTGCGTAGTAGTGTACGTATCATTTTCTTGCATCGAACCCTGGATCTGGTTACCTGCATAACCGCCGCCTAAAGCACCGGCCACGGTAGCAATATCTTTACCGCGTCCGCCGCCAAACTGATGGCCGATAACGCCACCAGCAACCGCACCCAGCACGGAACCCGCGATACGGTTTTCATCTTGTACCGGCTTACGGTGCGTGACCGTCACGTTCCGACACTCCTGGCGCGGTGTTTTTACCGACTCTTTAATCGGTGTTGCAGAGACAACTTGTGCATACTGTGGGCCACGCTCGAAAACGTTAAGACTGGCCACCGCTGCAACACCCAGCGCAGCAGCTACGCCAATCCCTATACCCGCCAACATAGATTTATTCACGGGACTTCCTCCTTTTTTGCTATTAGCAACAACTTTGCAACAGAAGGTAAGGAATGCCAATCAGATTACGGATGAAAATAGCACGAGGAGGAGCGAAGGCAGGATGATTCGGAGAACTCTGAAGGAAGGCGCCGGATAAGTACAAACATCCGACGCCATAAGCCGTATTAATGCAGTTTCAGACGCGGGCGGATCACCCGGTTAATGCTGCCAACCAGCATCATCAGACCGGTTTTAAAGTAACCGTGCAGAGCAATCTGGTGCATGCGGTACAGTGAGATGTACACAAAGCGCGCAATACGCCCTTCTACCATCATCGAACCACGGGTCAAGTTACCCATCAGGCTACCCACGGTAGAGAAGTTAGAAAGTGAAACCAGAGAGCCGTGGTCTTTGTACTGATAGGCTTTCAGCGGCTTGCCGTTCATCTGCGCCAAAATGTTGTTCATTGCGCAGCTTGCCATCTGGTGCGCAGCCTGAGCGCGCGGCGGCACAAAACCACCTTCCGGGCGAGCGCAGGAAGCGCAGTCGCCAATCGCGTACACGTCGGGATCGCACGTGGTCTGCAGAGTCGGCTCAACCACCAGTTGGTTAATACGATTGGTTTCCAGACCGCCAATGTCTTTCATAAAGTCTGGCGCTTTGATCCCCGCAGCCCACACCATCAGATCGGCTTCAATGTACTCGCCATCCTTGGTATGCAGTCCGCCTTCATCAGCGCTGGTTACCATCGTCTGGGTCAGTACGCGTACGCCCAGTTTGGTTAACTCATTATGCGCAGCACTGGAAATACGCGGCGGCAACGCAGGCAGAATACGCTCACCGGCTTCTACCAGCGTAACGTTCAGCGCTTCGTTGGTCAGCCCTTTGTAACCATAGCTGTGCAGCTGTTTTACCGCATTGTGCAGCTCGGCTGAGAGTTCAACCCCCGTCGCACCGCCGCCGACAATGGCGATATTTACTTTGCCGTTAGCGCCCAGATTCGCGGAATACTTCAGGAACAGATTCAGCATCTCCTGGTGGAAACGACGCGCCTGATGCGGGTTATCCAGGAAAATGCAGTTTTCTTTGACGCCCGGCGTATTGAAATCGTTGGAGGTACTGCCCAACGCCATCACCAGCGTGTCATACGGGACTTTGCGCTCAGGAACCAGCAGCTCGCCCTTCTCATCGCGCAGCTCGGCAAGAGTAATGGTTTTCGCTTCGCGATCGATATCCACCACCGAACCCAACTGAAACTGGAAACCGTGGTTACGGGCATGCGCCAGATAGCTCAGTGCATCCACGCCTTCGTCCAGGGAACCCGTCGCGACTTCATGCAGTAACGGTTTCCATAAATGGCTGTGGTTTCTGTCCACCAGCGTGATTTTGGCCTTTTTCTTGCGTCCCAGCTTTTTACCCAGCTGTGTCGCCATTTCCAGTCCGCCAGCACCGCCGCCGACAATCACGATTCTTTTTAATGGTGTAGTCAACGTGACCCCCTTAAATTTATTAACCAATTGTTAATTAAAAGTTATAGGAATAGCCTTTAATTAACAACAAGTTACGATAATGAAAATGTTCTTCGAGAGTGAGAATAACACGAACGGTGCATTGGTCATACCAAAATTGATGTGTATCAAGTTTTGATGCTGAAAAGATAGACAACACGAACTTTAAGAACAAAAAAACCAGCCCGAAGGCTGGTTTTTTACACGTTCATTGAGGATTAACCTAACGTCTTGAACGCTTTGATGCGCTGCAAATGCGGGGAGATATTCTTAAACTTGTGCGTCTGCTCTTCGTCCCAGACTATCTCGTAAAAATGATGCAGCTCTTCTGACGAACGCTGACTATTGAGCGCTTCATCATGACGTGACAGGATCACCAGGCAGCGATCGCGATTCTTTTCGCGGAAATTGGTCACGCATTTTGTCGCGATATCGGCATACTCTTCAGGCCTGTCGATTTTTCCTTCCATGTTCTCATACGGGAACAGGTTGGGATTAAACACTACCTGACGAATATCACACAGAAAACCAATCCGTTCAGCCCAATATCCCCCGAGCCCCACGCCACAAATCAGCGGACGGTCGTCCACATTAAGCTGCAGCATTTTGTCCACTTCTTTCAGTAGATGCTGCATGTCATGTTTAGGATGCCGTGTACTGTAGCTAATCAGCCTGACATCCGGGTCGATGAACTGCAGCTGCAACACCTTTTCGTGGTTGCCCGGGCTGTTAGAGTCAAAACCGTGTAAATAGATAATCATCGCATCCTCGCCAAACTTGCGTTAATGACCTGCTTTCTCTTCCTGCCAGCGCTCATGAAGCTGGTTGAGCTGGGCGCTTACCGTCTTCCAGCGTGCCGAGTCCATCAGTTCCTGACGTGAAAATGAACCTTTATGATACAAACGTGTAACACGTTCTGCATTGATCGGCGACAGATTATCTAACACACTGACCGCGCCTTTACGATTATTGCAGACCAGGATCATATCGCAACCCGCATCCAGCGATGCCTGACCACGCTCCGCATAACTTCCCATAATCGCCGCCCCTTCCATCGACAAATCATCGGAGAAAATGACGCCATCGAAACCAAGCTCCTGACGCAGCACCGTTTTCAGCCAGTGTGGCGAACCGCTCGCCGGACGCGGGTCCACGTCACTGTAGATGACATGCGCAGGCATAATGGCATCGAGTTTGTTTTCCGTAATCAATGTCTGGAACACGGACATATCTTTTGCACGAATTTCGGCTTCTGAACGTGGATCGGTTGGGGTTTCTTTATGCGAATCCGCCGTCACTGCCCCATGCCCGGGGAAATGTTTACCGGTAGTTTTCATGCCAGCAGCATGCATACCGTCAATGAAGCGAGTCGCCATAGCCAGCGCTTTCCGCGGATCGGCATGGTAAGAGCGTTCGCCAATCGCCGCGCTGATATGCCCCACATCCAGCACCGGCGCAAAACTGATATCTATATCCATTGCGATCATTTCGCTGGCCATTAGCCATCCGGCGTCCTGAGCCAGATTGCCGCCGTCTTCCAGACCGTGCAGCGCAGCAAAGGATTGGGCCGCGGGCAGACGAGTAAATCCTTCGCGAAAACGCTGTACCCTGCCGCCTTCCTGATCTACCGCCACCACCAGATGATTGCGTGATGCCGCGCGAATCTGGCGCACTAATTCACGCAACTGTTCCGGGTCATGATAATTTCGGGTAAAGAGGATCAACCCACCTACCAGCGGATGCGCCAGAATCTCACGCTCTTCAGCGTCCAGCTCATACCCTTCGACATCCAACATTACTGGGCCCACACTGCTCTCCTTATCCTTTCATTATTAGCTGCCGCCAGGTTTCATCGGCCAGCCTGATAAATTGTCGATCGCCGGTTTGTCGCCAGCGATACTCAAACCACCCCGCTTTCAGCATTATGACCCAGGGCCGCCATCGTCTGACCTGCCGCCACAGCGCGTTTTGTTCAATGTGCACTCGTTGGGCGTAGGCGCTAACCAGCCGTTGGTGCTGAGATTCGTCGTTGACCCAAACCGCCGCCAGCTCCAGAGCGATATCACCGTCTCCGGCATATTCCCAGTCAATCAGCCGCAGCCCTGATGCTGTACGTACGATGTTGTCACCGTGGACATCCATATGCAGAGGCCCCAGACGCAAAGGTCGAGGCTCACCGCTTTTCCTGAGTCGCTTCAACGCTCGCAACCAGCATGGCGTGCGACGCGCCGGATCGCCACACTGCCAGTACTGTTCGAGTAGCGGCAGCAGACTGATTCTCCAGCCCAATTGGGGTTGTTGGTGCAGATGATACAATAAGCCAGCGAGTTCGTCGGCGTCCGGCAATCTGGATTCTACCTTACCGTGAAAAAAGTCGACCGCCATCCACCCACGTATATAAAAGCGGGGGCGCGGCGCAAGGCTTTCAGGCAGGTGCTTTAACGCGTGATAGTGGCGTAAGAAATGCGATTCCGGCGCGTCAGGGTCGTGATGACAGCGCAACACTAAGCGGTGGGTATCGTGCTCGATGATGCAGCTCCCGCCGCTCAGGCCGCTCTGGTTGGCTGCGATGGTATGATACTGCGGGAAATAGCGCGACAACACCTCGTCGCGCGTCAGCCGGTTATTGTTGCTGTACGGCACCTTTACCTGACCAGATTATCTCGCCAGTTTGTACCAGCATTAATTGCATTTGCAGGGCCGGCGAATTGACGTTGCCGGAGGCGCTGGAATAGAGCACATACTGTGCGCCAACGTTACGGGCGATACCAATCGCTTTGCTGCGCGTTCCCAGACTGTCGTTCGGCGACAGACCTAACTGCTGTTTGGCGACAGCCAACTGCTGGGCGGAAACCAGGGTAAACTTGCCGTTATTCGCCAGCGCGTTCCTCAAGGTCTCGGTGGCTTCACCGGCATTCAACGAGCCGTTGGTCCGGTTATTCACGCTATCAACCAGCAGAACACCTCCCGCTTTGACGCCGTCAGCCTGCAGCATTTTGCCGACCATCGGCTGCATAGCCCCGTTCCAGTCATAGTGACGTTGACGTGGCGTCGGCTGCGCCGTTTGGTCCTCGTGCTCAATCGGACCCGGCTGCTGCGGTATGCTTGGCACCGTTGGTACAACCGGCACCGGCTGTTGCGGCTGCGCGGGCTGTTCCGGCACTGGCTTTACTTCCTCTACTGGTGCGGGCTCACGTTGCGCCACACAGCCAGAGAGAAACATCGCCAGCGCGGCAATCAGTGCGTAGCGATTCATTTTGATCATCAAGATTCACCCCTTACAAATAAAGATAAAGTCTAACCTTGTGCGCCCCCAAAAAATTGGCGCTGCCGTACAGCGTCACCGACGAATGAGCCGGGATAGTCACGCTGCGTGGCGCTTCCAGAGGATGCATTTCCAGTCCTCTGGCGTCATACCAGTAAAACCGATAATGAACGGTAACGGGTTCTTGTCTTTCGTTATAAAGTCGCGAGGATGCTGAGGCCTGAATATCAGACGTGGTTAACGTCGGTTGTTCTGCTGTAATGCCCGACGCCAGAATCGTTGATTCCATCACCAGCGACTGTTCATCACTTACCGGAATTTCAGGATGTGCCCGACAGCCAGCCAGTAGCAGCAAGCTCAGTGAAAGTGCAATGCATCCTCTGGTCATGCTTACAGACCTTTATGCGCAAGCATTGGACCCAGCGCACGTCCACCCAGCAGGTGCATATGAATGTGATACACCTCCTGACCGCCGTGACGATTGGTATTCATAATTAAACGATACCCATCCGCAGCAATGCCTTCCTGCTCGGCGATTTTCGCCGCTACGGTGATCATGCGACCCAACGCCTGCTCGTGTTCCGCCGTCACATCGTTGACGGTCGGGATCAGGACGTTAGGAATGATCAGAATGTGCGTAGGTGCCTGAGGGGAAATATCACGAAACGCAGTGACCAGTTCATCCTGGTACACGATATCTGACGGAATTTCACGACGGATAATTTTGCTGAATATAGTTTCTTCTGCCACGACGTTTTCCTTTTTCATTAACAGCCCAAGCGTTATGCCATGCTACGCCGGGTCACTCTGCGAGTATAGAGTATGAGCGAGTTACTCACGCTCTTTCAACTTTAACCCTCGATTTTTTAAGCAAAAAGCCCTGCCACTGCTGTTCTTATAACCATTTCCCGTCGCTATTACTTAAGCATAGTACTGAAACAACATTTCATTTATGCCGTAGCATCTGTTTACACATTGAATGTGAATGCGTATATTTCGCATTTGCATTCATATGCAAACTTAATAATTTACAACCAAAGGGTTCATCACAACCTCAGTGATTCGAACTTAATATTAATAATTATCAAGGACTTTTCGATGTCTTTCACAACACACAACGGGGATGACCAACGCCAACCGGGGCTTGCCCCTTCTGTACTGGCAGCCTGCATCACGTTAGCACTATTGCCTTCCACCAGCCTCGCAGCCCCTGCTGAAGAGACAGTTATCGTTGAGGGCTCTGCTCCAGCCACATCCAGTGAGGAGCAAGATTACAGCGTTAAATCAACGACTGCTGGCACCAAAATGCAGATGACGCAGCGCGATATTCCGCAATCAGTCAGTATTATCAGTCAGCAGCGCATGGAAGATCAGCAACTGCAAACGCTGGGCGATGTGATGGACAACACGTTGGGGATAAGCAGAAGTCAGGCGGATTCAGATCGCAGTAGCTATTACTCTCGCGGATTTCAGATTGATAACTATATGGTCGATGGGATTCCGACCTATTTTGAATCCCGCTGGAATCTCGGTGATGCCCTTTCCGACACGGCCCTTTTTGAGCGTGTCGAAGTTGTCCGTGGCGCAAACGGGCTAATGACCGGGACGGGTAACCCCTCAGCGTCGATTAATATGATCCGTAAGCATGCCACCAGCCGCGAGTTCACCGGTAATGTTTCTGCGGAATATGGCAGTTGGAATAAACAACGATATGTGACCGATCTGCAAAGCCCGCTCACGGCAGACGGCAACGTGCGCGGGCGCATCGTGGCGGGCTACCAGAATAACGACGCCTGGCTTGATCGCTACAATAGCGAAAAAATGTTCTTCTCCGGGATTGTCGATGCCGATCTGGGCGACACCACCAGCCTGTCTGTGGGTTATGAATACCAGCGCATTGATATCAACAGCCCAACATGGGGTGGATTGCCGCGCTGGAATACCGACGGCAGCAAAAACAGCTATGACCGCTCGCGCAGCACTGCGCCGGACTGGGCGTACAACGATAAAGACTTCAACAAAGTGTTTGTCACCATCAAGCAACGTTTTGCCGATACCTGGCAGGCGACCATGAATGCCACCCACTCCGAGGTCAAGTTTGACAGTAAAATGATGTACGTCGATGCCTATGTCAATAAAGCCGATGGTACGCTGATTGGCCCGTATAGCAGCTATGGTCCGGGCTATGACTACGTCGGAGGTACCGGCTGGAACAGCGGCAAGCGTAAGGTGGATGCCGTCGATCTGTTCGCCGACGGCGGTTACGACCTGTTTGGTCGTCAGCATAATCTGATGCTGGGCGGCAGCTACAGTAAACAGAATAACCGTTACGAAAGCGCGTGGGCGAACGTATTCCCCAACGAAATCGGCAGCTTCTATACCTTCGATGGTAACTTCCCGGAAACCAACTGGAACCCGCAGTCATTGGCCCAGGACGATACCACGCACATGAAATCGCTCTACGCCGCAACACGTATTTCGCTGGCCGACCCACTGCATTTGATTGTCGGCGCGCGTTATACCAACTGGCGTATCGACACCCTCGCCTACAGCATGGAACAAAACCATACCACGCCGTATGCGGGCCTGGTGTATGACATTGACGATAACTGGTCTACGTACGCCAGCTATACCTCAATCTTCCAGCCGCAGAACAAGCGCGACAGTTCCGGTAAATATCTCTCCCCAATTACCGGCAATAACTATGAACTTGGCCTGAAGTCCGACTGGATGAACAGCCGTTTAACCACCACCCTCGCGGTGTTCCGCATTGAACAGGATAACGTGGGCCAATCAACCGGCGTACCAATTGCCGGTAGCAATGGCGACACGGCCTATAGAGCGATGGATGGAACGGTCAGCAAAGGGGTCGAATTCGAAGTTAACGGTGCGATCACCGATAACTGGCAGATGACGTTCGGCGCGACACGCTATGTTGCTGAAGACAACGAAGGCAATGCGGTAAACCCGAACCTACCGCGTACCACAGTAAAACTGTTTACCCGTTATCGCCTGCCAGCCATGCCGGAACTGACCGTGGGCGGTGGGGTTAACTGGCAGAATCGTGTTTATAGCGATACGGTCACGCCGTTTGGCACATTCCGTGCGGAACAGGGAAGCTACGCCCTGGTCGATTTATTCACTCGCTATCAGGTGACGAAAAATTTCTCTGTGCAGGGTAACCTCAATAACCTGTTCGATAAAACCTACGACACCAATGTCGACGGATCTATCGTCTATGGCGAGCCGCGCAACGTCAGCGTCACCGCCAGCTATCAGTTCTGATTCGAAACACATCACGCTCCACCTGCTCGTCAGGTGGATGCATTGGACTGAGAACACAAAAAGCCCACTTAAGTTTCCTTAAGCGGGCTTCTTAAATATGGCTCCTCTGACTGGACTCGAACCAGTGACATACGGATTAACAGTCCGCCGTTCTACCGACTGAACTACAGAGGAATCGTTGTGGAGGCTTATCTTAGCGGCGAAAAAATTTTTGTCAAACCCCATTTCCCCGAATAAGTTTCAATTGATGCTTCTCTCGACAGTTTGTTGCATTTCCAGACATTTTAAATGGAAAAAACTTTGCAGCTTTTTGGATTCTCCCTCATCATTTGAAATGAGGTTTCAACTTTCTTCTTTAAGGTCCACTTTGAACGTCTCCGCTGCCTTACGCCAGGTCGCTTCCCGCACGCCCTGGTATGCCAAACGCAAGAGTTATAAGGTTCTCTTTTGGCGCGAAATCACTCCGCTTGCGGTCCCCATTTTTCTGGAAAACACCTGTGTACTGTTGATGGGCGTACTGAGTACCTTCCTTGTTAGCTGGTTGGGAAAAGAAGCAATGGCTGGCGTTGGTCTCGCCGACAGTTTCAACATGGTCATCATGGCGTTTTTTGCCGCCATCGATCTGGGAACAACGGTGGTGGTAGCATTTAGCCTGGGAAAACGTGATCGTCGACGGGCAAGGGCAGCAGCCAGACAATCGCTGGTGATCATGACGATTTTTGCTACCGCGCTGGCAGCGGTCATTCACTATTTTGGTGAACAGATTATTGACGTTGTCGCCGGTGAAGCAACCCCCGATGTTAAGGCTTTGGCACTCACCTATCTGGAACTAACGGTGCTCAGCTACCCGGCGGCAGCCATTGCTTTGATCGGTAGCGGCGCACTCCGCGGAGCCGGAAATACCAAAATTCCGCTGTTGATTAATGGCGGTATGAATATTCTAAATATCATCATCAGTAGCATCCTGATTTACGGGGTCTTTTCCTGGCAAGGGCTGGGATTTGTGGGGGCAGGACTCGGGCTGACCATTTCACGCTACATCGGTGCGTTCGCCATTATCTGGGTGCTGATGATTGGTTTTAATCCGGCGCTGCGAATTCCCTTCAAAAGCTATTTTAAGCCGCTCAATCTCGCCATTATCTGGGAAGTTATGGGGATCGGTATTCCGGCAAGTATTGAGTCAGTGCTATTTAATGGCGGTAAACTGTTAACGCAAATGTTTGTCTCCGGCATGGGAACCAGCGTAATTGCCGGAAACTTCATTGCCTTTTCTATCGCCGCGCTCATCAACCTGCCGGGGAATGCTTTAGGCTCCGCGTCGACAATCATTACCGGCAGGCGTCTGGGAAATGGTCAGATTGCCCAAGCGGAAATCCAGTTACGCCATATATTCTGGCTATCAACAATCGGCTTAACCGCCATCGCCTGGCTAACCGCCCCTTTTGCCGGCGTTATGGCCTCATTTTATACCCACGATCAGGATGTAAAAGAGGTCATAGTCATCCTAATTTGGCTCAACGCAGCGTTTATGCCGATATGGGCAGCATCCTGGGTGCTACCATCAGGGTTTAAGGGCGCACGTGATGTGCGTTTTGCGATGTGGGTATCGATGTTGGGCATGTGGGGCTGTCGCGTTGTGGCGGGTTACACCTTGGGAATTGTATTAGGATGGGGCGTAGTCGGCGTTTGGTTAGGGATGTTCTTCGACTGGGCCGTGCGCGCCGCGTTATTTTACTGGCGTATGGTTACAGGCCGCTGGTTATGGAAATACCCTCGTCCCGAGCGTGAAAAGTGCATAAAATAACCGGTTGCGTCTGAATAAGCGGCGAAATGGGGAATATTTCAGCAAACGATCGCATTTATCTATTCAGGCTTTGACAACGCTGAGTGGCATCGCTAATATTCGCCTCGTTCACACGATTCCTCTGTAGTTCAGTCGGTAGAACGGCGGACTGTTAATCCGTATGTCACTGGTTCGAGTCCAGTCAGAGGAGCCATATTTAAGAAGCCTGCTTAGGAAACTAAGCAGGCTTCTTGCATTATATCTGATAATCAATCACGGCTTCATCTGGCTCCATCGCCTGGCGCTTGATTTCATCGACGGATAACCCTGCGTTGCATAGCTCAATAAATCGCCAGACATAGTTGCGCTGCAGTTGCCCGCGTTTCAGGCCCAGCCAGACGGTATTTGCATCAAATAAGTGCCGGGTATCCAGACGGGTTAAGCTCCCCTCCTCCTGCTCTCCACTGGATTGTTCTGCCACCAGCCCGATTCCCAGCCCCAGCGACACATAGGTTTTAATCACATCCGAGTCCTGGGCGCTGAGGATAATATCCGGCACTAACCCTTTACGGGCAAATGCCTCATCGATACGGGAACGCCCCGTAATCCCCTGACGATACGTAATTAATGGCCAGTGGGCGATAGATTCCAGTGTGAGAGGAGACGTTTTCACCAAGGGATGATCGTGAGGAACAAGCAGGCTGTGGTGCCAACGAAACCAGGGAAAAGCTACCAACAGCGGATCGCTGCTCAGTCGCTCGCTGGCAATCCCGATGTCTGCCCCACCGTTTTGCAGCAGTACGTCAATCTCCTGCGGTGTACCCTGGATCAGTTCCAGACGTACCTCAGGAAAGAGCTCACGAAAGGCTTTAATCACCGCGGGCAGGCTATAGCGCGCCTGTGTATGCGTGGTGGCAATCGTCAGTACACCGGACGTGTCATTGGTAAACAGATCCGCCAGTCTGCGAACGTTGCTGGCCTCATTCAGAATACGCTCGGCAATAACCAGCAAGGCTTTGCCCGGTTCGGTCATGCCCAGCAGGCGTTTACCGCGACGGATAAAAATCTCAATGCCAAGTTCATCTTCAAGTTCACGAATATGTCGGCTGACTCCCGACTGCGAGGTGTACAGTATATTCGCGACTTCCGTCAGGTTGTAATCCTGACGGGCCGCCTCGCGGATTATTTTAAGTTGCTGGAAATTCACTTTTCGCTCCGGGCACATCAGACATTACGCTATTGTTAAAGTCTGATGCCCGGCATAACAAATAATAAAAACCCGCATCTTATTCCTGGAGGGAATAAGGTTTAGCTGACCAGCTGTAGCTCGCGGTTTTCCAGTGCCGGACGGCTTACCAGCGACAACAGGATCTCCTTCACAGCCTGTGCCTGCGGCGATAAGCTCCCTCTGGCTGAGACGTTCAGCGATAATGGCAGATTCATCGATGGGGTTGTTATCCGCGCCATCCAGCCGTTAGCGGCATTACATAATGAACGGGCCGCCGACTCAGGCAACACTGTGACGCCCATCCCACTGGCGATGGCAGCCGTTAAGGTGGCGATTGATTCAATTTCGCCAATCACTTTGGCCGTCAGGCGACGAAGCGAAAAAGCTTCATCTACACGCAGGCGAACTGCGCTGTAATCCCGTGGCAAAAACAGATTCATCTGCGCCACCGCGGCTAAATCGACGCTTTGCCCCGGGCAATCACGCGTCCCGACCAGGTACAGATCCTCTTTAAGCAACGGTTGACTGCTGATACCCGCCACGGGTGAGCGCTCGTAGAGCACCGCCATGTCTAAATGCCCGCTGAGCAGCTTGTCATTCAGCACCGCCCCACTGTTTTCATGCAAATAGACCAGCACATCGGGCAGCTCTGCTCGTACTGTCTGTAATAACGGCATAGTGATGGCTGACGCCGCCGTCCCCGGCGCCAGGCCAATAGAGACCTGTCCCCCCAGGGTCTGACCTACGTTATTGACCGCAAGTTGCGCCTGCTCGCACTGACGTAAGATCGTCCGCGCATGGGCATACAACACTTTCCCCGCTTCCGTCGGTGTGACGCCGCGTTTGGTGCGAATCAGCAGTTGCTGATCCAGTTCGCCTTCAAGCGTAGCAACCTGCTGGCTCAGCGCGGGTTGCGCGATATGCAACACTTCCGCTGCCTGGGTCAGGCTACCAATATCGACGATTTTCACGAAATATTTCAGTCGTCTGAAGTTCATTTTGCCTCCTGTCGGAATACCAGAACCCGTGCTGGCAGTCATTAATTCAGGATTGCAAGATGCTTGCCAGTTTAGTCAGCAGCCGTGTTTTACGGTTAAAACCGCGTAAAGTCAGGCTCAAAGGTGAAGAATGGACTTTTTGCACACCTGAATCTCTCATTCTGGCTGCCCTGGAAGAGGTAGACGCGCACCAGAATGGGGCAAAAGCATAAAAAGACGGAAAGATCGCCGCTTTGCTGATTTTGTCAGCAAACGAACGCACAAATGTATTTCCCCCTTTGACAAGCCTCATCGCCCTCGCTAATATGCGCCTCGTTCAAACGATTCCTCTGTAGTTCAGTCGGTAGAACGGCGGACTGTTAATCCGTATGTCACTGGTTCGAGTCCAGTCAGAGGAGCCAAATTTAGAGAAGCCCGCTTTTAAGCGGGCTTTTTGCTTTTCTGTTTTTCATTCGTCTTATTTTTCATGTAGCCCTCTGGTGAGGGAGATAATCGTTTTCTCTTCCCGTCTGTCGCGGTAATCTCATAACGGTCGTTAATATATCGACTGCAATGTGTGTAGCCCAATTCAAATACTAATAACTAAAAGACAGTACAGACAGGATAACTATGGATTCCACTCTCACCTCCGCGGGTCCCCAAGAGGACGTCTCTTCGCTTCATCGTGCCCGACGCGCTGCGCTTGGTAGCTTCGCTGGCGCCGTGGTCGACTGGTATGATTTTCTGCTTTATGGCATCACCGCCGCACTGGTCTTTAATCGCGAGTTCTTCCCGCAGGTTAGCCCGGCAATGGGAACACTTGCCGCATTTGCCACCTTTGGCGTCGGATTTTTGTTCCGTCCGTTAGGCGGGGTTATCTTCGGCCACTTTGGCGATCGCCTTGGCCGTAAACGCATGCTGATGCTCACCGTCTGGATGATGGGGATTGCCACTGCGCTGATAGGGATTATTCCTTCTTTTGACACTATTGGCTGGTGGGCCCCTGTGCTGCTGGTGACGCTACGCGCCATTCAGGGATTCGCCGTTGGTGGTGAATGGGGCGGCGCGGCGTTGCTCTCGGTCGAAAGCGCGCCGAAAAATAAAAAAGCCTTCTACAGCAGTGGCGTTCAGGTCGGTTACGGCGTCGGACTGCTGCTTTCTACCGGTCTGGTCTCACTGATTAGCTCGCAAACTACCGATGAGCAGTTCCTGAGCTGGGGCTGGCGTATTCCGTTCCTGTTCAGCATCGTACTGGTTTTGGGCGCGTTGTGGATGCGTAACAGAATGGATGAATCAGCCGAATTCGAACAGCAGCAACAGGCAGCGCAACCAGAGAAAAAGCGGTTACCGGTGGTCGAGGCGTTAATCCGTCATCCAGGCGCATTCTTAAAAATTATCGGCTTGCGCTTATGTGAACTGCTGACGATGTATATCGTCACCGCGTTTGCCCTTAATTACTCTACGCAGAACCTGGGCCTACCGCGCGAGCTGTTTCTGAATATCGGTTTGTTAGTGGGAGGACTGAGCTGTCTGACCATCCCCTGCTTTGCCTGGCTTGCCGACCGCTTTGGTCGACGGCGCGTGTACATTACCGGTGCACTGGTCGGTACGCTGAGCGCCTTCCCGTTCTTTATGGCGCTGGAAGCACAGTCTATTTTCTGGATCGTGTTCTTCGCGATTATGTTGGCCAATATTGCGCACGATATGGTGGTCTGCGTACAACAGCCTATGTTTACCGGTTTGTTTGGCGCAAGTTATCGCTACAGCGGCGCAGGCGTTGGCTATCAGGTGGCAAGTGTGGTTGGCGGTGGTTTTACCCCTTTCATTGCTGCAGCACTGGTAACATTCTCGGGCGGAGACTGGCACAGCGTGGCCATTTATCTGATGGCCGGGTGTCTTATTTCCGCCGCCACTGCATTGCTGATGCGGGATAAGCAGCACAGTTAAGCCCTGATGCGAAGGTCATTCGGCCTTCGCACAATCTTCCTCAACGTCTGACTTTTGTTTCATATTCCTGTGACATACTATCGGGAGAGCAGTACATCTGTGGAACAAGGAGACAGACATGAACAATAAGGGCTCCAGCCTGACCCCAACTCAGGCACTGGATAAACTGGACGCGCTGTACGAGCAGTCGGTTAAAGCACTGCGTAGCGCCATTGGTAAGTACATTGAAACAGGGACGCTCCCTGACATAATCGCCCGCCATAATGGTCTTTTTGTTTACCCATCGCTTTGTGTCACCTGGGATGGCAGCGCCACCAATCCTCCGAAAACCCGCGCCTATGGCCGTTTTACCCATGCGGGCAGCTATACCACTACGATCACCCGTCCGTCGCTTTTTCGTCCCTATCTTGAAGAACAACTCACGCTGCTGTATCAGGATTATGATGCGCATATCTCCGTCGAACCGTCGCAGCATGAAATCCCTTATCCCTATGTGATCGACGGTTCTGAACTGACGCTCGACCGCTCAATGAGCGCCGGATTAACGCGCCATTTCCCCACTACCGAGTTGTCACAGATCGGCGACGAAACAGCCGATGGTACCTATCATCCGGCGGAATTCTCCCCGCTGTCGCACTTCGACGCCCGACGAGTTGATTTTTCGCTCGCACGACTGCGTCACTACACGGGAACGCCGGTTGAACATTTCCAGCCATTTGTGCTGTTCACCAACTACACCCGCTATGTCGATGAGTTCGTGCGCTGGGGCTGCAGCCAGATCCTCGATCCGAACAGCCCTTATATCGCGCTGTCATGCGCAGGCGGGATCTGGATCACCGCTGAAACGGAAGCTCCGGAAGAGGCCATCTCCGATCTCGCCTGGAAGAAACATCAGATGCCCGCCTGGCATTTAATCACCGCCGACGGTCAGGGGATCACGCTGGTCAATATCGGCGTTGGCCCTTCTAACGCCAAAACCATTTGCGATCATTTGGCCGTCCTACGCCCTGACGTCTGGCTAATGATTGGACACTGTGGCGGCCTGCGCGAAAGCCAGGCGATTGGCGACTATGTTCTGGCCCACGCTTATCTGCGTGACGACCATGTGCTGGATGCCGTACTACCGCCGGATATTCCGATTCCGAGCATTGCGGAAGTACAACGCGCACTGTATGACGCCACCAAAGAAGTCAGCGGCATGCCCGGCGAAGAGGTTAAACAGCGCCTGCGTACCGGTACCGTCGTCACCACCGACGATCGCAACTGGGAGTTACGCTATTCCGCTTCTGCGCTGCGTTTTAACCTCAGTCGCGCGGTGGCTATTGATATGGAAAGCGCCACTATCGCCGCCCAGGGCTACCGCTTCCGCGTCCCTTACGGCACGCTGCTGTGCGTTTCCGATAAACCGCTGCACGGCGAGATCAAACTGCCTGGTCAGGCCAACCGTTTTTATGAAGGTGCCATTTCCGAGCACCTGCAAATAGGTATCCGGGCAATTGATCGTCTGCGTGCTGAAGGCGATCGACTGCACTCCCGTAAATTACGTACGTTCAACGAACCGCCGTTCCGTTAAGGCCTGAAGGTAACTATGCACAACTCAACTCCTCTTTCCGCTCTGCGCAACCTGCTGTTAGCGCAAGGGCTGGATGGCATGATTGTTCCGCGCGCCGACGCTCACCAAAGCGAAGATTGTACACCGCATGACAATAAGCTGGCCTGGCTGACCGGTTTTAGCGGCTCCGCTGGTCTCGCGTTGGTCCTGCGCGACCGCGCATTAATGTTTGTCGATGGACGCTATCAGGTCCAGGTGCGCAATGAAGTCTCGTTGGATGATTTTGAAATTCACCATTTACATGACGAACCGCTGGCCGACTATTTGCAGTCTCACGTTGCTGCGGGCGCGCGTATCGGTTTTGAACCGTTGCTGATGGTCAACAGCCAGTTTGAAGCACTGTCGGCGACCCATTGCGAGCTGGTGCCTCTTGAGCAAGATCCTTTCGACCAGGTATGGCTTGACCGGCCGGCAGCACCCTGCGGCATCATTCATGAAATGCCCATTGAAATCAGCGGGGAAAGCAGCACACAAAAACGTGCCCGCGTCGTGGATCTGCTCACGCAACAACAGGCCGACGTTCTGGCGATCACGCTGCCGGATAACATTGCCTGGCTGCTGAATGTGCGCGGTTCCGATCTGCCAATGGTGCCAGTGCCGTTTTCGTTCGCCCTGCTCCATCGCAGCGGCGAGCTGGAATGGTTTGTGGATAGCAACAAAACCCAGCAGCTCCCTGCTGCACTGCTGAATACGCTCACGCTGGCCCCACAAGAGAGTTTTCTTGCCCGCTGCCAGCAGTTGGCCAAAGGGAAACGCTTTTTGGTCGATAAAGACTACGCCCCGGTCGCGCTGCGTTTTGCCATTGTAGAACACGGTGGCGAGGTCTTATGGGCACCCGATCCCATCACCTTGATGAAAGCGCACAAGAATGACGTTGAACTGGCGGGCTATCGGGAATGCCATGAACAAGATGGCGCGGCCTGGGTTAACTTTCTGGCATGGCTTACGCATGAAGTTCCCTTGCGCGAAGCGGCAGGCAATCCGGTCACTGAGCTGGAAGCGCAGGCCAGGCAACTGGAATTTCGCCAGCAGCAGCCGGGATTTATCGAGCAAAGCTTCAACACGATTTCGGCCTCAGCCAGCAATGCCGCAATGTGCCATTACCATTCCAGTGAAAAAACCAATACGCCCATTACCTCTCAGGCCATGTATCTGAATGATTCCGGCGGCCAGTACCATAATGGTACGACGGATACAACGCGCACCCTCGCGTTTGGTCCACAGGATCCGCAGCGTCGTCTGCATTACACCGCTGTGTTGAAAGGCTTTTTGTCGCTTATCTCGCTGCAATTTCCCAGCGGCACTCAGGGTCATCAGCTGGATGCCTTTAGCCGTCGGGCGCTGTGGGATCTGGGTCTGGATTTTGATCACGGTACGGGACACGGCGTAGGCCATCAGCTCCTGATCCATGAGCAGCCCCATCGCATTGCCAAAAAAGTAAACCCCTGGCCCCTGGTTGCGGGCAATATCATTACCATCGAGCCGGGTTATTATCTGGCCGGAGAATATGGGATCCGTATTGAGAATCAGGTGGAGATTATCAACAGTCGTCCTGGCTTCTGTCGCTTCTCAACGCTGACGCTGGTGCCGATTGATTTAAGTCTGGTTGAACTGCATCTGCTAAGTGAGGCTGAAAAGCAGTGGATTGATGATTATCATCAGCAGGTCAGAGAGACGTTATCCCCACGCGTGAACGCAGAGGCTCGTCCGTGGTTGTTCGCCGCCACTGCGCCGATTCGCGTTCAGGCCAATTAATGCATTAAAAAAGGCAGCCCGCAGGCTGCCTTAATTCTCCCCAACTTTTTACTGCTTAGCTGTGACGGATGTACTCATCCATTTCAGTTTTCAGGTTATCGGACTTAGTACCGAAGATAGCCTGAACACCGGAACCCGCCACTACAACGCCCGCCGCACCCAGTTTCTTCAGGCCAGCCTGATCCACTTTGGCAACGTCAGCGACGCTGACACGCAGACGAGTGATGCACGCATCGAGGTTAGTGATGTTTTCTTTACCGCCGAATGCCGCAACCAGGGCCGGAGCCATTTCGCCGGACGCACCTGCTTTGGTGTCTTCGGTAGCATCTTCACGACCCGGAGTTTTCAGGTCCAGCGCTTTGATCAGCACACGGAAGATGGTGTAGTAAACAATCGCATAACCGATACCGACAATCGGGAACAGCCACAGTTTGCTGCTGTTACCGGACAGAACGATAAAGTCGATCAGACCGTGGGAGAACGACGTACCGTCACGCATACCCAACAGGATACAGATCGGGAATGCCAGACCAGCCAGAATTGCGTGGATGATGTACAGGATCGGCGCCACGAACATGAACGAGAACTCGATCGGTTCGGTAATACCGGTCAGGAACGAGGTCAGCGCCGCGGAGATCATGATACCGCCCACTTTCGCGCGGTTTTCTGGTTTAGCAGAGTGCCAGATAGCGATAGCGGCAGCCGGCAGACCGTACATTTTGAACAGGAAGCCACCGGACAGTTTGCCCGCAGTCGGGTCACCCGCCATATAGCGAGGGATATCGCCGTGGAATACCTGGCCCGCAGCATTGGTGTATTCACCGATCTGCATCTGGAATGGAACGTTCCAGATATGGTGCAGACCAAACGGCACCAGGCAGCGTTCAATGAAGCCATAGATACCGAACGCTACGACCGGGTTCTGGTATGCAGCCCACTGGGAAAACGTCTGAATAGCAGTCCCGATCGGCGGCCAAATGAAGGACAGAACCACACCGGTGAAGATAGCGGCCAGACCAGAAATGATAGGAACGAAGCGCTTACCCGCAAAGAAGCCAAGATACTCAGGCAATTTGATACGGTAGAAACGGTTGAACATATACGCTGCAATCGCACCGGAGATAATCCCCCCGAGAACACCCGTATCAGCAAGGTGTTTAGCTGCGATCTCTTCAGCAGGTAAATGCAGAACCAGCGGCGCAACAACAGCCATGGTCTTAACCATAATGCCGTAGGCAACAACGGATGCCAGTGCAGATACGCCGTCGTTATTGGTGAAGCCTAACGCGACACCGATGGCAAAAATCAGCGGCATGTTTGCAAAAACAGAACCGCCTGCTTCTGCCATTACGTGCGATACAACGGCTGGCAGCCAGCTGAAGTTAGCGGAACCGACACCCAGCAGGATACCTGCAATCGGGAGTACGGATACCGGCAGCATCAGCGATTTACCGACCTTTTGCAGGTTAGCAAATGCATTCTTAAACATAATTGAGAGTGCTCCTGAGTATTTGTGCTTTTCTACGTTCTCACGCATTAGCGAGGGGGGAGAACCTCGCCGTGTACAGGGCATCTAAGTACCCTTTATTTATTACACAGAGTAAAATAATTCAGTTTGTTTTTGTTTGACGGCTATCACAATTCAGTCGTGGATGGCCGTAAAATCCGCACATTCCGATAAAATGCGTTTCTGAATGTGTCAAACCGGTTATTCACCGCCCATTTTGAGGCGGTGAACTTTACTCGCTTTGCTTATTAATTACGAGCTTTAAAAAAAGTCAGTTAACGAACGGATTGCAGGCGAGAAGCGTCGATGTGAAACAGGCGAGCAAAGTTATCAGTGGTTGCCTGCGCCAGTTCTTCAACGGCAACACCTTTCACTACGGCCATATACTCCGCAACGTCACGGGTCATGGCAGGCTGGTTCTCTTTTCCACGATGCGGTACAGGCGCAAGGTAGGGAGAATCCGTCTCAACCAGCAACCGATCCAGAGGAACATAGCGGGCGGCATCACGGAGCTGATCTGCGTTACGGAAAGTGACGATGCCGGAAAACGAGATATAAAATCCGAGGTCCAGCAATTTGCCCGCCGTTTCTCTGTCTTCTGTAAAACAGTGTAGTACGCCACCACAATCCGTCACTTTTTCTTCGCGCAGAATAGACAGCGTATCGGCCCGCGCATCGCGGGTATGTACGATAACTGGCTTTTGTAACTCACGGCCAATCTGAATATGATGGATAAAAGATTCCTGCTGGCGCACCTTTGTTTCCGGCGTATAGAAATAGTCCAGCCCGGTTTCCCCCATCGCCACAACGCCCTCTTCGGCGGCAAAACGGCGCAGGTCTTCAACATCATAGGCTTCATCCTGATTTAACGGATGCACGCCGCAGGAGAACACCACATTGTCACGTTCACCGACCAGTTCGCGCATACTGCGGTATCCTGGCAGAGTGGTCGCGACGGCAAGACAGAATTTCACATCGCGTGCGGCTGCTTTCGCCAGCACGTCATCCACGTCCTTATGCAGAGATTGATAATCCAGGCCATCAAGATGGCAGTGTGAGTCGACTAAAAACATAATGTCTCTCTCAAAGATGGGGAACAGGCAGTACGGTGCCTGGTTGCAGGTAATGCTCAATACGCAGGATAAGATCGGTTAACACCAGTTCACGGTTTACGCCTGTTACGTTCAGCAACTGCTGACGGCAATGACAAACGTCACCGAGTATCGCCTGTATCCGGGCGACGGATAACCGTTCTGCGATAGAAGATATCAGGTCCAGCGCATCAGGATTGGTTAAATGGGAAACCCCATACGGACGCTTCAAGGCATCCGTCAACAACGTTGCCAGCCAGTGTAAACGGGCGGCGGCCTGATCGTGGTTTAACGCCGCGAGCAGGATATACCAGTCACCTGCGTTTAATGTGTTTGCCAGTGCCGCACAAAAATCTGTGCGATGCGCCCAGCTTTCAGCCTGTAATAACGAGAGTGCCGCACCAGGCGAACCCGCGCTCAGGCGTAATGCGCTCAACAGAGCTTCTGGAGATGCGGTCACTTCGCGGGCGAGCCAGGAGATAGCGTACGACTCAGCCGGCGGCGCAAGATGGTGTAACCGGCAGCGGCTGCGCAATGTCGCCAGCAATCGCGCAGGCTCTGTGCTGGCGAGGAAAAACCAGGTTTGTGCCGGCGGTTCTTCCAGCGTTTTTAGCAGAGCATTGGCAGCAGCATCAGTTAACTGGGCGGCATCAGGGATCCACACCACTTTCGCACCGCCAAGGCGTGAATGCTCGTACAGCTTTTCACTCACTTCACGTACCGCATCAACCCCCAGCGTGCTTTTGCCTTTTTCCGGCAGCAGCGAATAGTAATCAGGATGCGTCCCCGCCTGCATCAATTGACAGCCCCGGCAGTGTCCGCAGCTTTTATGCCCTTCCGGCTGCTGGCACATTAAATAGCGACTGAGCGCGTAAATCAGCGCGTCGTCACCCATTCCGGGTAACGCCTGAATCAGTAACGCATGGTGACCACGACCCGCCTGGTAGCTAGCTACCAGTTTTTCAAAATCTGGCCGTAACCATGGGTACCATTTCATGCGCCCTGCTCCTGCACCCACTGGGTGATGGTATTGCGGATATCAGCCATCACCGCTTCCAGCGGCTGCGTAGCGTCGATGGTACGAATGCTGGCATCTTTGGCAGCCAGTTCAAGATAGCGCGCGCGGGTGCGATTAAAGAAATCGAAAGATTCCTGCTCAATACGATCCAGCTCGCCGCGCGCACGGGCACGCTTCAATCCGACTTCTGGAGTCACGTCCAGATAGAGCGTCAGGTCCGGGCGAAAATCACCGAGCACAGCATCGCGCAGGGTTGCCAGCATGTTTTGATCGATGCCGCGTCCGCCCCCCTGATACGCCTGGGTCGACAAATCGTGACGGTCGCCAATTACCCATGCGCCTTTTGCCAGCGCAGGTTTAATAACGGTTTCGACCAGCTGTACGCGCGCAGCGTAAAACATCAGAACTTCAGCTTTGTCAGTGATGACCTCGTCACCCACCGACTTAATGTCCAGCACCAGACTTCTTAGTTTCTCCGCGAGCTGAGTTCCCCCCGGTTCGCGGGTAAAAACCATGTCACGAATACCGAGTTGCTCAAGTGTCTCTACCACCACGTTACGCGCAGTGGTTTTTCCGGCGCCTTCCAGGCCCTCGATGACGATATAGTTACTGCCCATTTTTTTCCTTAAGCACTTTCAGGTAATCCTGCACGGACCGGTTGTGGCTGGCAAGATTGGTGTTAAACGTGTGACCGCCTTTACCGTCAGCCACGAAATAGAGGTACGGCGTTTTTGCCGGATGCGCCGCGGCCTGCAATGAGGCCTCTCCCGGCATGGCAATCGGGCCAGGCGGCAGCCCCGTAATGGTATAAGTGTTATAGGCGGTCGGGGTATCTAAATCCACACGCGACAACTTGCCATTATACCGTGACCCCATCCCGTAAATCACCGTCGGATCGGTCTGTAAACGCATGCCAATCCGTAAGCGGTTAATAAAGACGGAAGCCACCTGGTCACGCTCGCTGGCAACCGCAGTCTCTTTTTCGATAATAGAGGCCATGGTTACCAGCTGATTTTTGTCCAGATAAGGCAGGCCTTCAGCGCGCCCTTCCCAGACCGAGTCTACCGCTTTAACCATTTTCTGATGCGCGCGTTTTAGCAACGCCACGTCGGTTGTATTGGCGGTATACATCCAGGTATCTGGCCAGAACCAGCCTTCTACCCATTGCGGGTTCTCCAGCTTCAGCGCCTGAGCAACGGTCTCGTAATTATCATCGCTCAGCGTATGTTTGATGTACGGGGCGTCACGAAGCTGTTTGAGGTAGTCGCTCAAACGCATCCCTTCAACCAGACGTAACGGGAACTGCGCCTCTTTACCGCTTTCCAGCAGTTGCAACATATCCCGTACCGTCATGTCGGGCGTAAAACGGTAGGTTCCGGCTTTAAAATGCGACAGTTCGGGTTCCACACGCAGCAGCCACTGGAATACACGCGGACGATTGATAACGTTGTCCGCATACAACTGTTCACCGAGAACCAGACGGCCCGTACCCGCTTTCAGCGTAAAAATCGTCTCTTCTTTAATCAATAACTTACTGTCCGCCAGATGGCGAACTTTCCACATTCCCACTCCCGCAGCTATGCCCAGCACAACCAGCAATAACAGGACAACAAGTAACAATTTTTTCATGACTAATTCGGGTGCTCACAAAGTGGGGCTAAAAAATCGAACAACATACGTGCAGACAGCAGCGTGTCGCCACAGGTGCGTACGGGAATAACAGGCATTAACGCATTACAGACGACGATTTCATCGGCCTGCATAACCTCTTCCAACCCGGCATACACTTCGACAATGCTGAACGACGATTGTGCCAGCATCCGGATACAGAATTGTCGCATAATGCCGTTCACTCCGGCCTGATCCAGCCGGGGAGTGTAAACCACATCCCCCTTACGCCAGAACAAATTAGCCGCACAGCATTCCGTAACCCATCCCTCACTGTCAAGAACCAGTGCTTCATCAGCTGCCGTCTGCTCAAGATGAGAGCGAATCAACACTTGTTCCAGTCTATTCAGGTGCTTAAGTCCGGCAAGCAACGGATTACGCCCCAGACGCACTGGACTTAACGCCAGCGTTATCCCCTCCAGTCGCCAACGATCGTAATGATCGGGCCAGGCTGAAACAGAGAGAATACGTGTGGCACTGCGACAGTTTGCGCCGCTGTAACCACGGCCACCGCTACCACGGCTGATAATCACTTTTAACACGCCCCGCGCATGCCCTTGCGCCAGCATTTTCATTTCACTTTGCAGCTCTGACCAATCTCCGAAAGAGATCAGCAATTTTTGGCAGGCGTCTTGTAAACGCGCAAGATGCGCTGCAAAGAGGCAAATTTCGCCGTCAATAATACGCGCAGTGGTAAAACAGCCATCACCGAATTGGGTCGCTCGATCGCTTGCGGCCAGCATATTCTGCTCGCAGCCATTAATTAAGAACATGGTGGCTCCTTATTTCTGGTCCGCTAGTTTGGCAGGATGAACAACACAGGACAAGGGTGGAAAACCGAATAAAAAAAGGCCCGACAAGCGGACCTTTTTAAATTGCTATCGATGCTAACGCACCACCTGGCAGACTTAAATCTTTTTAAAGATCAACGAACCGTTAGTCCCGCCAAAGCCGAAGGAGTTACACAGTGCGTACTCCAGACCACTAACCTGACGCGCTTCGTGAGGTACGAAGTCCAGGTCACAACCTTCATCCGGGTTATCCAGGTTGATGGTTGGCGGAATAGCCTGATCGCGCAGCGCCAGGATAGAGAAAATAGACTCTACCGCGCCCGCCGCACCCAACAGGTGTCCGGTCATGGATTTAGTGGAGCTTACCATCACACGGCTTGCCGCATCGCCAAAGACAGATTTCACTGCCTGGGTTTCGGCTTTATCGCCAGCAGGAGTAGACGTGCCATGCGCGTTGACATAGCCAATCTGACCCGCTTCGATAGCCGCATCGCGTAGTGCGTTGACCATTGCCAGCGCAGCGCCCGCACCGTTTTCAGGTGGTGACGTCATGTGGTAAGCATCGCTGCTCATGCCAAAACCAACGACTTCAGCATAGATTTTTGCACCGCGCGCTTTCGCATGCTCGTACTCTTCCAGTACCACCATGCCTGCACCGTCGCCAGCACAAAGCCATCACGTTCTTTATCCCACGGACGGCTTGCCGCTTGCGGGTTATCATTACGTGTAGACAGCGCACGTGCCGCGCCAAAACCACCCACACCCAGCGGGGTACTGGCTTTTTCTGCACCACCCGCAACCATCGCGTCTGCATCGCCGTATGCAATGATACGTGCTGCATGACCAATGTTATGCACACCTGAAGTACAGGCGGTCGCAATGGAGATGCTTGGCCCTTGCAGGCCGTACATGATGGTCAGGTGACCTGCCACCATGTTAACAATCGTTGACGGAACGAAGAACGGGCTGATCTTACGTGGACCGCCATTCACCAAAGAGGTGTGGTTTTCTTCGATCAATCCGAGACCGCCAATACCAGAGCCGATAGCGGCGCCAATACGGTGAGCGTTCTCTTCCGTAATTTCGAGACCAGAATCCTGCATGGCCTGAACGCCAGCGACAATTCCATATTGAATGAAAGCATCCATCTTGCGCTGTTCTTTGCGCGAGATAATGTCTTCACAGTTAAAATCCTTTACTAAGCCAGCAAATTTCGTTGCATAGGCGCTAGTATCGAAATGGTCGATCAGGCTGATGCCACTCTGACCGGCAAGGAGAGCTTTCCAGGTAGACTCTACGGTATTGCCGACAGGAGACAACATGCCCAGTCCGGTCACAACTACACGACGCTTAGACACGGTTGTCCTCCAGGGAGGGAAAATAATTCAAGTGGGATAAAAAGATAAAACTCAGGCGGTCGAATGACCGCCTGGAGATGTTCACTTACGCCTGGTGGCCGTTGATGTAATCAATGGCAGCCTGAACGGTAGTGATTTTCTCAGCTTCTTCGTCCGGAATCTCAGTATCAAACTCTTCTTCCAGAGCCATTACCAGCTCAACGGTGTCAAGAGAATCTGCGCCCAGGTCTTCAACGAAGGAAGCATTGTTGGTTACTTCTTCCTGCTTAACGCCCAGCTGTTCGCCGATAATTTTCTTAACGCGTTCTTCGATAGTGCTCATACTCTTAAATTTCCTATCAAAACTCGCTTTCGCGATGGTTTTCGTAGTGTATAAAATGTTGAAAAATTTGCAACTAAATCCCGGCAGGTCTTACCACGATTTTACGTTATTTTGAGGGCATTCA
The DNA here is from genome assembly GCF_002850715.1 of Citrobacter sp. L55. Lineage (NCBI taxonomy): Bacteria > Pseudomonadati > Pseudomonadota > Gammaproteobacteria > Enterobacterales > Enterobacteriaceae > Citrobacter > Citrobacter sp. L55. The sequence continues at coordinate 621,278 of NZ_KZ559399.1, read as the reverse complement.
CCCTAATAACGCAAATTTTTTTATCTCGTGGTTAAACCATGTACATCCCGCCGTTGACGTGCAAAGTCTCACCAGTGATGTAACTTGCTTCGTCAGAAGCTAAAAATGCAACCGCACTGGCGATTTCCTGAGCGCCGCCAAGGCGACCCGCAGGAACCTGCGCCAGAATACCCGCACGCTGATCATCAGACAGCGCACGCGTCATGTCCGTTTCAATAAAGCCCGGAGCAACAACGTTTACAGTAATGCCACGAGACGCAACTTCGCGCGCCAGTGATTTACTGAAGCCGATCAGACCCGCTTTCGCCGCAGCGTAGTTTGCCTGACCCGCATTTCCCATGGTACCAACCACAGAACCGATAGTGATAATACGCCCATGACGCTTTTTCATCATAGCTCGCATTACCGCTTTTGACAGACGGAAAACAGATGACAGGTTGGTTTCGATGATATCGTTCCACTCGTCATCTTTCATGCGCATTAACAGGTTATCACGAGTAATCCCGGCATTATTGACCAGGATATCGACTTCACCAAATTCTGCGCGAATATTTCCCAGAACAGATTCGATAGATGCCGGATCGGTCACATTCAACATCAGACCTTTACCATTTGCACCTAAGTAATCGCTAATGGCCTGCGCACCGCTTTCGCTGGTTGCAGTACCGATAACTTTCGCGCCACGGGCAACGAGTGTTTCAGCAATTGCGCGGCCAATGCCACGGCTTGCACCGGTAACCAGCGCGACTTTTCCTTCAAAACTCATGGTCTTCCTCTTTTATTGCTCTAGCGCCGCAGATAATGCCGCCGGCTCATTCAGTGCCGAAGCAGTCAGGGTGTCAACAATACGTTTCGTCAAACCGGTCAGAACTTTGCCCGGACCAACTTCATACAAGTGCTCTACGCCCTGGGACGCCATGAATTCAACGGTTTTAGTCCATTGAACCGGGCTGTACAGCTGGCGAACCAGCGCATCGCGAATAGCGTCTGCATCTGTTTCGCACTTCACGTCGACGTTGTTCACAACCGGAACAGTCGGCGCGTTAAAAGTGATTTTTTGCAGTTCAACGGCCAGTTTCTCAGCAGCAGGCTTCATCAGCGCGCAGTGAGAAGGAACGCTGACCGGCAGTGGCAGAGCACGCTTAGCGCCAGCAGCTTTACAAGCTGCGCCGGCACGTTCTACGGCTTCTTTGTGCCCGGCAATCACCACCTGACCTGGTGAGTTAAAGTTTACCGGTGAAACCACCTGGCCTTCGGCAGACTCTTCACACGCTTTAGCGATAGCAGCGTCGTCCAGACCGATAATAGCAGACATGCCGCCAGTGCCTTCCGGTACCGCTTCCTGCATGAATTTGCCACGCAGTTCAACCAGACGTACGGCATCGGCAAAACCGATAACACCCGCACACACCAGCGCAGAGTATTCGCCCAGGCTGTGACCAGCCATCAGCGCAGGTGTTTTACCACCCTGCTGCTGCCATACGCGATAAAGCGCAACAGAGGCAGTCAACAGTGCTGGCTGCGTCTGCCAGGTTTTATTCAGCTCTTCGGCCGGTCCCTGCTGAGTCAACGCCCACAGATCATAGCCCAGCGCAGCTGATGCTTCAGCAAAAGTTTCTTCAACAATTGGGTAGTTTGCTGCCATTTCAGACAACATCCCAACGGTCTGGGAACCCTGCCCCGGGAACACAAATGCAAATTGCGTCATGTTTAAATCCTTATACTAGAAACGAATCAGCGCAGAGCCCCAGGTGAATCCACCCCCAAAGGCTTCAAGCAATATCAACTGCCCAGCTTTAATACGCCCGTCGCGGACGGCTTCGTCCAGCGCGCACGGTACGGAGGCCGCGGAGGTATTGCCATGTCTGTCAAGCGTCACGACAACATTATCCATCGACATACCCAGCTTTTTCGCGGTTGCGCTAATAATGCGGAGGTTTGCCTGATGCGGCACCAGCCAGTCCAGTGCAGAACGATCGAGATTATTTGCTTCCAGCGTTTCATCAACGATATGTGCAAGCTCGGTCACCGCGACTTTAAATACTTCGTTACCCGCCATCGTCAGGTGAATCGGGTTTTCCGGGTTCACGCGATCGGCATTAGGCAGCGTCAACAGTTCGCCATAGCGACCATCAGCGTGCAGATGCGTAGAGAGAATGCCGGGCTCTTCTGATGCGCTCAGTACAACCGCACCTGCGCCGTCACCGAAAATAATGATCGTTCCGCGATCGGTTGGATCACAGGTACGAGCGAGGACATCTGAGCCAACCACCAGAGCATGCTTCACTGCGCCAGACTTAACGTACTGGTCGGCAACGCTCAGGGCGTAGGTGAAACCGGCACAAGCGGCTGCAACGTCAAACGCCGGACAGCCTTTGATCCCCAGCATACTTTGGATCTGGCATGCCGCACTTGGAAATGCGTGTGTGGATGATGTGGTGGCAACCACAATCAGACCAATTTGTTCTTTGTCGATGCCCGCCATTTCAATTGCACGGTTTGCGGCGGCAAAGCCCATCGTCGCAACTGTTTCATTTGGCGCTGCAATATGGCGTTCACGGATACCTGTGCGAGTGACGATCCACTCATCAGATGTCTCAACCATTTTTTCCAAATCGGCGTTAGTACGCACTTGTTCAGGCAGATAGCTGCCAGTACCAATAATCTTCGTATACATGTACGCTCAGTCACTTTTTGGTTATATACCGCCACGAGCAAATCGCTGATACGCTGGCAGCATTCACAAACGCACCGTTATCTGTGTGCTCGCGAGTTTGCGTTTTCGCCACCGTCCAGCAGTTCGAATCCAGCTGGGTATACAGATTCCAGGCGAGCGGCAATTCGCTGAGGAACTTGTCGCTGCACCGCCTGCACTGCCTGTTCAATCGCGACTTCAAATGCTCGCTGATTGGCCGCACCATGACTCTTAATCACCGTGCCGCGCAATCCTAACAGACAGGCGCCATTATACTGGTCGGGGTTGAGGTGACTAAATCGCCTTGTCAGGCTTTTTTGTAACCAACGTTTTAATAACAGCAGCCACCACGACCGTTTTTTGCCCTCACCCTGAGACTTCAGCAGTGAAAGGAACATTCTGACAACACCTTCCATCGTCTTTAATGTGACATTACCTGTAAAGCCGTCACAGACCAACACATCAGTTTTGCCAGTCAGTAACTCATTGGCTTCAAGATAGCCGATATAATTGATAGAAGGGATTGTTTTTAGCACTGCAGAAGCATCCCGAATACTGTCGAGACCCTTGGTTTCTTCTTCACCGATATTGAGCAACGCAACACGGGGATTGGCAATTCCAACCACCTCTTCTGCCAGCACGGAACCCATGACGGCAAATTGCACCAACATCGTGCTATCACAATCCACGTTGGCGCCCAAATCCAGCACCACCGTTTTGCCCTTTTGCTGATGGGGTAAAACCGTCACCAGCGCAGGACGCTCAATCCCCTCAAGGGGTTTGAGCAATAACTTCGCAAGTCCCATTAGCGCGCCTGTATTACCGGCGCTCACACAGGCTTCCGCTCGTCCTTCTTTCACGAGCTCCAGGGCAACGCGCATTGAGCTTCCACGACTGGCGCGAATAGCTTGCGAGGGCCGGGCATCACTGGCAATAACTGACTGAGCAGGGATAATCTGCAGACGTGAACGTTGTTCGAAGTCAGCTTTGGCAAGTAATGGCGTGATTGTATCGGGATCCCCGACTAAAAGAAGTGTGAGTTGCGAATTAGAATTCAGTGCCTGCAATGCTGCAGGCACTGTCACGGTAGGGCCAAAATCACCCCCCATGACATCTAACGCCAGGGTTAGACGTGTCAAGGTATCGTCGCTGCCCGGTTAGGTGTTTCCCCAGTTACCCGGGGAAAGCCTCACTAAGCTTCATCACGCGTGTACTCTTTGTCTTTCTCACCGTAGTAGGAAAGTCATTGAGTCATGCGTGATTACTTAGCGATTACCTTACGGCCACGGTAAAAACCGTCGGCAGTGATGTGGTGACGCAGGTGTTGTTCACCAGAAGTTTTGTCTACAGACAGGCTGGTGACTGCGGTCAGAGCGTCATGAGAACGACGCATGCCACGTTTGGAACGGGTTGGTTTATTCTGTTGTACGGCCATGGACCTTACTCCTCAATTACTTACGCTTTAAGCTGGCTAATACGGCAAATGGGTTTGGTTTTTGCGCTTCATCAGGCAATTCGCCAAAGACCATGTCCGCCTCGGACACTTCACAGTGTTCAGAATCATGCACCGGAACTACCGGCAAGGAGAGGATAATCTCATCTTCAACCATTGCAAGCAGATCGATTTCACCGAATTCGTTAACCTCAATCGGCTCATACGCTTCCGGGAGTGCTTCAGCCTGCTCGTCAGAACGGACAGGACTAAAACAATATGTTGTGTGAACATGAAGTGGGAACGGTTTCCCGCAACGCTGACATTCGAGCGTAACCGACACCTTTGCATCACCGGTTATAACGGCAAGGCGCTGGTTATCGATAGCGAACGACATGGAGCATTCCACATCACTGTCCACACTGACTACAGAATCGGCGACACGCTCAACCAGATCAGAAGTATAGATACCTTCATAATCGAGGCGTTTCTGAGCCGTACGAACCGGATCAAGAGTCAGGGGTAATTTTACCTTTTGCATAGGGCGCGCATATTAACTTTGTAACGTCATATAGTCAAAGAAAAAGGCAGCCTGTGGTTGCCTTTTGCCAATAATTCGCACACATTGCGGGTCATCGACTTAAAATCGCTCAACACAAGCCATTACAGCCAGCTTGTAGGACGAAGTCCATAGTTTAAAATGGCTCTCATCAATACGCTATATGCGAGGGAAAAAATATGCCTCAACTTATTCTTGCTTCTACCTCTCCCTGGCGTCGCGCTTTACTAGAAAAACTGGCAATCCCGTTCGAATGCGCAGCACCAGAGGTTGATGAAACGCCGTTACCGGGCGAAGCCCCCCGGCACTTAGTCTTGCGACTGGCGCAGAAAAAAGCGCAATCTCTCGCCCACCGTTATCCATCGCACCTTATTATTGGTTCCGATCAAATTTGTGTTCTCGATGGTGAAATAACCGGCAAACCGTTAACAGAAGAAAATGCACGCCAGCAGTTACTCAAAGCCCGTGGCAATATTGTGACGTTTTATACCGGACTGGCGCTGTATAATTCTGCGACCGGACATTTACAAACTGAAGTTGAACCGTTCGACGTCCATTTTCGTCATTTAAGCGAAACGGAAATTGAAGATTACGTGCGCAAAGAGCGCCCGCTGCATTGTGCCGGTAGTTTTAAAAGCGAAGGATTGGGCATTGCACTTTTTGAGCGCCTGGAAGGTCGTGACCCAAATACTTTAATCGGTTTGCCGCTAATCGCACTGTGTCAAATGCTGCGACGAGAAGATATGAACCCGTTAAAAGCCTGACGGGTTGACGGCTGTTTAGGCCTAATCCTGTAGGCCTGATAGGCACAACGCCATCAGGTCTACAGGTAATGCGCGATAATATCAATGCGCATCAGCCTTTACTGCGTAACACCTCGAGGCAGCGCTTCAACTGCTTATCCATTGGCGCTTCAATACGCATTACTTCACCCGTCCCCGGATGAGTGAATTTCAACGCTGCGGCGTGCAAAAAGAGCCTGCTCAGTCCGGTATCCGCCAGTTGCTTATCGAACTCACGATCGCCATAGCGGTCGTCAAAGGCAATCGGATGTCCGGCATATTGCGTATGCACGCGAATCTGGTGCGTTCGTCCAGTCACGGGACTGCAGCGCACAAGCGTAGCGAACGCGTAACGCTCTTCCACTTTAAAGCGCGTTTCCGATGGCTTGCCTTCCTGATTCACCCGCACGATACGCTCGCCGCTTTGCAGAATGTTCTTTAACAGCGGGGCCTGCACGGTTTTGACATGGGACTGCCACTGGCCGCGTACCAACGCGAGGTAATCTTTCTGCATGCCTTTTTCACGCAGTTGTTCATGCAACGAACGCAAGGCAGATCGTTTTTTGGCCACCAGCAGCACGCCGGAGGTATCCCGGTCGAGGCGATGCACCAGCTCAAGGAAACGCGCTTCCGGGCGCAGCGCACGTAAGCCTTCAATGACGCCAAAGCTTAATCCGCTTCCACCATGCACGGCCGTACCTGAAGGCTTGTTAAGCACCAGAATGTGGTCATCTTCATATAAAATGACATCGGTCAGCGCCGCGACCTTCTGCAAATTCGGTGAAATGGCCTCTTCTTCACGTTCAGCGACACGTACAGGTGGAATACGCACAATGTCCCCGTCTTCGAGTTTGTACTCGGGTTTAATGCGTTTTTTGTTCACCCGCACTTCGCCTTTACGCAAAATGCGATAAATCATACTTTTCGGCACGCCCTTGAGCTGGGTGCGCAAAAAGTTGTCGATGCGTTGCCCTGCTTCGTCGGCAGTAATGGCAACTGTTTTTACGGCTGGAGTCTCTGTTTTCATGGGGGCCGATTTTAAATAGCCATCAAGATTCGCGCCACACATTTTTCTATGCTTATATTAACTGCTATACCTTATTACTTAAGTTTGACATAGCCGATTTGGTGGTTATTAAAGCAATCACTACGCGGAAGTGAAAAAACTGTGAGTAACCGGGTGATAAATGGCAAAAGTCATCTTGCTATAACAAGGTTAGCAGTGGAATAATGAGGTTGTTTCCGTGTTGAATCTTGTTAAAACAAGACCTTTTCCGGAATGACCCAATTTTGCCCGACCGATCATCAACGCAGCAATGGCGTAAGACGTATTGATCTTTCAGGCAGTTAGCGGGCTGCGGGTTGCAGTCCTTACCGGTAAGTGCTCTATAGATTTCGCGTTGTAGGAAGGCGGCAAGTCTGGGAACCCCAGGTGCTTACTCCTGTAAGTGGTTGGGGTAAGAAGATGAAGCCAACGCACCCACAGCGTGAAAGACGATAAGCACAATGGAAGCTTCTCTGGAGAGTAACACCCAGACTGTTCCCCTGATAATTGCGCTGTGTTTCCGTATGAAATACAGGCAACCGACACTCTGCGCCTCTTTGAGCTGACGATAACCGTGAGGTTGGCGACGCGAATAGACACGAGGCCATCGGTTCACACCCGGAAAGGCATTACTCTGCCCGCAGCTTAGTCGTCAATGTAAGAATAATGAGTAAGTTACGATGAAAAGAATGTTAATTAACGCGACTCAGCAGGAAGAGTTGCGTGTCGCCCTTGTAGATGGGCAGCGTCTGTACGATCTGGATATCGAAAGTCCTGGACACGAACAGAAAAAAGCCAACATCTATAAAGGCAAAATTACCCGTATTGAACCGAGTCTGGAAGCTGCTTTTGTTGATTACGGCGCTGAACGTCACGGTTTCCTCCCGTTAAAAGAAATTGCCCGCGAATACTTCCCCGCTAGCTACAACTCCCATGGTCGTCCCAACATTAAAGACGTGTTGCGCGAAGGTCAGGAAGTCATTGTTCAGATCGATAAAGAAGAACGCGGCAATAAAGGTGCTGCGCTGACCACCTTTATCAGCCTGGCAGGTAGTTATCTGGTTCTGATGCCGAACAACCCGCGCGCGGGCGGCATCTCCCGTCGCATTGAAGGCGACGACCGTACCGAATTAAAAGAAGCGCTGGCAAGCCTGGAACTGCCTGATGGCATGGGGCTTATCGTGCGTACCGCAGGTGTCGGCAAATCTGCCGAAGCGCTGCAGTGGGACCTGAGTTTCCGCCTGAAGCACTGGGAAGCGATTCAAAAAGCCGCTGACAGCCGCCCTGCTCCGTTCCTGATCCATCAGGAAAGCAACGTTATCGTTCGCGCATTCCGTGACTATTTACGTCAGGACATCGGCGAAATCCTCATCGACAACCCGAAAGTTATGGAGATGGCGCGTCAGCACATCGCCGCGCTGGGTCGTCCGGATTTCAGCAGCAAAATCAAACTGTACACCGGTGAAATCCCGCTGTTCAGCCACTATCAAATCGAATCTCAAATTGAGTCCGCGTTCCAGCGCGAAGTGCGTCTGCCGTCCGGCGGCTCAATCGTTATCGACAGCACAGAAGCGCTGACCGCTATCGATATCAACTCCGCACGCGCGACCCGCGGCGGCGACATCGAAGAAACTGCGTTCAACACCAACCTTGAAGCAGCCGATGAAATTGCTCGTCAGCTGCGTCTGCGTGACCTCGGCGGCCTGATCGTAATCGACTTCATTGATATGACGCCGGTTCGTCACCAGCGTGCGGTTGAAAACCGTCTGCGTGAAGCCGTGCGTCAGGACAGAGCGCGTATTCAAATCAGCCATATTTCTCGCTTCGGCCTGCTGGAGATGTCCCGCCAGCGTCTGAGCCCGTCGCTGGGTGAATCCAGCCATCACGTATGCCCACGCTGTTCCGGCACGGGTACCGTACGTGATAACGAATCACTGTCGCTGTCTATTCTGCGTCTGATCGAAGAAGAAGCGCTGAAAGAAAATACCCAGGAAGTTCACGCTATTGTTCCTGTGCCGATCGCATCCTACCTGCTCAACGAAAAACGTACCGCGGTAAATGCTATCGAGACACGTCAGAATGGCGTGCGCTGTGTGATTGTGCCAAACGATCAGATGGAAACTCCGCATTACTCCGTGCTGCGCGTACGCAAAGGGGAAGAAACACCAACCCTGAGCTACCTGCTGCCAAAACTGCATGAAGAAGCGATGGCATTGCCGACTGAAGAAGAGTTCGTCGAGCGTAAACAGCCAGAGCAGCCGGCATTAGCCACCTTTGCAATGCCAGAGGTGCCGCCAGCCCCTGCTTTGCAGGAACCTACTGCGAAGGCCGCCGCGCCTAAAGCCGCAGCAGCGACCGCGGCCGTCGCCGCGCAGCCAGGTTTGATTAGCCGTTTCTTCAGCGCACTGAAGTCCATCTTCAGCGGTAGCGAAGAAGTGAAACCGGTTGAACAACCTGCGCCGAAAGCTGAAGAGAAAACCGATCGCCAGCAGGATCGTCGTAAACCGCGTCAGAACAATCGTCGCGACCGTAACGATCGTCGTGATAATCGCGACAACCGTGGCGAGCGTGATAACCGTAACGAGCGTTCAGAAAGCGGCGAAAACCGTGAAGACAACCGCCGTAACCGCCGTCAGTCGCAGCAGCAAAATGCGGAAGCGCGCGATAACCGCCAGCAGTCTACTGAGGTCGCCGACAAAGCGAAATCCGGTGATGACCAGCAGGCTCCGCGTCGCGAGCGCAACCGCCGTCGCAACGATGATAAGCGTCAGGCGCAGCAGGAAGTTAAAGAGCTGAACCTGGCAGAACAACCTGCGCAGGATACCGAGCAGGAAGAGCGCGTTCGTCAGCCTCAGACTCGCCGTAAACAGCGTCAGCTGACTCAGAAAGTTCGTTACACAGACAGCCCGGCTGTTGAAGCCGAAGTCGCTACTGTCGAGGTGGTCGCTGAAACGGCTGTCGCTCAGCCAACTGAACAGCCCGTACCGGCACAGCGTACTGAACTGGCGAAAGTTGATCTGCCTGCCGTCGTTGCGACTGAGCAGGAAGACAACAGCGAAGCGCGTGACTCCAATGGTATGCCGCGTCGTTCCCGTCGCTCACCTCGCCATCTGCGCGTCAGTGGACAACGCCGTCGTCGCTATCGTGACGAGCGTTACCCGGTTCAGTCGCCGATGCCGTTAACGGTTGCCTGCGCATCTCCAGAATTAGCGTCCGGTAAAGTCTGGATCCGCTACCCTGTTGCTCGTCCTCAGGATCAGCAGGTTGCAGAGCAGCGCGAGCAGGAAACGGTTCAGGGGCAAACAGCACCTGTCGCCGTAGAGCCTCAGGTTGCTGCAGCTGCCGTTGAGCATATTGTGAACGCCCCTGCGTCGGTTGAAACCGTACAGCCAGAGGTGGTCATTGCTGAACCTCAGGCTACCGTCGTTGAAACCACGCATCCGGAAGTCATCGCTACTCCGGTCGAGGAACAACCGCAAATTATCGCTGAATCTGACGCGCCTGTTGCTGAGGATACCGCGGCGAAAGCCGAACCTGTCGCTGAAATCGTGGCTGCGCCGGTTGTCGAAGAATCTGCGGAGGTTGTTATTTCTCAGCCTGAAGTGGCTGAAGAGATTGCCGAGGTTGTGGAAACAGCGCCAGTGGTTGAAGAAGTTGCCGCGCCGCAAGAGGTTGTTGCCGCACCGGTCGTCGAAGACGCGGTCGTTAAGGCTGAAGTTGTCTCAACCCGCGTTGACGCAGAACATCTTCACAGCCACGCGGCCGCCCCGATGACCCGTGCTCCGGCACCAGAGTATGTGCCTGAAGCGCCGCGTCATAGTGACTGGCAACGCCCGGAATTCACCTTTGAAGGTAAAGGTGCCGCAGGTGGACACAGCGCCACGCACAAGGCGACTGCGCCAGCAACGCGCCCGCAGCCAGTTGAGTAAGTCATAATCAACATCAAAGCCGACCTTCGGGTCGGCTTTTTTTTTATCTCTGCTCTACGCACTGGCAAACTGAGAAGGCGTGGTTACGCTGGCAATCTTTAGCGGCGCGATTGCGTGGGAAATAAGATTAACGGGGAATCTGTCGCTGAGAAAAAACAGTGGCCTAAAAAAATGCCCGCTCCGGGGTGTTAAAGGAGCGGGCAGACAAACATATCCAGTTTCATGATATGTTCAAAAAGGTGTTACCGGTTCAGTTGAAATAGTGACATTCCCTGCATATCGGTAAACGTTTTGTACGATGCCTGCAGTGCGGCCTGCTGCATCACGTAGGACGAAATCGCTGCGTTCCAGTCAACATCCACCAGATTGCTCATCTGCTGAGTCTGGCCCAATGCGCGATCGGCGCCCAGTGAATCCAGTGAACTTAACTCGCTGAGCTGAGTCCCTAATTCTGCACGAACAGAAAGCACGTTATTCAGTGAATTTTTCAGGCCACGACTGGTTTTATCAATGGCTGCAGAGGCAGTAGCTTTTGCCGCGTCATTACCCTCAATCGGGGTTTTGAGCGCATCAATAGCGGTATCCAGCATTTTGAACAGGTTCTTTTCCTGAGTACCGCCGCCTGGTTCCGGTACGGCATTGCTGGTCAGATTAACAAATACTTTATCGCCAGTATGACCAATCACCATGGTACGGGAGGCATCGACCTGCTGGGTCACATTTGTTGTACCGCCGCTGTAAGCGCCATCTGCCTGAGCAAATGGTGCAGATTCTGTTTTATATCCGCCAAAAATATAGCGCCCATTACCGTCGGTGCTGTTCGCCAGGTTCATCAGTTGATCGCGGATCCCCTGCAGGTCGGTGGCCAGCGATGCACGGTCGTCATCGCTTAACGTGCCATTCGCAGCATAGACAATTTTTTCCTGCGCGGTCTGAATTGCCGTCGTTACCTGACTCAGTACGTTCTCTTCCAGCGATACTTTTTGCGTCGCAAATGAACGCGCCAGCGTATATTGGCTGTTCTGCGCCTGTGCTTGAGAAAGCACCACGGCCTGCGAGGCGGCGATCGGATCGTCAGATGGGTTGATCACACGTTTTCCCGTTGACATCTGCTCGCCGAACTTCATCCATTCAGCCTGAGAGTTAGTGATGCCACGCATATTCTGCTGGTACATCATCTGGGTGCTGATACGCATTGTGTCCCTCTCCCTTAGCGAATATTAATCAGTGCATCAAACAGCGCATTTGCGGTTTGCAGCACTTGCGCGTTAGCCAGGTAATACTGTTGATAGCGTTGTAAGTTACCGTATTCTTCGTCGAGGTTGACGCCGGAAATAGACTGCTGCTGCTTATAAAGCTGCGTTACCACGTTGTTCTGGGTAATGGCGCTGGTTTTCAGCGTCGCGGTTTTGTTCCCGACATCGCTTACCAGCGTGGCATAGGCATCGTTGAAGGTCTTATTACCCACGGTAGCTTTGGTCTGCAGATCCAGCAGTTTCTGACCGTTACGGTTATCGCTTTTTCCCTTATCAATATCCGGGTCCGGATCATTTTTTGAGACCTGGGCCATGGCGATTTTCGACTCATCGGTCACCATGACTTTCATATCAACAACGGCGTTACTGACAGGTTTCACTGTGAAGCTGTCATTTGCTTTTGCGCCAGCATTTACGGTGATTTCCATCCCGTCAAAGGACATCTTCCCACCGGTAACGGTAGCTTTGAAGCTGGTATTATCCGCCAGGCGAGTAACCTGCCAGTCCGTCCCGTCATAAACGATTTTATAATCGGTCGCCTGTACAGCAGAGCTGTCGGTAATCTTCGCGCTTAACGATCCTGTTCCTGTATTTTTAGCGTTGTTGAATACTGCCGGGCTACCGATAGCAAAGAAATCCTTACCCTGATCGCCGTTCGCATCAAAACCTTCTTTATGCTGGGTGTTAAACGCATCGGCAAACGCCAACGCCAGTTGGCCCAGCGTGTTACGCGTCTGGTCAAGCTCTTGAGAGCGGAAAGTCAACAGCCCACCCAGTGAACCGGTATTCAACAGTTTTTCGGGAATTTCAACCTCGCCGGCAACCCCGTCGACGTAGGCCACTGTGGTTCGATTGGGATCATCACTGGAGGGCACAGCCGCCAGCTGGCGTGCATTGCTGCCCTGCACCAGTGAATAACCGTTCGCCATGGTTATGTTGTAAGTCCCGCCGTCCTGAACGCTGACTTCAACACCGACAATCTGGTTCAGTTCACTGACCAGTTGGTCGCGCTGGTCGAGTAAATCGTTAGGCGATGCGCCCGCGCCGACGCCGGTCAGACGGGAAATCTGATCGTTGAGGCTGGCAATCTGTTTTGAATAGTTGTTGATCTGGTCAACGCTGGCCTTGATCGCAGTATTAACCTGCTTGTCTTGATCACGCAGATACTGGTCGGTTGTTCTGAACTGGTTGACTAAACCATCAGCTTTACCGATCAGCGCCTGGCGCGCCGCCGGGTCTTCCGCGTTACTGACAAGCGTTTGCAGGCTGGTAAAAAAGTCCTGCATTGAGGTCGAAATGGAACTGGTTTTGCTGGAGAGCAGATTGTCGATTTTCGACATTTGTTCATAGCGCGTTGTCAGGCCGCTGCTTTGGTTCTGCGCGGCACGTAACTGATTCGTGATAAAGGAGTCATACTCGCGCTGTACGCCAGAAACATAGACGCCATTGCCAACCCAGCCCCCCGCACCCAGCGTGCTGTTCGCTTGCGCCATAATTGTCGTTTGACGGGTGTATCCGGCAACGTTATAGCTGGAGATGTTATTACTGGCAGAATTCAACGCGGCCTGCGCTGCGGCGAGTCCACTCATCGCGTTATTAATCAAGCTGGACATGGAGGTTCCTTGTAATCCTTCAATACTCGTTATTATCGGCAGCAGGTTGGTAGACTTGAGCTATTTAAAAGAGATTATCGATATTCGTACTGTAGGTTTTGCTCACTTTTTCGCTCATCGATTTCAACTGCTGGATCATGCTGGTTAATTTACGCGCATAGTTAGGGTCAGTCGCGTAACCGGCATTCTGCAAAGCCTGTGCCCCCTGCTCGGCGGTAGCAGCGGCGGTTACCGCCGCATAGCGCGGGTTACGCGATATCAGACCGACATAATCCGACAGTGCCTCAAGGTAAGAGCTATAGACGCGGAATCGGGCTTTCACCTTTTTCGCCTCGCCGTTTTCATATTCGGTGGTGGTGATTTCGGTGGTTGGGCCTTTCCAGCTTCCCGAAGCCTTCACGCCAAAAATGTTAAAGCTCGGTTCACCGTTCTCACGGCGGATTTGTCGCTGGCCCCATCCGGACTCCAGCGCCGCCTGCGCCAGAATCAGATGATGCGGAACCCCGCTTTGCTGACTTGCCAGCTTAGCCGGCAGCGATAGCTGGGCGAGGAAGTCTTTGCTGTCACCTGACAGCGGCTCATCATTGCTTTCCGTCGCGCGGGGAATGGCTTTACGGACCAGTTGCGTCAGCGCCTGGTTTTGATAGCTGGTCACCGTTTCCAGAGAGAACTTCATTGGCACCTGCGGCGCATCGTCTGCGGGTTGCGCCTGCCCTTCAGTCATCTGCTTAACCATCATTTCAGCCAGTCCCAGACCTTTACCTGCGGTCATCTGCTGCGCAATTTGTTGGTCATACATGCTGGTATACAAACGTGTTGAATCACTGCTAAAAACGCCATCTTTCGGCAGCGCTTCACGCATGCTTTTCAGCATCATTTGTACGAACATCCCTTCAACCTGACGGGCAACCGGGCGGATATTCGCCGCCGGGTCCTGACCCGCTTTCGCTTTCAGTTCGTTCAGTGATTGCGCATCCCAGGCGGCACTGGTCAGCAGTTTGCTGTCACCAATCATTAGATGATTTCCAGTTTGGCGCGTAAGCATCCCGCGCTCTGCATCGATTGCAGAATGGACATCAGATCCATCGGCGTTGCCCCTAGCGCATTAAGCGCGCGCACAACATTGTTCAGGTTGGCGCTGGAACGCACGCTTTGCAGCGAACCGCCGCTCTGGCGCAGATCGATCTGGGTTTGAGGCGTCACCACGGTCTGTCCACCGCCAAACGGTGTATCCGGCTGGCTGACGTTCGCCTGGCGGTTTACCGTAATCGACAAGTTGCCTTGCGCGACAGCACAGCTATCCAACGTGACTTCACGGTTCATAACGACGGATCCGGTGCGCGAGTTGATAATCACTTTCGCATCCTGCGGCGTGACATTCACCTCCATATTCTGGATGTCAGCAAGGAAACGCACCTGCGAACTGTTGCCGCTTGGCACGCGTACCTGAATCGTCCGGGCGTCCAGCGCAGTGGCGCTACCAAAGCCGCGCGAACGGTTAATGGTGTCGGTTATCTGCTGCGCCATAGTGAAATCTTCATTATTGAGCTGCAGATTAATAGTGTTACCGCCGCCGAACTGGCTGGGTAATTCACGTTCGATGGTCGCGCCGTTGGTAATACGTCCGCCATTGAGCTGGTTTACCTGCACGCTACTGCCACCCGCAGCCGCGCCTGCACCGCCTACCAGAATATTCCCCTGCGCCAGCGCATATACCTGGCTATCGACCCCTTTCAGCGGGGTCATCAGCAACGTTCCGCCGCGCAGGCTTTTGGCGTTCCCCATGGAAGAGACCACCACGTCAATGGTTTGCCCCTGACGACCAAAGGCCGGGAATTGCGCGGTCACCATCACCGCCGCCACGTTTTTCAGTTGCATATTGGTGCCGGTTGGCACGGTAATTCCCAACTGCGAAAGCATGTTGTTGAGCGTTTGCGTAGTAAACGGCGTCTGGGTAGTCTGGTCACCCGTGCCATCCAAACCGACCACCAGCCCATAACCGATCAACGAGTTTTCCCGCACGCCCTGAACGCTGGTCAGGTCACGAATACGGTCGGCATGCGCAAAGGTGGTTATCAGCACCAGTACCATTCCAACTAAAGATTTAAACACTGGCTACCTCGCTTACATCGGCGACAAGTTAAGGAAGAAACGCTGCAACCAGCCCATATTCTGCGCTTCATTGATGTAGCCGTTGCCGACATACTCAATACGTGCGTCCGCAACCTGAGTTGACGGTACGGAGTTGCTGCCACTGATGGTGCGCGGGTTAACGACCCCGGAGAAGCGAATGAATTCAGTGCCCTGATTAATGGCGATCTGTTTTTCACCCACAACATGTAAGTTGCCATTCACCAGTACCTGATCGACCGTTACGGTCAGGGTACCGCTGAAGGTATTTCTGGCGTTCGCGCCGCCTTTACCGTTAAAGGAGTTACCGCCTGAAGCTTCTACGTCAGCACGCTCATTGCCAAACAGTCCTTGCAAATAACGCGGTACGGTATCAAAACCAAAGTTGGTCTTGCCGTCACGGCTTGCATTAGCCGAAGAACTTTTGCTCGCGCTGACGTTTTCCTGCAATACGATGGTCAACGTATCGCCAATATTGCGCGGACGGCGGTCTTCGAATAGCGGCTGATAACCGTAGTTAATCGGTTGGGCCGACTGGAAGATTGATCCATTCGCCACTGGCGTCGGGCCAGGAACAGGCTGGGCAGACGTTGCGCCCTGCACGAGGGGCGTGGCCGGGATCCAGGCGCATCCTGTCAGTGAAACTACCAACAGGGCTAAAATTGGGTATGGGTGAAGCGCGTATTTTCGCATTGCGGTCATCTTCAAAATCAGTGTGCCGGTGAGGCTTTCACCCCACCGGGCCACACTTTAGAGTTGCGTCAGTTTTTGCAGCATCTGATCGGTGGTCGATACCGCTTTACTGTTGATTTCGTAAGCGCGCTGCACCTGGATCATGTTTACCAGCTCTTCCGCCACGTTGACGTTAGAGGTTTCAACATAGCCCTGGTACAGCAGACCCGCGCCGTTCAGCCCCGGAGTGCTCTCATTCGGCGCACCGGATGACTGCGTTTCGGTGTACAGATTCTCACCAATGCTTTCCAGACCGGTATCGTTCATAAAAGTAGTCAGGTTAAGCTGCCCTACCTGAACCGGTGCTGCCTGGCCCTGCTGGGTTACGCTGACGATACCGTCGCGTCCAATGGTGATACTGAGCGAGTTAGCCGGGATGGTGATAGCCGGCTGAACCTGAAAACCACCCGCAGTCACCAGTTGGCCGTTCTGATCCACCTGGAAAGAACCGTCACGGGTGTAGGCGGATGTGCCATCAGGCAGCATGACCTGGAAAAAGCCCTGCCCTTTAATCGCCACATCTTTACTGTTGTTGGTCTGCGACAGGTTCCCCTGGCTGTGTAAACGCTCGGTCGCGACCGGGCGCACACCGGTACCAATCTGCAAACCAGACGGCAGTGTGGTTTGTTCAGAAGACTGTGCGCCAGGCTGGCGAATCGTCTGGTACAACAGATCTTCAAACACGGCACGTTGACGCTTAAATCCGTTGGTACTGACGTTTGCCAGGTTGTTGGCAATCACATCCATGTTGGTTTGCTGCGCATCCAGGCCGGTTTTGGCGATCCACAATGAACTGATCATAAAATGTCCTGTATTAACTCATCGACAGCAGTTGGTTGGCGCGACCCGCGTTATCATCCACGCTACTGATAATCTTCATTTGCATTTCGAAACGACGGGCGTTGGCGATCATGTCACTCATCGCGGCTACCGGCTTAACGTTACTGCCTTCCAGTACACCCGACATAACGCGAATGCTGGGGTCGGCCTGTAACGTAGCGCCACGGGTAGCCTGCGCGGCCTGAGTCAGACGGAACATACCGTCATCGCCACGTTGCACTTCACTCCCCGTGGCCTTCACCAGTTTCAGTCGCCCAACTGGCGCAACGGTGTTAGCCGGATCGCCAGGGTTGAGCGCCGAGATCGTGCCGTCTGCCGCAATGGTGACTTCTGAACCTTCCGGTACGGCTATTGGTCCGGCTTCGCCAATCACCGGGTGTCCCTGAATGGTCAGTTCCCCCGTAGGGCTTACCTGAATGGCGCCATTTCGGGTATATCCTTCGCTACCGTCCGCGGTCTGCACAGCCAACCAGCCATCTTGTTGCAGCGCCACGTCCAGCGGACGTGAGGTATAGTCCATCTGACCCGGCGTCATATCGGCCCCCGGCGTGGAGGCCACCACCAGCGTACGCGTCGGTAAAGACAATCCTTCAACGGGAACCGCGCGCAGCGCATTGAGTTGCGCACGAAAACCCGGCGTTGAGGCGTTTGCCAGGTTGCTGGCCGTCACCGCTTGTTGATTCAGCGTCTGACTGGCCGCGCCCATGGCGGTATAAATTGCGTGATCCATTAAGCCATCCCGTCAGGCGCTTAGCGCAGGTTGACCAGCGTGTTGAGGATCTGGTCCTGGGTTTTGATGGTCTGCGCGTTCGACTGATAGTTACGCTGGGCGACGATCATATTCACCAGTTCTTTACTCAAATCCACGTTTGATGCTTCCAGCGCGCCGTTGGTCAGCTTGCCGAAGTTACCCTCGCCTGCAGTACCCAGCAGCGCCACGCCGGAAGACTGCGTGGCTGCCCAGACGTTGTCACCCTGAGAAGCCAGACCTTCGTTGTTGGCAAAGTTTGCCAGCACGATCTGCCCCAGAACCTGTTGCTGTTCGTTGGAGTAGTTACCGACCACAGTACCGTCATTGTTAATCTGGTAGCTCACCAGGTCGCCCGGCTTATAGCCATTCTGATTCGTGGCAACGATGTTGTTGGCGCCAGTGTTCTGCTGCATGGAATTGAGGAAGCTCAGAGAGAAATTTGCCGCATCAGCACCGTTAATCTGCCCGGTTGTGATGTTGATTTCCTTTGGCCAGACGGTAGGAGGCGTTGGTACCGCCTCGGCGGCTGTGGCGCTAATCCCTAAGAACACACCATTTTCATTAAAGCGCATAAACCCTGCTGATTTTGCAGCGGCTCCGGTTGAAGCATCCTGTGTGTGAACTTCCCAGGTGTTGCTCTGCGCATTTTTGACATAAAAAATATTCATGTCATGGGCGTTACCCTGGCTATCGAAAACGGTAACGGTGCCTTTTTTGTTGTAGGAATCCGCATCGCTGGGATTAAACGGGGTCTTCGTTGGCACCTTGTCAGTGGAGTTCAGGTTGATCTGCATTGACGCAGTCGTGGTGGTTTTAGCCGCCATCAGCGTATTCGGGATAGTGATCGGCGCCGGGTTAGCACCTTGCTGTATCGTTGGCGGTGTACCGGTAGCCGGATAGCCCGTCAGCTGTAGCCCCTGCATGTTGACGATATTGCGGTTTTCATCGAGCTTGAACTGACCGTTACGGCTGTAGAAAACGGAACCGTTGCTGTCTACCATGCGGAAAAAACCGTTCTGGCTGATAGCGACATCCAGCCCGCGACCGGTGTTGGTCGTGGTACCGTCGGTAAAGTCCTGGGTAATGCCCGCAACTTTAACGCCCAGACCCACTTTAGAACCGGCGAACATATCGGCAAAAGAGGCCGTACCGGATTTAAAACCGTAGGTGGCGGAGTTGGCGATGTTGTTACCAATGACATCGAGGTTGGTCGCTGCAGCGTTCAGACCGCTGACCGCTTGTGAAAAGGCCATGACTTACTCCTGATAAGTGTGAAGGCTTAAATGATCTGCCGTACTTCGTCGAGGGTGGTGGTTCCATAGGTGCCCAGATCCAGCGTATTACCGCCGTTGCTGCGAATAACGCCCTGCACCAGCGCAAACTGAAGCGGCTGAGCCACCAGTTGTGTTCCGCCATTACTGGCAGCAATTGACACGTTGTAAGAACCGCTTGGCGCATCCGTGCCATCGGTCATGGTGCCGTCCCAGGTAAAGGTATGAACGCCCGCTTTCAACCCACCAATATCAATGGTGCGTACCACCTTGCCGTCTTTATCGGTAATGGTTGCGGTAACCTTATCTGCCGGTTGCTGCAGTTCAACGCCAAACGGCGTAGTGGTGGTTTTTGCGCCCTCTTCCGTACCTTTACCGGTCAGGATGGTGGTACCTGGGATCATGACACCGTGGCCAATCAGCGTACTGGCCTGCAGCGACTGACTGTTGTCGATC
Source organism: Citrobacter sp. L55 (assembly GCF_002850715.1). Lineage (NCBI taxonomy): Bacteria > Pseudomonadati > Pseudomonadota > Gammaproteobacteria > Enterobacterales > Enterobacteriaceae > Citrobacter > Citrobacter sp. L55. The sequence continues at coordinate 601,787 of NZ_KZ559399.1, read as the reverse complement.
TGCCCGGAGATCGATCCCAGCGTGGTGTTCAGTTTCTCAATTCCGCTCACGGTACTGATTTGCGCCAACTGGGTGGTCAGTTCGTTGTTTTGCAGCGGGTTGGTTGGATCCTGGTTTTTCAGCTGTGCAACCAGCAGCGTAAGGAAGCTGCTTTGCAGGTCCGCGGCGTTGCTGCCCGTCAGCGAACTCTTCCCCGTTGCGTCATTCACACCCGTCGTGCTCGGGTCATTCATTTTTACAGCAATAGACATGTGCGCCTCCTTTTACTGGCCTAGCGTCAGCGTTTTGAGCATCAAGCTTTTCACCGTATTGAGCACTTCGACGTTTGCCTGGTAGCTACGCGAGGCTGACATGGTGTTGACCATTTCGCCGACGACGTCCACATTCGGCATTTTTACGTAACCGTTCGCATCGGCCAGCGGATTACCGGGTTCATAAACCAGCTTATCCGGCGCCTGGCTTTCAATGACGTCAGCGACTTTTACGCCACCGGTTGCCGCACCTGGCGCGGCATCAACCTGAAACACAACCTGCTTCGCGCGATACGGCTGACCGTCAGGTCCGGTGACGCTATCCGCATTCGCCATGTTGCTGGCCGCCACGTTCAGGCGCTTAGACTGAGCCGTCAGCGCAGAGCCTGCGATATCAAAAATATTTAACAGCGCCACGAATTAGTTCCCTCCTTGCAGCACGTTCATCATGCCTTTGATTTGTCCACCCAACGCGGTCAGCCCCATTTGATACTTGAGGCTGTTGTCTGCAAATTGCGTACGCTCCCGGTCCATATCTACCGTGTTGCCATCGAGAGACGGCTGATCAGGAATGCGGTAGAGCAGTTCCGTAGAAGGAGCGGAAACGGTCTGGGCCGGAATGTGTTGTGCAGAGGTCAGCGTCAACGAGACACCGCCGGTTTCTTCCCGTCCTCGCACCATGACTTTTTTTAATTCACTGGCGAAATCCAGGTCGCGCGCCTGATACCCCGGCGTGTCGGCATTGGCTATGTTGGCCGCCAATACTTCCTGGCGTTGGGCGCGCAAATTCAGCGCTTCCTGTTGAAAACGTAAGGCGGCGTCGAGCTTATCGAGCATATCTCCTCCGCAAATGACAAAATTCAGCCGACAGCTTAAATCCCATTACGCGCGCGTTATCGCCGGAATAAACGCAAAATGCGTCGCTATTTGTTGCGTTGATGACTGCGTCACACAGGTAGAATCCTGTCACTACCTGAAAAAGCGCGAGGTTTTGATGCAAACGTTTAAACGTGGAGTCGTCGTGGCAGCACTGCTGTTCAGTCCTATGACGCTGGCGCAAGACCTGAATTCACAGCTGACGGCATGGTTTTCCCAGCGACTGGCCGGATTTAGCGATGAGGTCGTCGTTACTATCCGAACGTCGCCAAACTTATTGCCGAGCTGCGAACAACCAGCATTAAGCGTGTCCGGGAGTGCAAAATTGTGGGGTAATGTGAACGTGCTGGCGCGCTGCGCCAACGAGAAACGTTATCTGCAGGTGAACGTGCAGGCCACGGGAAACTACGTTGTTGCCGCCGCGCCCGTCGCTCGGGGTAGCGCCCTGACTTCGGCCAGCGTAACGCTAAAACGAGGTCGACTGGACCAACTCCCTCCGCGCGCCGTGCTGGATATGAATCAGGTGCAGGATGCCGTAAGCCTGCGCGATCTGGTCCCTGGTCAGCCGATACAGCTTTCCATGTTGCGCCAGGCATGGCGAATCAAGGCCGGTCAGCGCGTCCTGGTTATCGCCAACGGAGATGGCTTTCGGGTGAATGCCGAAGGTAAAGCGCTGAACAATGCCGCCGTCGCCCAGAATGCCCGAGTACGGATGATTTCAGGCCAGGTGGTGAGCGGTGTCGTCGATTCTGATGGGAATATTCTTATTAACCTATAATAGGTTAAAGATTTTTTAGCGTGTGCCGATAGATAAACAACCAATGATTACAGCGGGCCGCTATAGCGTAACCCCTCGATGAGGATAAACAAAATGAGCATTGATCGTACCTCACCATTGAAGCCAGTAAGTACCGTTCAGCCACGTGAAACCAGCGATGCGCCGGTACAAAAAACGCGGAAGGAAAAAACCACCGCCACCACCAGCACCAGCGTCATGCTGAGCGACGCCCAGGCCAAACTGATGCAGCCCGGCACCAATGACATCAATATGGAACGCGTGGAAGCACTGAAAACCGCGATCCGTAATGGCGAGCTGAAAATGGACACCGGAAAAATTGCCGACTCGCTGATCCGCGAGGCGCAGAGCTACTTACAGAGTAAATAAAGTATGACTCGTTTGTCAGAAATACTTGACCAGATGACGACCGTCCTCAATGACCTGAAAACGGTAATGGATGCTGAACAGCAGCAGCTTTCCGCAGGATATATTAACGGCAGCCAGCTACAGCGTATTACAGAAGAAAAAAGCTCTTTGCTGGCAACCCTTGATTACCTGGAGCAGCAGCGCCGTCTGGAGCATGACGCCACGCGCAGCGCCAATGATGAAATTGCCGAGCGTTGGCAGACCATTACCCGGAAAACACAGGACCTACGCGAACTCAACCAGCACAACGGTTGGCTGCTGGAAGGGCAGATCGAGCGCAATCAACAAGCGATTCAAGTGCTGAAACCGCACCAGGAACCGGCGCTGTATGGCGCAAACGGTCAAACCTCTGCTGCGCACCGCGGCGGGAAAAAATTCTCTATCTGATGCTAGCCTGATAACGTTTTGCTTATCAGGCCTACGCGTTTTGTAGGCCGGATACGGCGTCATGCCGCCATCCGGCATTAATCTGTTACGCCGTCCGGCGCACAAACTCTTTCACTTTAAAGCCCAGCACCGCGAGCGCAGCGAAGTAAGCAGCAATACCTGCCACCACAACGGCCATCAGACGCAGCAGACGCCATAACATCGTTCCCTGCGACCAGTCCGGCATGATGTATAGCATCCCAACCAGCGCCGCCGACATCACCAGCACAGAAATCACCAGTCGCGCCAGGAACCAGGCCCAACCCGGTTGTGGGGTAAAAATTTTCTGTTTCCGCAGTTGCCAGTACAGCAGTGAAGCGTTCAGACACGCCGCCAGACCAATCGACAGCGACAGCCCGGCATGTTTCAGCGGCCCAATAAACGCCAGGTTCATTACCTGGGTCATAATCAGCGTGACAATGGCAATCTTGACTGGCGTTTTAATATCCTGGCGCGAATAAAAACCAGGGGCCAACACTTTCACCACGATCAAGCCAATCAAACCTACCGAATATGCCACCAGCGCGCGCTGCGTCATCGCTGCGTCAAAGGCGGTAAATTTACCGTACTGGAACAGAGAAACCGTCAGCGGTTTGGCCAGAATCCCCAACGCCACGGCGCTCGGTAATGCCAACAGAAAACACAAACGCAGGCCCCAGTCCATCAGACGGCAATACTCATCATGATTACCGCTGGAAAAACTTTTGGATAGCGAGGGCAGCAGGATAGTCCCCAACGCGACACCAAGTACGCCAGACGGAAACTCCATCAGACGGTCAGCATAATACATCCATGACACTGAGCCAGAGGCCAGAAACGAAGCGAAAATCGTATTGATGATCAGTGAAATCTGGCTGACAGATACCCCAAGGATCGCCGGGCCCATTTGCTTGACGACGCGCATCGCCCCCGCATCACGGAAGTTCACGCGCGGCAGCACCAGCATGCCAATTTTCTTCAGGTGCGGAAGCTGATAAATCAGCTGTAGCACGCCGCCAACGGTAACGGCCCACGCCAGCGCCAGCACCGGAGGGTGAAAATAAGGCGCAGCAAACAGCGCGAAACCGATCATGCTGATATTCAGAAAGGTCGGCGCAAACGCCGGAATGGAAAAGCGATTCCAGGTATTCAGGATCGCACCCACCAGCGAAGCCAGTGAGATCAGCAGAATATACGGAAAGGTGATCCGTAGCAGTTGAGTGGTCAGCGCAAATTTGTCCGCGGTGTCGGCAAACCCAGGCGCGGTGACTAAAATCACCCACGGGGCAGCCAGCATCCCGGCGACCGTCACCACGGCCAGCGCCAGGGTCAACAGCCCGGAAACGTAAGAGACAAAGACGCGGGTCGCATCCTCACCCTGCTTACTTTTATATTCGGCAAGAATAGGCACAAACGCCTGCGAAAAAGCGCCCTCAGCAAAGATTCGGCGCAGCAGGTTAGGAAGTTTGAACGCCACAAAAAAGGCATCAGTCGCCATCCCTGCGCCAAAGATTCTGGCGACAATCGCATCACGCGCAAAACCCAGCACACGTGAAAACATCGTCATCGAGCTGACGGCTGCCAGCGACTTTAATAAATTCATCTATGTTGTATTCCAGACTCTGAGGCAAACCCCCGACAAACCTGCCCGTAGGTCGGATAAGGCATGATCGCCGCCATCCGGCACTTTTGCTGTGCCTGATGGCGACGCCGTAGCGTCTTATCAGGCCGACAAACCAGCCTATGGTTGAAAAGAGGTGTTATTTTTGAGTTGGCATATAGTACCTGGATTACAATGAATTACTACCGCCAGATGTTACAGGGGGTTATTCAGCCATTGCCTCCCGCCACAGCTTTTCGACAACGCGCTGGGCCAAGAGCGCCTGCTCACCTGCCGTCTGGGGAACCGTCTGATTTTGCACGCACTCAATGAAATGACGTGCGCATCCGGCAAAACCACGCTGCTCCAGGGTAGTTTGCCAGCCTGCTACCGGCTTGTGCACCACACCTTGCCCGCGCTCTTCCCGCCATTCCCGCATATCCGTGACGTCAATCAGGCCACCATCCGTCACCGCCTGCACGCTCTCGCGCTGGCTACCGGCGCGGCGATGCATACTGGTCGTTATCTGCATTTGCCCGGCACAAAAATGGTGCTCCGCATAGAGCATCGCGCCGGATTCATTGGTTAACAGCGTACCGTTATTTAACTGCGCTTTCTCTCCCGCCAGCCACAATGCGGTATCGACAACGTGCAGATAGTCGTCCAGTAGAGTGAAGCGCAGATCGTGCGGCCCGACGCTGTCCGTCCGGTGCTTATCCATGCGTACGGACGCCGCATTGCCCAACTGGGATTTGAGATCCTGATACAGCGGCGCAAATCGACGGTTAAACCCCACCATCAGCGTCAGCTTTTTCCTCTCGGCCAGCTCCACCAATTGTTCAGCCTCGCGCAGGTTTTCCGCCAGCGGTTTATCCACGCACACGTGAACCCCGGCATTCAGCAGTTCGCTGACCACCGCATAGTGCGTTGCGGTACTGGAATGGACGAAAACCGCATCGCAGGTTTGCGCCAGATTAACCAGTGAATCAACGTAAGGTATCCGCCAGGTATCACAGATACGCTGCGCTTTTTCCCTCGAAGGTGAAAATGCCCCTTCCAGCGTCCAGTCTGCACTAGCGCCCAGCACGGGCAGCCAGGCCTTTTGCGCAATCCCGCCGAGCCCGACAACGCCGATACGTAATTTATTCACATCAGTCTCCCAGGTGCGCCAGCAAGGAATCAAGCCGCTGCTTAAGCTCCGCGACGTCTGTTTCCAGCGCGTCAACGCGCGCCTGTAGATCGCCCGAAGCTGCCGGAAGTTCATCTGTGGTGGCCATCGCTTCATCAACGTCACCGCAAAACAGGTGCATATAACGGCTTTCACGTTTGCCCGGCTCACGCGCCAGGCGAACGACATAAGGACCATCTTCCCGGGTTGCCAGTTTCTCCAGTGTCGACTCTACTTCGGCCATGTCGCTGAATTCGTACATCCGGGAGGCGCGGCTACGCAGTTCACCAGGTGTTTGAGCGCCGCGCAGCAACAGCGTGGTAATGAGCGCGACTTCCCCCGCGCTGAGCTTAAGATTGCCAAACTCAGAGTTGCAGAAACGCTGCTCATATTTCGTGACGCGATTACCAAAGCCACTCACCGTACGCAGGAAATGCCGTTTCACCAGGTTATCAAGCTGATCCTGCACGTCGGATTCCGACAGGTTCATCACGGGTTCACGATTCGTTTTTTGATTGCAGGCGGTTACGACTCCGTTAACGGAGAGCGGATACTGTTCAGGTGTAGTCACTTGTTTTTCTAATAAACAGCCAATCACCCGTGCTTCAGTGGCGGTTAATTCGTATTTCATCGTCTTCTCCATTAATCATGGCTGCATCTGAAACTTAGCGGCCGGGGGTCCATTCTGATGTGGTCAACGCCGTCAGCACGTGATCGCGCCACTGCCCGTCAATCAGCAGGTAGTCTTTGGCATACCCTTCTTTTTCAAAACCCAGTCGCGCCAGCAGGTCACCGCTGCGTTTATTATGTGGCATGTAGTTAGCCATAATGCGGTGAATATGCTGCGTGCGCTGCATATAGCGGATGGCCGAGGTTAAGGCTTCATACATCAGCCCCTGCCCCTGCCACTTCTGTGCAATGGAGTAACCGAGATAACAGGCGTGGAAAGATCCCCGCACGACGTTCGAGAAGTTCGCGACGCCAATAATCTCTTTTTCTTCCGGATCGAGCAGCGCAAAGTAATAAGCGGTGCCCTGTTTATGAAACTCAGAGATCATGCTCAGACGCGCCTGCCAGCCTGACGGATAACAGTGGCTTTCATCGCGAATAGGTTCCCAGGGTTTTAAGAAATGACGATTTTCTGCGTAATAATCTGCCAGACGCCAGGCATCACGCTCATGCACTAAACGCACGACCAGGCGGTCCGTGGTTAAGCGCACTTTTGGCACGTTACTGCGATAGCCAAACATTCTATACCTACTCCTTCCCGTAACGTCTTCAATACGCTATTCGCATTACTATACCTGCGCAAATACGCCCTGTGAAAAGAGCAAAATGCCATTTTTTGAATTATTCACACATTTTGATGAAAACTCTCTATCAAGACGGACTTTTGATAAAAAAATATTGTCCCGCGAAGGGTGGGAAAAGCGATGACGACACCGCAGAATAGGAGGTGCTTATCTTTTAAACTCTATCCAGAGTGACGAGTTTTTCCCTGGAGGGGAAATGTCGCAAGTCTCGCAGGCAAGGAACCTGGGTAAATACTTCCTTCTTATCGATAACATGCTGGTCGTGCTGGGTTTCTTCGTCGTTTTCCCGCTGATCTCAATTCGTTTTGTCGATCAAATGGGCTGGGCTGCCGTGATGGTCGGTATCGCGCTTGGATTACGTCAATTTATCCAGCAAGGTTTAGGTATCTTCGGCGGTGCTATTGCTGACCGTTTCGGGGCAAAACCGATGATCGTCACCGGCATGCTGATGCGCGCTGCCGGATTCGCCACCATGGGCATTGCCCATGAACCGTGGCTGCTGTGGTTTTCCTGCTTTCTTTCCGGGCTGGGCGGCACGTTGTTCGACCCTCCCCGCTCGGCGCTGGTGGTCAAACTGATCCGTCCGGAAAAGCGCGGGCGTTTTTTCTCTATTCTGATGATGCAGGATAGCGCCGGGGCAGTGGTTGGCGCGTTGCTCGGCAGTTGGTTATTGCAATACGATTTCCGTCTGGTGTGTGCCACCGGCGCAATTTTGTTCGTTCTGTGCGCGGCGTTTAACGCCTGGCTACTTCCGGCATGGAAGCTGTCGACGGTGAAAATTCCGGTGCGCGAAGGAATGAGCCATGTGATGCATGACAAGCGCTTTGTCACTTATGTGCTGACGCTGGCGGGCTATTACATGCTGGCGGTACAAGTGATGCTGATGCTGCCAATAATGGTAAACGACATCGCTGGCTCACCGGCCGCTGTGAAATGGATGTATGCCATCGAGGCGTGCCTCTCTTTAACGTTGCTCTACCCGATTGCCCGCTGGAGTGAAAAACGCTTTCGCCTTGAGCATCGCCTGATGGCCGGTCTGCTGGTGATGTCTTTAAGCATGATGCCCATCGGCCTGGTCGGAAATTTGCAGCAGTTGTTCACCCTGATTTGCACGTTCTATATTGGCTCAATCATCGCCGAACCGGCGCGTGAAACCCTGAGCGCCTCGCTGGCGAATGCACGTGCCCGGGGAAGCTATATGGGTTTCAGTCGACTGGGACTCGCCATCGGCGGCGCCATTGGTTATATCGGCGGCGGCTGGCTGTTTGACATGGGTAAAGCCCTGGCACAACCGGAGCTGCCCTGGATGATGCTCGGCATTATCGGCTTCATCACTTTCCTGGCGCTGGGGTGGCAATTCAGTCTCAAACGCCCAACGCGTGGTATGCTGGAGCCTGACGCCTGATAGCCAATCTGGCGTACGCGCATTTTTCAGTTTTTTCTGCTGTTACCCGCAGCGCTGGTGCTCGATGATGCTTTGTGTCACGATTACACCACAAGCATCATGTTGAGGAACCCCATGAAAAAGTTTTTTTTTGCCGCTGCACTAATTGTCAGCGGCCTGTTGGTTGGTTGTAATCAACTCACGCAATACACGGTTAGCGAGCAAGAGATTAATCAGGCCCTGGCGAAGAATAATAACTTTTCAAAAGATATCGGTCTGCCTGGTGTCGCTGAAGCACATATCGTACTGAACAATCTCGCCAGCCAGATAGGCCGTGAAGAACCCAATAAAGTGACGCTGACCGGAGACGCCAACCTGGACATGAACTCCCTGTTTGGCAGTCAGAAAGCGACCATGAAGTTGAAGCTAAAAGCCTTACCGGTTTTCAATAAAGAAAAAGGCGCGATTTATCTGCAAGAAATGGAAGTCGTGGACGCTACCGTCACGCCGGAAAAAATGCAGTCGGTACTGCAAACGCTGATGCCTTATTTAAATCAGTCGCTGCGCAACTATTTCAACCAGCAGCCGGCGTACATTCTGCGGGATGACAGCAGCCAGGGGGAAGCGCTAGCGAAAAAACTGGCGAAAGGCATTGAGGTGAAACCGGGAGAAATCATTATCCCGTTCACCGACTAATATGACAGAGGGCGCCGATGCGCCCTTTTTTTTCGTGCAAACGAAAACGTTTCCGCTTATCCTTTGTTTCCGGCAAAAAAGACTATCCTCAGCCGGAGCATATTGATGACTGCACCATCCCAGGTTTTAAAGATCCGCCGCCCAGACGACTGGCATCTTCACTTTCGCGATGGCGACATGTTAAAAACTGTCGTGCCCTATACCAGCGAAGTTTATGGCCGCGCCATTGTCATGCCGAACCTGGCTCCGCCCGTCACCACGGTTGACGCGGCTATCGCTTACCGCCAGCGAATTCTTGACGCGGTTCCTGCCGGACACGACTTCACGCCATTAATGACCTGCTACTTAACGGATACGCTGGATCCCAATGAGCTGGAACGTGGATTCAACGAAGGCGTGTTCACCGCCGCAAAACTCTATCCGGCCAATGCCACCACCAACTCGACGCATGGCGTAACCTCTATTGATGCCATCATGCCAGTGCTGGAACGGATGGAAAAATTGGGTATGCCTCTGCTGGTGCACGGCGAAGTGACGCATGCGGATATCGATATTTTCGATCGCGAGGCGCGCTTTATTGAAACGGTGATGGAACCACTGCGTCAGCGCTTAACTGCGCTGAAAGTGGTGTTCGAACATATCACGACTAAAGATGCTGCCGAATACGTGCGCGACGGCAACGACCTTCTGGCGGCGACCATTACGCCGCAGCACCTGATGTTTAACCGCAACCACATGCTGGTCGGCGGGATTCGCCCTCATCTGTACTGCCTGCCGATCCTCAAACGTAACGTCCATCAACAGGCGCTGCGTGAGCTGGTCGCCAGCGGGTTTAACCGCGCCTTCCTCGGTACCGACTCAGCGCCGCATGCGCGTCATCGCAAAGAGTCAAGCTGTGGCTGTGCGGGCTGCTTTAATGCGCCGACCGCACTGAGCAGTTATGCCACCGTGTTTGAAGAGATGAATGCGCTGGACCATTTTGAAGCCTTCTGCTCACTCAATGGCCCACAGTTCTACGGTTTGCCGGTGAATGAAACCTTTATTGAGCTGGAACGCGTGGAGCACCAGGTCCCGGAGAGCATTGCGCTGCAAGATGATACGCTGGTGCCTTTCCTGGGTGGCGAAACGGTACACTGGTCCGTGAAAAGCTAAAAAAAGTGTAGCCAACTGGTGAGAATAACTGTATAAATAAACAGTATATTCCACAGGGGGCTACTATGCGTATTGAAGTCACTATTGCCAAAACTTCACCTTTACCTGCTGGTGCAATTGACGCGCTGGCAGGTGAACTCTCCCGCCGTATTCAGCACCATTTTCCGGATAACGAAGGTAACGTTACCGTCCGTTATGCCGGCGCAAACAATCTGTCGGTTATTGGTGCCACCAAAGAGGATAAAGAACGCATCAGCGAGATCCTCCAGGAGACCTGGGAAAGCGCGGATGACTGGTTCATCAATGAATAAATAATGATATGCAGTGATGTTTGTTTGCCGGGTCGCCCCGGCTTTTTTATACACACCATCTTTTAATCAATAGTTCATTCCTTCTGGCAAACTGATATTTTAATAATAAATTCCTGTCTATCTTTTAACCACAACACCAAAATAATTGTGCAACATGCTTAAAAAAAATGAATAACATGTCGGTTTGTTAGTCAGATAACGCTGAAAACGAAAATTTTATGTGCTTACCTCTTTAAATTTTCAATGAATACCCTTATTTATTGATATACTGAAGTTGCTTCAGAAAAAACGCATTGAACCTCGAAAACCGTTGTCTAGTAACACGAATTAGGGGGCATGATGGAAAAGAATAATGAAGTCATTCAGACTCATCCGTTAGTAGGATGGGACATCAGCACTGTTGATAGCTACGATGCGCTGATGCTGCGTTTGCACTACCAGACCCCGAATCGTCCAGACCCGGATGGGACTGAAGTTGGTCAAACGCTCTGGTTAACCACTGATGTTGCCAGGCAATTTATTTCGATATTAGAAGCAGGAATCGCTAAAATTGAATCCGGCGATTACCAGGTAAATGAGTATCAGCGACATTAAATCTGATACATCCAACCATCAAAAGGCACCTTTCCGGTGCCTTTCTTATTTCCAGGTTGAATATTCCGGGTCACTTATTTACCCTGCTACTATCGCGATTGCAGAGAGAAGCGGATGAAATACGACTTAATCATAATTGGCAGCGGTTCCGTGGGTGCCGCAGCCGGATACTATGCCACTCGCGCCGGTCTGAAGGTTCTGATGATCGATGCGCATATGCCACCGCATCAGCAGGGCAGCCACCACGGCGACACTCGATTAATTCGTCATGCCTATGGCGAAGGTGAAAAATATGTTCCGCTGGTGCTGCGTGCGCAAACATTATGGGATGAATTATCCACCCAAAATGAAGAGCCGATTTTTGTGCGCTCTGGTGTCATCAACCTTGGTCCGGCAGATTCAACCTTCTTAGCGACCGCGGCGCAAAGCGCAAAACAGTGGCAACTCAATGTTGAACAACTGGATGCAGCAGCCATTATGGCGCGCTGGCCAGAGATTCGCGTACCTGAAAACTATATCGGTCTGTTTGAAGCGGAGTCTGGTTTTTTACGTAGTGAGTTAGCGATTAAAACCTGGATCCGTCTGGCGGAAGAAGCAGGCTGTGCGCAGCTATTTAAATGCCCGGTCAGCGCAATTCGTCATAGTGATGATGGCGTCACGGTAGAAACCGCCGATGGTGACTATCACGCGCAAAAAGCGGTGATCAGCGCCGGAACCTGGGTACAGGCATTAGTCCCTGAACTACCGATACAACCGGTACGCAAAGTGTTCGCCTGGTATCAAGCCGATGGGCGTTACAGCGTTAAGAATAACTTCCCTGCCTTCACCGGAGAGCTACCAAATGGCGATCAATTCTACGGTTTCCCGGCAGAAAACGACGAGCTAAAAATTGGTAAACACAATGGCGGACAGGTAATTCATTCGGCAGAAGAGCGCAAGCCGTTTGCCGCTGTAGCCAGCGATGGTTCTGAAGCCTTCCCATTCCTGCGCACAATTCTGCCAGGCGTGGGCTGCTGTCTGCACGGTGCGTCCTGCACCTATGATAACTCACCAGATGAAGACTTTATTATTGATACTCTACCGGAGCATGACAACACGCTGATCATCACCGGGCTGAGCGGACATGGCTTTAAGTTTGCCTCCGTCCTCGGAGAGATTGCGGCAGACTTCGCCAGGACAAATCGTCTGACTTTGACCTGACGCCCTTCAGGCTAAATCGTTTTAAGCGATAATAAATGAATGGCCTCGTTGGTGAGGCCATTTTTAATGACAGGAATAACGTTGATGCGCCGCATCTTTCACTATCTGGTTAATAATATTCGCGAGCATCTTATGCTCTACATTATTTTATGGTCGCTGCTGGCAATTATGGATGTGATATATATTATGTTTTTCTGAACCCACAACGCTGACACTAATTGACATAAACTGATATTAACTTAATTTTCATTGCAATTAACTGAACAAGAAAAACACCTTAAACACCCTGAAACCAAGCCTTAATGTCATCCACCCCCACTAATTCCTTGATGATTGCTTCACAATTCAATCAATTTTATTGAATCAGAAACAAATATCACCATTATTGTTATTTATTAGTTGCATTAATGTCTTTTACGCGCCATTTTCATTCACTTCTGAAATATCTAACGGTGCACTTATGCAATTCAATAATACTCCACAACGCTATGGCGTGGTGTCTGCCGCTTTGCACTGGCTGATTGCGATTGCTGTATATGGCATGTTTGCGCTGGGATTGTGGATGGTCACGCTCAGCTATTACGACGGCTGGTATCACCAGGCCCCTGAACTGCATAAAAGCATCGGCGTTGTGCTTATGATGGGGCTGGTTATCCGCGTCGTCTGGCGGTTGATCTCCCCTCCTCCTCCTGCGCTGGCAAGTTATTCCCGTTTCACCCGCATCGCGGCGGCACTGGGTCACCTCGCGCTATACACATTGCTCTTTTCTATTGTCATCAGCGGGTATTTGATTTCCACCGCTGATGGCAAAGCGATAAGCGTATTTGGTTGGTTCGACATTCCTGCCACCCTTGCCAATGCGGGCGCTCAGGCCGACCTCGCCGGTAGTCTGCACCTGTGGCTTGCGTGGACCGTGGTGGTTTTATCGCTTCTGCACGGACTGATGGCCCTGAAACATCACTTTATCGATAACGACGATACCCTGAATCGCATGTTGGGAAAATCGTCATCTGACTATGGAGCTTAAAATGAAAAAAAACCTGCTGGGACTTACACTCGCCTCTCTGTTATTCACCACCGGGTCAGCCGTGGCGGCAGATTACAAAATTGACAAAGAAGGACAGCATGCCTTTGTTAATTTCCGTATTCAGCACCTGGGTTACAGTTGGCTGTACGGCACATTTAAAGATTTCGACGGGACTTTTACCTTTGATGAGAAAAATCCCTCAGCCGATAAGGTTAACGTCACCATCAACACCAACAGCGTTGACACCAATCACGCCGAACGCGACAAGCACCTGCGTAGCGCAGATTTCCTTAACGTGGCCAAATTCCCGCAGGCGACCTTTAGCTCTACCAGCGTGAAGAAAGAGGGGAACGACCTGGATATCACCGGTAATCTCACCCTGAACGGCGTCACCAAACCGGTTACGCTGGATGCGAAGCTGATCGGTCAGGGCGGCGATCCGTGGGGTGGCACGCGTGCAGGTTTTGAAGCAGAAGGTAAAATTAAGCTGAAGGACTTCAACATCACCACCGATCTCGGCCCGGCGTCTCAGGAAGTCGATCTGATCATCTCAGTGGAAGGCGTCCAACAGAAGTAACGTATGAGTTGCCGGATGGGGCTAAAGCCGCCATCCGGCATGATGACTATTGCGCAGGGTCCGGAATACCCAGTTTGGTATTCAGGCGACCGCGTGACTTATTAAAGATTTTGTTGCCATTTTCACGTCCGGCGCGCAGACGACGTTGCTCTTCTTCCGGCAACTTACTCTCTTCGCTACACAACTCGCTACAGCAGCCGTTATACTTCTGCGCGCAGGCCGGACACTGGATAAACAACAGATGGCAGCCATCATTTTTGCAATTAGTATGGCTGTCGCACGCCGTTCCGCACTGATGACAATGCGCAATAACATCTTCAGAAATCCTTTCGCCCATACGCTCATCAAAAACGAAATTTTTACCGACAAAACGCACAGGAAGCCCCTGTTCACGCGCCTTGCGGGCATATTCAATAATACCCCCCTCAATGTGCCAGACTTTGCTAAATCCGTTGTGTTTCATCCAGGCGCTGGCTTTCTCACAACGGATCCCGCCCGTGCAATACATAACGATTTTTTTATCTTTATGCGCCTGCATCATTTCAACGGCTTTCGGTAACTGGTCGCGGAACGTGTCTGCCGGGATTTCTAGCGCATTCTCGAAATGGCCCACTTCATATTCATAGTGGTTGCGCATATCAATGAATACCGCGTCAGGATCGTCCAGCATGGCGTTTACTTCCGCCGCCTTCAGGTAATCACCTACGTTGCTGGCGTCAAATTGCGGATCGTCAATGCCATCCGCCACGATGCGTTCACGCACTTTCATGCGCAGCACCCAGAAAGATTTACCATCATCATCCAGCGCGATATTCAGACGTAACCCGGCGAATGCGGGATCAAACGCATAAAGCTGCTGGCGGAATGCCTCGACGTTGCTTTGCGGTACGCTGATTTGCGCATTGATTCCTTCATGGGCAAGATAAACGCGCCCGAAGACGCTCAATGCAGTGAACATCTGGTACAGCGCATCACGCGTGTGCTGAGGATTGGCGATGGTGAAATATTTATAGAATGAGATCGTCGTGCGCGGCTCGGTCTCAGCCAACATTTTGGCTTTGAGCGCATCGTTCGAAATGCGGTTGTGTAACACTGGCATGGTGTACGTATCCTGCAAATAGGGAGAAAATGAAAATCGGCGGCATAATAAAGCAAACACCGCCAATTTACATCCACACATTTTACGCTACATTTCTTACTCCAATATAAAAGTGCAACAACAATTGCTGGTTTAATCACCGTTCTCCCGTCACAAATTTTTGATATGCGCGAAAAAATGCGACAATACAGGCAATTGGTCGTTTGAAGACAGGATAGACATGACGAATTTACCCAAGTTTTCGGCTGCGTTACTGCATCCACGTTATTGGTTAACCTGGCTGGGCATTGGCATCCTTTGGTTAATCGTGCAGTTACCCTACCCGGTTCTTTACAAGTTGGGCTGCGCATTAGGTCGTCTGGCATTACGTTTGATGAAACGTCGGGCAAAAATTGTTTCCCGTAATCTGGAACTGTGCTTCCCGCAAATGAGCGAGCAGGAACGCCAGCAGATGATCATCAAGAACTTCGAGTCCGTGGGCATGGGCGTGATGGAAACCGGAATGGCCTGGTTTTGGTCTGACAAGCGCATTTCACGCTGGACGGAAGTTATCGGGATGGAACATATCCGCGACGTTCAGGCGCAAAAACGGGGAATTTTGTTAGTGGGTCTGCACTTTCTGACCCTTGAACTGGGTGCGCGTCAGTTTGGTTTGCAGGAGCCGGGGATAGGCGTATATCGCCCTAACGACAACCCACTGCTCGACTGGCTACAAACCTGGGGCCGTATGCGCTCTAATAAATCCATGCTCGATCGTAAAGACCTGAAAGGAATGATTAAAGCGTTGAAAAAAGGCGAAGTGGTCTGGTACGCGCCGGATCATGACTACGGTCCCCGCGCCAGCGTATTTGTCCCGCTTTTTGCTGTTGAACAGGCCGCAACAACCTCCGGGACCTGGATGCTTTCACGCATGTCGAATGCCTGCCTGGTACCGTTTGTTCCCCGCCGCAAACCTGACGGTAAAGGTTATCAATTGATTATGCTGCCTCCGGAGTGTTCACCGCCGTTAGACAACGCGGAGACTACGGCAGCGTGGATGAATAAGATTGTTGAGCAATGCATCATGATGGCCCCGGAGCAGTACATGTGGCTACACCGTCGTTTCAAGACGCGTCCTGAAGGTTCACCTTCCCTGTACTAAAGCACGGTTGCAGTCCTGTGGACTGCAACACCTTCCCTGCCCGCTTTAGGTTTAACTGCTATCCGCATTGCAGCAACTATCTACCAGGCGCATAATTAGCCTGCTTGCTTATATTCAATCGATAGCGCAAACAGCGCGCCACACTGCGGAACGCTATGTCCCCCTCAGATGCTCCCATAAACTTGAAACGCAACCTCACCGTTGCCTGGCTGGGTTGTTTTTTAACCGGTGCAGCATTTAGCCTGGTTATGCCCTTTTTGCCCCTCTATGTCGAGAGCCTCGGCGTCACGGGTCATAGCGCCCTGAATATGTGGTCAGGTCTGGTCTTCAGCATCACTTTTCTCTTTTCCGCCATCGCCTCTCCTTTCTGGGGTGGCCTTGCCGATCGCAAAGGGCGAAAAATCATGCTGCTGCGTTCCGCATTGGGTATGGCGATTGTGATGCTGCTGATGGGGCTGGCGCAAAATATCTGGCAGTTCCTGGTCCTGCGTGCCCTGTTGGGTCTGCTCGGTGGTTTCATTCCCAACGCCAATGCGCTGATCGCCACCCAGGTTCCGCGCAATAAAAGCGGCTGGGCGCTGGGAACGCTTTCCACCGGCGGCGTCAGCGGCGCGTTGCTCGGACCGTTGGCTGGCGGGCTGCTCGCGGATCAGTACGGACTACGCCCGGTATTTTTCATCACCGCCAGCGTACTGCTGCTCTGTTTTATCCTGACGCTATTTTTTATTCGCGAACGTTTCCAACCGGTGAGCAAGAAAGAGATGCTGCACATTCGCGAAGTCGTGGCCTCGTTAAAAAATCCCAAACTGGTGCTGAGCCTGTTTGTCACAACGCTGATAATCCAGGTGGCAACCGGGTCCATCGCGCCAATTCTGACGCTGTACGTTCGAGAGCTGGCTGGCAACGTCAGTAACATCGCCTTTATCAGCGGGATGATTGCTTCCGTACCGGGCGTGGCTGCGTTAATCAGCGCCCCGCGGCTCGGCAAATTAGGTGATCGAATTGGCCCGGAGAAGATCCTGATTGTTGCTCTGGTCATCTCCGTGCTGCTGCTTATTCCAATGTCGTTTGTACAATCGCCCTGGCAACTTGCCGTTCTGCGCTTTTTATTGGGGGCCGCTGACGGGGCTCTGCTCCCGGCAGTACAAACGCTGCTGGTCTATAACTCAACCAATCAGATAGCCGGGCGTATTTTCAGTTATAACCAGTCATTTCGCGATATCGGTAACGTAACGGGGCCGTTAATGGGGGCGGCAATTTCCGCCAACTACGGTTTTCGCGCCGTCTTCTGCGTGACCGCGGGCGTCGTACTGTTTAACGCTTTCTACTCGTGGAATAGTCTGCGCCGTCGCCGGAGCACTGAGGCTACGGGATGATTTTTGTGCATTCATACTTGCAATATCGGAGAATCAACTATTATTTCCCTGAATACTTCATTAAATCAAAGGGAGACTCTGATGACCATGTATGCCACGCTGGAAGAAGCCATTGATGCCGCTCGTGAAGAATTTCTGGCTGATAACCCTGACCTTGAGCCCGACGAAGCCAGCGTTCAACAGCTTAGCGTACAAAAATACGTGCTACAGGATGGTGACATTATGTGGCAGGCGGAATTCTTTGCTGATGAGGATGAGGGCGAGGGTGAATGCCTGCCAATGCTGAGTGGTGAAGCGGCCCAAAGCGTTTTTGATGGCGACTATGATGAAATTGAAATCCGTCAGGAGTGGCAAGAAGAAAACACGCTTCACGAATGGGATGAAGGTGAATTCCAGCTGGAACCTCCCCTGGATACCGAAGAGGGTCAGACCGCGGCCGATGAATGGGATGAGCGATAGCTTACTCGTAAGGTCCGTGGTGAATGTCGAGCGGGAGCAGCAAAGTATCAAACACCAGCGAAAATGGCAGGTCGAGGATGGTGACGTAGCGCCACGCGGAGTCCCGGACATCCCATTGCACGCCAGGATAGTATTGGTTTCCGTGCCCTTGCCCTGGGATAGTTCGGCTAATAATACTGCCGCATCCGCTCAGCAAGCACACCATGATTGCCACTGCCAATATTCGCACCTGATACCTCACGGCTCTTTTATTTAGTATAAAAAAATACCGGCACCAGGCCGGTATTTTCACGTTACATAACGCTTACTTTTTCCTGAGCGCCAGCGGATTCAGGGTCAGTCCCTGGTAGTAATTCACCCACGAAGAATACTTATCAGGTGAATTCCAGACGCGATAGTGCAAACGCGCCATCGTCACCGGATCGCTCAACAGCACCAGACGGCGGTCACGGTTTAGTTTCTCCGGCGTTTCGTTCAGCGCCTGCTCCACATGGCGGTCACGGGCAATCTCAAGCACGTTACTCGCGCGGTGACGTGCAGTCGCCATTGCCGTTGCCAGTGCGTTAAATGACGGGTTAAACACCGCATGCATAAAGCCGTCGTCCAGCGTACGATTGCGGTTCATCACCAGATAGGTATCCGTATCAACCAGCACCTGCGGCGGAGAATACTCTTCCGGGATCAGGAACAGCTTCCAGCGCTTGGTACGTAACCCAACCGTGGAACGGCTGGAAATCACGGAAACAAACGGCGACAGGATCAGCGAGAAGACAATCGGCGCCAGCCAGAACAGGAAACGCAGATCCAGCCAGGCCATACCTACCGCCCACACCAGCCCCAGCAGTAACTGAGAACCGTGACGCATAAATGCTTCACCCCACGGGGTGGAATCGTCATCACGCTGTGGCGAATTCCACACCACTTCCCAACCGAGGAAGGCGCTCACGACAAAGACGGTATGGAACAGCATACGCACCGGCGCCAGCAGCACGGAGAACAGAACCTCCAGCAGCAGCGACAGCGTAACGCGGATAAACCCGCCGTACTCTTTCGTCCCTTTACACCAGATGAGCAAAATACTCAGCAGCTTCGGCAGGAACAGCAGCACCATCGTAGAAGCAAACAGCGCGATCGCCAGTTCAGGACGCCACTGCGGCCATACCGGGAACAGCTGGCGCGGTTGCAGGAAGTACTGTGGTTCCGTCAACGCATGCACCACCTGCAATGCGGTCGATAACGCGAGGAACATAAACCACAGCGGCGCGGACAGATAGGACATAACGCCGGTCAGGAACACCGCACGGTGAACCGGGTGCATCCCCTTCACCAGGAACAGACGGAAGTTCATCAGGTTGCCATGACACCAGCGACGGTCACGCTTGAGTTCATCCAGCAGGTTCGGCGGTAGCTCTTCATAAGAGCCCGGCAGATCGTAAGCAATCCATACGCCCCAGCCGGCACGACGCATCAACGCCGCTTCGACGAAGTCATGGGAGAGGATCGAACCCGCAAACGAGCCTTCGCCCGGTAACGGCGCAAGCGCACAGTGTTCGATAAACGGCTTCACGCGAATAATCGCGTTATGGCCCCAGTAGTGCGATTCCCCCAATTGCCAGAAGTGAAGTCCAGCGGTAAACAACGGACCATAAACACGGGTCGCAAACTGCTGACAGCGTGCATACAACGTATCCATACCGGAAGCCTTCGGTGAAGACTGGATAATCCCGGCATTTGGATTCGCTTCCATCAGGCGCACCAGTCCGCTCAGACAGTCACCGCTCATCACGGAGTCAGCGTCCAGCACCACCATGTAGCTGTACTGATTTCCCCAGCGACGGCAGAAGTCATCAATGTTGCCGCTTTTACGCTTCACGCGACGACGACGACGACGGTAGAAAATCTGCCCTTCGCCTTGCACTTCGGCAATCAGCTCCATCCACGCTTTTTGTTCTGCTACGCAGATATCGGGGTTGTAACTGTCGCTCAGGATGTAAACATCAAAATGCTCGGCGTTGCCCGTCGCTTTGACCGACTCCCACGTGGCGCGAAGTCCCGCGAATACGCGGTCAACGTCCTCGTTACAGATCGGCATAATCAACGCAGTCCGGTGTTCGGGATTTAACGGTTCGTCCCCAACCGTTGAGGCGGAGATACTGTACTTATCTCGCCCAATCAACAGTTGCAGGAAGCCCATCAACGCGGTCCAGAATCCTGCTGAAACCCAACAGAAAAGCACGGCAAACAAAATGAGAATGCCGGTCTGGAGCATGTAGGGCAGCAGTTGCATAAAGGAGACCCATAAATCCTGCCCCATCATGTCAACAGGATTAATGAATGCCCAACCCTGATACGGAAGGATCGTCTTCATATACCAGGTTGCGACGACCGTTTGCGCCAGCGTTAAGATCAACAACGTATAGCGGCGGATGGTGCCAACCGTACGCCATTTTTGCTCGCTCTCCTGTTCTTCTTTCGTCAAACGCGAAAGATAACGCGGAGTCACATCGCGCCCGCGCAGGCGATCCCAAAAGCGGCCAACCGGGTTGGTACGCCAGGGATCGGGGAACATAGAGGTACGCGTTGCTTTTGGCATCGCCTGCAGCTGATCGCGCCCCTCATCGTCCTTAACCAACTGCTCTTTGGCCAGAGAATCAGGCCACGCCTGCTCCAGGCGAGCTTTCACCGAACCCTGCGGTGAATCATCTTCGCGCGAGTACGTACGATGCTCGGCATCCAGCGCCTGATGAACGGCGCGGATGTCAGTTTTCGGCAGTGCCGCTTTTTCGATATCCGAAAGCGGCATTGCGTCAATATACTCAGTTGTCTTATTCATTGGCAGGTAACTGGTAGCTCCAGGTTTCACTCAGCGTCTGATCGGCATTGACCAAGGCAGCACGCATTTCAGTGGTTTTCTTCACATCTTTCACTTTCACGCGCAATACCAAACGCCAACCTTTAGTTACCGGGTTGTAGCGCACAGTACTTTCAACGATCTCGCCGTTGTCGCCAATACTGGTTTGTGCGGTAACCGGGGTATCCTGCGGCAGCTTTTTCATATCCGTGCCGGTAAAGTCCACCACAAACGCGATAGTGCCATCAGGCTGACGAATGAGATTAGACTGTTTTACATCACCGGTAGAACGACGAGTCTGCTGGACCCAGGCGCTATCAGGGGCATGAAGCTTGTCTTCGTCACGCGTGAACGTCAGGGTGTACTTGAAGTTCATCTCTTTGCCGGCTTCAGGCAGTTGATCCGGCGTCCAGTACGCAACGATGTTATCGTTCGTTTCATCGTTAGTTGGGATTTCAACTAACTCAATCTTACCTTTACCCCAATCACCTTTTGGCGTGATCCAGGCGCTTGGGCGCAGATCGTAACGATCGTCGATATCTTCAAAACGCGAGAACTGACGGCCACGCTGCAGCAAGCCGAAACCTTGCGGGTTTTCCATCGCAAAGCTGCTCACCGCCAGATGTTTCGGGTTATTCAGCGGACGCCAAATCCACTCGCCGTTGCCAGCGTGGATCGACAAACCGTTAGAGTCATGCAGTTCCGGACGATAGTTGGTCGCCGGAGAAGGCTGGTTTGGTCCGTACAGGAACATACTGGTTAACGGTGCCACGCCCAGCTTGCCCACTTTGTCGCGCAGATAAACTTTGGACTGAACATCGACTACCGTGTCACGACCCGGAATGATGACAAAGCGATACGCTCCGGTTGCGCGCGGAGAATCCAGCAAGGCATAAATGGTCAAACGTTTGTCAGTCGGTTTCGGACGCTCGATCCAAAACTCACGGAAGCGGGGAAATTCTTCGCCAGAAGGCAGAGCGGTATCAATCGCGAGACCGCGCGCAGACAGACCGTAGACCTGCCCTGCCCCCAGAACACGGAAATAGCTGGCACCGAGCATGCTGACGATTTCGTCGTTTTTATCTTTGCTGTTGATCGGATACAGCACTTTGAACCCGGCGAAACCGAGATCTTTTACCGTGTCTTTATCATGCTGAACATCGCCAAAATTAAAATAATCCGGGCTGTATTTGATTCTTTTCACCGCTGTAGCGGTAACTTCGTTGATTTTGACCGGCGTGTCGAAGTACATACCCTGGTGGTAGAACTCGAGCTTAAATGGGGTCTTGAGATTGCTCCAGTAGGCTTTATCGCGGTTAAACTGGATCTGCTGATAATCCGCATATTTCATGTCGCGGAAAACGGAGGGCAAGTTACTTTTTGGCGCCTCATAGCCTTTACCGGCTAAGGATTGAGCTTGTTTTGCAACATCATCGATGCTGAACGCCCAGCTCGATGATGTGTACAGCGTTAACATAACTGCTGCACCCAACCAACGCATTTTCATCATTTGTAGTTTATGTTTCATAATTAGTAAGCACTTCCCCCTTTGTGTGCTTATATTGATCCGATCCATTTTAATGGATAATCGGGTATTCCGACAACTGAATCCCTGTATTGTTCGCGCGCTGGCTCATGGTTTAATCAGGTTCAACTACCTGTTTTCACTTTGCGTGCTTATCCTGGAGACAGGTTGTTGGACTTCGTGTAGGGTTGCCCTCGAATGTAACCATTATTCGTCTTAGGGATAAGACGAAAAGTCTGAGAATACATAACTGTCTATGAGCTCTGTATCACCACCACGCGAATATTTTCTTGACTCCATCCGTGCCTGGCTAATGTTGTTAGGGATCCCATTCCATATTTCATTGATTTACTCGACCCACACCTGGCACGTGAACAGTGCTGAACCGTCGTGGTGGTTGACCCTGTTTAACGACTTTATCCATGCTTTTCGCATGCAAGTCTTCTTTGTCATTTCGGGTTATTTTTCCTACATGCTATTTTTGCGCTATCCGCTAAAGCGCTGGTGGAAGGTGCGTGTAGAACGCGTGGGGATCCCGATGCTGACCGCGATTCCATTACTTACGCTGCCGCAATTTATCATGCTGCAATACGTAAAGGGAAAAGCAGACAGTTGGCATACTCTCAGCGGCTACGATAAATACAATGCGCTGGCCTGGGAGCTGATTTCCCATCTGTGGTTTTTACTGGTTCTGGTCGTATTAACGACCGTGAGCATGTGGATGTTCACCCAGATGAAAAACAGACTGACGCGTAGTGATGCCGCCAGCGCCCCGGCGGTGTCGATGACTAAATTATCGCTGATCTTCATCTTGTTAGGTGTCGGTTACGCTGCCGTCAGAAGGACAATTTTCATCCTCTACCCTTCGATTCTCAGCGATGGCATGTTCAATTTTATCGTTATGCAAACGCTGTTCTATGCGCCGTTCTTTATCCTCGGCGCACTGGCGTTTATCAACCCGAATCTGAAAGCGCTGTTTACCACACCGTCACGCGGTTGCACGCTCGGTGCTGCATTCGCATTTGTGGCATACCTGCTCAATCAGCGTTATGGCAACGGCGATGCCTGGATGTATGAAACCGAATATGTCATTACCATGGTCATGGGACTGTGGATGGTGAACGTCGTCTTTTCGTTGGGTCACCGTTTGCTTAATTTCCAGTCTGCCCGCGTGACCTATTTTGTCAACGCGTCGCTGTTTATCTATCTGGTGCACCACCCGTTAACGCTGTTTTTTGGCGCTTACATCACACCGCATATCACGTCGAATCTGCTGGGTTTTCTCTGCGGTCTGCTGTTTGTGGTTGGGATTGCGGTAATACTGTACGAAATCCATTTACGCATACCGGTGCTGAAGTTTCTCTTTTCGGGTAAACCGCCCGTTAAGCAGGATAAAAACAAGGCCGTAGCCGGCTAGTTTTTCCCTCAATCATTGTGTGGTTCAAAGCAGCCATTCAATGGGTAACACGGACGCCAGCTTTACCAGAACCCGCTTCCAGAATCCTGTGGCGGGTTCTTTTTTCAGGACCTGTTCACTGCCAGAAAGTCGGTCGACCCAATTAATTCTCCCCCAACGGTCAAGGCGTAGCTGCCAGGCCATATCACGCTGGCTTTGCATAAACCGTTTATGAATCAATTCGGCCAGCACTTCACTCTCAATCACAAACCCCATTTCCGTATTGAGCAGCGTCGAACGAGGATCAAAATTAAGCGAGCCGATAAACACTTTGCGATCATCAATACTGAACGTTTTCGCATGCAGGCTGGACCCTGAATTACCTGTTAATCCACGATCGTGAACGACCGAGACGCGATCGCGGGTCGGTTTAAGTTCGTATAATTCTACACCGTAGCGCAGCAGTTTTTTTCGCCAGCGCGCATAGCCCGCATGGACGATCGCCACATCATTCGCCGCCAGTGAATTGGTTAAAATGGCAATCTTGACGCCTTTTCTTACCAGTCTCAGGAGCTGCGCCACACCGGCACGCGTCGGCACAAAGTAGGCAGAAATAATATCAATACGTTCGGTCGGCGAACCCATTACGTCAAACAAACGCTGCGGTAATAGCGAGTGGCGCGGCGCTTTCCCTTCTCCTTTTGCAGGATCATCGCTCAGCAAACGCGTTTTGGCCCAAATTAGCGGCAGCGATCTTTGATCGAGACTGGACATAAACTGGCTGGTTTCCAGCTTATGCAGATAGCGGCGGGTAATATCATCGTTATACCAGGATTCGGGTAGCTCAATACGCTGTACAGAATCTGGCTCGGACATCTCAAGCACATTTTGTAACGTTGAAACCGAGCGGCAGTGCCAGTAACGCTCAAAATCATCCGCCACATCTTTGACAACCGGCCCGATAGCCATGACGTCCAGGTCGGAAAACAGCGGTTGCTCACCCGCGCCAAAATAGGCATCGCCAATATTACGCCCACCAACGAGGGTCACCACGCCGTCAGCGGTATAACTTTTATTGTGCATGCGCCGATTAAGCCGGGCAAAATCGGTTAAATAGCCCAGCGCGCGCAGGATGCGAAAGGAAAACGGATTGAAGAGGCGAACTTCTATATTGGGGTGCTTATCCAGCAGACGCAGCGTGTCGTCCAGACCCGGCGTATTGTTATCATCCAGCAGCAAACGCACCCGTACGCCTCGCTTCGCTGCGGCCAGCAGAACGGAAAATAGCAATAGCCCGGACATGTCGTTTTCCCAGATGTAATACTGCACATCCAGGGTACGTTCCGCCATTTCCGTTAACCGATAGCGAGCAGCAAACGCATCCAGGCTGTCATCCAACGCAAGAATGCCGCATTCTCCCGGGTGGTCTTCGCAAAGGGGCGTGATGGCACGCTCAAGTCGCGTCATATCAGTCCGTGTGATCATCACCTTGTTGTGTTAGCAATCTCTTATAAAGTTGAGCGTTTTCGTCATCAAAGCACACCAAGTATATCTGATCAGGAAGTGCGCGGCGGGTAATAAATTTCAGCACCGTTTTCACCGCTATTTCTGCCGCTGCGGCGCGTGGATAGCCATAAGCCCCGGTGCTAATCGCCGGAAAAGCAATGGAGTGATAACCATTGGCCAGGGCCAGTTGCAGGGTGTTTAAGTAAGCTTCTTCGAGGCGTTCGGCCTCATGATGACCTCCTCCTTGCCAGACCGGTCCTACGGTATGAATGACCGCTTTTGCCGCAAGCGCCCCCGCCAGAGTGATCACCGCATGCCCTGTCGGGCATTCTCCTTGTTGCTGGATAACCTGTTTGCAGGCCTCCAGCAATGCTGGTCCGGCAGCGCGATGGATTGCGCCATCGACGCCACCGCCTCCCAGTAGCGATGAATTCGCCGCATTGACAATCACATCAACAGCGACAGTCGTAATATCGCCATGTAACACATGAACACGTGATTGCATAAGTTCCCCCTGACAAAACACCATTCGTTAAGTGTACAGCAGGGTTTTCCCTTAAATCTCTCTTTTTAACCGTAAGTGTGCATATCTACGCCACAGCGAGTCATTTATATTCAATATTAAGAATCGCCATGTTTTTCTGTTCATTGAGGTAGTGCATTTTGACTGTGGCAATTTCCTGCACATTCTGAGGGGCTGTCGCGAGCTGTTGCGGGTTGTAAAGACTATTCTGGTTGGTGCCGTTGCGGATACATGACAATTCAATTTGCTGCTGCTGTCTGTTAACGTCGCAAGGTGATTCAACTATCGCTCCGCGAAAATGAATAACCCCGCCGGTTGTGATTTGCTGCGCAATTGCAGGGAGGGTTAAAAGAGAAAAAGCACATAAACTGGTACTTAAAATACGCTTTAATAATGTACACATAAGGGTTCCTCAATGATTAGCCATCTTTGAGGGATCGAAATGATCCTTCACCGCTACGATTAACGATCAATTACAAACGCTCACACGCTTCTATATTCATAGAACAGCAGCGCATTCCCAGCCACACCCTTAATGCAAATACAGCAAAAAATTATGGGTGACTGTTTGAGTCAGGCCATTGTTGCGACAGATGCAGAGACTGCCCATCTGAAACGGTAACGATAATTTTGACCGAATCCTCAGATGAAATATTAAAGCTCAGTTTGGTTAATTCAATCGGTCGATTAGCAGGGACCGAAAGGCTTATTTTCTGCTGCGACTGGCTTTGTCCCCCCTGCCCTTTACGTATGGCAAGGACTTGTACCTCACATACGCACGGTTGGGTTAACGTCACCTGAGGAATAATGGTGTACATATCACCTTGCTGAGTTGTATTGAATGTTATTTGATTTGCCAGCGCGGCAATGAGTAATAGCGTATGCATCATATTCTCCCGAAAAAAAAACAGGGCTCACGCCCTGTTTATTATCAGTCAGAAAACTGAATTAGTGTTGGTTAGCTGTAGCGTTGTTGCCAAAGCCAACTTGCTGAATCAGCACATTGGAGTCAGACGCGGTCTGATTAACCAACGCACCATTACGGCCACCGAACTGGGTTACACTAATATCAGCATTTTTAGCATTCCACTGATCGATAGTGGCATTGTTCTGGAAGCCAGTCTGTTTCAGGCTAATGGTACTGTCATCAGCGCCTTGACCAACTACAGCCCCGTTACCACGCCCATGTTGTGTGATAGTGACATCTGATTTACGCGCATCACTTTGCAGAGCATTCGCAGCGTTGTTTGACCCATATTGGTAGATACTCAGTGAAGAGTCTGGGCCATAATTACTACCGCCACCATGATGATTGCCGCCCCATTGCGGAACAACACCAGCCAGAGCACTGCCAGAAACTACGATTGCTGCGAATGCTGCCACTTTTAAAAGTTTCATGGTAAACCCCCATCGGATTGATTTAATCGTCGTTAATGGATTAGCGTTGAGTTACGCGAATTGCCATATGCGACTGTCTCTGCACCACAACTGCTGTTTTTTGTGTACCGTACTGAGTAATATTGGCTTTATTACCAGAACCTTTCTGGATAATTACCGCCGTATTACCGTATGAACCTTGTTTAATACTCGCGTCATTGGAACTACCCGTTTGATCAATATATGCAAAGTTATATGACCCCGTCTGGTCTGTTTTCGCTCGGTTACCAGAACCTTCTTGCGAAATAACCGACAATAACTTCGAGCCCCCCTGTCGAGTATTTGCACTGTTCGCAGTGCCAACCTGACCAATAATGGCTGCCTGATTAAATGAAGACTTACTTAATTCATTTACCGCAAAGTTATATTCTGAGTTAGCTAAATCATAACTTGTAGCGGATGCAATCCCAGGCACACCCAGCATTGTAAACATCATAAATAACAACTTGTTTTTCATGTTGTCACCCTGGACCTGGTCGTACATAAGGTTAAATTATTTACCACTCAAATTATTGTTAACGTGACTTACATTTGTTAACGCCACGTTACGATGAAGAGTATGTCCGTTGAAACATTTTAAATAACTCACCCACCAGTTGTATTTTTATATCCAGATTCACCCCAAAGTACTAATTAACAGCAATTAACACCGTTATAGCTCTGGATTTTATTTCTTTTGTAACCCGATGAGTGAATTTCTATGCAGTAACAAAAAAACGCGTTTTCCGCGTTTTCTGGGCCTTGCAGACGGTAGTGGGATTGTCCTCGGTACAAGTCGTGACAAGTGTCATTTTTTTCTATCTAAAATTGTTCAACTTAAAGTGAGACAAAAAAATCAAAATTCATTAGAAATCTAAAACCATCTAATTATAATTTTATTTCTTAAAATTCAATAAGATATTATAATTTGTATGATTTTTTAAATCTATGCAATAACGCTAAAATGTACAACTTTACTATCAAATCTAAACTCCACAAAAACGCAAAAATCACATTTTAATATATAAATTTACATTATGTAACATGTTTAACACTTGCTTTAAGATTTGTAATAGCTAGATTGAAATCAGTTGAAGTCCATTTGTTTTAATATTTTCACCCCGTTGGGTCGAAGTTTTATTTCTACACAGCAGTGCAACATCTGTCAGTACTTCTGGTGCCTCTATTTTAGTAGAGGCAACTGTCAGGTGTGCGACTAAAAAAGTGGAGTTTCATCATGTTTAATGAAGTCCATAGTATTCATGGTCATACATTATTGTTGATCACTAAACCATCCCTGCAGGCAACTGCGTTATTACAGCATTTAAAGCAATCGCTGGCGTTAACCGGAAAACTACATAATATTCAACGTTCTCTGGATGATATATCCTCCAGCTGCATTGTTTTACTGGATATGATGGAGGCAGATAAAAAACTGATCCATTACTGGCAAGATAATTTGAGCAGAAAAAACAACAATATAAAAACTTTATTGTTGAATACCCCAGATGATTATCCTTACCGGGATATTGAAAACTGGCCGCATATCAATGGCGTATTTTACGCAACTGAAGATGAGCAGCGTGTAGTCAGCGGTTTGCAGGGTGTGTTGCGGGGCGAATGCTACTTTTCGCAAAAGCTTGCCAGCTACCTGATCACGCATTCCGGGAACTACCGCTATAACAGCACGGAGTCGGCATTACTTACGCACCGTGAAAAAGAGATCCTTAATAAACTGCGTATCGGCGCCTCAAATATTGAAATCGCGCGTTCACTATTTATTAGTGAAAATACGGTGAAAACACATCTTTATAATCTTTTCAAAAAGATAGCTGTCAAAAATCGTACGCAGGCGGTCTCGTGGGCCAATGATAACCTCAGGCGATAAAGCCATGAAACGCTATTTGACCTGGATTGTGGCAGCAAATTTGTTCCTTGCTGCCGGGAATCTACACGCGGCTGTAGAGGTGGAGGTTCCCGGACTGTTAACCGACCACACTGTCTCTTCCATTGGCCATGATTTTTACCGGGCCTTTAGTGACAAGTGGGAAAGTAAGTACACAGGAAACTTAACCATTAATGAAAGACCCAGTGCACGTTGGGGAAGTTGGATCACCATAACGGTCAATCAGGACGTTATCTTCCAGACTTTTTTATTCCCGACGAAAAGAGACTTCGACAAAATTGTGGTCTTTGCATTGGCAGAAACTGAGGAAGCATTAAATCGTCGGCAAATAGATCAAACACTATTAAGCACGAGCGATTTAGCGCGCGATGAATTCTAAAACATGATTTTGTCCGGAGGCTTTCATGCGTGTCAAACATGCAGTGGTTTTGCTCATGCTGATTTCACCATTAAGTTGGGCCGGAAATATGACGTTCCAGTTCCGCAACCCTAACTTTGGTGGTAACCCAAATAACGGCTCTTTTTTACTGAACAGCGCACAGGCGCAAAACTCGTATAAAGATCCGAGTGCCGGCGACTACGGCATTGAAACCCCAACAGCGCTGGATAACTTTACCCAGGCGATCCAGTCACAAATACTCGGTGGCTTACTTACCAATATCAATACCGGTAAGCCGGGAAGGATGGTAACCAGCGATTTTATCGTTGATATCGCCAACCGGGATGGACAACTGCAACTGAATGTCACGGACAGGAAAACGGGGAGAACGTCGACTATTGAAGTGTCGGGTTTACAAAATCAGTCGACCGATTTCTAAATTATAGCCACGAAAGGAAAAAATCATGCAGCGCTTACTTATCATGGTGGCAGTAATTTTACTCAGCGGATGTTTAACAGCCCCGCCGCAAGAAGCCGCTAAGCCGACATTAATGCCCCGAGCCCAAAGCTATAAAGACTTGACGCACCTGCCCATGCCTACAGGTAAGATTTTTGTCTCGGTATACAATATTCAGGATGAGACTGGCCAGTTTAAACCTTATCCGGCAAGTAACTTCTCAACCGCCGTCCCGCAAAGCGCCACGGCGATGCTTGTCACCGCATTGAAGGATTCTCGTTGGTTCGTTCCGCTGGAACGTCAGGGATTGCAGAACTTGCTTAACGAACGAAAAATCATTCGTGCGGCTCAGGAAAACGGCACAGTTGCCATTAATAACCGGATCCCTCTGCAGTCTCTGACCGCGGCAAACATCATGGTAGAAGGGTCAATTATTGGTTATGAAAGCAACGTTAAATCGGGTGGCGTTGGTGCGCGCTATTTCGGTATTGGCGCCGATACGCAGTACCAGCTCGACCAGATAGCGGTCAACCTGCGTGTGGTTAACGTTAGTACCGGTGAAATCCTCTCATCGGTGAATACCAGCAAAACTATCTTGTCTTATGAAGTGCAGGCTGGGGTATTCCGCTTCATTGACTACCAGCGACTGTTGGAAGGTGAAATTGGCTACACCTCTAACGAACCGGTTATGCTTTGTCTGATGTCAGCAATTGAAACCGGCGTTATCTTCCTGATTAATGACGGGATTGATCGCGGATTGTGGGATTTGCAGGATAAGAAACAAGTTGATAATGACATCCTGGTTAAATACCGCCATTTGTCGGTACCTCCGGAATCCTGAGTGGTCGATACAGCATAAAAAGCGTGAGGAAAACCCTCACGCTTTTTTATTTACTGGTCAGCGTCGACGATAGCCGATTCTCACGACGAGATGCCAGCCACAATCCGCTGTTTTTCATCGCATAGCCGAATACCAGCCCCAGCGCCAGAGAAGGCACGACCAACTGCCAGTCACCCTGCCCTGCAAACGTTGCGCATGCGCCAATAAAGGTACCCGGCACAAATGAAAGCAACCATTGCTTTGCCTGAATACACATTAGAAACGCGACAATTCCCGTCATGACATAACCAATAATGTCCATATGCGGGGCAAGCGCGCTACCGTTAATAATCACCAACGCCCACACCACACCGCTTAGCAGCGTACACGCCGAGATCCACAACCCTTTCAGCCCACCCTGCGGACAGGCAAAATAGGCCGTGCAGCCCAGAAAGCCAGCCCAACTGAGTAAACCAAGAGATACGGCCACCCATCCCCAAATCCCAGAGAGAATGCCCGTTGTGATTGCAATTGAGAGAAGTATGTTCATGCCGCGTATCTTAGCAGAAAAACGGCATGGGAATGAGATCGTGCACACAATTCATGCAATGATGTAAATTGAGTTGCAGTTTAATGAGATCTAAATCACATTTACTCTTCAGTATCTTCCTGCAATTCGTCCCACATCGCGCCAATGGCATCACGCGTTAACGGTGCCATGGTACGCCAGAACTGTGTGTTTGCATGCGCTTCAACTTTGCCAAGGAACGTGCCGCACCAGGGCAACAGGTATTCCACAAACAAGGTTTCGAGTGCTTCACTTTCATCTTCCGCAGACTGGTCTTCAAGCCATGAAGCCGCCAGCAACAGCGTGCCAATATGATCTGCAGGCGTATCTGCCAGCGGCATTCCGCGGGCAGAAAGAAAAGCACGAACATCGGATTCTTTCGCCCCTTCTACCCAGGCGCTACGATAAGGCGGCACCGCACACTCGTCGCCGACAAACAGCGCGTTGTAATCCGCAGCCAACTGAGGCATATCGCAGCTTTTCTGCAGACGAGTGAGCAGTTCGTCCTGTTCCAGCGGCCAGTTGGCGGACAGTTTACCTTCACTAATCAGGGTAAACAGAGGAACCAGTAAAGGGTCCTGCGGTTGGCGGTAAAACAGCGAGCCCAGTACACGACACAGGATAGAAAACTCGTTCATTGATATATTCCAGTTAGTAACAATTACAGTTCAGCAAATTCCGCGATCGGCTCCATGCCTCGCGATTCCAGAAACGCCAGCAGGCGTTTAGGGGTGACGTTTAAAATTCTGTCTTCCGGGAAATTTACATCATCCAGAATTTTACGGCATTCACCAAATTCACCCAGTGTGAAAGCGGTATGTGAATCCGACCCTAACGCCACCCAGCCCCCGGCATCACGCACCGCCGCAGCGACCGCGCGACAATTGTCCTCACTCCCCTTACGCGAATGCAAAAACGAGGAGTTATTGATTTCCAGCGCGACCTGGTATTTTGCCGCCGCCTGCGCAATCGCTGTGATATCAACGGGATATTTGGGATTCCCCGGATGGCTGATGATGTGCACGTGACCACTGGCCATCGTGGCTATCATTGCCTGGGTATTGGTGTCTTTATCGTGAGGTGCAAAAACCGGCTCATGGAAGCCCGCAATGATGAGATCCAGAGAGGTAAACATCGGACCTGAACAGTCGATTTCGCCTTCAATATTCTTAATATTCGCCTCGATACCGCGCAGGATCCCTACGCCATCGACGATACGAGGCCAAATGCGCATATTAATAAAGTGCCAGTGATGAGGCGCATCCGCCATGTCCGGTCCATGATCGGTTATGGCAAACAGCTTGATGCCTTTGCGATGGGCTTCAGCGATGTAATCACTTAAGGTGCTGTAGGCGTGGGTACTGGCGACGGTATGCATATGCAGGTCAACGGGATACATAACTCTCTCCTGTAGTCATTTTCCGTCAAGGATAGCAGGTATCGTCGCCATTTATTAGCTGAAACCCGGCACTTGCCGGGTTACCATCAATATCCCCGAACGCGATCGACCTGACCCGTTACGGATTTCCCACTTTCCAGGTCCAAAATCGTACGGGAGATGTAGTCCACCGCCTCTGCCGGGCGTGTTACCGCGGCGATATGCGGCGTCATTGCCACACGCGGATGTTTCCATAGCGGGCTGGTTTCCGGCAGCGGTTCACGGCTATAGACATCCAGCATGGCACCTTTTACTTTGCCGCTGTCCAGCGATGCCAGAAGAGCGTCTTCATTGAGATGAACGCCGCGCGCCAGGTTGAGCACGTAAGCGCCATCCTGCAATTGGCTGAGTAAATCAGCGTTAATAATGCCTACGGTTTCTGCCGTATTAGGCAGGAGGTTGATCAGCACGCGAGTTTGACTCAAAAACGCGCCCAGTTCCTCGGTACCGGCGAAGCTTTCTACACCAGACCAGGATTTACGCGTACGGCTCCAGCAGCGTAGCGGGAACCCCCATGCTTGCAGACTTTCTGCAACTTTTGCACCTAAAACACCAGCGCCCATGATCCCGACGCTAAACTCATCGCGGGTATATTCTGGCAACGGTTGCCATTTCGCCTGGTTTTTTAATGCCTGGTAGTCATCAAAGCGACGGAACCAGTGCAATACCTGACTAACCGCATATTCCTGCATTTGCAGGCCCATCCCCGTATCTTCCAGACGGAAAAGCGGGATCGACGCATCCAACATTTCCGGATGAGCGTTTAGTTTACTGAGAATAGAATCGACGCCCGCACCCAGCGCAAATACGGCTTTTAATTTTCGTCCGGCGAGCATTTCAACCAGAGGATGCCAGACCAGCGCGTAGTCAGCATGCGCATTATCACCTGCCTTCCACTCACGGACCCGCGCGCCAGGTATGGCCTTTGTCAGCGCATTAAGCCACCAGGTCGTATCGAATGTTGGGTGATAGAAAATTATATCCATAACGTCTCCTGAACATTGTTATGCGGAACGTACTCGCACTTATAATCATCATTTTTCGAGGGAACATCAGAGTAGCAAATTTTAGGGTGCTGGCAAAAAAAACAATTCCCGCTTATTTAAGCTGCATATTGATTGAAGTTTGTGTAAATGCACGTTTTTTTCAAAAAGTTGATTGACGCCGGAGCGGTATTTCCCTAAATTAGCGCCCGTTCCGGTAGCACAGGAACAACAATATGGTGAGGTGTCCGAGTGGCTGAAGGAGCACGCCTGGAAAGTGTGTATACGGCAACGTATCGGGGGTTCGAATCCCCCCCTCACCGCCATATTTGAGAAAGAGCTCGTACGTAAGTACGGGCTTTTTTTTCGCATGTTGCACGCCTGCGGGGGGATGAGAAGCCCCGACCGGGGTTCGACAACTGGCGCAGCCAGTTGGACAGACTGAGAGCGCAGCGAACAGGCTGCCCGAAGGGCGAGCGAAGCGAGTCAATCCCCCCCTCACCGCCATATTCGAGAAAGAGCTCGTACGCAAGTACGGGCTTTTTTTTCGCATGTTGCACGCCTGCGGGGGGATGAGAAGCCACGACCGGGGGTCGACACAAAATTGCCGGGAGCAATTTTGAACAGCGCATGCGCTGGCCCCGTAGGGGCGAGGCCCAGGGATGGGCCGAGTAGCAGCGCAGCCAGTTGGACAGACTGAGAGCGCAGAGAACAGGCTGCCCGAAGCGAGTCAATCCCCCCCTCACCGCCATATTTGATACAGAATCAATCAGTTACAACGTAATATTGGTTTTGTCCTGCATAAAGAAGCTCGTGTAAACGGGCTTTTTGTATCTGAACTTATTGTTTTTGCTGTGATTTTCCTAATGGAAGTTTTTTTTGGACCTTTGATTACTACAACAAACTTGCTATAGGTTGTGTGAAAACGCCCCACCTGAACACTCCAGAAAATTATCTCACGACAGGGAAAGAACACAGGGTTCTTCCTTCCAAGCTGCTGTTACCTATTAAAAGATTTACCCTATTTTAAGAGCAATAACTTTGTGTCCCCTGCCATTCGTAAAGGGCAGTTTTCCGACACGGCTTTGCTGGCATTCCTAAAGCGAACGGGATGCACCAACTTAACACAGCATGGGTTTAGATCGATATTTCGTGATTGGGCTGGTGAAACGACTATCTACCCGCGTGAGGTTATTGAACATGCGATAGCTCACCAGTTAGCAGATAAGTCAAGGGCTGCGTATCAACGTGGGACGTTATGGTCTAAGCGGGTGGCGTTGATGGATGAGTGGTCGGGGTATTGCCTTGCCAAGGTTTAGCTGTTCTGATTGAAAACACAATCAACAAGGCGCTGCGTAAGATGGGCTATGACACCACACAGGACATCTGCGGTCATGGTTTCCGCACGCTGGCATGTAGTGCTCTTATTGAATCAGGGCAATGGCCTGAAGGTGCGGTAGAACGCCAGATGAGCCACAAGGAAAGCAACAGTGTTCGTGCTGCCTATCCCCATAAGGCTAAGCATCTTGAGCAGCGAAGATTGATGCTACAGTGGTAGGCTGATTTTGTTGAGACTAATCATGATGGGATGGTCAGGCCGTTTTAGTTTGCTCAGTCAAAGCTTCATTAACTCAAGACACAAGGATGTGCCTTGATGGTATCCGACGAAGCTGTAAGTTATTACATAACTTCTTGTTGAGGGACCTATGAGTATTAGAGTTTTTTTAAGCCATAATCATAATGACAAGCCATTTGTCAGAAAGTTAGCAAGAGACCTTGAAAATCACGGTGTACGTTATTGGCTTGATGAGGCAGAAATGAAAATTGGCGACTCTCTGATTCAAAAAATCAGGGAGGGTATTGATAGTGTTGATTACTTTGCTGTTGTTCTATCGCCTGATTCAATAAATGCGCCTTGGGTAGTCAATGAACTTGATGTGGCAATGAATTATCAAATAAGCGGTAAAAAAATAAAAGTATTACCTATTATGCTGAAAGAATGTGAGCCTCCGGGTTTTCTCATTGGGAAACTGTATGCAGATTTTAGAAATGAAGATAACTATGTTGAAGCCTTTAAAAGATTAATTCAAAGCATAGGGATGGTTTTTAATAAAAACGTCATGAGCGACGAGAAAATATTTGATAATCTTGGCACCGCTTTAGATAAAGCATCTCATGCCAATACCCCTATAATGTGTAAACCATTTCACAGACCGTTTCAATACATGGGAATGCAAATTCCACAAGCAGAAAAAATCTTTGAGTGTAAAGGCAATGAAGTTGGCAGCATCTTTGTAGAAGATGATGATTGCCGGATGCATCTTTGTGCTGAAGGTAATTATATTAGCTTTGTAGAAGTTGATTTTAAAAAAACAATTCCGCATTACAGAAATCAAGAATTCGATTCTGAAATTTTCCTCGGAGCATTAAGTATAGGCTTATCAGAACTTGAGTTAGTTGGTAAAAAAACGCATAGCCACACATATTATGATCATCGACGGAAATTAAAAATAACTGTAAGTTGTTTATACGATGAAGCACCAATAACCGTATCGTTTAGCTCTAAGTATTACGGGATGTAATATTTTACATGTAGGCATTCAATTTTGTAATTGGATGCCATTATATTTATACACAAGCTTTCAAATTCTTATGCCTTGTGGCCTATCGATTAGATACTGCATACAATGTATTGTTGAATATAATTTATTCAACGCATTAACGATGAGGTATATTAAATGAGTGTTACGATTAGAGCTGAAGACGCGACATGCTTATTAGATATATTATCTGAACATACTACCATTTGTATAGAAGGACATACTTGATCTGGAAAGACAACAGCAGGTAAAAAATAGCGGAGACGTTTGGAGCTAAATTTTTCGATACAGATGATTATATAATAAAAGTTCAAAATCCAACTATTGAAGAATATGAAGACTTGATAGATATTAATAAACCATCAAAAGAACTAAATGAGGAAGAAGGCAAAAAGGTCATAGTTGGAATATGTCTTCGGAACATATTAAGATTAGCTGAGTCAGATGAAAAATCAATATTTATTTATATTATAATGCATATTAATAACATCATTTCAATGGATAGAGAAAAATACATTAGATGATCTGAGGGAGGGAAACATTGATATAGATAGAATCCCAGAACCTCATGCAAGCGATTATCGATATATTTTAGAAAGGAGTCCTCAAAATAAGGCAGATATTATTTTCGAACGATTGGAAGAAAATATCTAACCGCATATGATACACCTGCTGAAAGAAGCCCTGATGCTGGCCCGTCAGCAGCGCGTTGGCCGTCAGGCCGAATCCTTCAGCGGCTTACAGCGTTCCCTGTTCGAAGAGGATGCCGACGCGGATATCGCTTCTGCACAAGCGCAGCTTGCACGCCTGCTGCCGGAGCCGGAAGAGAAGAAAACATGTCCCATCCGTCAACCGCTGCCTGCACACCTTCCGCGCAAAGAAACCGTTATCAGACCTCACGCCTGCGCCTGCCCGGACTGCGGCCAGCTGCTGCGGCATATCCGCGATGAAATCAGCGAGCGGCTGGACTACATCCCGGCGCGGTTCGTGGTGACGCGTTACGTTCGTCCGCAGTACGGCTGCGACGGCTGCCAGCGCGTGGTGTCAGGCAGTCTGTCCGCGCAGATTATCCCGAAAGGCATTCCTGAAGCGGGTCTGGTGGCGCAGGTCCTAGTCAGCAAGTTCTGCGACCGCCAGCCACTGTATCACCAGCAGCAGGTGTTCGCCAGGGCCGGAGGGGAACTGTCGGTCAGCACGCTGGCCGGATGGGTGGGCGCGGCCTGCGTCTGGCTGATGCCGCTGGCGGAACTGCTGCGCACGGAACTGTTAAACCGCCCGGTGATTCATGCGGATGAAACGCCGCTGCAAATCCTGAACACGTAAAAGGACGGGAAGGCGCAGAACGGCTACCTGTGGGCGTATGTCAGCGGCGAAACCACGGGCGACGGCGTGGTCTGCTTCGACTGTCAGCCCGGACGGGCAGCGCGTTATCCCGAAGCGTGGCTGGCGAGCTGGAGCGGAATACTGGTCACGGATGGTTATGCGACAACGGTATGCGAAACCGCAACTGGATGCGCTGTGGGCCTGGCTGACGGCGCGGCTGAACGGCGTGGAGCCGTATGGCTGGCTGAAATCGGCGCTGAAACGTCTGCCTTCATTACCGGAAGAGCGACAGCACGAACTATTACCCTTCGCGAAAAATCCCCTGAATAACTGAGCCGGGCTGTGAAATGCAGAACCGATCAGTGCTGTCAATGTGAGTTCACCGGAACGTTACGATCAATTCATCGACATCGATCGATAAAAACTATCAACAATACAACTATCGATCTTTACAACCAATTGATTTATGAGGCAGATATGCGAATACCTGAAGTCTTATACGATTATTCGTGAACAAAAATCAGAAGATAAAGGAACGAAGAAATATATTATATGGGAGATTATTTAAAGTTAAAAATATGCTCTACCACAGCGATAGAGCAATAATTCAATCAAATTGGACGAAAAGCTAGCTGATAATCATATCGCTGCAAATTTATTTGATGCTGAAAATACGGTTGTATATATGGCAACCATTCGACTACCACGTCATATACACCATCATAGATCTGAGGTTCGTTAGATAGACCAATCTTATCCAAAAAATAAACATTATTATCTAAAACACCTGAAAATTCCTTTCCTTCACCCTCAGATGTTTGTTTGTTGAACCACTGTAATCGTATTTTATAAGACATGCCAACCTCACAAATAACGTTTAATATTCCTACCCTTAACGGCAGGTTTTAATCTAGAGCCAGTTAAATGATCCAAAGAGCCAAGGTGCTCTCCATCACTCGCTCGGTATTCTTCCAATTCACCATGTTGCGAATCCCATTCATAAACCCGTCGTTTCTTCTTGTCCATCCAACGTTCTCGTGTTCCTCCTCCACCTTGTTTAGGTGTGCGACCCTTAACTTCAATCAGATCAGCAATACCCGTTATTTCTTCTGTTTCTGGAGCTGGATGATAAGAATGGCCTTTATCTGGCATTCCTTTTCTTTGGCTCAAATAAACATAAATAGGTAGAATATCTGATATTGGTAGAACAAGAATATAATCCGCAAAATTCTTCTCTTCCGGTGCCGGAGTGGTTGTAGCCTCAATACTGGTATTTTTCGGCAGCGGATCAACAACAACTGGATTAGGTATCCTTACCGGGTTCTGGTTGCCTGTATTTGAAGGAACATTGACACCTGAACTGTCTGGCGTCCAAATGATTGTTATACGCGGATCTTCCTCTGTAGTAAATGTATATGCTTTTCGGCTACTGTCCCACGCCATTTTGCGCACACGCACCATATCTTTACCGGGTGGTGTATGCCAGCCATGAGGAATCAGATTACCTTTATCGTCCTGCTCCCATGTATAACGCACACGGCTTGGCGCTTCACGCATCTGTTCCAGACGCATACGGTCAATAAAGTCCTGTTCACCCTCATTGAGCCTGCCGGGCATCATTCCCACTACAATAGCTGCGATGAAAGCACCGGGACCTGCAGCGGCTATTTCTCCAAGGGTTGCCCCCCGAACAGCCCACGTTCCTGACGTAATGGCACTTCCACCTACCAGACCAAGGATACTGGCTCCTTCAACAGCCATTTGAGCATTAGCAGCACTTGTCGCTGCAGCCGTTGCCCGCTGATATTCGATTTCTTCGTGATCACCGTTCAGCCATTTATACAGGGCACTTCGCTTTTTCGGTTTCGGTATATCATCTACAGGTTTCTTTTTCTTGGCAGTCTGAGCATGTTGGGGAACATCAGTATCGGATGCTGGATCGGCAGAAGGAAGAGACTGATAAAATGCCAATGAAGCAAAATTAGTATGAGGTTCCTGCTCTTCCCCGGCATCATTACAGCCCTCACCACGAAGGCAGGATTTAGCAAAGACACGATTACGATCACGTTCTTCCGCCAGTCGTTTTTCCTCTGCTTTCTGCTGCTCCTGCTCTTCCCGCAGAGTGACAAGAGCGAGCAATCGCGCCTTTTCTGCCTGCTCTTCGGGCGTATCATCCTTGATATAGCAATCCGGGATTGACTGGATGAACCTTGCCCGGCACGGACAGGAACTGACACTGTCCAGCGTTCCTGCCAGCCTTCTGCCTACGTCCCATGTATCAGATGTTCCACCCAGAATTCTATACGTTCCCGGATGCTGACCGCACGACACGACGTCACCTTCCCGTGCTCCTGCCACACCATACCAGCTTAACGTTTCATCCCCGGTCAGTATCTTTCCCCCGCAGGTAGTCGGATCACCTACCCGCAGGTAAAACCCCATAGCTCCCATTAGTCTGTTCTCCTGTCCTTAAAGACGTTACCTGACGAAATATCCGGGGGTCAGTTCATTGTTGTATTGACGATCCATTCCCTTTTCCTTGTCATTCCTATGGTTTAGTTGATGCAATACTAACCGAACTATGATTTGACATAAAAGTGATGTTTGTCATGAGGTAAGAAAATTAAAGACGAAACAACAAAACAGGAATTCAGATCAGGGCATTAATGAAAGGAGGTAATAACTGTAATCTTTAATGCAGATGCTTTCACCACTTTCCAGCATAAGCTTTATTCCGCCTTCACTTTCTACCATATCGGTTGCAATACATGTCATAAAAGGTACTTTTTCGTTTATTTTAAAGATACTTATTATTTTTATGTTTTCCATTATAAGGCGGACAGTTCTCTGGCTTTCTTTGGCATAATCCCCACTATTCTGTAATGCATCCTGTACTGCATAAAATGACGGATTTACAAAAAGATAGCAATACGCCAACGAACAAACAATAATGACAACACATTGTATATAAATAATAATTAACGCGAATGATAATGAAAGTAAACATGGCAGCCCCCCTCACTGCCATATTCGAGAAAGAGCTCATACGCAAGTACGGGCTTTTTTTTTCGCATGTGACCCGTCCTGAATAGCGTTAACCTGTAGGTCTGATAAGCATCGCGCTATCAAGCATCATCCCCCGCCCCGTTGCACATTATCCAATCCACTCTTATGCTGTAACAACCGCTTTCTCAAGCAATCAGGAAAATAACGGCATGTTAAACATAGAAGGAACTTTGCTGGATGAGCTCATGTCGCAGGCAGACGAAGCAGGATTTATTCCGTTGAAGGTTTTCTCGCGAAAAATCCTCAAACGTACACCGAATGAAATAAATACGTTTTTCGATCCTGACAGCCGATTCTACGAAGAGTATCAGCGAACGGTTATTTGCAACGTCAGGCATAACGTCACCATTAAAAAAACCTACACCAGCAATGGGATCTTACGAAAAGAAACTACGGTAGGTGGGATTTATAAGGATGACCTGCTGACCTTTCTGGCACAAGCGCTAAAGAAAATAGACGAAAATAACCAGCTGTTTGACCAGGCCTGCGCCAACTACTGGAGCAGCAAAAGAAAGTAATCTGCTGACGTCAAATAACAAAGCCCGGTTTCCCGGGCCTTGAAGACGGAGTACTTATCAGTTGTAAGCATTGAGCGTCCGCTGACAGAGTGCCGAACGGACGCAATCGTCTTTATTGAAACGAACAATCCCAACCATATCATCTTCTTCGAAACGGGCCAGCGCATCGCTTAGCCCTGAGCGAACGTGGGCGGGTAGATCGCACTGGGTCACATCCCCGTTCACAATCACCGTCACATTCTCTCCGAGGCGAGTCAAAAACATCTTCATCTGTGCTGCAGTAACATTCTGAGCCTCGTCAAGAATGACCACTGCATTTTCAAATGTGCGTCCACGCATATAGGCGAATGGCGCGATTTCCACCTTACCAATCTCAGGCCGCAGGCAATATTGCATGAAGGAGGCGCCCAGACGTTTCACCAGCACGTCATACACTGGACGAAAATAAGGCGCAAACTTCTCGGAAACATCTCCAGGTAAGAAGCCGAGGTCTTCATCAGCTTGCAGAACTGGACGGGTTACAATGATCCTGTCCACGTCTTTGTGGATCAGGGCCTCTGCTGCTTTTGCCGCGCTGATCCAAGTTTTACCACACCCGGCTTCACCTGTAGCGAAGATCAGCTGTTTACTCTCGATAGCATTCAGGTACTGGGCCTGAGCTTCATTCCGCGCCGTGATTGGCGTGGCGTCGCGACTATCACGCGCCATACCAATCGCTTCTACGCCGCCCATCTGTACAAGCGAGGTGACCGATTCATCTTCACGTTGTTTATGACTACGCGAATCC
This sequence comes from Citrobacter sp. L55, assembly GCF_002850715.1. Lineage (NCBI taxonomy): Bacteria > Pseudomonadati > Pseudomonadota > Gammaproteobacteria > Enterobacterales > Enterobacteriaceae > Citrobacter > Citrobacter sp. L55. The sequence goes on along the minus strand of NZ_KZ559399.1, from coordinate 559,892 downwards.
CGCCTCAGCACACGTTTTGCTTCACGACGAGCTTTGATCACTGCTTTTTGTCTTCCCATGGATAGCACCTTGAGTTGTAGGTATACATCACACGTGCCGTTGGCGGCACGATTATGCGCACGAACATCTGAGGGTTGGCTTCCTTGTAAGCCATTGCTTGCTTTCGGATAAGACGCCACACACGGCTACGCGCACCGTACAAGGTGTCAGTTACGAAGATAAGAAGTGAAAGGGAGAGAAATTTAGCGGTGACGAGGTGGCTACCGGAAGAGAAACGTCCGCGTAACGTACTGCAGCTACTGTGAAAAATGTGTCCAATACAGGACTTTTCCATCGCGATCTCCATAGTGAACGACTATCACCGCCGGGAACTACCGCTGTTTCTTATAATTACATCATAATCTTTCGTTAATGCAACAATATTTTTACTTGCTGTTAACTTAAATTCTATCTAATCACCAGAGACAGTCTCTTGCAGAGAGATGACAGAATTATTTCAGTCTCATACCGATCATAAAAAATAATTTGTTCATTCATACAGATGTCAGGAAAAGCCCCGCTGTACAACGGGGCGTGATCATCAGGCTTCGAGTAGAGATTGTCCCAGATATTGATCAGCGGTTTTGACACCCGGCAAAGCAAAGAAGTAGCCCCCACCAATTGGTTTGACGTACTCTTCCAGCGCTTCACCGTTGAGGCGTTTCTGCACAGTCAAAAAGCCTTTTTCCAGATCGTGTTGATAGCAGACAAACAACAGTCCCATATCCAGTTGACCGGATGGGGTCACACCGAGCGAATAACTGTAGCCACGGCGCATCATCAGGCTGGACTCGGTCTCTTTCGTGCGCGGATTCGCCAGGCGGATATGACTGTCGAGCGCAATCACCTCACCCTCGGGATCGCTGGCATAGTCAGGCACATCGTGCTCGTGCTGCATACCCAGCGGCGCGCCGGTGTGTTTATCTCGACCAAATATCGTTTGCTGCTCTTTCAGCGGCGTACGATCCCAGAACTCGACGCGAAACTGAATGAGCCTGACGGCCTGATAACTACCACCTTGCGCCCAGACAGGTTCGCCCTGCCCGTCCGTAACCCACACCACGTCTTGCATCAACTTCGCATCCGTCGCGTCCGGATTCGCGGTGCCATCCTTAAAACCAAGCAAGTTGACCGGGGTCTCTTTGCCTTTGCTGCGCGCGGCATGGTCGGAAATAAACCCTTCACGTTTCCAGCGCACGCTAAGGAGATCGGGCGTATGTTTAATGATATCGCGCAGCGCATGGATAACGGTGTCCTGCATGTTGGCACAAATCTGCAGCAGCAAATCACCATGGCACAGCGCCGCATCCAGCGAATCATTCGGGAAGCGGGTCATTTTTTGCAGCTTTTTCGGCATCTGCGATTTCAGGCCATAACGTTCATCAAATAGCGAGGCGCCGACTGACAACGTCATCGTCAGGTTGTCTGGCGCAATGTATGCGCCGAGGATACCGGAATCCATAGGGGGTAAACGCGGGTTCGGCGTATCCGGTGCCGGCCCGCCCGTGGTCAGAAACGCAAATCGGGTAGTCAGCAAGCGGAACAAGCGTTCCAGATCAGCCTTATCGCTGGCGAGAACATCGAACGCCACCAGCATCATCGATGCCTGCTGCGGCGTCAGGATCCCTGCCTGATGCTGACCATAAAACGGCTGCGCTTCACTACGCGCATCGGGGGACAGCGTTCCCGGCGCGCTTTGTGGTTTTTGCGCGTGGGCAACCGGACATCCACCCGCCAGCGCCAGCGCCCCACCCAGGGCGCCCATCCCTTTCAGTAAACGTCGGCGTGAAGGTTCGCTCACGCCGTTTTCATTATCTTGCTGCATTTTGCTTAATCCAGACCCAGAACACCGCGTAATTGCGACAAGTCTTCCGCCAGCGTCGTGATTGGCCCTTTCAGCGCATTGCGATCGGCGTCGGTCAGTTTGTCATAGGTTTCAAAGCCGTCTTTGGTACGGTACTTGCTCAGAATGGTATCGACTTTTTTGAAGTTCGCATCCACCTTCGCCAACAGCTCAGCATTGGATTTTTGTAACTGAGGGCGCAGGAGATCGACGATTTTCTGCGCGCCATCGATATTGGCCTGGAAATCCCACAGATCGGTATGGCTGTAGCGATCCTCTTCTCCGCTGATTTTGCTGGCAGCGACTTCTTCAATCAGTCCTGCTGCCCCGCCAACCACTTTTGACGGTGGGAAGGCCAGTTCGCTAATACGCGTTTGCAGGTCAAGAACATCGCGGTTTAATTGGTCGGCATACTTGTCCATTCCTTTGGTGGTGTTGTCGCCGAACAACGCTTTCTCCAGGCGGTGGAAGCCGGTGAATTTAGGATCGGCGGCTTTTTGCTCATAATCATCTTCACGCGCATCGATGCTGCCGTCGAGATCGGAGAACAGTTCAGCAATCGGTTCAATACGCTCATAATGCTGACGGGTTGGCGCATACAGCGATTTCGCTTTTTCCAGATCGCCAGCTTTAATCGCATCGGTGAATGCTTTGGTGCCCGCAACCAGTTGTGCAGTTTCGGCTGTCACATAGGCTTTGTATTCGGTAATTGCGCCACTTAGGCTCAGCAGAGCGTCGCCCTGCGCGGCATCCGCCGTTGCGCTACCTTTTACAATGAGTTTGCCTTTCGGGTTGGTCAACAGGCCGCAGGTCATATCATATTCACCAGGCTGCAGGTTAGCTGTCATTTTCTGGCTAAAGCCCGGCGCAATGTTTTCACGTTCTTCAACCACCATAACCCCTTTAAGGATCTCCCACTCCAGCGCTTTCTGGCTGTGGTTCTGGATGATGAACTGCGTTTTCCCAGCGTTAACCGTGATCGTCATCGGCTCACACTGTTTGTCGTTAACCGTGACTTTCACCTGCGGGATATCGGCGGCTTGTGCAGAAAAAGCGGAGGCAAACAGCGCGGCAATACCCAACTGCAGCGCACTACGGCGAAAATTAACGTCATAACCTATCCCTATAAATAAGTATGTTGTAACTAAGGAGTATTCTGCATCGCGTTTTTATCAGGGTGCGGTACGCGATGCCGTAGTGCCTGAACGCGGCGGCAGTGCAAACATAATCAATGCCGGAATCAGGTAGATAAACCAAATGGCGACTTCACTGACGCTCGGCGCTTCCTGATAGCCGAAAATACCTTCCATCAATGTGCCAAACAGCGAATGCGTTGAAAGCACGCTGCTCATGTCAAACGCCACATCCTGAAAATGATTCCATAACCCGGCTTCGTGGAACGCGCGGATGGCCCCAGCGGCAAGACCAGCGGCCACCAGCAAAATGAACAGGCTGGTCCATTTGAAGAATGCCCCGAGGTTGAGGCGAATGCCGCCGAGGTAAATCAAGTAACCCAGTACCACCGCGGTGGCCAGCCCCAGCATCGCACCTAACGGTGGCCAAATGCCTACATCCTGCTGGAATGCCGCCAGCAGGAAGAACACCGATTCCAGCCCTTCACGGGCAACGGCAAAAAAGACCATCATCACCAGCGCCCAGCCGTGATGATTGCCGCGTTGCAACGCGTTATCGACAGCCTGTTCAAGCTGGACTTTGACGTTGCGCGAAACTTTACGCATCCAGAACACCATCCAGGTGAGGATCACCACGGCAATGACCGCCACGATGCCTTCAAACAGCTCCTGTTCCTTTTGCGGAAATTCACCGGTGGTTTCATTGATGAAAACGCCTAACGCCAGACATAACGCCGCCGCCAGCAGAACACCAATCCACATCACACCAATCCATCGACCACGCTGAGTCCGTTTCAGGTAGCTGGCAATCAGGCTGACTATCAGCGCGGCCTCTAACCCTTCGCGCAACATAATAAGAAATGGAACAAACATGCGAAGAACCCTTAAACGTTATTCTCAGTCAATTGATGAAAAGAAAAGTAAATTACAGTGATAGTGATTATCATTACAGTAAAGAAAAACTCAAGCAGAATGTTTTGAGAATGATGACTTAATGTAAACAGTTAGGCGGGTAACGATTAGGGCGGTTTTGCAGCGGGGACAAATAAAAAAGCCCGCACGCGGCGGGCTTAAGGAGCGAGGCGGATTACTCTGCCTGTAAACGCGATGGCGGAGCTGTGTGATAATGCGCATCAGCCTCGGCAAAACGTTGCTGCATAGCGGCTGAAGGCGCTTTACCTAACAGGCTGAAGACCACAATACCGATGCTGCCGAAAATAAAGCCCGGGATGATTTCATACAGACCCAACCAGGCAAACTGCTTCCAGACGATTACCGTCACCGCACCGATAAGCATCCCGGCCAGCGCGCCGTTACGCGTCATACGCGACCACATTACGGAGAACAGAACCACCGGACCAAACGCCGCGCCAAAGCCGGCCCAGGCGTAGCTTACCAGACCAAGCACACGGTTCTCCGGGTTCGCCGCCAGCGCGATAGACACCAGCGCTACAACCAGCACCATGATGCGACCAATCCATACCAGCTCTTTCTGGCTGGCATTTTTACGCAGGAACGCTTTATACAAGTCTTCGGTAATTGCGCTGGAGCACACCAGCAGTTGGCAGCTCAGAGTCGACATCACCGCAGCAAGGATCGCAGACAGCAGAATACCGGCAATCCACGGGTTGAACAGGATTTGCGCCAGTTCAATAAACACGCGTTCGGCGTTCTGGTTAACGGCACCGGCAAGCTGTGGGTTGTTGTTAAAGTAAGCGATACCAAAGAAGCCAACGGCAACTGCACCTGCCAGACACAGGATCATCCAGGTCATACTGATGCGGCGAGCATGAACAATGCTATGGTGAGAATCAGCCGCCATAAAGCGCGCCAGAATATGCGGCTGCCCGAAGTAGCCCAGACCCCAGCCCATCAGGGAAATAATGGCAACAAAATTCAGCCCTTTGAACATGTCCACGTTCTCAATGCTCTTTTGTTTAATCACTTCCAGCGAATCGTCAAACCCACCCACGCCAATGACTACCATCACCGGCGTCAGGATCAGGGCGAAGATCATCAGGCTGGCCTGGACGGTATCGGTCCAGCTTACCGCGAGGAAACCACCGATAAAGGTATAAATAATCGTCGCGGCCGCCCCTGCCCACAGCGCTGTTTCGTAACTCATGCCAAAGGTGCTTTCAAACAGACGCGCCCCTGCCACAATACCTGAAGCACAATAGATGGTGAAAAACAGCAGAATAACCAGCGCGGAGATAATACGCAGAATTCGGCTTTTATCTTCAAAGCGACCGGTAAAGTAATCCGGTAACGTCAGCGCATTGTTATTGTATTCGGTATGCACGCGTAAACGTCCGGCCACCAGTTTCCAGTTGATCCACGCGCCCAAAATAAGGCCAATAGCGATCCAGCTTTCTGAAATCCCCGACAGGAAAATCGCGCCAGGCAGCCCCATCAGCAACCAGCCGCTCATGTCAGATGCCCCGGCGGATAACGCGGTCACGAATGGACCCAGACTGCGTCCACCCAGAATGTAATCGTCAAAGTTTTTGGTTGAACGCCATGCAATAAACCCTATCAATATCATGCCGAAAATATAGACACAGAATGTCACTAACATCGGTGTGCTAATAGCCATCAAAACTCTCCAAAATTATGTATCAGCAATGCCGTGGCTTGCCGTTTTATTACCCTGCCGGAACGTGGCAAAGATATCTATGTTTACCAGGGCGACCGTATCCTGCCGGAAGCGATGGTCATTCACAATCGATTTAACACACCATTTACATCAAATTTGATCCAGAGTAGATAGCATTTTTCTGTAGGTTGCACTCTCTCACACTTTTTTCGGTTGCACCTTTTAAAAGTGTTAACTACCGCAGAGAAAAAGATTCGGCAACTTTTATAGCCCCCGTCAAAACACTCACGTTTATTAACATTTCATTCATTTCCAAGCTTGCAAACCAAGTCACATTTAACACGGTTGCACAAAGTTGCAACATAGTGGATATTTCTCGGTAACTATCAGCCCCGTATTTCAGTACAACAGGAGTAAACGGCATGGGAACCACCACGATGGGGGTTAAGCTGGATGACGCCACTCGCGAGCGTATTAAAACAGCAGCATCACGAATCGATCGCACGCCACATTGGCTGATCAAACAAGCCATTTTTAATTATCTCGAAAGACTGGAAAATGACGACGCGCTTCCTGAACTACCGGCCCTGCTGGCGGGTGCTGCGAATGAGGGCGATGAGTCGACCACGTTGCAAAATGAAGCGCATCAGCCTTTCCTGGAATTTGCTGAACAGATCCTGCCGCAGTCAGTTTCCCGCGCGGCAATCACCGCTGCTTACCGCCGCGCCGAAACTGACGCCGTACCTATGCTGATGGAGCAGGCTCGTCTGCCGCAGCCCATCGCCGAGCAGGCGCATAAGCTGGCATACGATCTGGCAGACAAACTGCGTAACCAGAAGACCGCCAGCGGTCGCGCCGGGATGGTACAAGGTTTATTGCAGGAATTCTCCCTTTCTTCACAGGAAGGCGTCGCGCTGATGTGTCTGGCCGAAGCCTTGCTGCGTATTCCAGATAAAGCGACCCGCGATGCGTTAATCCGCGACAAGATCAGCAACGGTAACTGGCAGTCGCACATTGGCCGCAGCCCGTCTCTGTTCGTCAACGCGGCGACCTGGGGGCTGTTGTTTACCGGTCGTCTGGTTTCAACGCATAACGAAGCCAGCCTCTCACGCTCACTCAACCGTATTATCGGCAAGAGCGGTGAGCCGCTGGTGCGTAAAGGCGTCGACATGGCCATGCGCTTGATGGGCGAGCAGTTTGTCACCGGGGAGACCATCGCTGAAGCGCTGGCTAACGCGCGTAAACTGGAAGAAAAAGGCTTCCGTTACTCCTATGACATGCTGGGCGAAGCGGCCCTGACCGCCGCCGATGCACAGGCTTATATGGTTTCATACCAGCAGGCGATCCACGCCATTGGTAAGGCCTCTAACGGGCGCGGTATCTATGAAGGGCCAGGCATTTCTATCAAGCTGTCGGCACTGCATCCGCGTTACAGCCGTGCGCAGTACGATCGAGTGATGGATGAACTCTATCCTCGTCTGAAATCGCTTACTCTGCTGGCACGTCAGTACGACATCGGCATTAATATCGACGCCGAAGAGGCTGACCGACTGGAGATCTCCCTCGATCTGCTGGAAAAACTGTGCTTTGAACCCGAACTGGCAGGCTGGAACGGGATCGGTTTTGTTATCCAGGCCTACCAGAAGCGCTGCCCGTATGTTATCGACTACCTGATTGACCTCGCCACGCGCAGCCGCCGCCGCCTGATGATCCGTCTGGTTAAGGGCGCCTACTGGGATAGCGAAATTAAACGTGCCCAGATGGACGGTCTGGAAGGTTATCCGGTCTACACCCGTAAGGTGTACACCGACGTTTCTTACCTGGCCTGTGCGAAAAAACTGCTTGCCGTACCGAATCTGATCTACCCGCAGTTCGCCACCCACAACGCCCATACGCTGGCGGCGATTTATCAGTTAGCCGGTCAAAACTACTACCCAGGCCAGTACGAGTTTCAGTGCCTGCACGGCATGGGCGAACCGCTGTATGAGCAGGTCACCGGCAAAGTTGCGGATGGCAAACTGAACCGTCCATGCCGCATTTATGCACCGGTCGGCACGCACGAAACGCTGCTGGCGTACCTGGTGCGTCGTCTGCTGGAAAACGGCGCCAACACCTCGTTCGTCAACCGCATTGCCGACACGACCCTGCCGCTGGATGAACTGGTTGCCGATCCGGTCGAGGCTGTTGAAAAACTGGCGCAGCAAGAAGGTCAGGCCGGTCTGCCGCATCCGAAGATTGCCCTGCCGCGTGACCTGTACGGTAAAGGCCGCGAAAACTCAGGCGGGCTGGATTTAGCTAACGAACATCGTCTGGCCTCGCTGTCCTCTGCCCTGCTCAACAGCGCGCTACAAAAATGGCACGCTAAACCCATTCTGGAGCACCCGGTTGCTGACGGAGAAATGACGCCAGTCGTTAACCCGGCCGAGCCGAAAGACATTGTCGGTTACGTGCGTGAGGCGACTCACGCTGAAGTAGAACAGGCGTTACAGAACGCAGCGAATAACGCGCCGATCTGGTTCGCCACACCGCCACAAGAGCGCGCCGCCATTTTGCATCGTGCCGCCGTTCTGATGGAAGGTCAGATGCAGCAGCTGATTGGCATCCTGGTACGCGAAGCGGGTAAAACCTTCAGCAACGCCATTGCGGAAGTGCGCGAAGCGGTAGACTTCCTGCATTATTATGCTGGTCAGGTTCGCGATGATTTCGATAATGAAACCCATCGACCGTTAGGACCGGTGGTTTGTATCAGCCCATGGAACTTCCCGCTGGCCATTTTCACCGGGCAGATTGCCGCCGCGCTGGCGGCGGGTAACAGCGTGCTGGCGAAACCGGCGGAACAAACCCCGTTAATTGCCGCCCAGGGCATCGCTATTTTGCTCGAAGCGGGTGTACCGCCGGGCGTGGTGCAACTGTTGCCTGGTCAGGGTGAAACCGTCGGGGCTCAGCTCACTTCCGATGAGCGCGTACGCGGCGTCATGTTTACCGGCTCAACGGAAGTCGCCACGCTGTTGCAACGCAATATTGCCACCCGCCTTGATGCTCAGGGGCGTCCAATCCCGCTTATCGCCGAAACCGGTGGGATGAACGCAATGATTGTCGACTCCTCCGCGTTGACGGAACAGGTCGTGGTCGACGTTCTGGCTTCAGCGTTTGACAGCGCCGGACAGCGCTGCTCCGCGCTGCGCGTCCTGTGTCTGCAGGATGATGTAGCCGACCATACGCTGAAAATGCTGCGCGGCGCGATGGCGGAATGTCGCATGGGTAATCCAGGTCGCCTGACCACGGATATTGGGCCGGTAATTGATGAAGAAGCCAAAACCAATATTGAGCGCCATATTCAGGCCATGCGCGCCAAAGGACGCCCGGTGTTTCAGGCCGTGCGCGAAAACAGCGACGATGCGCGTGAATGGCAAACCGGTACCTTTATTGCTCCGACGCTGATCGAGCTGGAAAGCTTCGACGAATTACAAAAAGAGGTGTTTGGTCCGGTACTGCACGTCGTGCGCTACACCCGTAACAATCTGGGCAACCTGATTGAGCAAATTAATGCCTCCGGCTACGGCCTGACGCTGGGCGTACACACTCGTATCGATGAAACCATCGCCCATGTCACAGGATCGGCACACGTGGGGAACCTGTACGTTAACCGCAATATGGTCGGTGCCGTTGTCGGCGTGCAGCCATTCGGTGGCGAAGGCTTGTCTGGTACAGGGCCAAAAGCAGGTGGACCGCTGTATCTGTATCGCCTGCTGGCTAACCGCCCGGAAAATGCGTTAGGCATTACGCTTGCCCGTCAGGATGCAGACTACCCGGTCGATGCGCAGCTTAAAGCTGCACTCGTTCAGCCGCTGGAAGCACTCAGCGAATGGGCAACCGATCGACCCTCGCTGCATGCGCTCTGCCAGCAGTTTGGCGAACTGGCGCAGGCCGGTACTCAGCGTCTGCTGCCAGGACCCACTGGCGAGCGCAATACCTGGACGCTGTTGCCGCGTGAACGCGTACTGTGTATCGCCGATGATGAACAGGACGCGCTGGTACAGGTTGCCGCTGTGGCTTCCGTTGGTAGCTTAATCCTGTGGCCAGATGATGCGTTCCATCGTGAACTGGCAAAACGTCTGCCAGCCGCCGTCTCCGGGCGAATTCAGTTTGCCAAAGCGGACAACATCACTACGCAGCCGTTTGATGCCGTTATTTTCCACGGCGATTCCGACCAACTGCGTTCACTGTGCGAAGCGGTAGCTGCCCGCGAAGGGGCGATTGTATCAGTCCAGGGCTTTGCCCGTGGCGAAAGCAATATTCTGCTGGAGAGGCTGTACATTGAACGCTCCCTGAGCGTCAATACCGCCGCTGCCGGGGGGAACGCCAGCCTGATGACAATCGGCTAAGGTTGTGGTTAATTAAGGCTCCGGTTAGGGGGTAATGCCTGTCAATTAAGCATTACGGCGAACATGTGATTTCGGCTCAGGGTTCCGTTCACCTCAGTGGTATCACTTTTCTGAGGCTCAGACACCCGTGAACGTGCAAGAGAGGCTCACCGCCGCCTCCCTTGCATCCCTGGCTCCCGGCGGGAAAATCGTCGCTGCGCGATTCATTCGTCTTATGCCGTCTGCCTTCGGGTCGGGGCCGGGCCTGCGTCCCTGCAGGCCGTCCCCTCTGCCCGCCTCCCTGCGGGCAGACCCGGTCAGCCGTCAACGCCTCATCGATTTTCAGCCGGACCGGGGTCATCGCTGCAACGCACTGACTTCCAGTTAACTCTGTTTTGCTGTTCAGATAAAAAACGCAGGGGGTCAGGTGTGGGCTGGTCCGGCTGAAAATTGCCGACGTGTTTCCGTAAGGCCGGGAGAACCCGCAGGGATGCGGGTTCAGGGCGCGTTTTACAGGGAAGTTTCCTCGCGCCCGGCCCGGTAGCCTGGAGGAATAAACGGAGGGGACCACGAAGTGGCAATTTTCCCGCCGGGAGCCGGGATTGTTAAGGGTACGGCGATAGTACCCTTAACACGTTCACAGGGAGGATCTTTTCAGAGAAGTGACAAACGTAAGGTGAACGTAGCAATATACCGGAGGCAACAGATTCATTACCTCCGTATGTGCCACTCATCCTCGTTAACTGACAAGCATGACTCCGGTAACGGGGCCTTTTTTTATGGATCCAGAGGGAAGCATGAAACGAATCGTACTGACATGTGCAACGCTGCTGTTGAGCGGCCAGGCGCTGGCGGATGACTGCGCCAACGCGAACACTCAGATTGAGATGAACACCTGTGCGGCAGAGCAGTTTAAGGCGGCCGATACCAAACTTAATGACACTTATCAGAATGCGCTTAAGCGCGCCGCCCCAACCCAGCGCGATTTACTGAAAAAAGCGCAAATCTCATGGATAACCCTGCGCGATGCGGACTGCGCGTTAATCAGTTCCGGCACCGAAGGCGGTAGCGCCCAGGCGATGATTTCCAGCCAGTGTCTGACGGATAAAACCAACGAGCGTGAAGCGTTTCTCGCCTCACTCTTACAGTGCGAAGAGGGCGATTTAAGCTGTCCGTTACCGCCAGCCAGTTAACGCACGCGGATCCCTTCAATAATCATCCGCTGCACGCTCTCCACCGTTTGGTTAAAAAAGGCTTCATCACGCAGCGTTGCGCCCGTTACCGCCTCTACCTGTGGGGCAAAGTCGGCGTAGTGCTGGGTTGAAGCCCAAATCATAAAAATCAGATGATGCGGATCGACCGGAGCCAGTTTCCCACTTTTGATCCAACCGGCAATCAGCGCCGATTTCTCATCAATTAGCGTTTTGAGATCGCCCGTTAATTCAGCCATCAATAAAGGCGCACCTGCCAGCATCTCCATACAAAACAGTCGTGAAGCCTGAGGGTAATCGCGCGACACTTCCAGCTTAAGGCGAATGTATTCTTTAATGGCCACCAGCGGCGCAAAGTCTTCGCGAAAAGCCTTCAACGGAGCCAGCCAGACGTCGAGGATTTGCCGCAAAACGGCAATATAGAGCACCTCTTTTGACGGGAAGTAATAAAGCAGATTCGTTTTTGACACACCCGCCTGCTCAGCGACCTGTTCGAGACGCGTGCCGTGGATCCCATATTGGGAGAAGATATTTAATGCCGCAGTTAATATGGCCTGGCGTTTTGCACTGACGGCCTGCGAGCGCTTACCTGTTTTTTTCTCTGCGCGTTGGACCATGCGCCCTCTCCTTCTTGTGAGGGCGTCAGCATACCAAATCACGCGGTGAATGGTTAAATTAAAGCGACTCCGGCGGTGCCTCTTGCACTCCCCCTTTTTTCTTTTTGAACTTCAGTTCGCTGACCAGCACGCCAACAATAATGAATGCTGCGCCGAGCAAAGCCAGTAGCGGTAAGCGTTCCCCCGCCAGGCGACCAAAGATCCCCGCCCACACCGGCTCACCGGTATAAATGACCGTCGCGCGCGTCGGCGAAACGCTGCGCTGTGCCCAGTTCATGGTGACCTGAATAATCGCACTGAAAATCCCCAATCCCAGCGCCACCACCAGCAATCCCGTAGACATCGGGGGTACGGTCTCTCCGGCCGGTCCCATCGCAATAAACGCCACTATCGAAGCGGTTGCCAGTTGTACCACCGTTACCCGCCGCACATCCACTTTTCCCGCCCACGCGCTAATCAGGATAATTTCTGCCGCAATCGCCACCGCGCCGGCGAGTGTGATCCACTCTCCTTCGCCTAAAGCCAGCAAATTGCCTCCCGGTCCGGCGAGAAAAATCAACCCGATAAAGGCCAGCACAATGCCGACACACGGCATCAGGCCGGGCATACGCCCCAGACACAGCCATTGTAAAAGCGGGACCAACGGCACATACATCGCGGTAATAAACGCCGATTTACTGCTGGGAATAAACTGTAGCCCCCAGGTTTGCAGACTATAGCCCAACGCAATTGCGATACCGATCGCAACGCCTGCTTTGACTTCCAGCCACGTCAGTTTATGCAATGTGCGTAGTGACAAAAGCGCGACCGCCAGCGCAGCGGTGGCAAAACGCACGCCGACAAAGAAAAAAGGTCCGCTCAGGGTAACGGCATATTGCACGGCCAAAAACGTGCCACCCCAGAACATAGTGATCACAATGAGGATCGCTTCCTGAGGTTTAACAGAGAAGGAATAACGAGAAAGTAATGACATGAGACACCCGATTAACTGAATGTCGTTAGTCTGCGTTGCGTTTTGTTACAGTTCAACCTTGCAGACAAAAAAAACCGCCGGAAGAAACCGGCGGCGGTGGGTGGCTACGTAACGTCTGACTCTGATCCTCAGCCGTCACGGCATATCTGACAGCTAGCCCGGCAATTACGATTTGTTGTTGCCGTGGCTATTTTTGCCCCCTTTTTTGCCTGCCTCTGAAGCGCGTTGCGGGTCATTCTTAAAGTTGCCCCCGCTGTGCTGGCCACCTTTTCGACCTGCTTCTGATGCTCTTTCGCGATCTTCCGCAAAGTTGCCGGAACCGCCTCGATGGTTTGCCATTACTGACCTCCGTCATTGATTAGACATCATATTGCATAGGTACTGAGGAGTGATACCTCACGCAGCGTTACGGGCGATACCCTGAAAATAACTGCGTGGGATTAAGCATAGTGAAGCGTGGCCTGAGCAGCCGCTAACTGTAATATCCTGCAACAGGATTGGCGGTGATAGAGAAATAATCACAGCGAGAAATCAATAAGTCTTTCTTATGACTACCAAATTCCACCCGGTTAAATATGTATCATTTTGCAACAAGAGAAGTTGTTATAAAAATTGTTATAAATCAAAGAAGTGATTGTGAAATTTGCACTCCTGACAGTACGTCATATCTTTAAAGGTAGGTAGCGAGTCGCTACGGACACGGTTAACTCGAGGAGTAGTGTAAAATGGCAAAAGTTCTGGTGCTTTATTATTCCATGTACGGACACATTGAAACTATGGCCCATGCAGTCGCAGAAGGCGCAAATAAGGTTGATGGCGCGGAAGTGATTATTAAGCGCGTACCAGAGACCATGCAGCCGGAGATTTTCCTCAAAGCTGGCGGCAAAACACAAAACGCACCAGTCGCAACCCCGCAAGAACTGGCAGATTACGATGCCATTATTTTTGGTACCCCCACACGCTTTGGCAATATGTCCGGTCAGATGCGCACCTTCCTCGACCAGACTGGCGGGCTGTGGGCTTCAGGCGGCCTGTACGGCAAACTCGCCAGCGTATTCAGCTCGACAGGAACCGGCGGCGGTCAGGAACAAACCATTACATCAACCTGGACTACGCTTGCTCACCATGGGATGGTGATTGTGCCTATCGGTTACGCGGCGCAAGAGCTGTTTGATGTTTCTCAAGTTCGCGGCGGTACCCCTTACGGCGCAACCACCATCGCCGGAGGTGACGGCTCTCGCCAGCCAAGTCAGGAAGAATTATCTATCGCCCGCTATCAGGGTGAATATGTCGCAGGTCTGGCAGTAAAACTCAACGGCTAATCTTCAACAGGAGGATTCGAATGCCAACTCAAGAAGCGAAAGCCCATCGCGTCGGCGAATGGGCAAGTCTGCGCAATACATCGCCGGAAATAGCCGAAGCCATTTTTGAAGTCGCGCATTATGACGAGAAACTGGCGGAAAAAATTTGGGAAGAAGGTAGCGACGAGGTGCTCATCAAAGCCTTTAAGAAAACAGACAAAGATTCGCTCTTTTGGGGTGAACAGACTATCGAACGCAAAAACGTCTAGCGCTCAGACTCCCCCGCGAACACGGGGGAGTTTTTCTTTTACTTAGCCGCCTCATTCAACACGCTGTCGAACTTATCTATCGGGCAAAAGCCATCCGCATCTATCGGACACCCTTTCAGCTCCAGCGTTACGCGCTGCGCCGGGGATTTCAGGGTCAGAACGTCAGCATTACGCAACTGCTGCGAGCTCTGATACACGTACTCGATTTTCATCAGATCACGATTCGCGTTGCTGTCATGCCAGCGCTGGAAGACAATCTTCCCGCCAATCGGCGTACGCTCGTTCTGATCGTGAAGCTGGTACGGTTTGAAATCCAGCGCGGTGAGCAGCGATGCGATGTTTGAGTCATGCCCCACCAGCACGGTTATTTTTGGCGCTTTTACGCGTTCAGTAACCAGCGCATTATCAATATACTTCACCAGCGGTTTGGCGACATTCTGCGCCACTTCCGGGGAGGTGAACAGGCTGTCCTGATAGCCATTTTTCAGCTTCGACAGAACCTTCCACTGTTGATCGGATTTAATCTCGCCCCAGGCGACCTTGTCCATCGGGAAGCCTTCGTAATATTGCAGCGTGAAGGCATCAACCAGCGAATTCCCGACCTTCAGCGGCCCCGAAACCCCAGGCTCCTGCTGGTATTTCGCGCTAAACGTATCTTTGGCATCGGTCAGGGAACACTGCTGTTTTTCTTTGCAGGACGGAGAGTCTTTGTAGTCGGTCATTTGCTCAAGCAACTGATAGCTGTCGTTGAGCTGCATTTGGCTACGCTCTTTCTCCATTGCCTGAACCGCCTGCTGGCTGAAGGCGGCGGAATCATCGGTGATCACCGGGTTAAAGGTGGGATCCATGGTGCCCATTTTTTCCTGATGATGGACCGGGACGTCGCAACCCGGGAAAGCACCGGTGACAAAGAACTGCGCCGTCGCGACCGTACGCTGCAGGCTGTTAGCATAGGTATAGACCGTACCCGGCGCCGGACATTCGCCCGATTTCACCATCCCCTGCTCTGCCAGCCACTCTCGCATATAGTGGCCCATATAGATTTCCAGCACGCCGCCTTTGGTGGTCAGTTGTCCGCCGGGGACATCCCATTCTGGCCATTGTTTGGGGGTGGACTGCTCAAGAACACTGCCATTATTGGCTAAAGGTGCGCGTAAGTTATGCCGACTCATCATCAATACTTGCTGAAGCTGATAGCCTTCCGGCGCGGTCTGCGCCTGCGCGGCGGTTGACATTAATACAGCCCCTGCCACGGCTGCGGCGATTAACGATTTATTCATCCCTACGACCTCTTGTTGTTATCAATCACAACAGAGTGTGACAGAAATATGACATATTTCCCGGAACGCTTTCGCAAAACGAACCATCTACGGTGTCGTTTTAATACCGAACTCGGTTTCTAATTTGCGAATGCCAAGCGGGGTGAAGGTGACGCGGCGACCACTCAGCTCCGTTTTTATCCATCGTTTTTCAATCAGCCAGCGTAGCAGCGATGCGCCAAGCACGCCGCCGGGATGGTAACGTCGTTCACTCCAGTCCAGACAACCGCAGGTTAATTTCCGCCGCGATGCGCTCGCAGCAAGGACAATCCCCATTTGTGCCAGTTTTACCTGCCCAAGAGAGGTCAGCGTTTCACCATCCGGCGTTAACCACTCACGGGAAACCAGCGTATCGAACAGCCTCACCGCCACCTCGCCAGCGAGATGATCGTAGCAGGTTCGGGCATGTCGTAAGCCTGGCGGCGTCGTGATTTTTCGTGGCGTAGATGTAGCCCACGCCACGCCCATCAGGCGCTCCAGCAGTTCAGCGATATCAGAGCCTGCAAGGCGAAAATAACGATGCCTGCCCTGCGCGAGCGCCACAACAAAACGTTGTTCGCACAGACGCGCCAGATGCGCACTGGCGGTCGACGCTGACACATCCGCCACTGCGCTGAGCTCGGTCGCGGTCCAGGCGCGGCCATCCATCAGGGCGCACAACATTCGCGAGCGCGATTTATCGGCCATCGCCGCCGCGGTGAGCGCCATTCGCGACTCCAGAGCGCCCTCTTCCTCACTTAACATCACTGATGCCATAGCGACCTCTTTGACCCTGAATGTCTGAATTAACGATGCCATGAAAGCGTTCTAAAGTCACCGCACAGGTCACGCCGCACGCAGCATCATCTCGATACCCAACCCGACCAAACAAAACAGAAAACAACGTTTAAACACGAGCGGAGAAATAACCCGTCGTACACGGGTTCCTAACCACTGACCAATCAGCGCAGGAACAATGGCCAAAGCCGATATGCTCAACGACTGTACGGGCAGCGCGTTGTGCCACCACAGACCAAGCGCCAAAGCCAATGTCGAAAACGTAAAAGAGATCCCGAGCGCCTGAACCAGCTCATCTTTCTCAAAACCCAATGACTGGATCCAGGGCACGGCGGGCATCACAAATACACCGGTTCCACCAGTCAATAAGCCAGTAACAAATCCTATGACGAGGGAGTACGGTTTTTCATGCTGCGGAGCCACTGCGATTTTCTTTCCGGCCAGCGTCCAGATAGCGTAAGCCACCAGCGCCACGCCGAGCGCAAACTGGGTACGGGTGGTATCGCCGCCGGTAATCCAGGCGCTGGCAAGCAGTGTCGCCACCACCACCGTCAATAACATTGGCCACAGTCGTTTGACTAATTGACGCGTATTTCCGCCACCGCCAAACTGAAACAGATTGCTAATCAGCGAAGGCAACAGCAGCATGGCCGCCGCCGCAACCGGCGAAATAAGCGATCCGAGGATCCCCATAGCCACGGTGGGCAATCCCATACCAGTGACGCCTTTTACCATCCCGGCGAGGACAAACGTGGCGGCAATCATCATCACCAGAGCGGGCCCAAACGCTAACGAACTCGTCATGTTGCACTTTCCTGAAAAAGAGAAGATGACCCATTCTGGACGTTAATCGCGGTGCTCGCTTCGCCAGGCAACGAAATATGTCTTCCCGCTTACGGGTAATAATATAAAAAATGCCGGGTTTCCCCGGCACATTATCAGAACGTTTTGGCCCACCACAGCCGAAGCTTCATGCCCCAGTAGCTGGTCCAGCCGCTGGTTGTTGACACCACCCGACCTTGTGACACTACCACCAGCGTGGGCGTGACGCTAATCGCCCAACTGCGGGAAATTGCCCCGTTCGCATCATTGATGACCGGAAAGTCCACGCCTTTACGCGACAGCCAACGAGACACCTCAGCTTCACTGCCGGAGCGTAACGCAATGGTCATCACGTTTTCCCCTTCCGAACGCAGCCTGGCGACTTCCGGCGTCGTGAAGCGGCAAACGCTGCACCAGCTCGCCCAGAAATAAAGCAGCACCGGCTCGTCTTTGCTGAGCGCCGCCAGCGTGACGGTTTCACCATCCAGCGTTTGCAAAGGCGTGCTGTCAAAAGAGCCAGGGAGCTGCGGCGCGCGCCAGACATCCATCAGCAGTATCGCCCCTGCCAACAGCGCCAGTAAGATCAGCCCTTCGCGCAGCCAGCGGCGCAGTTTACTGAGCATTGGCCGCCGCCAGCTTTTCTTTGACCACTTCCTCAAGGGTTTCCCACGGCACCGCACCGGGAATAAGCTCATCACCAATAATCGTTGCGGGGGTGCCCTGCACGCCCACCAGTCGCGCCAGTTGCAGGTTAGTGCTTAGCGTTTCAGCACTTTGGGCATCCAACGCCACCGGACTGGCTCCCGATTTTTCCTGCGCCTGTTTGATACTGACGTCGGTATGGTAACCCTTTTTCTGCATCAGTTTTTCATGTAGCGCCAGAAACTGCTGCGGATGCTCAAGCCAGGTAGTCAGCACGGTCCGCGCCGCCAGTTCCGAACTTTCCCCTTTAAACGGCAGCGGTTTAATCACTACCGCCACGTCAGGATATTTCTGCACAATTTTTTCCAGCATGGGATCCAGTTGCTTGCAGTACGGGCAGTTGTAATCGGTGAAGTTTATCAGGGTCAGTTTCGCCTGCTTAGCGCCAATCCGCGGGCTGTTGGGATCGTTAAACAGGGCCTCCTGGATTAATGCTTCAATTTGCTTTTCCTGTTCCGGTGTAAACGGTGCAGGCTCTTTCGCTACGCTGACGGCAGAAAACAGGGTTAACAGCAGAACAATCATTATTTTCATGGGGTTACTCCTTTGGCGTCGGTCAACGTTTGCAATACCGCATCGCGGGTTAACAACGTTGGTAACGCCTGGCCTTCCGGCAGACCGGGGCCATAAATTTGGTTATACGGCACAGCAACCTGGCCGCGTTTTTTCAGAAATTCGGTGATGGCTTCAGAAGGGAGCGTCCAGTCGCCGCGCAGCGCCACTACATCCGGCTGTTGCAACGCGGCCTGTACGTCATCTTTATGCAACACGTTGTATTTGTTCACCTTACAAGTGATGCACCAGTCGGCAGTGACGTCAATGAACACACGCTTATGTTGCGCCAGCGCATCCTCAATCGCCTGCTCGCTAAGCGGTTGCCAGTTCACGCTTTCTTTAGCGCTAGCGTGTCCGGCCAGCCCTAAATGTGGGAGCAGCAACGTCGCAAGCCAGATAGCCGAACCCAGCATCATGACACCGAGAAGACGCCGCAAACTATTCATCCAGCGTCCCGGACGCGGCAAACGCAGCGCCAGACCGGGACGCAGAGCCACCAGCAGCCACGGCAAGCTCATCCCCAGGCCGAGTGCGATAAACAGTCCCCACAACGTTGGCAACGAAGCGGTCAATGCCACCGCTACCGCTGTTCCCAGAAACGGGGCGCTGCACGGCGTGGCGAGCAGGGTCGCAAATGCGCCTTGCCAGAAATGTCCCGACAAGCCGTTGCCACCGTGAGTCGCCAGCGTGGTGGTCATCGCCGAAGGCAGGCGGAATTCAAACCACCCGAACAGGCTGGCGCTGAACGTCAGCATCACCACGACCATGACGCTAATGAACCACGGGTTCTGAAACTGGATCCCCCAGCCCAGCGCCTGATTGGTTAAACGTAGCACTGTCATCAGTAGCGCCAGGGCCATAAAGGAGACCAGGATCCCGGCTACCGATGCGAGGAACTGACGGCGGATCTGGTGACGGCTTTTTTCCTCAACCAGCAAAATAGAGCCCAGTTTCATGCCGAGAACCGGTAACACACAGGGCATCAGGTTGAGGATCAAACCGCCCAGCAGCGCCATTAGCACCACCTGCCACAATGGGAGTGAGGCGTTCTCAATAACCGGGGCTTCGCCAATCGCAAGACGACTTTCCTGGGCAACACCGTTATCTGCCAGCACCAGCGTGACCGACTTACCGCGTAAATCCGGCGCGCCTTCCCCCCAACCATCATGAACGGGCACCGTGGCGCGTAACGTCTCACCTGCGACGTGAATTTGCGGCATGCCAAAATCAGCATCATCAACGGCGTCCAGATACAGCCCAGGCGCAGTCCAGCCTCCCGCGCGGTGAGCCTCGACGACCAGCTCGCCGGCCCGTGCGCCAGCGCGCAAAGTATCGGTCAGGCCGCTGGCAAGCGGGATCTGCCCCATTGCCTGCGCATAGTCATGCGCAAAAGTCGGGTCCTGGGTCGTGGAGGTCACGGAAAAAGGAAAATCCGTCAACAGGCAAACGTTGCTACAGGTGGATAGCGTCAAAACACCGCTAAGCGTGGCGGGCGATCTGCCGCGCACAACCATCGGGAATGTCACATTATCGTGATAGCCCTGGGTCGTGATATTAGCGACCTCAAAGCGTGCAGGGGTTGGCCAGAACCAGTCGACCGCAGGCATTTCCCCTTGCCAGGCGATAGATGGCGCGACGCCTCCCTCGCCCGGCGAACGCCAGTAGGTTTTCCAGCCGTCCTCCAGTTTAACATCCAGCAACAGACGAGTTTCGCCGCCTGAGGACGTATCAGCGCGTAACCGTACGCTGGCGTGATCGTTATCGGGTGAACGCAGCCAGCCGGGTTCAGCCGCCCAGGATACGGGCAGCCATAGCAATAACAGACAGAGCAGCGCCTGCCTGAAAACAGTCATCATATATTTTCTCCGTGAATAATTATCTAACAGTCAGCAACGGCTGTTCTGTCATTCACGGAAGACGCAAAATCGCAGATGTACCCTTAGCGTGGGCGGCGAGATGGCTCGCGGTGGGAAAAAAGGCAGACGAAACGCCCGCACTGGCGCCAGCAGCGACAGTAGCAGACACAGCACCAGAATAGCGCCTTCGAACAGTACCGGGGGCGCCGCCAGTAATGACTTCGCGCTCAGTTCACAAGGGGTAACGGACGAGGCCTCATCGGTCTGCGCTTGTGCGCTTACGACCACGCTTGTGGCAACGGTGTCCATCTGCAACGCGTGCAGGCCCGCCATGCGTTGTGCGGTACAAACCATCACCACAACACATGCCAGACAGAGGAACCACCATCCCATCCGTTGACGTTTCGCCATTATACCCTCACTGATTGATGCGAGTTATCTTAACCACTCACCAGGTTTTGGCAACCTTTGCGCTGTAAAGTTATGTCCTGTCATCAGCAGGATATACCGCGATTTCAATCAGATTGAGATCGGGATCTCTGACATAAACCGAGCGAATCGGTCCCATCGCACCGGTTCGTGCAACCGGCCCCTCAACAATATCGACCCCGTGCGTTTGAAACGTGGCTATCACCTCTTCCAGCGCACGCGTGGTGATAAAACACAAATCCAGCGCCCCCGGCGTTGGCGCGTAAGCTTTGGGTTCAAACTCCTTTCCCCGAATGTGGAGGTTAATTTTCTGATTGCCAAAGACGAAGGCTTTCCGCCCTTGCGCGAAGGTTTCCAGCCTCATCCCTAAAAGTTCGACATAAAAACGAACGCATGCCTCTTCATTATTGGAGGTCAATACCAGATGATCCAGGTGGTCAATCATAGCGATATCCATTTTGGTTGCTCATCACTGACACTTACCCTATTCATTCACACGCTACAAGAAAAAGAGAATCTTACGGCTGCGTTGACAGAACATAGCGCAACGCGTTGCGGCTCACGTTTTATAAATCAAATGATAATTAATCATATTTCCGTTTTTATTTATTACAATATAACATTGCCAAAGTAATTACAAAAATATCACGGAAGTGATCATTCACTATTTACGAAGAGTACCAAAGGATATTCGCAGAACAGTACATAAATACTGTCCCGCTACGTATTGATGCGTAAATGAAAGTAAGGGGCAGCGCATTTTTAGGTGATTATCGTATTATAGCCCGACGCAATGAAGAGCGTATTCATTCGCAGAAAATTTGTTTATTGAATGTTATTTAGAGTATATGGAAATGAAAAAATATTTATTACCCCTGATTGGGTTACTTTTTACCGTTAGCGCTCAGGCAGCACCATTTACCGACGGCAAAGAGTTTATCTCACTGGAAAAACCCGTCGCTTCAGCCCCGGCAGCGCTGAAGTTTTTCTCATTCTATTGTCCTTCCTGCTATCAGTACGATGAAGTTTTTGAAATCACTGATAACGTGAAAAAAGTTTTGCCTGCTGACGTCAAACTCACCGAATACCACGTCGACTTTTTAGGCCCTCTGGGGCAAGACATGACGCACGCCTGGTCCGTCGCCATGCTGTTGAACGTGCAAGATAAAGTTAAACCGTTGCTTTTTGATGCCGTGCAGAAAAAACAAACCATTAAATCGGCGGACGATATTCGTAACGTATTTATCAGCGCGGGCGTCAGTGCCAGTGATTATGATGCTGCATGGAATAGTTTTGCCGTGAAATCACTAACCGCCAAACAGCAAGAAATGGCTAAAGCTGTAGATTTAACCGGTGTGCCCGCCTTTTTTATCAACGGTAAATATATGATCAATCCGAAAGGACTGAAATCTGATGACCTTAACGCATTCGTACAAAACTATGCTGATACGGTCCGCTTCCTGATCACTAAATCCTGATGTTTAGCTAATCTCACTATTCGCACCACACAACAGACGCCATAACGTTAAAAAGCGCTGTTGGTGGTGCAACGCCCGCATCGTTTATAGCAATATCCTCCCTTCCCGGTTGGCATTCTCCGTTATCAGGATTACCCTAAACTTAGCGGTGATACCTGTTGTCAGGGTTCACCTTCTGCAAGTGTTGATTTACACGAGAGAACGCTATGGAATTAAAGGATTATTACGCCATTATGGGCGTGAAACCGACAGACGATCTCAAGACAATCAAGACCGCCTATCGTCGACTCGCCCGTAAATATCATCCTGATGTCAGCAAAGAGACTGACGCGGAGGCCCGGTTTAAAGAGGTTGCTGAAGCCTGGGAAGTCCTGAGTGATGAACAGCGACGCGCCGAGTACGACCAGTTGTGGCAGCACCGCAACGACCCACAGTTCAACCGTCAATTCCAACAAGGAGAGAATCAACGCTATAACGCCGAAGATTTCGACGATATCTTCTCCTCCATTTTTGGTCAGCATGCGCAACAGTCTCGCCAGCGTCATGCCAGCCGCGGGCACGATATTGAAATTGAAGTCGCCGTATTCCTCGAGGAAACGCTTACTGAGCATAGCCGCACGATCAGTTACACCCTGCCAGTTTACAATGCGTTCGGCATGGTCGAACGTGAAATTCCTAAAACGTTGAATGTAAAAATTCCGGCTGGCGTCGGTAACGGTCAGCGTATTCGTCTGAAAGGCCAGGGCACCCCCGGTGAAAACGACGGGCCAAACGGTGATTTGTGGCTGGTGATTCATATCGCGCCACATCCGCTGTTCGATATCGTTAATCAGGATCTGGAAGTGGTCGTTCCCCTGGCTCCGTGGGAAGCCGCGCTGGGCGCGAAAGTAACCGTTCCGACGTTAAAAGAGAGCATCCTGCTGACCATTCCTGCGGGCAGCCAGGCCGGGCAGCGGTTACGCATTAAGGGCAAAGGTCTGGTAAGTAAAAAACATACCGGCGATTTGTATGCGGTGATCAAAATCGTCATGCCGCCGAAACCTGACGACGCCAGCGCCGCCCTGTGGCAGCAGCTGGCGGATGCACAAAAGACCTTTGATCCGCGCAAAGAGTGGGGAAAGCATAATGGCTAACGTCACCGTCACCTTTACCATTACCGAGTTTTGTCTGTACACCGGAGTGTCAGAAGAAGAGCTACATGAGATTGTCGGCTTAGGGGTGATAGAACCTCATGAAGACGAAACTTTTGACGATCATGCGCTGACCGTCATGCGTCGCGCGATACGCCTGCGTCAGGAGCTGGAACTTGACTGGCCGGGAATTGCCGTTGCGCTGACGTTGCTGGAAGAGAACGCTCAACTGCGGCAGGAAAACCGCCTGCTGCGCCAGCGACTGTCCCGTTTTATCAGCCATCCTTAATGTGTCAAGGCCAGCATGATGCTGGCCCTTTTATTATCCGCAACCCGCTCTTAATGACATTGCGCAGCAGATGGCATACAGTCAGCGATAAGAATTATCTCAAACAATAAGACGTTGAGCCATGCAGCTTAAGCCCCTCACAAAAGGTCGTTTTCACAATATCTGGCAGCAAGATGATGCCTTAATTGAGAAGATATTCCAGGAGTTGCTCTCTGAAACACAGATTATCCAGGAAGATGACTATCTTTACCGCCAGGGACAGGTAGTCGATCGACTAATCATGGTGCAGTCAGGGAGAATTTCTCTGCGTTATAGCGCGGAGAATGGTCGCCGTTTTCAACTGGGTGCAATGGAATGTGATGAGCAACTGTTTGGCGAAATGGAGTTTTTTACCGGGTATCGTTGCCAGCTTGATATCGTAGCCGAAGAACCGCTGACCGTGGCGGTATGCAACTGTGACCGTCTGGAGGAAGCGCTGAACCAGCACCCCAGACTGGCGATATTTTTCGCCAGCGCAATGGCCGTTGATTATCAGGATATGCTGGAAATCTTCCTGCACCGGATGCTCTACCCTATCGTACATAACGTGGCGTATGACCTGTATCGCCAGCATCAGGACAAGCAGCCAATGGATGGTTTTCATAAAAAATACCAGGAAGCTGAGCGATTTGGCACCACCGACCGGGTCTATCGGCGGGCGGTGAAAGCGCTGACGGATGCCGGGCTGGTAACGCGCACGAAGCAAGGACTGGAGATTAAGGATCTGGATGGGCTGCGTAAATTTCTCGGCAATGACATCATTGACTGACACACCAACCCTGGCAAACGGAGCATTGGTGTGTCATTTCAGCGCAATCAGAACTTATAGGTGAGGTTGAAATAGTGACCCAGCCCGGTGGTACGCCCTGCTCCACCGTGGTTTTCCATTAATGCCATGTTGCGAAAATATTTTAAGCCATAACCTACTGCATAATGCTCTGAATGCCAGTAGATGCCGTTATACCATTCAATCGCGTTATTGCTATATAACGGCTGGTTAGCAATCTTGTTCGCGGCGAACTGGTAGTCAAAGTAACCCTGATAGTTCAAATAACTGCCGTTGGCGAACGTATAGAACGGCGTCGACCAGTTGGTCGAGAACATGTAACCATCCCACTTACCTTCGTTATCTGCACCGTAATTTTCACGTACATAGTGCGCATAAATGTTCATTCCCACCAGACCAAACCACGGCACTTTAACATCCGTGCCGAGACCAACGTAATGCTCAAATAATTCCCGGTCACCAATGTTATTTACCGTTGCGATATAGAATTCGTTAAATGGCCCAACGGATAAATCTTTATTAAAAATGGCGTCCAGGGAAAAACGTGGAGATATCTTGGCAAAGAAGTTATCCCCCCCGTGACGATCGTCCTGCTCGCGATCCAAAATATCAAAGAAATCCACATAACCATACAGATCGATAATCCCGGATCGTGCGCCAAACTCCAGCTCAAGATAGGTGTCATTACGAATACCATAAGGCACTTTCGCATCCACACTTTGCATTAAGTTCATCTGCATCCAGTTAAAATCATTTTTGCGGATGTTGCCATCGGCATAATCAGCCGCAAGCGCTTGCGTACAGCACATCGCAATTACCGCACCCAGAACTGTTTTTTTCATCATTGATTTATTTTTCTTCAGCATTTTCAATTCCTTTGAGCAAGGTTGAGTGTCGCCCCACCAGATAAATGGCGTGACGGCGGGCTATCTAATTAAAGAGGTAAGCGTTATTACTGTGTTTAATTACGTTTGAGTTTTAATGTACCCATCAACATAATAAAGATAATTAAATACAACACCGGTATTGCGTACATGATTTTCTGCAACCCCATAGTTTTTTCCATTAGCGCACTGATCGCCGGACTAAACATGGCGCCAGCACTACCGCTAATTAAAATATAAGAAACGTTCTGGCTGCTCGCGCGCTTCACGAAAGAAACCCCGTAGGCAATAAAGGAGTTATACAGCGCTGCGCAGACAAACCCGTAACTATAAGCCAGATAATCAAGCCCGGAGATATTTTCCTTCGTGACAATGATGGTGGTAATAACGCAAGCTAACAAAATAATGCTAAGCAAGAAATAATGTATCTTTACGCGGGAAACAATAACGGTTGAGACTAACGCGCCGACCAGCGCAGCACCCCAGTATTGCGTAATAATATTACCTGCTTCTTCGAAGGGAATACCAAATTTGTTCTTCACAAATAATGGTGCCCAGGTCAGGAAGGTATACAGCGCCAACATACCTAAGAACAAGCCGATGCCTCCGCTGATAATCCCTGGATTCCACTCGGATTTCACCGGGTCTGCGCTATCCGCTGCAGGGGCCGTTTCACAGGCGGTAAAGCGGGTGAGAGCCACAACGCCCAGCGTGAGTAAGGCCACTATGCCTACGCTCAGATAGCTGTAACTCCACGACATATTGTGCGTCAGGGCGAAGGTGGTAATCAGCGGGAAAACTACGCCCGCGACGTTAAAGGTGGCGTCCTGCACCACCAGCATCGTACTTTGAATGCGATCCTGCCAAACCGAAACCACGATCGTTCCCGCCACGCACAGACCAATCCCGCCGCAGAAACCCACCAAGGTCATGGCGACCATCACCGGCCATAAGCCAGGGCTTAAGTGCATTGCCAGAGCGCAGAGGAACACTATCGAATAGATAATGAGCGTCATACGCTTAACGCCGATTTTCTCAATCAGGAAAAAGGCGGCGATGGTCCCGGCTAACGCCCCACCGTTAAGCAACGAAAATATCGAGGCGACGGTATTCACATCGGCACTGTAGCGTACTGCAATCGGTTCAATCAGCATGCCAAACTGACTGGCAAATCCTGCCATAATAAAATTTGCCAGAAAACTAATCAGCGTAAGTGCTATTTTATTCTTCATATAATGCCATCTCTGATTGGTTCATTTAAATGCTGATGCTAAGCCGTAACAGCTGTATTTAGCGCCAGCTCTATCATATTTTTAAAGGTTAACTGCCGTTCTTCCGCCGTTGTTTCTTCTCCTGTCAGGCAATGATCGGATACGGTTAATATAGCCAACGCTTCAATATTAAACTGATGCGCTAAAGCGTATAACCCTGCCACTTCCATATCCACACCCAGCACACCAAACTTTTCCAGTGCAGGTATTAAATTTTCGTCAGGATCGTAATAAAGATCGCCACTGAAGACATTGCCGACTTTAACGTCAATACCGGCCTTCTGCGCCAATGCCCACGCCTGCTGCAATAATGGGAAATGGGCAGATGTAGCCATCGCGTAGCCCGCGCTACGTTTTAAATTTGTGACGGAATCCGTTCCGGCGGCGATGGCAAGAATAATATCTCGCATTTTGACATGATGTTGTGTTGCCCCCAGACTGCCGACACGAATAATTCTCTGTACACCGAAGTCATGTACCAGTTCATGAGCATAAAGCGTCATTGACGGAATACCCATGCCATGTCCCATCACCGAAACAGGTTGCCCAAAATAAAGACCGGTATAGCCCAGCATATTGCGTACATTGGTGACTTCGCGGTAATCCATTAGATAATTTTCGGCAATAAACTTAGCGCGAAGCGGATCGCCCGGCATAATAACGGTTGGCGCAAAATCACCCGCTTTGGCATTAATATGTGCAGTCATAACAATTCCTGAATTATGGGTATTGAAGATATGCAGGGATTGTAACCAGCGGATTGCAGAGGATTGAGGACAAAAGTCCTGCTCAGAGGATCGGCCTCTCATTTCTGAGAGTTAGTGTTGCGGGCAGATGGAAAAGCAGAAAACGGCGTCCCCGCCGCGCAGGCAGGGAAAACGCGCAGGACTATCAGGATTTATCGTTCTGTCTGAACAATAGAGCGGTGTAACGAGTATTCACTTTCCCGCTACGCTTACCATCTGGCCCGAAATAGCGATCGTTTCTACACAGACGCTCGGTGCCAGTCTGGTTAGTCCGGTCGTTGCTGCGTATGCTGACAATGGCAAAACGCTCATCACTAGCAAGATGCTAACTTTTGTCATCGTGTTGTCCTTATCTCATTTTGCTTTCGCCGGATAACAGTCCCAACAATGACATATTAAACTAAAGAGTTGTAAATATTTCGGTAAGATTAAATTTTTTATATGCTTTTTCTTTTATAGTGCCATTCGATATCAACGTGCTCATTTCAGTGACAAAATTTATAATATCATCACACTTGCTGTTATCGGGTAAATCGGTGTAATTATAGTTCCACCATTTTATTTTTAACAACTGTTCAATAATATCTGACTCAAATCTGTATTTGATAATTTTCGCAGGAACCCCTGCGACAATAGCATATGGAGGCACATCTTTAGTAACAACGGAATTTGCTGCAACAACAGCACCATCACCAATTGAAATACCACCTTTTAAAACGACATCATTGCCAATCCAGACATCATTGCCAATCGTTGTATTTTTAGGCTTTGTAATAAATGGTTTCAATACCCAGTTTTGTCCGAACTCGTTGGCAGCGTATTTATCAAACTCGCCATTATAAGTAAGCATATGAGTTGTAAAACGATTCATAGGATGGTTTCCTCCCATGATTTTTACGTTTGATGCAATACTACAAAATCTTCCGATATTTACATTACCCGGAAAATAACAGGTTGGAAATGAAAACGCACCAACGCTAGAAAAACTTTTTACTGGCATTGTGGAATATTGTTCAGCAATAACATCAGCTTCAATTCTAATTTTGTCACCTTTCGCGAACAGTAACAAATTTCTTTCTTTATAAACTTTCTTACCTCTATGATTCAAAAAGATATCGTTATCCATGCAAAATTCATAGTGCTTCCGAGTCCATCTAAAAACAAAAATTTCATTTGTGTCTTCTGAAAAATTATAGAGTCTGGTTTTCATACTGTTATTGTCTGCTTTTATTTGAAAATCTACGATTAGATTAAAGATACTCTAAACCCTAACCTTAATCAACTATTACAGTATGAAATAATCCATATTGTAAATCACCTTGTTGTGACATTTACTCTTACCACTCATAATTTAGTTTCTATAATATTCTGCTTAGAGAATGAATACAGATATGTTTTGAGACGTCGTTTTCAAAAACAAAATGTCAGATGCTTTTCTATTAGGGCAATCCAGGTAATGAAGAAAAAAATGCAGCCTCAGTTGCAAATACCTGGCAGCCCAATAGGATGCAATTCTTTTTTCTGTCCCAAGAAGACGCTGAAAACCTTAGTTCTCGCGACAGCCTGACCTTCTGCGCGAAGAATTTTGTTAAGTTTTTCTGCCTGATTGCACTCTGTGGTGGCCGCCCAAACACCCATTTATAACCCGTAATGAGAATAGCTCCGTATGCAATTGCGAGTCTGTCTCTTACTGCTCAATATTGTTTTTAAAGTGGTCTTATTGTTATTATCATTTTCCGTTCTAAATTTGAGTTATGCTGCCATGATCCCATTTAGGTTTAGTGAGATGACTCCCGCCGATATTCCTGCTGTTCAGTCGTTTCTTGTTGAGCATCTTAATTTATACTTCAATGCCGGTAGAGCCATGCCTTCTGCCGAAGAAGATCTCTTTGATCTCGCACAACAGTATATCTTGCAGGAAAGGAATTCATTGCTTTGCGCGTGGAGTGAAAACCAGGAATTAATCGCTACACTGGCGGTATGTCAATATGATGATCGTATTACTGAACTACGTGGTCGCTATAACTTGTCTGAAACAGCGGAAATTTGTCGTTGCTACGTGGATGAGCGCTACCGCAGACAGGGGATCGGAAGTCAATTGTTTGCCTTAGCTAAGGTATTCTGTCAGCGACATCAATATAAGACTTTATATCTCCATACACATCATTTTTTACCCGGAGGGTATTATTTCTGGTTGCGTAACAATTTTAACGTGATTATGGATATGCAGGATGAGTGGCAATTGGTACATATGGAGAGTACACAAAAAAAAGAGTCAAGCGCTGATATGCGGGATTTTTGATGGTAATCAATATGTTTCATACACAGAAGTTTCAGCATGCGTGTAATTTGATCAATATCAACCAATTCTCATTTAGCTTCCTGTTGTTATTTTCATTTACAACATCGCAGTAACCAACAAAATCATAACTCACTGTATTAAATGGGTATTTTTTTCTACACCACTACCTTTTATCTCTTGCCCTCTATGGTTGACCTTGTTAACAATTGCCGCTAGAGTCGCTTTCGACAGCATTTCATTACATTTTTGTATATGAATAGGAATATGGTGAGAATTATTCAATTCAATTCCATAACTGCCCCCGCAACTGTAGGCGGATGCAGAATATCCCTGTGTGGCTCATAAACCACAGGTCACTGTAAAGTTCATCTTTATGGGAAGGCCGATATTCTGATTACCGTGAGTCAGGAGACCTGCTGTCAAAGGTGTATGCCATTGAGTGGACGGGATGGTCCATGGGATGAATTATTTGACGCAAGCGGTAGTGTATTTATGAATAAGATTTTGGCTGAGTAAAGCTTATTTGCATTTTTTGCATATCTTCATTCTTAAATTTCACGATTCAATGTCATCTATCTTCATGTCTCCTCCCGATATATGGAATGAAATAAGCCATGACCAGACCTTAAGATTCTGGCATCAACGGGACGATGATAATGCACGCTAATTCTACCTTTTACTTCTCTAAAAAAACGCTTCTGGCTATTTTTGGCACGACTGCTCTCCTGCTTACTTCCGGTTTTTCCGAGGCAGCAAAAACCGAATATCCTCTGACGATTAAAAACTGTGGCCGCGATATTACCTTCAATCAGGCACCAACGCGCGTGGCGACGGTGGGTCAGAACAGTACCGAGATTCTCTATTCACTGGGGCTGGCCGATCGCGTCGTGGGTACTTCGCTGTGGTTTGGCCCGGTACTGGAAGCTTATAAAACAGCAAATGAAAAAGTCGCCGTTATCGCGCAAAATATTCCAAGCTTTGAAGGGATCGTGGCGAAAAAACCGGATCTGATCGCCAGTCAGTTTGAGTGGCAAATCGGCCCTGCTGGCACGGTTGCCTCTTACGAACAGTTTAGTGAACTTAAAATTCCCGTTTACACCGCGCCAGCTGACTGTGCGAAAGATAACGAAGATGGTGGTGATGGTGTCCGTAAGGGCATGTTTGATATTGCCATGGTGTATCAGGAAGTCGCCGATCTGGCGAAAATCTTCGATGTTCAGGATAAAGGCGAGGCGCTGATTGCCAGCCTTAAAGCACGTGAAGCCGCAGCGAAAAACAAAATTACCGGAATGGATGAGAATGTTTCCGCCGTGTTCTGGTTCTCAAGCGCCGACCTCCAGCTTGACCCTTACGTTGCCGGGAAGTTTGGTCCGGCGGCATGGATCGCCCAAACGCTGGGAGTGAAGAATGTGATTGATTCTGCTGAAGAGTGGCCAACGGTGGGTTGGGAAACCATCGCAAAAGCGAATCCTTCACTCATTGTGCTCGGTGAAATGAGCCGTCGCCGCTTCCCGGCGGATGACTGGAAGGTCAAGATGGAATACCTCAAGTCCGATCCTGTCGCCAAACTGGTTCCTGCCGTCAAGGAAAACCATCTACCGGTCATTGACGTACAGACCATGAATGCCGGGATCAGAACTATTGATGGTGTGGAAAAACTGGCTGATGCCCTTGTTGAATATGGCTTAGCACATCCGCAGGCTGCTCATTAATCTACGTTTTGCGCTATATCCTCGCACGGTGTAGCGCATCTCCGTTACTCAGGAACGCAGATAATCATGAGTGATTCACGCAGGATGCGTCGCGCTGTTGGTCAGCTTGCGGTGAGAGTCAGTGGGCATGCCGTTTGGGTCAGTGCGCTAATGTGTGGCGTACTGCTGGCGGGGATTTCCATCGGCGAAACGCTTATCCCCTGGCAGCATGTTCTCAGCACGCTGGCAAATCATCTTTTTGATACACACTATCCTGTCGATGCGCTGGATGCAGGGATCGTCTGGAACTATCGCCTGACCCGAGCGCTGGTCTCCGCCAGTTGCGGCGCGTGCCTGGCTGTTTCCGGCGTAGTGTTACAGTCGCTGCTACGCAATGCGCTCGCCGAACCCTATCTACTGGGGATTTCTGCCGGAGCGTCCACCGGAGCGGTGCTGATTGCTCTCACTGGGCTTGGGGCTGGCATCATCAGTATGTCATTGGGCGCTTTCATTGGTGCGCTGACGGCATTTCTGTTCGTTGCGCTATTGGCGATGGCCGCTGGCGGTAGACAAGGTGGGGGTGTGACAACCCAAATCATCCTTGCCGGGATCGCCAGCTCCCAGCTTTTCAATGCGATCACGTCGCTTATCATTACCCGCTCAGCAAACGCCGAGCAAGCACGCGGTATTATGTTCTGGCTGTTGGGCAATTTGAGCGGTGTACGCTGGCCCGATGTTGTCTTAGCCATTCCTACCGCTCTGGTCGGTATCGCGCTGTGCTTCTGTTATGCCCGCCATCTTGATGCTTTCTCCTTTGGCGCGGAGTCTGCGGCATCGCTGGGCATTCCGGTAAAACGTACCCGTGCAGTGCTGATTGCCGCCGTCACCGGCATGACGGCGATTATGGTCTCCATTGTGGGTGCGATCGGTTTTGTCGGTCTGGTGATCCCTCATGCTGCTCGTCTGCTGGTCGGCAACCAGCATCATCGACTGCTGCCGGTTAGTGCGCTTACCGGAGCTATTTTCCTCATTATCGCTGATGTTATTTCCCGCACGTTACTACCCGGTCAGGTACTCCCAATAGGCGTGATCACGGCTCTGGTTGGCGCTCCTGCGTTTTCAATCATTCTGATTAGAGGAAACCAGAACAAATGACGGTGAATCTCGTACAGCCACTCGTTACCTCTGCGCAAGTCGTTATTGAAGCCTGTAATTTGTACTGGAAGGTAAAAGGTAAGACGATTGTTGAAGATATTTCGCTCAGCGTAACGCCCGGCGAGTTTGTCGGCATCATCGGTCCTAACGGCTCGGGCAAAACGTCACTGATTTCACTGCTGGCCGGTTTGCTGAAGCCAACTTCCGGGCGTATCGCCCTGCAGCAAAAGGCGCTCCAGCATTATTCGCGGCGTCACCTTGCGCAGCGGGTGGCGTTGGTCGAACAACAGGCAGAAACCAGCGAGCGTCTTACCGCTTTACAAGCCGTTTCTCTGGGGCGCACGCCCTGGCTTAGCCTGCTCTCGCCCTGGTCCGCCAAAGATGACGATATCGTGCAAACTATGCTGGGGAAGGTCGATCTCCGTGAATTACAGCACCGATGCTGGCATACCTTTTCCGGGGGAGAAAAACAGCGCCTGCATATCGCCCGGGCGCTGGCGCAGCAGCCGCAGTTGTTACTGATGGATGAACCCACCAACCATCTCGACATTCAACATCAGATTGGCCTGCTTAGTCTGGTTAAACGTGAAAAGCTCACGGTCATTGCCGCTCTGCACGACCTCAATCATGCCGCGATGTTCTGCGATCGCATCATCGTCATGACATCCGGGCATATGGCAATGCAGGGGACTCCTTGCGCCGTGTTTACCCGTGAAAACCTCCATGCCTGGTTTGGTATCGACGCCATTGTTGAACATGAAACTGGCGCTGAAAACTGTTTTATCCGTTATCAAAGACCTGATGAATTTTAAGGAAGAATCGATGAAATATCTCAAACAGAGTCTGAAAGTTTTATGTTTACTCGCCCTCGCCTCTTCAACCTTCGCACAAACTCACGACGTTTTGATGAAAAATCGTGGGTCTGCGGGACCAATGGTCTATGAGCCGGATTATCTGGAGATCCAGCCCGGGGATACGGTGAAGTTTATCCGTAAACATAAGAGTCACAACGCGGCTTCAATCGCTGAATTGTCTCCGGCTAACTATCCCGGTTTTTTGGGAAAAATCGATGAAGAGATCGAAGTAACTTATGACAATGCCGGATTTTACGGAATCAAATGTACACCGCATTACGCTCAGGGCATGGTGATGCTGATAAAGGTTGGAGATGCCACGTTACCAGCAAGCTATCGGGCATTCAAAGCGCCGGGTATTGCTGATAAGCGCTTTCAGGAAATTTACGCGCGTATCGACAAACGTTAATCCGCGATGCTCAGGGAGAAATACGAGGTGACAGAGAATAAACTTGCAGATGGCGAAATCCAGGAACAGCGCCGGGAATGTCTGTGTAAACTGACAAAATTCGTCGGTGCGGCAGGCGTCGCTGCTGCCGTCTGGCCGCTGGTTTCGGCCCTGGGTCCGGATGAGAAGACTCTTGCGGAAAATGAACCGATTGATGTCTCTCTTGCGGGGGTTGCTGCTGGACAAACCGTCAGACGCGTATGGCAGGGAAAGCTGATTCTTATTCACCATCGCACCCAGGATGAGATTATTACTGCCAGAAGTGCCGACTGGCATACGCTTATCGACCCACAACCGGACAGCGAGAGGGTCTCAGCAGCTCATCCTCAATGGCTGGTGGTTCAAGGGTATTGCCCACATGCCGGGTGCGTACCCAACGCCCGACCAGGAGGGGTGGGTTGGATCTGTCCGTGCCACGGCTCAGAGTTTGATACCTCCGGGCGCGTAACGCGCGGCCCCGCGACGACCAACCTGGCAATCCCGGACTACGTTATTCATTCGGATGGTCAGGCCGTGCGTATCGGCACGAAGGAAGCCTGAAATGAGGAGTGAGCGCGTCTATTCGCTTCGCTGGCGTATCCCGTTTCCTCGCTCGATTGCCGGACTCTGGGTATTCGCAATCGGCGCCATCCTGCTGGTTATACTCGGTGTGCAGATCCTTACGGGTATCGTGCTGGCGATGTTTTACGTGCCGACAGCCGAGCTGGCATTTGACTCCATTATTCATATTATGCGTGCGGTTCGCCATGGAGAACTGTTACGCAACATGCATGCTATTGGCGCGTCGCTCTTTTTCTTTGCCTGTTATCTGCATATTTTTCGTGGCATGTACTACAGCGTTTACCGCAAGCCCTGGACGACAATGTGGATGATTAGCGTGACGCTATATATCCTGCTGATGATGACCGCATTTCTTGGTTATAGCCTTATCTGGGGGCAAAAAAGCTACTGGGCGGCCACGGTAATTACCCGCTTTGCCCAGGCCATTCCGCTGGTGGGTGATACCCTTTACGCATATTTAGTCGGCAGCCATACTCCGGGAACGCCGATGCTTGGCCGCTTTTTTGTTCTCCACTTTATTCTTCCCTTTGTGATTGTTGGAGCAACGGTTTTTCATATTCGCACCGTACAGTCGGCGTTTGCGCAGGCGATGAAAAAGAGGTTTAGCGAGAAAGAGTCCAGGAGCCTGCTGTTCGATTACAAAATTACCGATCTTGATGCCATCAAAATCATCCTTTTTTTGATGATCTTCGCCTGGTTCTTATTCTTCGCGCCGCACTATCTGAGCAGCGCCGATAATTTTATTCCTGCGGACCCAACAGTTACACCCGCGATTGTTGCGCCGGAATGGTATTTTCTCCCCTTCTTCTCCATCTTGCGTTGCTTCCCAAATGAATTCGTTGGCTTAGCCGCAATGTGCAGCTCGGTACTGATTTTCTATTTCCTTCCCTGGCTTGATACTTCCCGGGCTCGTTTTCGCCATTACAGCAAACTGGTTAAATGCGGATTCTGGCTGTGGGTCATTAATGCCTGCTTTTTAGGCTGGTTAGGGTCGAAAGCGCTGGTTGGCCCCGATCTTATTGACGGTTTCCGTAACGAAGAGGGCTGGATCCGTGCCGCATCGCAGCTTTCGACTCTCATTTGGTTTGCCTGGTTTTTAATCGTATTACCTTGCCGTCGTTTTCTGGAAAAACAGGACTGATGATGAAACAACTATTGAAAATCAGCATTCTGTCCTTTTCTCTGTTGGGACTGGGTTCCTCCTATGCGCAGGAAGCCACGCCTGAACGGCAGGAATGGAGCTTCAGCGGCATCAATGGCCAGTATGATAAAGCGCAGCTTCGGCGTGGCCTGCAGGTTTATGAAGAAAGTGTCGCGCTTGTCACGGCATGAAGCACCTTAGCTTTCGGTCGTTGACCAGGCCCGGCGGTCCGGAACTCACGGCTGAAGAAGCAAGAAGTATCGCCAGCGGCTATCAGTTTCCTGAGCTTCAGGATGACGGCCAGATTGGTGAGCGAGACGGGACGCTAAATGACAGCTTCATCTCGCCGTATCTAAACGAGCAGGAAGCACGATACCTTAACAATGGCGCTTCTCCCGTTGACCTGAGCTATATCGTGCGTGCCCGCTCATACGATCGCGGATTCCCGCAATTTCTGTTGGATGCTTTTCTGCCCTACACGGACCAGGGAGCAGATTACGTCTACGCACTGCTAACCGGTTATCAACCTGCCGATCCCGAACTGAAGGCTAATCGCTATTTTCCCGGTGGCGTGATTAACATGCCGAAACCGCTGACCAGCGGAGAGATTCAATGGCGCCCGGCGTCGCTACAAGCTGAAACGGAGGAGCAATATGCCAGGGATGTTACCGCCTTTCTGGCATGGGCGGCCGACCCAACGCTCGCAGAACGAAGACAGCAGGGATATTACGTTATGGGCTACCTGGCCTTTATGCTGGGGCTGCTATGGATATTACGACGAATGAAAAGACGTTCGCTCATGTAGGCCTTGCCAGATATGAAGATGATTCAGTTCGTCAGCTTTCCGCCGGGCAGCAGCGCTGAGTTGCACTTGCGCGACTAAGGCTGGAGAAAGATGGCATGACATAAACTGCACAAAACGAAAAAACCCCGAGCTATTAAATAGCTCGGGGTTTATGTTTGGCGGAAGCGTAGAGATTCGAACTCTAGAACCCTTTCGGGTCGCCGGTTTTCAAGACCGATGACAATTTCAATAAAATCAATGATATGATATTTGTTCTTAGTAAATTGTACGAACTTTGCACCCAGAAAAAACAACATGTTAGGCACAACCTTGAAGATAGTATACCAACACTTTCAAAGAAATCTGCCTTCCATGGCTATCAATTCCGGTTCATCATAATCACCATCATCAGGTGGTGTTCCCGGCATTGGCGGCCGGGGATGTATTAGTGCCACTGCCCCCCCCCTTTTTTCTTAATCCCCTCACCAGCATTCCCAGTAAATCTTTTCCATCCTGACTGCGTAAAAAATCCGGCTGCACAGTAATATTTTCAGCCACAAATTTTAAATCATCGCCGGGCAGAGATTCTTCAAGAACGGCAATAATTGTCTGCATGGGTTGCGGCGCCTCTGGTTGGCGCTCCTGAATGTACCTGTCGACTTCAGTTCGGATACTCTGCACAAAATGATCGTTTTTCTGAGACTGCATGGCTTTTCGCCCCATATCCTGTGAGGCCTTAAAAACACGGTTGGTTACATCAGCCAGCGTTTCATTTGCTTTGACGGCGTTAACCAGTTTGTTGCTTAATTCAGTCCATGCGTTTGCGTATTCAACAACAACGTTTGCTGATAATGCGGTCGCTACCGCTGATGCAACGGCGCTTAATTTGCCAAATGAGGCACTGACTTTTTTTACGGAATTATCAGTTTTGTCAAAACCCGACTGCATTTTTTTGTTCGCGCTATCAACCTCTTTTTGTGCGATCAATAAAGGGGCTGTCTGGGCATTTACTGTGTAATAAATGCCTCCCAGGTCTTCTGACATGATTTCCTCCGGGCAATAAAAAACCCCGCCGGAGCAAGGTTTTAGTTATTTAAAATTATTATCTATTTAGCGTTAAAACACCCTGGCAGGGTTTTATCCAGTATCAGGTTGCCTTCAACCGTAAACCCCTGAACACCAAATAAAAATGCGTACATATAGTGTTCGACAACAACATTAGTTAATCCCACAGCGCAACGATCTTTCTCAATAGCCTTGTCCGCTGCTTCCTTAACATTTGGCATACCGAGAGGGAAAATAACTATCGCGGAACTATCCTCCCCGGTAACACGATTACCGGTGACAAATTGTCCTCCGTTCATATTGTAATTTTTAGTGCTTGCCACCGTCAGATCAGCAACGCGCTGACTGCACCCCGATAAAAATAACACTCCCAAAATACACATCGCCACTCGTTTCATTTTACAACTCCATGCCTGGAAAAATCGCACCGTATCACTACGCGCGAACAGTGCCAGAGCGAATCCGTGATTTTAACAACTTTAGGAATTTATAAAAATTAACTGAAATTATTCATTAGAAGTAAACATTCACTGCAATAGATGATCTTAATAACAGTGATTTTTATCACGATGAGTTATTTACGGATACTAATCTATTAGTCTCTTCGTTTAAAAGTGCTGTTGGCGCGGAATATATTCGGTACTGGCGGTGAGTTTGTTGTGACGACAAACAAAGGCGGTCGGGTGATCCCGAAACGTTGAATAACTGGTGGAACGATGCGAAACGAACTGCAGAGCAGAAAGCCGGCGTTCCGTTCGGCTGCAAAGTGAAGGTGACGCCGACGTTGGACGCTCCATTCATTGAAAAACAACACCGTTGCATTTAGATCAAATTTAGACTAAATTAAGACTCCCATAACTGATAAAGGACAGTGCGATGCGAATTGAGACTATTAGCTTCGTTAAGAAAAACGCAGCTTCTCTCAATTTATCTGAGCCGATCCTAGTAACACAAAATGGCACTCCCGCGTACGTTATCGAGTCTTATGAACAAGTGCAGGAGCGGGAAAATGCTATTGCTCTTCTGAAGCTACTCACACTGTCTGAGAAAGATAAATCTGACGGTAAGGTACTTTCGAAGGAGCAGTTACTGGATGGGCTTATATGAGAGAATACTGATATAAGGATCCTGTAATGGAAAGCGTCAAAATCGAATACACGCATACA
The DNA here is from genome assembly GCF_002850715.1 of Citrobacter sp. L55. Lineage (NCBI taxonomy): Bacteria > Pseudomonadati > Pseudomonadota > Gammaproteobacteria > Enterobacterales > Enterobacteriaceae > Citrobacter > Citrobacter sp. L55. The sequence continues at coordinate 521,295 of NZ_KZ559399.1, read as the reverse complement.
GTCAAAACCTGCATTGATGACATTGCCAACTATCTGCATCACGTTGACGTGGAAGTGAAGCCCGTGATTACCGACATTCTTGAGCAGTTTGAGAAACAGGTCAGCCAGTTTCCCCTCGGTTGCCAAGTTTGCCCGGAGTTGATCAAGATTGGGGTTGCAAAGTATCGTGAGTGTAACACTGCAGGTGGTTATAGAGTTTTGTATTCGGTAGATGGTTCAACGATTACGGCACATGCAATTTTATCACACCGCCAAGACGTCAAACAGTTGCTGTTTAAACGACTAATCCAAGCCTAAAAATCTCCCGCTTCGGCGGGATTTTTTTCGTCTAAGTTCTGACAGATGAGGAAAATATTCCAGTAGCCAAAACAACAAGGGGCTACCTTTCGGTAACCCCTTGTTTAATTTGGCGGAAGCGTAGAGATTCGAACTCTAGAACCCTTTCGGGTCGCCGGTTTTCAAGACCGGTGCCTTCAACCGCTCGGCCACGCTTCCAATGAGGCGCACTATAAACATCCCGAACGGACCTGTAAAGCACCAATGCGTTCGTTTGCCTGAAAAACAGCCAAAATATTGTTAATCGACTGAAATAACAACAGATTGACCGTTTATTCAGCACAAATACTGGCTACAGCGCTTAATGTTTTTTGATGAACATATCTTTGGTGTAGTAATTTCCCCGGTTATCTGGCGCAAATCCTCCCACCCACGGCTTCACAAGATGCGTGCGGACATAGTGGTAAACTGGAATCGCTGGCACATCCTCTCCTAAAAGGTCTTCAGCCTGCTGGTAGTATTTGCCTCGCTCCTCCAGCGAAGTTGCTTTCGCCGCATTGCGCATCGCGTCATCAAAAGCGGGATTGCTGTACCTGGTGGTATTCTCGCTATCGCCGGTACGGAAAATATTGAGGAAACTTGAGGCATCATCATAATCGGCGATCCATGCGTAGCGCACGACGTCAAAATTACCGGTGTGCATGGTATCCAGCATGGTTTTCCATTCCTGATTTTGCAGCTTGGCTTCAACGCCGAGGTTTTTCTTCCACATTGACGATGCGGCAATGGCAATACGCTGGTGCGTTTCGAAAGTGTTATAGAGCAGATTTAGGCTAAGCGGATGCTCAGGGCCATAACCGGCTTCAGCCAGCAATTTCTTAGCTTCGGCAATGCGTTTTTCGAGCGGCCACGCCGCATATTCCGGCGCATGCAATTGCACTCCCCCTATTTCCGGCTGGCTGATAACCCACGCCGCGCGTTGCCCCTGCCCCATCACCTTTTGTGCGATGATGTCTTTATCTAACGCCATATTCAGCGCCCGGCGCACGCGCGGGTCATTAAACGGTGCTCGAGTCGTATTGAACTGATAGTAATAGGTTGAAAGCTGAGGTGAGACATGGAGTTCATCGCCCATCGTCTTTTTCAACTGCGCGAACTGATTGACCGGGACGCTATACACAATGTCGATTTCGCCGGCCTTATAGCGGTTAACGTCTGCGGACTCTGAACTGATGGGCAAATAAGTGACCTTATCAATGACGGTATGCCGATCGTCCCAATAATGCGGGTTACGCACGGCAACGATGCGCTCATTGACTACCCACTGCGATAACTTGTACGCCCCGCTGCAGACAAAATGTTCTGGCCGGGTCCACTTATCACCAAAGCGGCCGATCAGCACTTTATCCAGCGGAACCAGTGACGGGTGCGCCAGCATCGCCAGAAACGCCGCCGTTGGCTGCGTCAGGGTAATTTCCAGCGTGCTATCATCCAGGGCTTTGACCCCGATATCGGCAGGATCTTTTTTCCCTTGGGCAATATCGAGGGCGTTTGCTACGTGCATATTGCCCAGATACGAGGAATAAGGTGAAGCTGTTTGCGGTGAGACCAGACGCTGCCAGCTCCAGACGACATCCTGTGCGGTGATGGCAGACCCATCTGACCAGGTTATGCCCGGACGTAAATGAAAGGTCCAGACGGTGTTGTCTTTGTTCTCCCAGGACGCGGCCAGCCGGGGTTCGATAGACCCATCCGACTTAACCGCCACCAGTCCGTCGAACATATCGCTGATTAAATTAAACTCAACGTTGCTTTCGACTTTATGCGGATCCAGCGACGCTGGCTCACTGCCATTGTTTCTGACCAGTTCCTGTTTTTCTGCAAGAATTGTTCCTGCGGGAACATTTGCCGCCATCGCCGCGCCGTTGATAGACATCAAACAGACAGTCAACAGCGTAAACGTCAATATCTTCGATTTATGTTGAATCATTCCCTTTACCTTATTGCTCTGTTTTATGTAGACACCGCTGTCACTGTCAGAGAGAAACAGGAATAACGCAATATTTTTCAGTCACCTGGCAGATATCTAACAGGCATTTTTACACATATAGTGCTAACATCTGATTCGGGAGCTTTTGTTGAAATAATATGCTTAAGCCTGGCGGGTTAAAATGCGTAAAGATGGGTAAAACCGCTGTGTCATTCCCCTTGATTTCATTATCCTCCATCATTAATTACATCTGTCATAAGAGAGTGACTCATGGATCGTATTATTAGTTCTTCACGCGATCGTACATCGCTACTCAGCACGCATAAGGTGCTGCGCAATACCTATTTCCTGCTCAGCCTGACGCTGGCGTTTTCGGCGCTCACTGCGACTGCCAGTACCGTACTGATGCTGCCTTCTCCGGGGCTTATTCTGACGCTGGTGGGTATGTATGGTCTGATGTTCCTGACCTATAAAACGGCGGATAAACCGGTTGGTATTCTGTCAGCTTTCGCTTTCACCGGCTTCTTGGGCTACATTCTGGGACCGATCCTGAACACATACCTGTCTGCGGGCATGGGTGATGTTATCGCCATGGCTCTGGGCGGTACGGCGCTGGTCTTCTTCAGCTGCTCAGCCTACGTGCTGACCACGCGGAAAGACATGTCCTTCCTCGGCGGTATGCTGATGGCAGGGATCGTGGTGGTGCTGATTGGTATGGTTGCGAATATCTTCCTGCAGTTGCCGGCTTTACATCTGGCGATCAGCGCGGTGTTTATTCTGATTTCTTCAGGCGCAATCCTGTTTGAAACCAGTAATATCATCCGTGGCGGTGAGACCAACTACATCCGTGCCACCGTCAGCCTGTACGTTTCGCTGTACAACATCTTCGTCAGCCTGCTGAGCATTCTGGGCTTCGCCAGCCGCGATTAATCAGCATCACTGATACGAAAAAAGAGAATGCCATTGGCATTCTCTTTTTTTATACCTTATTGACCCCGGCAGATATAGGTAGGATAGCGCCGGTCCTGAATAAGCCACACAGCAGGTGAAAGTTCAGAGATCGTCAGGTAGTAGCGTGAGGTCGGATAGGCGAAACTCCCCCATTGGGCATTCGGCGTATTGTCATTGTGGCGAAGCCAGGTTTTGGTGTAGGTCAATACAATGACGTTGTCATCGTCCCGCTGCTCCCACGTAAAGTCTACATCCCTGTCAACGATAAAATTTTGCCCGCCAGCTCTTGCCGCACCTTTATAGGTGGTCAACCCTGTACCGTCCCGATGAAAATAGAACTGAGCAAGGGCATTTACCTTCACTTCACTTGCTTTCCCTTCATTGCGCGTAAAGTTAAATTCAGTGCTGCAGGCCAGCACATCGCTTTTTCCCGTCGCGCCGCAATAGTAAAACAGCGCCAGCGCGCCGCCGACCAGGGCTCCGCCCAGTCCAAAAAGAAGCCTTATTTTCATTTTCCAGCCCCGTTTTTATAGCGAATGGTCTTGCACAGACGTGTTTTATTGACCGGGCAGGCCCCGATAAACAGTTCATCAGCAGTTGCAAGCGAAAAACGGGCGCTGAAAAAATAAATAGCATACTCCTCGCGCTCGCAAGCCACGTCATTGGCCTCCAGTCGCTCAGCTAATTTTGATAGCACTAACGGCCGTCCATGATCTTCGATAACCCAGATACTACAACGCGCGATTTTTTCCTGGACCGGCTTTAATTTCGCCGGAACAGTTATCTCCTGCGGGCGGCTAACGTAAAAGATCGCTCCCAACGGCACGGCAATCAATGCCCCTATTCTGAACCACTTTTTCAGGGATACTCGCCGGGGCAGAACGTCTTGTTGCGCTGAGGGGGGTTGCGGATCAACGGCTTGAATTTTCTCTCCAGGCTGAAAAATCACATCAGCATCAAAACGGAAACCATAGCGCGGGACAGTGACGATCAATTCGTGCCCCTCTCCCAGAGACTGGAAGCTTTTACGCAGTTCGCTTACCGCTTTATTGAGATTATTTCCTGATGGCGTAAAGCCAAATTCTTCCCACACGCGAGCGATCAATTCCTCCCGGCTTAAGTCGCGTCCTCGGTGTTTAATGAATTCCTGTAAAAGACGAACGGCTGGCGCCGAAAGTGTTAATACAGACTCGGGTTGTCCAACAAGACTTATTGCATGTGCTTCAGGATCAAATAACAACGAATTATTGCATATAAAAAACATCTTTTATTCTCGGCTGTTACCGCATGCTTTTTATTCCCTGGTACGTCGATATGAAAACCGCCCCCTGACCTGCTTATTTTTTCATCAGAAGGAATTTTCCTCCCATCCTTGGCCGCGGTATTTTCGCTTAACTATACAACCTTAAAGCCAGAAAAGCAGGATAAAAAACTGTATATAACGAGTTAACTAATACAAATTTTCACAAATCGCTGTTCTGGTTAAAGTTTCCCTGCCCTGAAGCGATACGAAAGCAGACGGTGTCCTGGTGTTAACGCGCCGCCTTTAAACTCAGAGCAGGCAGACTGATTGTGAAACAGAAAAAAAGAGTGAGCATGACAACCGCCTTTTATGTCGCCGCGCTGTCATTGCCATTTTTCTCAGAAATGACAATGGCCAATATGAGCGTGTATCCCATGGAGCTGAATGTAGACAGATCCGGTGCGGCGCAAATTAAGGTGGCTTCAAAAACGGATGATATTCAGTTCATTCGGGTGAGGCAAAAGAAAATTCTTAATCCCGGAACGGCCCAGGAAAAAGAAATTGACGTCGCTTCGTGGAAAGAAGGTGGCGTGGTGGTTACGCCCGAGAAATTTGCTCTAGCTGCAGGCGCGATGCGCGTTGTTCGTCTGGTATCGCTTATACCTCCGAAAAAAGAGACCACCTGGCGTGTCTATTTTGAAGGGGTAAAACAACCTGACAGCATTATTCCGGGCAAGGCAGAAACCTCTGCAGCAATGGCGACATTAGGTGTCAATGTGATCTGGGGCGCACTGGTCCACATTGCTCCAGAAGAAAACGTAATTTCACTGTCGATTGACCCTCGCCGGGGAACGTTAAAAAACAACGGCACATTGCGTGTGCCGCTCAGAGAGATTGGTATTTGTGATGCTATTTCATCGTGTAAATGGATAAAAGAAGACGCGACGATTTATCCGGACACTGAACGGAAATTAAAAACGCTCACTATGAAACAGGGTCAGAAATATAAGTTCCGCTACTTCAACTGGGTGAATAAAACCGCTGAAGAAGCTGATTTACCCGTCGTGCAATAACACGACGGCACAGTAAAAACCCACGTAGTTTGTTTAAAGAGCCAAGGTGCTCATTTGTAAATATGGAGATATCAATGCGTAACTATATTAAACCTCTGATGATTGTTGCCGCGATGGCCTCGTCCTTTAGCGCGCTGGCGATTCAAAAAGATATTACCGTCAACGCCAGCGTTGACTCACAGTTGGATATGACTCAGGCCGATAACACGCCACTGCCGGCCAGCATCGACATGCAGTACCTGCCAGGTCGTGGGCTGGAAAGCTACCGCCTGAACACCAAGGTGTGGTCTAACTCCGCCACCAGCAATGTCAAAGTGCGCCTCGTTAGCGCAGCTAAGCTCACCAATATGGATGGCGACGAGACTGTACCGATGACGGTGATTCTGGGTGATAAAACACTGTCTACCACCGATGCCGAATTTACCGGAACTGAACTGTTCCCAGGCAGCATTGAAAACGGTTCAGCGGTACTGCCACTGACCATTTCTCAGACCACCAAAGGCATTCTGAAAACCGGTCAGTACAGCGGCGTTGTCAGCCTGATGCTGACGCAGGCGACGACCACGGAAGGCGGTGCGTAACACCACAGTACATAAGGGATAACGTCAGAGGGTGCCCACCCTCTGACGTCAGGATGATGTCGAGGCTTGGTCATGGCGTTTCACAGAAATACTCTCCTCTTGGTTGCTTTATTACCCGCATCCATCCAACTCGCCTGCGCCGAGATGGCCGTCCCGGCAGGTTTCGAAGATCTGGCGAAAACGCAGCGCCTGTGGATAGAGGTTAACCTCTATGGCGAATCGCTTGGCCTTTTTGAAACGGATATCACACTTGAATCGGTAAGTTTTGTCGCACCCGAAACCGTGGTCGCGGCTATCAAACGTCAGTTTAATGACGCTCCTGCCCTCGTCGCCACTGTGTCTGCAGCTCTCGCCGTTCCACTTGCCCGTAACGGCAACCTGGCGTGCAGCAGCAATGGCTCCGCAACGGGATGTGATCACATTGATACCCATCGTGCGGCCATTATCTATGATGAGAATAACGCGCGCATTAGCCTGTTTTTGGACAAGAAATTTCTGCCTAAACAGACCACAGAAAACCAGTGGTATCAGCCTACGCAGGGCACTGAGAATGCGTTGATCCATCAACAAAATATCAATTTTGTTGCCGACAGGGATTACCAGTCAGCCACCGTTCAGGGCAATGGCGCGTTGGCCATGACGCAGGACGGCTACTTTAATCTCGACTGGACCTGGCTGGGGCAGCGTTCAAGGCACCAGCAGCAACAAGAAATAACCGTCAACAATGCCTGGTTTCGCCAGGATATCTGGCGTCAGTACTATATTCAGTTAGGCGAGATGGATACCCGCGATCTGTTCAGTAATGCTGGTGGGAATATCAACCTCAGCCAACTGCCGCTGGGCAAAATTCGCGGCATGCGCACAGGCTCGACAAGGGCATGGATCAATCCGGTTCAGCAGTCAAAGGGTACCCCCATCACCGTGCTGCTTTCCCATGATGCACGTATTGACGCCCGCCGGGGCAATCAGCTGCTGGCCAGTTTTTATCTCAATGCCGGGGCTCAGACCCTGGACACGCGATCGTTCCCCGATGGGAGCTATACCGTGACGCTGTCCGTCTATGAAAATAACCGGCTGACACGTACCGAGCAGATACCGTTTACCCGCACCGGTATTACGCCGTTTGACCGCGTCGAGTGGTTCCTGCAGGCGGGCGAAACCGACAATAACAATCAAAACGATGAACGTAGCACGGTCGCTCAGGCGGGTGTCCGCCTGCCTGTCACTCCAACGCTGGCACTCACCAGTGGCGCAGCGATAAAGAAAAACCAACGTTTTCTGGAAAATGCACTCGACTGGAGTCGTGGTTTCAATGCGGGTCCGATCGATGGCGTACTCTCGACCCGGTTTAGCTACCTTTACGGCAGCGAAGGACAACGCGGCAATATTCAGCAAATCAGCTATAACGACGGTTTTTCACTGAGCTTCTATCGCAACGCGTTATCAGCGGAAAACTGCAATACCCGAAGCGCGGGATATGACGCCGTAAATGGCTGTTACCGAAGCCTGTCGGTGATGTTCTCCGTCCCTGTCGGCACCTGGTACGCCAGCCTGGGATATTCGGATAACCGCAACGAAGGACGATACGTTTCTCGTCGGGAACTCCCGGACAGTGACGATCGCCACGATGCAGGCTTGCCCAGGGAGTCGGTTTATATGACCCGCTCACGCACGCGGGCCTGGCAGGGTGGCTTGAGTACGGCTTTCAGCACGCGCGGTCTGAACATCAACAGCAGTATTAACCTTTTCATGCGTAACGATGACTCGCGCGAAGGCAGGGATAAAGGCGGCTACCTGAGCGTGAGTCTGTCAATGGCGCATAACCGTCAGGGCAATGCGACAAGCTATACCTCTCTGGGCGCGACATGGCAGCACCAGCAGCATGATAAAAACCAGCTGAGCTATAACGTGGCGCACAACTGGTATGCCGACGCACGTGGTGAAAATGAGTATGGACTGAGCGCATCAGGTATTAACAGCGATTCACTCAATACCTCTGCCTACACGCGCCAGGGCGGACGATATGGCAACGGGAGCCTGACAGTCAGCGATGCCTGGGATCGTCAGGATCGGCGCCATACCCTGAGCAGCAGCGGCAATTACAACTCCACGCTTGCGCTGTCGCGCTCTGGTCTGTGGCTGGGCCGCTGGAGCGACGGACGTCCTGCTTCAGCCATCGCGGTTAACGTTGCCACACCGGAAGATTCCCAGGATCCGAGCATTGCCGTGTCGCTGGATAACGGCGGCAGTGCAGACATTCCAGGCAATAGCCGCGCCCTCTTCGCCGTGCCGGGCTATCAGCAGACTACGTTGACGATTAACGAATCGCTGGATGTCTCGCGGGGTGCCAGCAGTGAAATCACACAAGGTTCAGGCAGCAGAACGTTGTTTATGGTGCCAGGCAAACTGCTCCGCCGGGACGTGCAAACCACGGCAAGCTACACCTGGCTCGGCCAGTTAACTGACGAGCAACATTCGCCGTTTATCGGCGGCGTGCCACTGAACGTTAACGGCTGGAGCGACCTTGGCAACGGCGGGTTTAGCGCTCAAAGCGACGCTCTGCTGCATAACCTCTACCTGGTGCGTCAGCAGCAGTTTTATCAGTGCGAGCTGAACGTAAAGAGTATGCGCGACGTCGTGCGTTACGTCGGGTCGATCCCTTGCCGGGAATTAACCTTCTCTGCCCTGCCGGATACTGTCCAGCAACAGGCTCAGCTGATGCTCGCCGGACGATCGGTACCAACGGGTCCAACTGCCATGAATGCAAACAACGTCACAAAAGGGAAATGATGTGAACAAGCACTTAATTATTTTACTTTTTTTAAGTCTGTGGGCGGGCCAGACCCAGGCAGCGGCCCCTGCCGGAAGAAACACCAGCGTCGATATCAGCTTCGATCGCATGGCCCCCCCCGCGCGCTTTGATATCTGGGTTCATGAACCGAGCGGCTATGATGTCGCCGATCCGCAAAAATGGGGACGTAATACCCTGACGTGTCTGTCCCGTACCGACTCCGCAGTGGGCGCCTGCATGACCGCCCCGGTCTGGTTCACGGCGAACCCAGGGACACCTTATGCCATCAATTTACGTTTTACGCATGCCCTTACCAGCAAAACGGTGGATCTTAAGATTTATGGCGACCACTACATGTTTATCAATAATAAAGTTTTTACCTATGCCAGTTTTGTCACGGGAGGGACAAATATTGTTGCAAACTGGAACAGAGAACCTTACTTCGATTTCTATATCGTGAAAAGCGAGCTGGAAAAGCTCGCTCTGCCGGGTATCTGGACCGCAACGCTGAAGCAGAACCTGCGTGAATGGGATACTGCCAACTGCGGCGGGAACTTCAACGACGTCAATACCGGATGTCCAGGCTATCGCGCCATTGCTAGCTGGCAGGCCACGATACGCATTGAGGTTGTCGATCCGGGTAATCAGCAGATTTATCTGCCGGCATTTCCGCACTCAACGCCTGTCGTTAACCTCAACCTGACCAACTTCCCGGGGCGGCCGGGTGGCAGTGAAATCCAGGGTGAAAACACGCTGGATATGTGCCTGTACGACGGCAAAAACAGTACCAGCACCCGCACTTATCTTCGGTTTGAGGACGACGGACTCCCCTCAACGGACCGTGCGGAAGAGGCATTTTCAATCCGGCGACGCGGCGGAAGTCAGACCGATGCGCGGGATCGTCTCGACTATCAGGTTTTCGTCACTAATCCCGTCACGGGCGCGACCGAAACCGTCGCCAACGGTAAAACCCTGGTCTGGCAAGGCACCAACGATCCGCAGCATCTGCGTCAGGTCGTCCTGCCCGGCGGACGTGAGAGCGTACTGTGCGTACCTGCCCCTATTGTTCTGAAAACCCCAGCGTTTGCAGCCAGCAGTAAAAACGCCGGGGATTACACCGGCACGCTACGCATCATCTACACACCCAGTACGTTATAAAGAGGCCGCCGTGAATTACGTCATTCTTGATAATAATCGTTTTTATGCCGAAGGGTTGCGCTACGCCCTTCTGCGCCGTAACGCTCACACTCAAGTTGAGAGCGGCGCGTTACAGTGGCACCGTTCGCTGTTGGCCTGCGACACCCTCGTTGTGCGTTGCCGCTTTTCCGTCGCGAGGACGCATCTGGCGCTGGTCGACATTCTGCTTCAACTGGAGGCCAGGCGCTGGGAGGGAACGGTTTATCTGGTGTGCAATGAAAAAGGCTGGGCACTGGCCACGCATTTACGAAAGCGTTTTGCCACGCTGACCTTACATATCATTGATGACAGAATTGCCGTCGTGGATGCGGCGTATCTGCTTGCTAAAGAGCCCCGTCGGGTACGCAGTCTGAATTGCTGCCTGACTGGCATGGAGTTCAATGTTCTCGACAGGCTGGTTAACGGTCAATCGGTAAAACATGTTGCGCATATGACGCAGATTAGCGAAAAACAGGTTTCGACGTATAAATGCAACGCGCTGAAGAAGCTTAATGCCAACAATCTGCTACAGCTTCTTCTGTAGGTCGAGGTTTCTCACGCCGCCCCTTATTTGCTAAACTAAGGGCGGTTTTTACTTTATCGACAGAGCACTATGTTCATTTTTGCAGGCCATGAAATTGAGACCGATAGCGAAGGCTATCTGAAAGACACCACGCAATGGAGCGAGCCGCTGGCGGAGAAAATCGCCGAAAACGAAGGTATCGTTCTCTCCCCCGAACACTGGGAAGTGGTGCGTTTCGTTCGCGAGTTTTATCTGGAGTTTAATACCTCCCCCGCAATCCGCATGCTGGTAAAAGCGATGGCCAACAAGTTTGGCGAAGAAAAAGGCAACAGCCGTTATCTCTATCGCCTGTTTCCGAAAGGCCCAGCTAAGCAGGCAACTAAAATTGCCGGCCTGCCGAAACCGGTGAAATGTATTTAATAGCGGATACTAAATCCCTTTAGCTCGTCGCCAGGGCGGTGCGGTTCGCTGAGAACCCGATCAACCCTGGCGCTGCGCGGTCCCCCGGCTTTCAACCACTTCATCAGTTGTTCCACCCGCTCGCTTTCGCCACAGGCGACAACTTCTACGCTGCCGTCATCCATATTCTTCGCATAGCCGGTCAACCCCAGCCGTTGCGCTTCATGCTGGGTGGTGTAGCGAAATCCTACCCCCTGAACCCGGCCATAGACCCAGGCGATGATGCAGACTTTCGACATTGCGGTTCTCCTTATCAACATAAATGAAAGAACAGGTACCGATGGACAGATGACCGGCAATCTCCTGAGCTGTCCATAGATTAGCAGGGGATAACTGAATAAGTTGTCGCACCTGTTCAGTGAGATTAAACCGTCGCTCGATAAGCAGAGGCCCCGCCACACCATCATGCAGTAGCGCCAGACGCTGATGATTGACCTCATCATCTGTGCTACTCTACGCGCCATTTTATTTTAATGGTTTCAGGTTGGTACTTTCATCCAACCCGCGTCACTGTTTGTGAGAGGTTGCTCCGCATGACTGAATCTACAATTCCACATTATCCTCGTTTAGTGTTAGCCAAGGGGCGCGAAAAATCATTACTTCGCCGCCATCCATGGGTATTTTCCGGTGCGGCCGCACGTATGGAAGGTAAAGCCAACCTCGGTGAAACCGTTGATATTGTTGACCACCAGGGGAAATGGTTAGCGCGCGGTGCGTTTTCTCCTGCGTCGCAGATCCGTGCGCGCGTCTGGACCTTCGATAAGTCTGAATCCATCGACATTGATTTCTTTACCCGTCGTCTGCAGAAGGCGCAGACATGGCGTGACTGGCTGGCGAAAAAGGACGGTCTGGACAGCTACCGTCTGATCGCCGGAGAATCCGACGGCCTGCCGGGTGTCACTATTGACCGCTTCGGCAACTTCCTGGTATTACAGTTGCTCAGCGCGGGTGCTGAATACCAACGCGCCGCGCTGATTAGTGCTCTGCAAATTGTTTTCCCGGACTGCGCTATTTATGACCGTAGCGATGTGGCCGTGCGTAAAAAAGAAGGTATGGCGCTGACCCAAGGGCCCGTCACGGGCGAACTGCCGCCTGCTCTGCTGCCTATCGAAGAGCACGGGATGAAGCTGCTGGTTGATATTCAGCACGGTCACAAAACCGGCTATTACCTCGATCAACGCGATAGCCGCCTGGCGACGCGTCGTTATGTGGAAAACCAGCGTGTCCTGAACTGTTTCTCCTATACCGGCGGCTTTGCGGTCTCCGCATTAATGGGCGGATGCAGTCAGGTGGTCAGCGTCGACACCTCTCAGGAAGCACTCGATATTGCCCGCCAGAACGTGGAACTGAACAAGCTGGATCTGAGTAAAGCCGAGTTCGTGCGTGATGATGTCTTCAAACTGCTGCGCGCCTATCGCGATCGCGGTGAGAAATTTGATGTCATCGTGATGGATCCGCCGAAATTTGTCGAAAACAAAAGCCAGTTGATGGGCGCCTGCCGCGGTTATAAGGACATCAATATGCTGGCTATTCAGTTGCTGAACCCAGGCGGCGTACTGCTGACATTCTCCTGCTCCGGGCTGATGACGACCGATTTATTTCAGAAAATCATCGCTGATGCCGCAATAGATGCTGGTCGTGATGTACAATTTATAGAGCAGTTCCGTCAGGCCGCCGATCATCCGGTGATCGCTACCTACCCGGAAGGGCTGTATCTGAAAGGGTTTGCCTGTCGCATCATGTAACTTGAAAAGTGGAATATTACCCTTACATAGAGGGTATCTATTTCCCGGGAGGTGACTATGATTGCCAGCAAATTCGGTATCGGCCAGCAGGTCCGCCATTCCCTGTTAGGTTATCTCGGAGTGGTCGTGGATATCGACCCGGAATATTCGCTTGATGAGCCGTCAGCCGATGAGTTGGCGGTTAACAGCGAACTTCGCGCCGCTCCCTGGTATCACGTGGTGATGGAAGACGATAATGGTCTGCCAGTGCATACGTATCTGGCCGAAGCGCAACTGAGTAGCGAGCTACAGGAAGAACATCCGGAGCAACCGTCAATGGATGAACTGGCGCGCACAATCCGTAAACAGCTTCAGGCTCCGCGCCTGCGTAATTGATACTAACACAGGCCCGATGGCGCTTCGCTTATCGGGCCTGTGCGTTTCATCCGGCGACAGTCCAACTTTACTTCGCCAGTCCCAGTCGCGGGATCTCAATCGCCGGGCAACGATCCATCACCACCATCAGCCCCGCATCACGCGCCAGCACGGCCGCCTGCTCGTTAATTACGCCAAGCTGCATCCATAGCGTCTTCGCGCCAATGGCGATAGCCTCCTGAGCGACGCCCCACGCCGCTTCAGAATTACGGAAGACATCGACCATATCCACTTTCTCTGGCACATCCGCCAGCGTTGCATAGCCCTGCTGCCCCAGCAGCATTTTCCCGGCAACCTTCGGTGAAACGGGAATAACGTGATAGCCCTGGTCGAGTAAATACTTCATCACGCGATAGCTTGGGCGATCGGGTTTATCGCTTGCGCCAACCAATGCAATCGTGCGGGTAGATGTCAAAATGCCAGCAATATCGGTCTCTTTCATCGTTTTCCTCCAGGCTGTTTAACAAAGTGTACGACAAACCTGGCCCCGCAACCATTCATCCCATACTGGCGTATGAGAGCTAAACTCAAAAATATGTCTATATGTTAGTAAACGTGATTATCGAAAAATTTAGATACATGTTTGCAGCTATTTTCTGGACAGGAGAAACCTATGAAAGCCGGCATTGTGACAGCCTTAATTGCCCTGTGTTTGCCGGTAACCGTTTTTGCTACCTCATTACGCCTGTCTAATGATATTGACCTTTTGGTGCTGGACGGAAAAAAAGTCTCCAGCTCATTACTGCGTGGCGCCGACAGTATCGAGCTGGAAAATGGTCGCCACCAGCTCGTATTTCGCGTAGAAAAAACCATTCGCTTGTCCAGCCACGAAGAACGTCTGTATATTTCGCCTCCGCTGGTCATCAGCTTTGATACGCAACTCGTCAGCCAGGTTAATTTTCACCTCCCGCGTCTGAACAATGAGCGGGATACAGCGCATTTTGATGACGCTCCACGCGTGGAATTGCTGGATGGGGACTCCATGCCTATCCCCGTCAAGCTGGATATTCTGTCAATCACATCCACAGCAAAAATCGTGAATTATGAAATGGAAACTGAACGCTATAACAAAGCGGCTAAACATGCGTCATTACCGCAGTTTGCTACGATGATGGCCGATGACAGCTCGCTGCTTTCCGGGGTATCTGAACTGGATCGCGTGCCGCCTCAGTCGCAAACGCTGACCGAACAGCGCTTAAAATATTGGTACCAGCAGGCCGACGCACAAACGCGAAGTAACTTTTTGCAATGGGCTCAGAAACAGCCTCCTTCATGACATTTATGTTCGCATACGCATTTTTTTTGTCTTTCTCTTGCAGCGTCAAGAGCTTCCAGTACTCTGTAACCAGGTTAACTTGGGAGCTGTACTATGGAATTAACAACTCGCACATTGCCAGCGCGTAAACATATTGCGCTGGTTGCACACGATCACTGTAAAAAGATGTTGATGAGCTGGGTGGAACGCCACCAGCCGTTGCTGGAAAAGCACGTTCTGTACGCCACAGGCACGACGGGAAACTTAATCCAACGCGCAACGGGAATGGACGTCAACGCCATGCTGAGCGGTCCGATGGGGGGTGACCAGCAGGTGGGTGCGCTGATTTCAGAAGGGAAAATTGATGTGCTGATTTTCTTCTGGGATCCGCTGAACGCCGTACCTCACGATCCTGATGTCAAAGCCCTGCTGCGTCTGGCGACGGTATGGAACATTCCGGTTGCCACCAACGTGTCGACCGCCGATTTTATTATCCAGTCGCCAAACTTCAACGATGCAACGGACATCTTGATCCCAGATTACGCCCGCTATCTGGCAGAGCGCCTCAAATAAACGCCAGGCAGGCGGCAATTGCCGCCTGCTATTCAGGGTTTTCTTGCTACCGGAACATCCAGTTGTTTAAGCTCATCAACAAAGCACGACGGTGTTTCTTTATTAAACAGCAGCCATACCCGATGCCGTGCCCGCGTTAGCGCCACATACAGCAAGCGTCTCTCTTCAGCATCCGGGAAATCCTCCACCGCCGGAAGCAACGCCTCTTCCATAATCGACTCGCGGGCCGGGGCGGGAAAACCATCATTCCCATCATGAAGCCCCACAACAATAACGTAATCTGCCTGCTGTCCCTTACTGGCATGGATAGTCATGAAATCCAGCTGTAGCTTAGGCCAACGGGTGGCAGCTTTCTCCAGACTGGCAGGTTTCAGATGATGGTATCGCGCCAGCACCAGAATTCTCTCTTCTGCCTTCACAAATCCCGACAGCTTATCCAGTAGCAGATCCAGCTGGCTTTCATCGAGCAACGTGACGGCTTTTTTATCGCCTGCCATCAGACTGTTGAGCGGTTTCGTAAGCTGATGAGGGTTTTGCTGGATAAACTGGTTTGCGACTTCACCGATGCGGCTATTAAAACGGTAAGTCGTATCCAGATTACAACGGTCGCCCTCGCCGAAGTTTTGCTGGAATGCGGTGGTCAACGAAAGCTGTGCTCCGCTGAACCGGTAAATTGCCTGCCAGTCATCCCCTACGGCGAACAGCGTAGTGTGTGAGTTTTGCTTGCGCAGTGCGGCTAACAGGGCGGCACGCTGAGGAGAAATGTCCTGAAATTCGTCGACCAGAATGTGTTTCCACGGACTGATAAACCGCCCTTTTTCCAGAATGACAATGGCCTGATGAATCAACCCGGAAAAATCGACGGCATTCTCATCCTTCAGGGCGCCCTTCCAGGCCTTGAGCAGGGGAGACATCAGCTTAATGCGTTTACTGAACAGATCGCGAATCTCCTCCGGAGCATTGGCGATCATCTCAGCCTGCGCTCCGCCATGCATACGCATCAGGCTAACCCAACGATCCAGCCGGGAAGCCAGCCGGCGCTGTAATTTTTCGTCATCCCAGAAGTTACCTTCGGGTACAGACCACTGCATCTCTTCTTCTAACCATTGCCGCCAGCCTTTGGCCTGTGCCTTTTTCTCACTGCACTGTTGACGCCAGGTCGTGATAAAAAGTTTGCTACGCGCGGCAACATCATTTTCCAGCTTGCTAACCGTCGGGACTTTTTTGCTCCCCTGCGAAATAATGTGCAACGCCAGTGAATGAAACGTCCTCGCGGTGATCTCTTCCGTATGCAGACGTTCACGGATGCGATCGTCCATCTCCTGGGCCGCTTTGCGTCCAAACGCCAGCAGCAGGATTTGTTCGGCCGCCGCTTCCCCTCGCGCAAGTAGCCAGCCCGCACGGGCGACCAATACGGATGTTTTGCCGCTTCCGGCCCCCGCAAGAACCAGTAATGATTGTTCGCCGTTCACCACCGCCCGCGCCTGGGCCGGATTCAGCGGCGAGGACTCAATTTGCTGGAAAAATTCGGCATGTTCTTCCAGCATGGCATCGGTATACGCCTGGTTGTGCTGTAAGCGACAAGCTTCAATGTCCTTCAACCATGCCTGGCATTGACGTAACGCCTCACGGCAATTTTCAAATTCTTCCAGCCGGTTGATCGGGAGCGGCAATGCGGCAAAGGCGCGGCGGATCTGCTGCTGTAGTCCTGACGTCTGTTCGCGCGTCAGCCATTTATTCTCACTGGTGCGGGTGGCGATCGCCTCCAACTGCTGCTGTAAAACTCCCGCAGCGACGTCGCTCATTTCCTGACTCCACTGCTGCCAGAGCGAATTCAAATGGTGATGGAAGCGCTGGGTTTCAGCCCATTCAGTGCCGTGAAGACGAACTACCTTATCATCCGGGAGCACAAACTCCAGCTCACCCCATACCAGGCCGCGTTTACAATGAATAGCCAGTAACTGATTGAAGGGAATAAGATACTCGTGACGATCGCCGGAAACCTTAATCCCGGCATTGAGAATAACGGCCCGATCGTAAGGGTGTTGTGCCAGACGTTTTCCAAGAGAAGTTGCTTTCAGTTCCATAAGACTCAAGCGGATCCACACGAAGAGGTTTGCTTATCAGTGTAACCGCCAGAGAAAACGTGCTCCAGCCCAAAAAAACGTTACAATTGCCGAATTCACAGAAAACCAGAGTTAACCGAGGGTTTATGCGTACTGTTCTGAATATTTTAAATTTTGTGCTCGGGGGATTCGCCACCACCTTAGCCTGGTTACTGGCTACGCTGGTCAGTATTGTGCTGATTTTTACTCTCCCCCTGACCCGCTCATGCTGGGAAATTACCCGACTCTCGCTGTTTCCCTACGGTAACGAAGCGATTCATGTCGATGAGCTTAATCCAGCGGGCAAAAACGTCCTGTTGAATACCGGAGGCACCGTGCTCAATATTTTCTGGCTGATTTTCTTCGGCTGGTGGTTGTGCCTGATGCACATTGTCTCCGGTATTGCCCAGTGCATTACGATTATTGGTATCCCGGTTGGCATTGCGAATTTCAAAATCGCGGCGATTGCACTGTGGCCGGTGGGGCGCCGGGTGGTGTCAGTTGAAGTTGCTCGCGCAGCGCGTGAAGCCAACGCGCGTCGTCGCTTCGAATAATCAGGACCGATGGCCTTTATGTTAAGTCCTCTGCTCAAACGCTATACCTGGAACAGCACCTGGCTGTACTACGTGCGGATTTTTATCGCGCTTTGCGGCACAACAGCGCTGCCCTGGTGGCTGGGTGACGTTAAGCTGACCATCCCGCTCACGCTGGGTATGGTCGCAGCCGCGCTTACTGACCTGGACGATCGTCTTGCAGGCCGCCTGCGCAATTTGATCATCACGCTGGTGTGCTTTTTCATTGCCTCGGCCTCGGTCGAACTGCTCTTCCCATGGCCATGGCTGTTTGCCCTTGGGTTAACGCTTTCCACCAGCGGCTTTATACTGCTGGGGGGATTAGGGCAGCGCTATGCAACCATCGCCTTTGGCGCGTTGCTGATCGCCATTTACACGATGCTCGGCACCTCGCTTTACGATCAGTGGTATCAGCAACCGATCCTGCTGCTCGCGGGCGCCATTTGGTACAACCTGTTAACCCTGACCGGACATCTTCTGTTCCCTATTCGTCCGTTGCAGGACAATCTGGCGCGTAGCTATGAACAGTTAGCGCACTATCTGGAACTGAAATCGCGTCTTTTTGATCCCGACATAGAAGATGAAAGCCAGGCGCCGCTGTATGATTTGGCTCTTGCGAATGGGCAACTGATGGCGACCCTAAACCAGACAAAGGTGTCACTGCTGACCCGCCTGCGCGGCGACCGCGGACAGCGGGGAACACGTCGCACGCTACATTACTATTTTGTGGCGCAGGATATTCACGAACGCGCAAGCTCCTCGCATATTCAGTACCAAACGCTTCGCGACCATTTCCGCCACAGCGACGTGATGTTTCGCTTCCAGCGCCTGATGTCGATGCAGGGGCAAGCGTGTTCGCAACTGTCTCGCTGTATTTTATTACGCACGCCTTATCAGCACGATCCGCACTTTGAGCGCGTCTTCACCCATATTGATGCTGCACTTGAGCGCATGCGCGCGAGTGGTGAGCCTGCCGACCTGCTCAACACGTTGGGATTTTTGCTGTCAAACCTGCGGGCCATTGATGCCCAGTTGGCTACCATTGAGTCCGAACAGGCTCAGGTACTTTCGCGCAATGAGTCTGAAAATCAACTTGCCGATGACAGCCCGCATGGGTTCAGTGATATCTGGTTGCGTCTGAGCCGTAATTTCACGCCTGAGTCCGCCCTGTTTCGTCATGCTGTTCGCATGTCGCTGGTGCTCTGCGTCGGCTATGCCATTATCCAGATAACCGGAATGAACCACGGGTACTGGATCCTGTTGACCAGTCTGTTTGTCTGCCAGCCAAACTACAACGCCACCCGACATCGTCTGGCACTAAGGATTATCGGCACATTAGTCGGGATCGCCATTGGGTTACCGATCCTGTGGTTTGTACCTTCTCTCGAAGGGCAATTGATCCTTCTGGTGATCACCGGCGTGTTGTTTTTTGCCTTTCGTAACGTCCAGTACGCGCATGCCACCATGTTTATCACGCTGCTGGTGCTGCTGTGCTTTAACCTGCTCGGTGAAGGTTTTGAAGTTGCACTTCCGCGCGTCATCGATACGTTGATCGGCTGTGCCATCGCCTGGGCTGCTGTCAGCTTTATCTGGCCAGACTGGCGTTTTCGGAATCTGCCGCGAGTGATTGAACGGGCCACTGACGCTAACTGTCGTTATCTTGATGCTATTCTCGAACAATATCATCAGGGGCGTGATAATCGTCTGGCATACCGTATCGCCCGCCGTGACGCGCACAATCGTGATGCGGAACTTGCTTCGGTGGTGTCGAACATGTCGAGTGAACCGGATGTCACGGCCCAAACACGCGAAACGGCGTTCCGCTTGCTGTGTCTTAACCATACGTTTACCAGCTATATTTCCGCCCTCGGCGCACATCGCGAGCAGTTAACCAATCCTGACGTCCTGGCATTGCTGGATGATGCCGTCTGCTATGTAGATGATGCGCTTCACCATCAACCTGCTGATGAGCAGCGCGTATACCAGGCGCTGGAAGATCTGAAGCAGCGAATTCAGCATCTCGAGCCACGTCCGGACAGTAAAGAGCCGCTGGTCGTACAGCAAGTTGGGTTGCTGATTGCCCTGCTCCCGGAGATTCGGCGATTACAGCAACAAATTGCTGTGCTGCCATCTAATACCCCGGTTCCGGCGTAAGAGAACTCACCCACTCCACCAGCTCCTGGCGACGCGTCGCCGGGAGCGCGGCTTCATGCACCCCGTCAACCGCTCCTTCAAGGGCATAGAGTATTTTTACCGTTAAGGCAGGGTTATTTTGCCGAAGTTTCAACCAGCACATCTGAGCTCCCAGCGATCGCAATGTCCCCTCATCCTTAATTCCTGCTTCATTTAGCAAGGTCTCCAGATGAAACGTCATATTCGGTAATTCCCGCAGGCGATGTTGTGCAAAGCGACTCTGTTTTTCCTTAACGGCTGCATCGAGTGAAAATTGTGATAGCGATACTAACTGCTGCTGGTTCTGCCACAGGGTATCGTTCACCTGGTAATAATTGAGTACAACCGGACGCCCGCGCTTGATAAATGTTAGCCAGACAGGAGAATTTTTTACACAGTACTGGGCGCTCTGCTCACAGGCGCGAAGATATAACTCACCGCTGGCAACCATGGCAAAGACCGTATCACCAACCGTCAGACTATAGCCGCCAAACAGTGAGCGGTAGTGAATTGTTCCCAGAGAAGCCAGATATTCTTGTGATTTATAGATTCTTGCATAAGACTTTTCTTTCATAAAAATCCTTTTAAATCATAACGTAAGCAAATAATTTGCAGTAGCAGATCCGTTAATGACGAAAATAGGCAACTTATGCGTATGGGGCAAGATGAATTTTATTTTTCCCGTGATGATGACTAAAAATTGCGAACCTGTTTCCGAAAATAAGGTTGATCTTTATTGATGGCAGGGTTACTGTATATCCATACAGTAACTCACAGGGCTGGATTGATTATGTACACTTCAGGTTATGCAAATCGTTCTTCGTCGTTCTCTTCCGCATCGAGCAGCATTGCGCGCGTTTCAGCAGAGAACGCTACCGCTGGGCTTATCAGTGAAGTGGTCTATCGCGAGGACCAGCCCATGATGACGCAGCTCCTGCTGCTTCCCCTGCTGCAACAATTAGGGCAACAATCACGCTGGCAGCTGTGGCTGACGCCTCAGCAAAAATTAAGCCGTGAGTGGGTGCAGTCGGCCGGGCTTCCATTGACCAAAGTCATGCAAATCAGCCAGCTCTCCCCCTGCAATACGCTGGAATCGATGGTTCGTGCGCTGCGCACGGGTAACTACAGCGTCGTTATCGGCTGGTTGACGGAAGAATTAACCGAAGATGAACATGCCGAGCTGGTAAAAGCGGCAGATGAAGGTAATGCGATGGGATTTATCATGCGTCCTGTTCGCGCTCAGTCACTTGCGGGGAGACAGCATTCCGGGCTAAAAATTCACTCGAATTTGTATCATTGAGTAAAATTAGGATTTATCCTGGAATTTTTTTTCATGTTTTAATTTGCCATTGAGCTGTAACGCGTTTTCCGGCTGAAGGCCTGTCTGAAGCGGTTTTCAGGAAATCTTCAGTACATTTATTCATCTATAAATGTTAAATATTGTGTACACAAGCCTTTTTTTTTCATATGCCTGACGGACTTCACACTTGTAAGTTTTCAACTACGTTGTAGACTTTACATCGCCAGGGGTGCTCGGCATAAGCCGCAGATATCGGTAGAGTAACTATTGAACTGGTCCCCGGGTGAAGGATTTAACCGTGTTATCTCTCTTCGGAGATATTCATGGCGAATTTTGGATGATAACGAGGCGCAAAAAATGAAAAAGACAGCTATCGCAATTGCAGTGGCACTGGCTGGTTTCGCTACCGTGGCGCAGGCCGCTCCGAAAGATAACACCTGGTACACTGGTGCTAAACTGGGCTGGTCTCAGTACCATGATATTGGCAACAACCAGATCAACAACTCCGGTCCTACCCACGAAAGCCAACTGGGTGCTGGTGCATTCGGTGGTTACCAGGTTAACCCGTACGTTGGTTTCGAAATGGGTTACGACTGGTTAGGTCGTATGCCGTACAAAGGCGCCACCGATACTACCCACAATAATGGCGCTTTCAAAGCTCAGGGCGTTCAGCTGACCGCTAAACTGGGTTACCCAATCACTGACGATCTGGACGTTTATACCCGTCTGGGTGGTATGGTTTGGCGTGCAGACGCTAAAAACAACGACGGCTTCAAAGACCACGACACTGGTGTTTCCCCAGTATTCGCTGGTGGCGTAGAGTATGCAATTACTCCTGAAATTGCTACCCGTCTGGAATACCAGTGGACCAACAACATCGGTGACGCGAACACCGTTGGCGGTCGTCCGGATAACGGTCTGTTGAGCGTTGGTGTTTCCTACCGTTTTGGTCAGCAGGAAGAAGCAGCTCCAGTAGTTGTTGCTCCGGCTCCGGCTCCAGAAGTACAGACCAAACACTTCACTCTGAAGTCTGACGTTCTGTTCAACTTCAACAAAGCAACTCTGAAACCAGAAGGCCAGCAGGCTCTGGATCAGATGTACAGCCAGCTGAGCAACCTGGATCCGAAAGACGGTTCCGTAGTGGTTCTGGGCTTCACTGACCGCATCGGTTCTGACGCTTACAACCAGGGTCTGTCCGAGAAACGTGCTCAGTCCGTTGTTGATTACCTGATCTCTAAAGGTATTCCTTCTGACAAAATCTCTGCACGTGGCATGGGCGAATCCAACCCGGTTACTGGCAACACCTGTGACAACGTGAAAGCTCGCGCTGCACTGATCGACTGCCTGGCTCCGGATCGTCGTGTTGAGATCGAAGTTAAAGGTATCAAAGACGTTGTAACTCAGCCTCAGGCTTAAGTTATCGTCTTATGAAAAAACCCCGCTTTGCGGGGTTTTTTTTTCACTTTTTATCAATCAAAGCACGCCTGTACACAACACATTTTGCCACTCTGTGGTTATTCTTTTCCCAGCAGCGCCTGTAAATCCTGCTTCAATGTCGACATTTTATTCGCGTACTTCTCTTTATGCTCTGCGTCTTCAATCAGTTGCACAATAGTTTCAGAAAGCGTTTTGCCGCGCCGCTGCGCAAGCCCCGCTAAGCGCTGCCAGACCATAAATTCCAGATCGATAGATTTCTTTCGCGTATGCTGATGCTCCGCGTTAAAGTGCCGCTTACGCCTCGCCCGTATGGTTTGTTTCATACGATTTAGCAGCGCAGAGTTCATGTGTTCTTCAATCCAGGTATTGACCCGAACCGGTTCATTTTCGAGGGTTAGCAACAAATCAACGGCTTCTTCGGCAGCGCTGGCCTCTACGTAACGGGTGATTAATTCCCCCTCACGATGCTTCTTCACCAGATACTTCCATTTCCAGCCGCTTTCAAGGTTTTCAAGTTGTTGATATTTCATTGCGATCTCAATGTTACCGTGTAACTCTTATCAGAATATCAGCTTTTTCGGCATCTGAAGAAAAGAATATCCAGCCTGTGAACTGTCGCGCGTCATCGCATTCGTTTCACAGCGCTTTCCACGTGTGCAGTGATGATGGTTACGGTATAATCTCGTTTTTTACAACAGACTAAAAAACATCAACTTTGACCATTACGAAACTTGCATGGCGTGATCTGGTTCCTGACACCGATAGTTATCAGGAAGTATTTGCACAGCCGCACGTCACTGACGACACCGATACCTTACTTAGTGATACTCAGCCACGTTTACAATTTGCGCTGGAGCAGCTTCTTCAGCACTGGACGACGTCTTCGTTCATGCTGGTAAAAGCACCGGAAGAGCTTGAGTACATCAACCTTATTGCAGAGGCCGCGCGGCCTCTGCACTCGGATGCCGGAAGTCTCACCGGAGGTCATTATGATATCTCCGGTCACACTATCCGCTATCGTACAGCTGAGACAGCTGAAGACAATTTTGCGACATTAACCCAGGTAGTCTGCGCTGACTGGGTTGAAGCCGAACAACTGTTTGGCTGTCTGCGTCAGTTCAACGGCGAAATTACCCTACAGCCAGGCCTTGTGCATCAGGCCAACGGTGGTGTGCTGGTTATTTCGTTGCGCACGCTACTGGCCCAACCGCTGCTGTGGATGCGCCTGAAAGCCATTGTCAGCCACGAGCGTTTTGACTGGGTAGCTTTTGATGAGTCTCGCCCGCTGCCCGTCTCCGTTCCACCTATGCCGCTTAAACTCAAAGTGGTATTAGTTGGTGAACGTGAATCACTGGCAGACTTCCAGGACATGGAGCCGGAGCTGGCTGAGCAGGCTATTTATAGCGAGTTTGAAGATAATCTGCAGATAGTGGATGCCGAAACCATGACGCAGTGGTGTCAGTGGGTAACACATACCGCTACGCGCAACAATTTGCCCTACCCGACCCCTGATGCATGGCAAGTGCTGATCCGTGAAGCCGTTCGTTATACCGGCGAACAGGATACATTGCCGCTTAACCCGCTGTGGATCACCCGACAGTTCAAAGAAGTGGCCCCGTTATGCGAGGGCGAAACCTGCAACGCTGAGCAGTTCAGCCTGATGCTAACCCAGCGTGAATGGCGGGAAGGTTTCCTCGCCGAACGAATGCAGGATGAGATCCTGCAGGAACAGATCCTGATCGAGACGGAAGGCGAGCGTATTGGCCAAATCAACGCCCTGTCGGTGATTGAATTTCCTGGTCACCCCCGCGCGTTTGGTGAGCCTTCTCGTATCAGCTGTGTGGTTCATATTGGCGACGGCGAATTTACGGATATTGAGCGCAAAGCCGAGCTTGGCGGAAATATTCATGCGAAGGGTATGATGATTATGCAGGCGTTCCTGATGTCGGAACTCCAGCTTGAGCAGCAAATCCCCTTCTCTGCCTCGCTGACCTTTGAGCAATCCTACAGCGAAGTGGACGGCGACAGCGCGTCCGTGGCAGAACTTTGCGCATTGATTAGCGCCCTCGCCGACGTTCCTGTTAATCAAAGCATCGCCATTACCGGTTCTGTCGATCAGTTTGGTCGGGCACAACCTGTTGGTGGTCTGAACGAGAAAATTGAAGGCTTCTTCGCCATCTGTCAGCAGCGTGAGCTGACAGGCACACAGGGCGTTATCATTCCTTCCGCGAATGTCAGACACCTGAGCCTGCAGCCTGCTCTGCTACAGGCCGTAGAAGAAGAAAAATTCACTATCTGGGCGGTGGACGACGTGACCGATGCGCTGCCACTGTTATTAAATCTGGTGTGGGATGGTGAAGGCCAGACAACGCTGATGCAAACTATCCAGGAGCGTATTGCTACGGCAACGCAGCAGGAAGGTCGTCACCGTTTTCCCTGGCCGCTACGTTGGCTGAACTGGATTATTCCGAACTGATCGGACTTGTTCAGCGTACACGTGTTAGCTATCCTGCGTGCTTCAATAAAATAAGGCTTACAGAGAACATGGTAGATAAACGCGAATCCTATACAAAAGAAGACCTTCTTGCCTCTGGTCGCGGTGAGCTGTTTGGCGCAAAAGGGCCACAACTGCCTGCACCAAGCATGCTGATGATGGACCGTGTCATCAAGATGACCGAAACCGGCGGCAACTTTGACAAAGGTTATGTTGAAGCTGAACTGGATATCAACCCGGACCTGTGGTTCTTCGGATGCCACTTTATCGGCGATCCGGTGATGCCGGGCTGCCTGGGTCTGGATGCCATGTGGCAGCTGGTTGGATTCTATCTCGGCTGGCTGGGCGGCGAAGGTAAAGGCCGCGCGCTGGGCGTAGGCGAAGTTAAATTCACCGGCCAGGTTCTGCCGACTGCGAAAAAAGTGACTTACCGCATTCACTTCAAACGCATCGTTAATCGTCGCCTGATCATGGGCCTGGCTGATGGTGAAGTGCTGGTTGATGGTCGTCTGATCTATACCGCAAACGATCTGAAAGTGGGTCTGTTCCAGGACACTTCCGCGTTCTAATCAAGGTCAGCTTAGCAGCCAGACATTAACGTTTGTTCGTCTTGTCTGGTGGGCAAAAAGGCGAAACCTCCGCTCTGCGGAGGTTTCTTTTATCTAAAGAGACAGAATCAGGCCATTAAAACCCTATCCCCCATGGCTTCTCGCCAGCCTCCCAGCCAGTATGACCTCTGATTCAGCGTCTGATAGGGACACATTTCTTTTGAGCGTCCGGCAATGCCGGCCTGATATCCACGTTGATGTGCCCGTTCCAGGCGATCTCGTTTTTGTCTCTTCATGCCTCGTTTCCCTCATCTTTGGGTCTGGTGGAAAAGAAAACAGTGATTACTAAGTGTGCAATCACACTAAAACGAATACCCCTAAACATCAGGCTCGTCAATGCGCAAAATTCACGCCAGTGTCATATTTGTGAGCTACCCGCAAAATCATTTGTACAAAAATAGTCTGTCAGAACAGCTATCTCCACGGCTAAAAAAATAAAAAAAACCGCCCCGGGCAATGAACCAGGGGCGGCATAATTTACAATTATTTAAGCTTAAGGGATGCGTTTCAGCTCTTGAGCCATTGCCGTCGCTTCCTGGCTCCAGGCGTTGGCCAGAACCTTCACCATCTCATCGTAGCCGTCTTTAGTTTGTACAGCTTCGATGTGGAATGGACGCTTGATCAACTGCCCCTGGTGATTCAGCAGCCATTCACCGCTCACGATGACCTTACCATCGTACCGACCGTGGAAGCCGGTCACGGTAACGTTCAACGTGTCCTGAGTGCTTCCCAGCGGCTGCGAAGCGACAACCCAGCCAGGCAACTGCATACTGAGGTTCGTAACCAGGGTATTGCGCAATTGCTGATCTAAGGGGCTGGCCCAGAGATTATTATTCGCTATCACATATTGCACATCGCTGGTCTGGTAAACCACCCCATTACCCGCCAGATAGTCCGGGACCGCAATCTGTTCAACCCACAGCAGACGGTTACCCTGGTTAGCTGAGCTCTGTACGCCCCCTTGCGCGATAGGAAGCTGGTAATAGCTTTTATTTTCTCCGCTGGAGCTGCATGACGTCAGCCAGACCGCCATCATCGCCACTAGCAACTTTTTCATTGTTTCGCCCTCTTCGGCTCTGGATCTTTTTTGTCCTTCGCTTCAAATACCAGCGCATTGCTCTTATCGTTCAACGTTTTCAGTACCGGTTGCAGTTCTCGCAGTACCTGATCAAGACGCTGCATATCCGCCACCATCTTGTTGTAGGCGGCGGAACCCGGCTGGAAGCCCTGCATACTACGGTTCAGTTCGCGCAGCGTGTTCTGCATATCCGCCGGAAGATCCTGCATCGACTGACTGGACGTGATCTTATTCATGTTGTCCAGCGTGGTTTGCAGATGCTTCATCGTACGCTGGCTTTCCGACAACGTATTGGTCGCCTGCTCAATCATCGGGTTCAACGGCAGATTGTTAATCTTATCCAGCGCTTCCATCAGTCGCTGCTGGATCTGCGCCAGACCACCGCTCACGGTCGGAATAATTTGATAACCGTTAAATTCGCGCACACCGGTAATCGGCGGTTCTTTCGGGTAGAAGTCGAGATCGACATACAGAGCGCCAGTCACCAGGTTCCCGGTTTTCAGCGATGCCCGTAAGCCGCGTTTAAGCAATTCTGCCAGATGAGCGCCAACATCAGTATCTTCTCCCAGCTGTGCCTTCAGACGTTCTGGTTCGATACGTACCAGCACCGGAATGCGGTAATCATTGTTGAAGACCTGACGCATATTCGGTGAGAAGAAAGGTACTTTACTTACCGTACCCAAACGGATGCCACGGAATTCCAGTGGCGCGCCGGGCTGCAGGCCACGAATTGAATCTTTAAAGAACATCAGGTAATCAATATGATCGGTATACAGTGAATCCTGAATACTTTTTTGGTCGTCATAAAGATTAAACGCAGACTGTTGTGCGACCGGTTCGCCTTGTTCCAGCCCTTCTGGCACATCAAAACTTACGCCACCGCCAAACAGCGTGGAGAGAGATCCCATTTCCACGCGCATACCTGCCGAAGTAAGATCCACGGCGATCCCACTGTCCTTCCAGAAACGCACATTGCTGGTCACCAGACGATCGTTAGGCGCATTGATAAATAGCTGATAGCTAATCGTACGCTTTTGCGCATCAAATGTGCTGGTTTCAACCGAACCTACACGATAACCACGGAACAGAACCGGGTCGCCCGGGCTCAACTGACCGGCTTTTTTGCTGTCCAGAATCACACGGATCCCTTTCGCATCTGGCGGCGCCAGCGGCGGTGAATCCAGCAGTTGGTAATTTTCCAGCTTGCTGCCTTTATTGCCAGGCTGCAGTTCAATATAAGCCCCGGACAATAGCGTGCCGAGCCCACTGATACCTTCACGTCCAACCTGCGGCTTCACCACCCAAAAGACAGAATCTTTATGCAGCAGCTTTTCCATTCCGGAGTTAAGACGAGCTTTAATTTCCACATGGGTCAAATCATCAGTCAGGGTTGCGCTCTCGACGATACCGACATCCACGCTGCGGCTCTTAATCGTCGTTTTGCCCCCTTCAATACCTTCGGCATTAGTGGTAATCAGCGTGACTTGTGGCCCCTGATGACTGTAGTGATAAAACAGGACCCACGCGCCAATGAGGGCAGTGACTATAGGGAATATCCACACGGGCGACCAGTTTTTTACCTTTTGCACTTTGGCTTCCCCACTTTTAGATTCCATGCTGTCAGGACTCCTCATGATCTGGTTCACGGTCCCACGACAGACGGGGATCAAATGTCATCGCAGAAAACATTGTCATAATGACGACTAAAGCAAACATCAAAGCACCCATTGCAGGATAAATGT
Source organism: Citrobacter sp. L55 (assembly GCF_002850715.1). Taxonomy (NCBI): domain Bacteria; kingdom Pseudomonadati; phylum Pseudomonadota; class Gammaproteobacteria; order Enterobacterales; family Enterobacteriaceae; genus Citrobacter; species Citrobacter sp. L55. The sequence goes on along the minus strand of NZ_KZ559399.1, from coordinate 492,737 downwards.
TCATTAACCCTCCCATGCGCACCAGCGCAGAGAGTACGGCAATTACAAAAACGTCGATCATTGACCAGCGACCGACAAATTCTACAACCTCGTAAATTAAATGCATTCGTTCACTGTCGCGTTTGCCGTGCCCTTTGGCATCCCAACACAGCCAGGCAATGGCGATCATTTTCAACGTCGGCACCATAATACTGGCGATAAAGATAACCGCAGCCACCGGGTAAGAGCCTTCGCTCCAGATTAAAACCACGCCCTCGAGTATCGTCGAAGGTAGCTTTGACCCGAGCAGATCGGTGATCATGATCGGCAGAATATTGGCAGGAAGATAAAGCATGATCGACGTAAACAGTAATGCCAATGTCCATTGCAGACTGTTTTTACGCCGCACATAACCTTTCGTCTGACAGCGTGGGCATACCAGCTCGTCTGCCGGAAGAATAGCGGTGCAGCAGGAACAGGAACGCAATCCTTGTCGGATGCCGGGCACACCAGGCTTTAATTCCTGCTTAATGGCTGGCATAGGGGCAATATCATCCCACAGCCAACGGCGATCCACACACTGAAAAGCCCGCAACTGGAGCATACAAAACATGCACCAAGGGATGAAGCTGCTGCCCACGCCGATATCGCCGTAGGCCATCAGCTTAACAAAGCTCACCAGCACGCCCGCGAGGAAAATTTCTGCCATTCCCCAGCTTTTTAACTGAAACAAAATACGCGCCAGCCATGTTTTAAGCCGCTCAGGCATATGAACCCGATTCACCAACAGCAAAATGGTCAACAAGCAAAAAGCGGGAACCAACTGAACGAATAAGATAAAGAAGGTACCGAGGCTGGCGTAATCTTCCGAAAAGAGAACGCTGGGGATTTGCAGCAGCGTCACTTCGCTGCTCACCCCCGCAACATTCATATTCACAAAGGGAAAGAGGTTTGACAAAAGCAGCATAAATAATGCTGCTAACACATAGGCGGTAGGACGCTGCCGTGGCGCGTCCCACTCAACCGTTAACGTAGTGCCACATCGTGGACATGCCGCTTTCTGACCATGCTCAAGGCGAGGTAACGCCACCAGCATGTCACACTGCGAGCACAGAATATGCTTCGCGGCATGGTGATGTTCGCACATATGTGCTCCTTTAAATTATGCGCCGTTCTTCAAAGACTCAAGATACTCCCAGCGCTCAAAGGCTTGCTCAAGTTCTTGTTCAGCTTCGTTCAGATTAGCTAATACCTGTTGCGTTTGCTCATGCGGCTGACTGAAAAAAGCGGCGTCAGCTACCTGAGCTTGTAATGCTTCCAGTTTAGCTTCCAGTTCTTCAAGCAGCGCGGGGAGCAGCTCCAGTTCGCGCTGCGTTTATAGCTTAGTTTGCTCGTGCTGCGTTTGACAATTTCTGCTTTAGGAGCAACGGTTTCCTCTGTTTTTTTCGCAACTGGCTGTTTAAACGCCACATACTGCGATTGCTGGCTGCGGGCATCATGATAACCGCCGACATAACGACCAATTTTACCGCCGCCTTCGAAGATCCAGCATTCGGTGACGGTATTATCCACAAACTGACGGTCGTGGCTCACCAGCAGCACGGTGCCCTGGTAGCTATCAATCAGCTCTTCAAGCAGTTCCAGCGTTTCGACGTCCAGATCGTTCGTTGGTTCATCGAGAATCAAAAGATTACTGGGTTTGAGAAAAAGACGCGCCAGCAGTAGGCGATTGCGTTCCCCACCAGAAAGCGCACGTACTGGCGTCATCGCCCGTTTCGGATGGAACAGGAAATCCTGGAGATAGCCCAGCACATGGCGAGGTTTACCGTTAACCAGCACCTCTTGCTTACCCTCAGCAAGGTTGTCCATCACGGTTTTATCCGGATCCAGTTCGGCGCGGTGCTGATCGAAATACGCCACTTCCAGCTTCGTGCCGACGTGAATGCGTCCGCTGTCAGCCTGAAGCTGACCTAACATCAGCTTCAGCAGCGTTGTTTTACCGCAGCCGTTAGGTCCAATTAGCGCAATCTTGTCGCTACGTTGCACCTGCGCGGAGAAATCTTTTACCAGTTGCTTTCCATCAACCTGGTAATCAACATTCTCCATTTCGAAGACAATCTTGCCAGAACGGCTCGCCTCTTCGACCTGCATCTTCGCCGTGCCCATCACTTCGCGACGTTCGCCACGCTCGCGACGCATGGCTTTCAGCGCCCGCACGCGGCCTTCATTACGGGTACGACGCGCTTTGATGCCCTGACGGATCCAGACTTCTTCCTGCGCCAGCTTGCGATCAAATTCCGCGTTTTGGAGATCTTCCACCCGCAGCGCTTCTTCTTTATCCAGCAGATACTGATCGTAGTTCCCCGGATAGGTCACCAGCTTGCCGCGGTCGAGATCGACAATACGCGTCGCCATATTGCGAATAAATGAACGGTCGTGGGAAATGAAAATAATTGTCCCATTGAAGGATTTCAGGAACCCTTCCAGCCAGTCGATAGTTTCAATATCCAGGTGGTTAGTTGGTTCATCCAGCAGCAGTACGCGCGGGTTGCTCACTAACGCGCGGCCCAGCGCCGCCTTACGCAGCCAGCCGCCCGAAAGCGAAGAAAGCGCGGCGTTAGGATCCAGTCCCAGTTGCGCCAGCACTTCATTAATGCGGCTTTCGAGCTGCCACAGATTATGGTGATCGAGCATTTCCTGAACCCGCGCCATTTCATTCAGGTTTCTGTCGCTGGGATCGGTCATCACCAGGCGCGAAATATCGTGATAACGCTTCAGATATTCAGCCTGTTCCTCAATACCTTCAGCAACGAAGTCATAGACGCTGCCCTCAACATTACGCGGCGGATCCTGCTGCAGACGCGCCACAACCAGGTCCTGCTCATAAATAATACGCCCGTCGTCAAGACCCTGTTCACGGTTGAGGATCTTCATCAGCGTCGACTTACCTGCGCCATTACGGCCAACCAGACAGACGCGTTCGTTATCTTCGATATGCAGTTCTGCATTATCAAGAAGCGGCGCATCGCTGAACGACAGCCATGCACCATGCATACTGATCAATGACATTTATTTATCCTTTCAGGCTGCGGTAATCAGCCAGCAATTGTGGATCTGACGGTTACGGGCAAAATCCTGGGAAAGCGTTTTTTGGGTGATTTCTTGTGCTTTTAATCCCAGTTCAGCCAGACCGTCGAGATCCATACGGAACCCACGCTTGTTGTTGGAGAACATGATCGTACCGTCTTTACGCAGCAGACGTTTCAGATCTTTCATCAGCGCCAGATGATCGCGCTGTACATCAAACGAGTCTTCCATACGTTTTGAGTTAGAGAACGTCGGCGGATCGATGAAAATCAGATCAAACTGTTCATTGGCATCGCGCAGCCAGCCCAGGCAATCGGCTTGAATTAAACGGTGAGCGCGACCACTCAGGCCGTTCAGCCGCAGGTTACGCTCAGCCCACTCCAGGTAGGTACGCGACATATCAACCGTCGTGGTGCTACGCGCACCGCCCAGTCCGGCATGAACGCTGGCACTGCCGGTGTAGGAGAACAGGTTAAGGAAATCCTTACCTTTACTCATCTGGCCCAGCATGCGGCGCGCAATACGGTGATCGAGGAACAAACCGGTATCAAGATAGTCTGTCAGGTTGACCCACAGGCGCGCGTTGTACTCGCTTACCTCAATGAATTCACCCTTCTCATTCATCTTCTGATACTGGTTCTTCCCTTTCTGGCGCTCACGGGTTTTCAGCACCAGTTTATTTGGCGCGATTTCCAGGACCGACAGCGTTGCGGCAATGATATCGAACAGACGTTGACGTGCTTTTTGCGCATCGACCGTCTTCGGCGGAGCGTATTCCTGAACCACGACCCACTCACCGTAACGGTCCACTGCAACGTTGTATTCCGGCAGGTCAGCATCATACAGGCGATAGCATTCAATTCCTTCCTGACGCGCCCATTTTTCCAGCTTCTTGATATTCTTGCGCAGGCGGTTGGCATAATCTTCCGCGACCGTGGCTGGCTTGCTGTCCGCAGTGGTCTCTGCAACGTGATAGTTTTTCTGTACGCAATCCAGCGGACCGTTTTTCGCTTTGAACTGCTTATCAGCACGCAATTGCAGGCTGCTGAGCAAATCCGGAGATGCGCTGAACAGCGACAAATTCCAGCCGCCAAATTGGTTTTTCATCGTACGGCCCAGCAAGCTATGCAGGGCAATCAGTGCCGGTTCGCTATCCAGACGTTCGCCGTAGGGCGGGTTACTGATCACCGTACCATACGGTCCCTTCGGCAGTGGATTACTCAGTTTGGCGACATCTTTCACGTCAAATGTCATCAGATCGGCAATACCTGCGCGACGGGCGTTACTACGCGCTTTTTCAATCACGCGCGCATCGCTGTCGGAGCCATAGAAGTGCGAAGTATAGTCAGCAAGCCCCTTACGCGCACGCACCTGAGCTTCGGCTTTAACCTCTTGCCAGACGGCTTCATCGTGCTGTGCCCAACCGCTAAAGCCCCAGTACCCGCGGTGCAGGCCCGGCGCGCGATCGGTTGCCCACATCGCCGCTTCAATCAGCAGCGTGCCGGAGCCGCACATCGGATCGAGTAACGGTGTGCCCGGCTGCCAGCCAGAACGCATAACAATAGCGGCGGCCAGCGTCTCTTTAATCGGCGCCTGACCCGCGCGATCGCGATAACCGCGCTGATGCAAACCGTCACCGCTCAGATCAAGTGCAATGCTGGCGGTATCTTTGTTCAACCAGACGTTGATACGCAGATCCGGAGATTCACGATCCACATTCGGACGCGGCAGATTTTTGCGGGTAAAGGCATCGACAATCGCATCCTTGACCTTCAGCGCGCCGTACTGGCTGTTACGAATGGTCTCGTTCAGGCCGCTAAAATGGACGGCAAACGTAGCACCAGGATTAAATATCTCTGTCCAGTCGATTGCCTGAACGCCGAGGTACAGATCAAGATCGCTGTAGACCTTGCACTCTCCCATCGGCAGGATAATGCGCGAGGCCAGGCGGCTCCACATCAGGCTCTGGTAAACAAGCCGCGTGTCGCCCTTAAAATGGACCCCACCCTGAACGACCTGACACTCCAGCGCGCCGAGGTTTTCCAGTTCAGTTTTTAACAGCTCTTCCAGCCCGCGGGCCGTACTGGCAAACAGAGAATTCATAATGTCACTTTTACTCCTAGAAAATTGCTGCGCATTATAGCTAATATGGGCTGTATGTCATAAAGTTGAAGGCTTATTTTCGTTCAAGGGGCTGTGCAGTGGTAACGTTGACCCGACTTTTTATTCATCCGGTTAAATCAATGCGTGGAATTGGACTCACGCACGCCCTGGCAGACGTGAGCGGTCTCGCCCTGGATCGTATATTTATGATTACCGAACCCGACGGGACGTTCATTACCGCCCGACAGTTCCCGCAAATGGTCCGCTTTACCCCTTCCCCTTTCCACAATGGACTTCATCTCACGGCTCCAGACGGCAGCAGCGCGCTCGTGCGATTCGCAGACTTCGCCACCCAGGATGCGCCGACTGAAGTGTGGGGAAACCATTTTACCGCGCGTATTGCACCAGCGGCTATCAACCTGTGGCTGAGCGGCTTTTTCTCCCGTGACGTGCAGTTGCGCTGGGTGGGTCCGCAACTGACACGCCGGGTGAAGCGCCACGCTGATGTTCCTTTGTCCTTCGCCGATGGTTATCCCTACCTGCTGGCCAACGAAGCATCTCTGCGCGATGTGCAACAGCGCTGTCCGGCAAGTGTCAAAATGGAACAGTTTCGCCCCAATCTGGTGGTTGCGGGGGCTGATGCCTGGGCAGAAGACACCTGGAAAGTGATTCGCATTGGCGACGTCATTTTTGATGTGGCAAAACCCTGTAGCCGCTGCATTTTCACTACCGTTAGTCCAGAAAAAGGCCAGAAACATCCGTCTGGCGAGCCGCTCGCCACGCTGCAAACCTTCCGGACAGCGGTGGATAACGGCGACGTTGATTTCGGCCAGAATCTTATCGCACGCAACAGTGGCGTTATTCGCGTCGGCGATGAGGTAGAAATTTTGGCAACCGGTCCCGCCAGAGCTTACGGTGCGGCGGAGCCAGATGATACCGCACTGGAACAACAACCCGATGCCACGGTACTTATTGACTGGCAGGGACAGACCTTTCGCGGAAATAATCAGCAGGTATTGCTTGAACAGCTGGAAAACCAGGGTATCAGAGTGCCCTATTCATGCCGGGCAGGAATTTGCGGATGCTGTCGAATTCGACTGTTGGAAGGCGAAGTTAGTCCGCTGAAAAAATCAGCGATTGGGGATGACGGGACGATTCTGTGCTGCAGTTGCGTTCCCAAAACGACAATCAGGCTGGAGAGTTAAACCGCCTGTTCAAGGCTGAAACTGTCGGCAATAACCTGCGGTTTCAGTCGGTCATTCATTATTTTAATCGCGTCGCCAAGTTGCATTGTGCGCCCGGCAATAACCACACCAGGTTGTGCAAGCAGACAAAGCGCGGCATTTTCACCCGGTTCAACCACTAACAGGTTTACCTGTTCATCGGTATCGCTTAAATCCACACAAGCAGCATCCCCCACGACTGGCGACCAGTTAATACCGTGTGCGACAAAGTGCCAGCTTTTTGGCATTTGCGGTTTAAGGTAACGAATCGCTACCAGCGCATTAAGCACCAGTTCCGCCTTTTGCTCTTTGGCTAAATCCAGGTAGCGACATTTTTCTTCAAAGGAAAAATAAAGCGCGGCGTCATCAACACAAAAACCCGACGGAGAAAAAGCATCCGGAGTGAGCATTTTACGAGCAAAACGCGAACGGAATAACATGCCATTGGCTAAATCGAGCATCATACGATCGTGCTCTTCATCATAATACCAGCGCCAGTTATCGTCGGGTTTAATTCGCATCAGTTTCTCTCCTTTCCTTAATCATCACCATTACGACAGTATCCTTTTGCCGCTTCGTTTATTGCCTTAATAATAAAAGCTCAGAATGTTTAAATAAGCAACAGTAAAGGAATATAAAACAACCAGGGCCAGAAATAAAGCCCTGGATTGTGATTAAGGTAGCATTCAGATATTGGTGACGATTTCTTTAATCAACGGTGGGCCTTTAAAAATAAAGCCCGAATAAATCTGTACCAGGGAAGCACCGGCAGCTATTTTCTCACGCGCCGCGATTACTGAGTCGATACCACCAACCCCAATAATCGGCAGCTGACCTTTTAATTCCTGAGACAACTGGCGAATAATTTCTGTACTTTTTAATTGTAACGGTCGACCGCTGAGGCCGCCCATTTGATCGCAATTTTTCATTCCCTGAACGAGAGAACGATCGAGAGTGGTGTTAGTCGCAATTACGCCATCAATATTATGACGAACTAAACTGTCAGCAACCTGGATCAGTTCTTCCACAGAAAGATCCGGGGCGATCTTAACCGCCACTGGAACATATTTATGGTGGATCGCTTGCAGATCATTTTGCTTATTTTTAATTGCCGTCAGAAGATCATCCAGCGCCTCACCATATTGCAGCGTACGTAATCCCGGCGTATTCGGTGAAGAGATATTAATCGCGATATAACCAGCATAAGCATAGACTTTTTCCATACAAATCAGATAGTCATCTTTGCCGTTCTCTACCGGAGTATCTTTATTCTTACCAATATTAATCCCCAGAATACCGTCAAAATGCGATTTTTTGACGTTCTCAACCAGGTTATCAACCCCCAGGTTATTAAACCCCATGCGGTTGATCAAACCCTCTGCATCGACCAGACGAAACAGACGTGGTTTATCATTACCCGGCTGAGGACGCGGCGTCACGGTACCAATCTCAATGGAACCAAATCCCATCGCGCCGAGCGCATCAATGCACTCCCCGTCTTTATCCAGTCCGGCAGCAAGCCCGAGTGGATTTTTAAACGTCAGCCCCATACAGGTAACCGGTTTTGCGGGTACTTTCTGGCGGACAAGCGCTTCGAGCGGCGTGCCGGTAATGCGACGTAATTGCTGGAATGTCAATTCATGAGCGCGCTCTGGATCGAGCTGGAAAAGGGCTTTACGAACGAAGGGGTAGTACATGAACTCTCCTGGATTCCCGGTGTGCAAACCGGGGGCGTATTATGTGCGATCGCGAGCAAAAAGGGAATTGACCTGCGGCAATAAATAGCAATCGTTTTCCTGCTTCCTCCTTTTTATTCATTTTTCAACTTTTCTATCCCGTATAAATCATTTCGATAAACAAAGTCTCTCTGCCAGACTGCACAAATTGTTATCAATGTTAATAAAAAGCAAACAATTGGTTATAAGGGGAGAATGAAATTATGCGCGTCATCACTCTGGCGGGAAGCCCACGCTTTCCCTCTCGCTCCAGCGCGTTGCTGGAATATGCCCGAGAAAAATTGAACGGCCAGGATGTCGAAGTCTTTCACTGGAACCTGCACAACTTTGCCCCGGAAGACCTGATCTATGCCCGTTTTGACAGTCCGGCGCTGAAGACTTTTATCGAACAACTGCAGGATGCAGACGGGCTGATTGTCGCAACGCCGGTCTACAAAGCCGCTTACTCTGGCGCACTGAAAACGCTGCTCGATCTGCTCCCCGAGCGGGCGCTGGAAGGAAAAGTGGTTTTGCCGCTGGCGACTGGCGGCAGCGTGGCGCATTTACTGGCCGTCGATTACGCGCTGAAACCGGTGCTGAGCGCGTTAAAGGCTCAGGAGATCCTGCACGGCGTGTTTGCCGATGATTCGCAGGTCATCGACTATCAGCATAAACCGCAGTTTACGCCCAACCTGCAGCAGCGCCTGGACAGTGCGCTCGACACTTTCTGGCTGGCGTTGCATCGTCGCGATGTCCAACTCCCGCAACTGAACGCCCTGCGAGGTGCCGCCCATGCTTAATCTGCTCAAGCGTCACACCCCATGGCTGGCATTAACTGGGCTGTTGTCCCTGTCATCCTTGGCGCATGCCGCAGAATCGGCTCCGGATGCCCTGCGCATTGGCTACCAGAAAGGAAGCGTCAGCATGGTGCTGGCAAAAAGTCATCAGCTACTGGAGAAACGTTACCCACAGACCAAAATCTCGTGGATTGAGTTCCCGGCTGGACCGCAAATGCTGGAAGCACTCAATATCGGCAGTATCGATCTCGGCAGTACCGGTGACATTCCGCCAATTTTCGCCCAGGCCGCCGGAGCCGATCTGGTTTATGTGGGCGTCGAACCACCCAAACCGAAAGCCGAAGTGATTCTGGTGCCAAAAAATAGCCCGATCCAGAGCGTTGCGCAGCTCAAAGGGCATAAAGTCGCCTTCCAGAAAGGTTCCAGCGCCCACAATTTACTGCTCCGGGCGCTGCAACAGGCAGGGTTGAAATTTACCGATATTCAACCGACTTATCTGACCCCCGCCGATGCGCGAGCGGCCTTCCAGCAAGGAAACGTCGATGCGTGGGCTATCTGGGATCCCTACTATTCGGCCGCATTACTGCAAGGTGATGTGCGCGTGCTGAAAGACGGCTCAGACCTCAAGCAGACCGGTTCGTTTTATCTCGCTGCACGTCCTTATGCCGAAAAAAATAGCGCTTTTGTTCTTGGCGTACTGGATACCTTTAGCCAGGCGGATGCGTTAACTCTCAGCCAACGCCAGCAAAGTATTACTCTACTGGCTAAAACCATGGGCCTGCCCGAGCCGGTAATTGCGTCTTATCTGGATCACCGTCCGCCAACCACCATTACGCCCGTCAGCGCCTCGGTTGCCGCCCTACAGCAACAAACCGCGGATCTGTTTTATGACAACCGTCTGGTGCCGAAAAAAATCGATATTCGCCAGCGTATCTGGCAACCCACTCAGCAGGCAGGAGAAAAATTATGAGTCTGAACATGTTCTGGTTTTTACCCACCCACGGTGATGGTCATTATCTGGGGACGGAAGAAGGTTCGCGCCCGGTCGATCACGGTTATTTGCAACAAATTGCGCAAACAGCCGATCGCCTGGGATTTACCGGCGTTCTGATCCCAACCGGTCGCTCCTGTGAAGATGCCTGGCTGGTCGCCGCGTCGATGATCCCGGTCACCCAGCGATTAAAGTTTCTGGTCGCGCTTCGTCCAAGCGTAACCTCGCCGACGGTCGCCGCCCGCCAGGCTGCGACGCTCGACAGACTCTCTAACGGCCGGGCGTTATTCAACCTGGTAACCGGCAGCGATCCACAGGAGCTGGCGGGTGACGGCGTGTTCCTTGATCACACCGAGCGCTATGAAGCCTCTGCTGAATTCACTCAGGTCTGGCGGCGTTTGCTGCAAGGTGAAACCGTGGATTTCAACGGCAAACACATTCATGTCCGCGGCGCGAAACTGTTTTTCCCTCCTGTACAACAACCCCGGCCACCGCTTTATTTCGGCGGTTCGTCTGATGTTGCACAAGATCTTGCTGCCAAGCAGGTTGATCTCTATCTGACCTGGGGCGAGCCGCCTGAACAGGTGAAAGAGAAGATTGAACAGGTGCGGGCCAAAGCGGCGGCGCTCGGGCGCAAGATCCGCTTTGGTATTCGTCTGCATGTGATCGTCCGGGAGACAACACAAGAGGCGTGGCAGGCAGCGGATCGTCTGATAGCCCATCTGGATGACGACACCATTGCCAAAGCCCAGGCCGCCTTCTCAAGAGCGGATTCGGTTGGTCAGCAGCGAATGGCTGCACTGCACAACGGTAAACGCGACAAACTGGAAATCAGCCCGAACCTGTGGGCAGGAGTAGGACTGGTGCGCGGTGGCGCGGGTACCGCGCTGGTCGGAGATGGTCCGACGGTCGCGGCGCGTATCAACGAGTATGCCGCACTGGGAATCGACAGTTTTGTGTTGTCCGGGTATCCACATCTGGAAGAGGCATACAAGGTTGGCGAGCTGCTGTTCCCACATCTGGATGTCGCTATACCAGAAATTCCACAGCCGCAGCGCCAGCATCAACAAGGTGAAGCGGTGGCAAACGAATTTATCCCACGCAAAATCGCGCAAAGCTAAGGAGCCTGCTGATGGCAACGCCGAAAAACAGGTGGTTACTGCGCCTCGCACCCTGGTTTTTACCGGTTGGGTTGGTCGCGCTCTGGCAGCTCGCATCATCAATGGGCTGGTTGTCCACCCGCATCCTGCCCTCTCCGGAGGGCGTTGTCGAAGCCTTCTGGACGCTTTCCGCCAGCGGCGAGCTTTGGCAGCATCTGGCGATCAGCTCCTGGCGCGCGCTGGTAGGCTTCTCCATCGGCGGATCGATTGGCCTGACGCTGGGACTGATTAGCGGTCTTTCGCGGTGGGGAGAACGCCTGCTGGATACTTCGGTGCAGATGCTGCGTAACGTGCCGCATCTGGCGCTGATCCCACTGGTGATTTTGTGGTTCGGCATTGATGAATCCGCCAAGATCTTTCTCGTCGCGCTGGGCACGCTTTTTCCGATTTACATCAACACCTGGCATGGGATCCGCAATATCGATCGCGCTCTGGTAGAGATGGCTCGCAGCTATGGGTTGTCTGGTTTTTCACTATTTATTCATGTGATCCTCCCCGGCGCCCTGCCCTCGATTATGGTTGGCGTGCGTTTTGCTCTCGGGCTGATGTGGTTAACGCTTATTGTCGCGGAAACCATTTCAGCCAATGCCGGCATTGGTTACCTGGCAATGAACGCCCGCGAATTTCTGCAAACCGATGTGGTCGTGGTGGCCATTATTCTCTACGCCCTGCTCGGCAAACTTGCCGACGTCAGCGCCCAATGGCTGGAGCGGATCTGGCTGCGCTGGAACCCGGCTTACCATGTGAAGGAGGCTACCGTATGAATACCGCACGCCTGAACCAAGGCACGCCGCTTTTACTGAGTGCCGTGACGAAGCAATACGCCGCCAATACGGTGCTCAATCAGTTAGATTTGCACATTCAGGCCGGACAGTTTGTTGCCGTGGTTGGCCGCAGCGGAGGAGGTAAAAGCACGCTGCTGCGTCTGCTGGCTGGGCTGGAGTCTCCCACCTCAGGTGCATTACTTGCCGGAACCACCCCGCTGGCAGAAATTCAGGAGGATACGCGAATGATGTTTCAGGATGCGCGTCTGCTGCCCTGGAAGACGGTTATCGATAATGTGGGTCTGGGTCTGAAAGGTCACTGGCGCGATGCGGCCCGGGACGCGCTGGCCGCAGTTGGGCTGGAGAATCGTGCTCAGGAATGGCCTGCTGCCCTGTCCGGTGGACAAAAACAGCGCGTGGCCCTGGCGCGGGCATTAATTCATCGTCCCGGTCTGCTGCTGCTGGATGAACCCCTCGGTGCGCTGGATGCCTTAACCCGCCTTGAAATGCAGGAGCTGATTGTCTCTTTATGGCAAGAGCACGGTTTTACCGTACTGCTGGTCACCCATGACGTCAGTGAAGCGGTGGCAATGGCCGATCGCGTGTTGCTTATTGAAGATGGAAAAATCGGACTGGATTTAACGGTGGATATTGCGCGACCACGCCGGATTGGTTCGGTGCGTCTGGCAGAGCTGGAAGCGGAAGTGTTGAACCGGGTAATGCAGCGTAGCGAAACGGAACAGCCGATCCGCCAGCATGGATAAGCATTCAGAAAAATCAGGCCCAGTAAGCGCAAGCGCCACCGGGCCTTTTGCCGGATAGCGGCGTTACCGCCTAATCCGGCTTACAAAACGACAGGTCAACGTTTCAGGCTAACGCTTTGGTTACCTTCTCGAACAGATCGCCGGAGAGATTCTCCAGACCTTTCAGCTGCTCCAGCGCCGCGCGCATCTGCGTCTGACGTTTTGCATCATACCGTTTTAAGCGAATCAGCGGCTCAATCAGACGTGACGCCACCTGAGGGTTACGGCTATTGAGTTCAGTCAGCATGTCGACCAGGAACTGATAGCCGCTGCCATCTTCCGCATGGAATGCCGCCGGGTTGCTGCCCGCAAAGGCGCCAATCAGAGATCGGATTCGGTTCGGGTTACTCATACTGAAGGAACGGTGCTTCAGTAAGCCACGTACCGTTTCCAGCACGTTTCTCGCCGGGCTGGTGGATTGCAGGATAAACCATTTGTCCATCACCAGACCGTCATGATGCCACTTATCGTCATACTCCTGCATTAGCGTGTCGCGGCAAGGCAGTTGCGCCGCGACTGCCGCGGACAGCGCCGCCAGCGCATCGGTCATATTGTTTGCTTCACGGTACTGCTTGCTGACCAGCGTGTCGGCCAGATGGGTTTCGCCAAAGGCCAGGAAACGCAGGCAGGCATTACGTAGCGTACGCTTGCCAATATCGGCATGCTCAACGCGGTACTCATCAAGATGATTAGCGTTATAGATGGCGAGGAATTCATCCGCCAGTTCGGCCGCCAGCGTGCGAGTTAACGCTTCACGTACTTCCGTTATCGCCACCGGATCGATGATGTCGAACAGTTCAGCAATTTCATTCACCGAAGGCAGCGTCAGAATCTCTGCCGCCAGTGCCGGATCGATTTTCTCATCCAGCAAAATCGCCCGGAATGCATCGGCCACGTGTACCGGCAGCGACAGCGGCTGTCCCTGCTGATGGCGGGCTACGTTGAGCTTAATATAGGTCGCCAGCAAGCTTTGCGCCGCGTCCCAACGAGAGAAATCGTTACGCGCATGACGCATCAAGAAAGTCAGCTGCTGATCGCTCCATTTGTATTCCAGTTTTACCGGTGCGGAAAATTCGCACAGCAGTGCCGGAACCGGCTGGAAGTAGACATTATCAAAGACAAACGTCTGCTCAGCCTGGGTGACATTGAGTACGGAATTCACCGGGTGCCCGCCTTTTTGCAGCGGGATCACTTTCCCTTGGTTGTCATACAACTCGAGGGCGAAAGGAATATGCAGCGGCTGTTTTTCGGCCTGATCCGGCGTGGCCGGCGTGCGCTGGCTGATAGTCAGCGTGTACTGCTCAGTGGATGGATTGTAGTCATCACGCACGGTCAGAATCGGCGTACCGGACTGACTGTACCAGCGGCGGAAATGCGACAGATCGACGTTGGACGCATCTTCCATCGCCTGCACGAAATCATCACAGGTTGCAGCGCTGCCGTCATGACGCTCAAAGTACAACTGCATCCCTTTCTGGAAGTTAGCCTCACCGAGCAGGGTATGGATCATACGAATAACTTCAGCGCCCTTTTCGTACACGGTCAGGGTATAGAAGTTGTTCATTTCAATGACCATATCCGGACGGATAGGATGCGCCATTGGGCTGGCATCTTCGGCAAACTGCAGGCCGCGCATGGTGCGCACATTGCTGATCCGGTTTACCGCGCGTGAGCCGAGATCGGAACTGAACTCCTGATCGCGGAACACGGTTAGCCCCTCTTTCAGGCTCAACTGGAACCAGTCGCGACAGGTCACGCGGTTGCCGGTCCAGTTGTGGAAATATTCGTGACCGATGACGCGCTCAATATCGAGGTAATCTTTGTCGGTGGCGGTATCGGTACGTGCCAGCACATATTTGGAGTTAAAGATGTTCAGACCTTTATTCTCCATCGCCCCCATGTTGAAGAAATCGACCGCGACAATCATATAAATGTCGAGGTCATATTCGAGGCCAAAGCGCTCTTCATCCCATTTCATGGAGTTTTTCAGCGAGGTCATCGCCCACGGCGCGCGGTCCAGGTTGCCGCGATCGACGTACAGTTCCAGCGCCACTTCACGCCCGGAACGAGTGGTAAAGGTGTCGCGCAGGACGTCGAAATCACCAGCTACCAGCGCAAACAGATAACACGGTTTCGGGAACGGATCCTGCCACTGTACCCAGTGACGACCATTTTCCAGTTCCCCCTGCGCCACACGGTTACCGTTGGAGAGCAGGAACGGATATTGGGTTTTATCGGCGATAATTTTGGTGGTAAAACGCGCCAGGACATCCGGCCTGTCGAGATACCAGGTAATATGGCGGAACCCTTCCGCTTCACACTGGGTGCACAGCGCGTCGCCGGACTTGTACAGTCCTTCCAGCGCGGTATTGGCCGCCGGGCTAATTTCATTCACGATACGCAGCGAAAAACGTTCCGGCAGTTGACTGATGACCAGAGCGCCCTCTTCTTCTTTATACTCTGCCCACGGCTCGTCGTTCACGTGGATCGACACCAGGGTCAGATCTTCACCATTCAGGCGCAGGGGCGCATAGGACGCGCCATGACGGACAGCCTGGCTCACGGCGGTGACCACGGTTTTTTCAGCATCCAGGTCAAAGGTCAAGTCAATATCAGTAATCTGGTAATCCGGCGCACGATAGTCGTGACGGTATTTGGCTTGTGGCTGTTGTGTCATAATAAACCTTTAGCATCTTTGGTAGAGTCTCGGCTTCAGTCTATTCCTGTTGCGTAAATCGCGCTACGCAGAATGTTCATCTTTTCAGGCACAAACACCCTTTTTGCTACATTTTTATAACACGCGGCACGAATTGCCCTCGACCAGAAAGACAGCTTATGGTGTGATCGGGGTTCAATAAATCGCTAAACAAGGTATACTCCAGCGGTTTTCTTAGTTGTTTATTGTACTAAACGCTCCCGTGAGAGGATGCTACTGCGCACCTATGACACAATTCGCTTCTCCTGTTCTGCACTCGCTGCTGGATACAGACGCTTATAAGTTGCATATGCAGCAAGCCGTTTTTCACCACTACTATGAAGTACAAGTAGCGGCTGAATTTCGTTGCCGTGGCGATGACCTGCTCGGTATTTATGCCGATTCTATTCGTGAGCAGGTGAATGCTATGCAACACCTGCGACTGCAGGAGGACGAGTACCAGTGGCTCTCCAACCTGCCTTTCTTTAAAGCTGATTACCTCACCTGGTTACGTGATTTCCGCTATAACCCGGAACAGGTTTGCGTCACCAATGATAACGGTAAGCTGAACATCCGCTTAACCGGGCCGTGGCGTGAAGTGATCATGTGGGAAGTCCCGCTGCTAGCGGTTATCAGCGAGATGGTACATCGTTACCGTTCGCCCGAATCAGGCGTCCCGCAGGCACTCGATGAGCTGGAAAGCAAACTAGTAGAATTCTCTGCTTTAACGAAAGATGTCGATATGTCCCGCTTCCATCTGATGGATTTCGGTACGCGTCGTCGTTTTTCACGCGAAGTACAGCAGGCTATTGTTAAACGCCTGCAGCGAGAGCCCTGGTTTGTCGGCACCAGTAACTACGATCTGGCCCGCCGCCTGTCATTAACCCCAATGGGTACGCAGGCGCATGAGTGGTTCCAGGCTCATCAGCAAATCAGCCCTGAGCTTGCCACCAGCCAGCGCGTTGCCCTGGCCGCCTGGTTAAATGAATATCCTGACCAACTCGGCATTGCGCTGACCGATTGCATCACCATGGATGCGTTTTTACGCGACTTTGGCGTCGAGTTTGCGACCCGCTATCAGGGTTTACGCCATGACTCAGGCGACCCGGTGGAATGGGGTGAAAAAGCCATCGCCCATTATGAAAAACTGGGCATTGATCCGCTGAGCAAAACGCTGGTGTTTTCAGATAACCTCGATTTGAAAAAAGCGATTGAGCTCTACCGCCACTTCTCTTCTCGTGTGCAGTTGAGTTTTGGTATTGGCACACGTTTAACCTGTAATATTCCCCAGGTTAAGCCGCTCAATATTGTAATCAAGCTGGTGGAATGTAACGGCAAACCTGTGGCGAAGTTATCTGATAGCCCGGGTAAAACCATCTGCCACGATAAAGCGTTCGTGCGCGCGCTACGCAAAGCCTTCGATTTGCCGCATATTAAAAAAGCCAGTTAAACCTTCCAGGGAGCCAGTTTGGCTCCCTTTTCACGCTAATTTCCGAAATCTTTCACTCCAGCTACGAATTCTGCTTGTCTGATTGCAGATGCCAGGTAACATAGGTATCCCCCCATTACGGGTGGACATGTGTTTATATATCCGACTATTAACAGAGAGAATATTATGAGCGTTGTGCCTGTAGCCGACGTACTCCAGGGCCGCGTAGCCGTTGACAGCGAAGTCACCGTGCGCGGATGGGTGCGTACCCGCCGAGATTCAAAAGCTGGCATCTCCTTCCTCGCCGTTTATGACGGTTCCTGCTTTGATCCTGTACAGGCCGTCATCAATAATTCTCTGCCCAATTACAATCAGGACGTACTGCGCCTGACGACGGGTTGTTCAGTTATCGTAACGGGTAAAGTCGTTGCATCACCTGGACAAGGACAGAGCTTTGAAATTCAGGCCACTGAGGTTGAAGTAGCCGGCTGGGTTGAAGATCCTGATACCTATCCAATGGCGGCTAAGCGTCACAGCATTGAGTATCTGCGTGAAGTGGCGCACATGCGTCCACGTACCAACATGATTGGTGCCGTCGCGCGTGTACGTCATACGCTGGCGCAAGCGCTGCATCGCTTCTTCCACGAGCAGGGTTTCTTTTGGGTATCGACTCCGCTGATCACCGCTTCCGACACCGAAGGTGCCGGTGAAATGTTCCGCGTGTCTACGCTGGATCTGGAAAACCTGCCGCGTAACGATCAGGGCAAAGTCGATTTCGACAAAGACTTCTTTGGTAAAGAAGCCTTCCTGACCGTTTCCGGTCAGCTGAACGGCGAAACCTACGCCTGTGCTCTGTCCAAAATTTATACCTTTGGCCCGACGTTCCGTGCAGAAAACTCTAATACCAGTCGTCACCTGGCAGAGTTCTGGATGCTGGAACCGGAAGTGGCTTTCGCCGACCTGAACGATGTTGCAGGCCTGGCTGAAGCGATGCTGAAGTACGCGTTCAAAGCCGTACTGGCTGAGCGTGCGGATGATATGAAATTCTTCGCCGAACGTGTCGACAAAGACGCGATTTCACGCCTGGAACGTTTCATTGAGGCTGACTTCGCGCAGGTGGATTACACCGACGCGGTAAGCATTCTGGAAAAATGCGGCAAACAGTTCGAAAACCCGGTTTACTGGGGTGTGGATCTGTCTTCTGAGCACGAACGTTACCTTGCTGAAGAGCACTTTAAAGCGCCGGTCGTCGTTAAAAACTACCCGAAAGATATCAAAGCGTTTTATATGCGCCTTAACGAAGACGGTAAAACCGTTGCAGCAATGGACGTCCTGGCTCCAGGAATCGGTGAAATCATCGGTGGTTCTCAGCGTGAAGAGCGTCTGGACGTCCTGGATGCCCGTATGCTGGAAATGGGTCTGAACAAAGAAGATTACTGGTGGTATCGCGACCTGCGTCGCTACGGTACCGTTCCACATTCCGGCTTCGGTTTGGGCTTTGAGCGTTTGATCGCTTACGTTACCGGCGTGCAGAACGTCCGTGACGTTATTCCGTTCCCGCGTACCCCGCGTAACGCCACGTTCTAACCCTGCATTTTTGATACAAAAGCCAGCATTGCTGGCTTTTTTTGTCACCGCTTCACGTTTTGGGATCCCCCTCCCGCGTTTAACACAACCCTTCGCCTTCCCCCCTTCCTGTTACGTAATATTTCACTGCAACATATTTGAACAAAAAATAATCAGCATTTTTATTGTGGATTAGTATTTTCTGATTAAATAGTACATTTTCTGACCATTTGCACGGCATTCCAGACGTCCAGAAATAGCCATCTGTAAAGCAGGAACTTTATGGCAGAACAGAGAAAAAAGGAGTTTATCTAAATTAAATATAAGAAAATCATATAAATAGAAATAGAAGCGGTGATTTTTAGCGTACGGACATCTGAAATTTGAAGTTGTTCACAAAGTTGCACAAAAATAACATTTTGTTACACACTTTTTCTTTTTGAAACCAAATCTTTATATTTGTAGCACTTTGACGGTAGCGAAACGATAGTTTGAATGGAAAGATGCCTGTCAGACACATAAAGACACCAAACTCTCATCAATAGTTCCGTAAATTTTTATTGACGGAAATTATTGGCGGCAGTGGCAGGTGTCATATAAAAACCGATGAGGGTAATAAATAATGATGAAGCGCAATATTCTGGCAGTGGTTATCCCTGCTCTGCTGGTAGCCGGGGCAGCTAACGCTGCAGAAATCTATAACAAAGATGGCAACAAAGTAGACCTGTACGGTAAAGCAGTAGGTCTGCACTATTTTTCCAAGCACAACGGTGACAATGCCTACGCACCTAATGGCGATCAGACTTACGCCCGTCTTGGTTTCAAAGGGGAAACTCAGATTAACGACCAACTGACCGGTTACGGCCAGTGGGAATACCAGTTCAGCGGCAATAACTCTGAAGGCGGTGATGATGCTCAGAATGGCAACAAAACCCGTCTGGCGTTTGCCGGTCTGAAATTCGGTGATGCAGGCTCCTTCGATTACGGTCGTAACTACGGCGTCGTTTACGATGCTCTGGGTTACACCGATATGCTGCCAGAATTCGGTGGTGATACTGCTGCTTCCGACCAGTTCTTCTCTCAGCGTAACGGCGGTCTCGCAACTTACCGTAACTCTAACTTCTTCGGTTTGGTTGAAGGCCTGAACTTCGCTGTTCAGTACCTGGGCAAAAACGAGCGTGATGACGTTCGTCGCTCTAACGGTGATGGCGTTGGCGGTTCTGTTAGCTACGAATTCGAAGGTTTTGGTATCGTAGGTGCGTATGGTGCAGCTGATCGTACCGATGCCCAGCAAAACCCACTTCTGCGCGGCCACGGCGACAAAGCTGAGCAGTGGGCGACCGGCTTGAAATACGATGCTAACAACATCTACCTGGCGGCGAACTACAGCGAAACCCGTAACGCAACCCGTATCGCTAACGGTTATGCTAACAAAACTGAAGACGTCCTGTTGGTTGCTCAGTACCAGTTCGACTTCGGCCTGCGTCCGTCCCTCGCCTATACCAAATCTAAAGGTAAGGACATCGAAGGAATCGGCGACGTAGATCTGGTGAACTACTTCGAAGTGGGTGCGACTTACTACTTCAACAAAAACATGTCCACCTATGTTGATTACATCATCAACCAGATCGATTCTGACAACAAACTGGGCGTAGGCTCTGACGACACCGTTGCAGTGGGTATCGTTTACCAGTTCTAATAGCAGACCTCTTTGTTAAATGCCTAAAAAACAGGACTTCGGTCCTGTTTTTTTATCTCTGCTAGCGGATTCTTGCGTCTTAAAAAAACACCTCGGCTTTTCGTCAGTAACGGTTGGCATTTTGTAAATCTACCGTTAACCTGATAGCGGACTTCCCTTCTGTAATCACTATGGAACCTCGTCATGTTTGAGAACATTACTGCCGCTCCTGCCGACCCCATTTTGGGTCTGGCTGATTTGTTTCGTGCCGATGACCGCCCAGGAAAAATAAACCTTGGGATCGGTGTATATAAAGATGAGACAGGTAAAACGCCGGTACTGACCAGCGTTAAAAAAGCCGAGCAATATATACTGGAAAATGAAACCACCAAAAATTACCTTGGCATCGACGGTATTCCAGAGTTTGGTCGCTGCACTCAGGAATTACTGTTTGGTAAAGAAAGTTCGCTTATCAACGACAAACGTGCGCGTACAGCACAGACTCCTGGCGGCACTGGCGCACTGCGTGTGGCCGCTGATTTCCTGGCAAAAAACACCTCAGCTAAACGCGTATGGGTGAGCAATCCAAGCTGGCCAAACCATAAGAGCGTCTTTAACTCTGCCGGTCTGGAAGTTCGTGAATACAACTATTACGATGCCGCGAACCACTCATTAGACTTTGATGCGCTGCTGGCAAGCCTCAGCGAAGCGCAGGCTGGCGACGTGGTGTTATTCCACGGCTGCTGCCATAACCCAACCGGTATCGATCCTACGCTGGAGCAGTGGCAAACGCTGGCTCAGCTTTCTGTCGAAAAAGGTTGGTTGCCGCTGTTTGACTTCGCATACCAGGGCTTTGCCCGCGGTCTGGAAGAAGATGCAGAAGGTCTGCGCGCATTCGCTGCGCTGCACAAAGAGCTGATCGTCGCCAGCTCCTACTCCAAGAACTTTGGTCTGTACAATGAGCGCGTAGGCGCCTGTACGCTGGTTGCAGCCGATGCTGAAACCGTCGACCGCGCGTTTAGCCAGATGAAATCCGTCATTCGTGCCAACTATTCCAACCCACCAGCACACGGTGCGTCGGTTGTGGCAACCATCCTGAGCAACGATGCCCTGCGCGCTATCTGGGAGCAGGAACTGACTGATATGCGTCAACGCATCCAACGCATGCGTTTGCTGTTTGTGAATACGCTGCAGGAGAAAGGTGCGAACCGCGACTTCAGCTTTATCATCAAACAGAACGGCATGTTCTCATTCAGCGGCCTGACCAAAGAGCAGGTTCTGCGTCTGCGTGAAGAGTTTGGTGTCTATGCCGTCGCTTCCGGACGTGTGAACGTAGCAGGAATGACGCCAGATAACATGGCGCCGCTGTGCGAAGCGATTGTCGCAGTACTGTAATTTATCGCGTACTAAAAAGGCCGCAATAGCGGCCTTTTTCATTTATCTGCGGTGTTACCAGACTGGCATTTCATCCTGCAGGAACGGATTATGTAGCCGTTCGTTGCCCAACGTCGAAAGTGGGCCGTGACCTGGAATAAACGTCACGTCATCGCCCAACGGCAACAGTTTACGTTTAATCGAATCAATCAATTGACTATGATCTCCGCGAGGAAAATCGCTGCGCCCAACGCCGCCTTTGAAGATCACGTCACCAGAAATCAGTAGCTTTGATTGTTCATCAAAGAAGACCACATGTCCCGGCGTGTGGCCCGGGCAATGCAGTACCTGCAACGTCACGTTACCCACGCTTACCCGGTCGCCTTCATTCAACCAGAGATCGGGCGTCAGCGGCTCACAATCGCCCAGGCCAAACATGCGACTCTGAGCAGGAAGTCCTTGTAACCAGAACTCATCTTCTTTTTCCGGACCAATAACCGGTACACCATAATGCTGTGCCAGTTCAGCCGCCGCACCTACGTGATCAAGATGACCATGGGTGAGCAGGATCTGCATTAGCGTCAGGCCACTGGCATCGACTTCCTGTTTGATTTTCTCAGCATCGCCGCCGGGATCGACCAGCGCAGCCAGACGGGTTTGCTCACACCAGATTAACGAGCAGTTCTGGGCGAATGCAGTGACCGGAATAATACGATAGTTCATACGGCTCCTGTTTCATTAAGCTTATGGATCACCAATGACGCGCCGGTCCGGTGTCAATATGCACAAAGTTACTGCGTGGGTAGTATCCTACACCACCTGCGCGCATAGATAACGCAGCTTTGCGAATATTACTTAATGCGATGCCTTCAATATGGAAATCCATGGCCTGCCCTTTAGTGTGGTAGCTTTTCTTTGCCACACCGCGGCTGTGCGCACGTAATTCATTATTGGTATCAATAGAGCGGTAACCAGAAATAAGCTGTACGGGTTTACGCGTGCCCAGCAGGCCCTGCAGACGGAAGAGTTGATCGAACAATCCCGGATCGATGGATTTCACTTTATTCGCACGAAAATCACGGAAAAAGTGATTAAGTTTAGCTAATTCGTCCTGAATATAGCCCCTGCCATCAAAAAACTCTGCTTTTATTGACTCACCGGTATGCAGGTTATTCAGAGTCAAAATGCGCGGACGTGGGGTAGAGAGTGTAGCAAACGCAGGCGTAGGCAGGATGGCAGCGCCGAGGGCAATGCCACCAAGCGCCAGCAGTTTGCGGCGATTAGCGTCAAATTTGTCCATGGTTTTAAGGTCTACAAGGTCAATGTTATCGTATGTATGCTCTAGCGCACGCGGGAAACCTTATCTGGCTAAGTAGTCCACGTCAAGGCTCCCAACCCCAGGAAATACGGGGCTTGCAGCCATTTCGCCCCGTTTCCAGCATAACTTACGACAATTATTTTCCTCGAACTGCTTCATTTATCTGATTAATTGTTCAGCTTTTAACACAATTTGTGCACTGGATCGCGCTGTCTGATCGTAATTGTAAATATCTGTACGATACTGCGTGCGACCATCCGGGCCAACAAATGCGGTCAGATAGTAGAGGTTGACGGGGATATTCTGGCGAATATTCACGTACCTTGTATCCCCTTGCTTCAGGGCATCCGAGATGCGCGTATCATTCCACCCCGCATCCTGTAGCAGCATATTCGCCAGCTCAGATGCCTTGTTCACGCGCACGCAGCCGGAGCTTAACGCCCGCGAATCCTTCTGGAACAGAGTGTGGTTCGGCGTATCGTGCAGATAAATAGCATCCGAACTCGGCATATTGAATTTATAGCGTCCGAGCGAGTTACGCGCTCCCGGAGCCTGCTGGAAGCGGAACGGCAGATTGGAGGCGGTGATGGTGGCCCAGTCAACCTGCCACGGATCTATCGTCTCTTTGCTGTTCCAGCCGCGCATTACGGTATAGCCGTGACGCTCAAGATACCCTGGGTCATTCCAAACCTTAGGCAGAATATCCTTCCGGGCCAGCGTCGGCGGCACGTTCCACGGCGGGTTAACGACCACGTTATTCAGCGCACTGCTCATCATCGGCGTTTTACGATCGGGACGTCCGACGATAACGCGCGAGGCCAGTACCTGATTGCCGTTTTGATAATACACCAGCGAGTAGGCAGGAATATTCACCATGATACCGGTAGACAGCGTACCCGGCAGCAGGCGCAAGCGCTGAATATTTAACGCCAGCACGCCCGCACGTTGAGCGGGCGTCACGTTCAGCCAGTCACGCGTGGCAGGGCCAATCGCGCCATCGGCCCCAAGCCCCTGCCACGTCTGAAAACGCTTAACCGCGTCAACGAGTTCACGATCGTAAGCGCTACGGCCTTCTTTGGCAGCCGTACTGACAACAGACTCCAGCATCCCGGTGCGGCGCAAAATTTCACGCAGCGCAGGGATATCCTTACTCCACTCCCCCGGACGCAGCGTCGCGGTACTGGTCAGTTGCGGCCAGGGCCGCGTATCGCCCACCAGCTTGAGCAGCGATTCATGCATGGCTGCGTACTGCGGATGTTGCGGTGCCAGGCTGGCGACAAACGAAGTCAGTTGACCGTTATCCAGCGCGACTTGCCATTGGTTGATCACGGAAATCGGCGGCGTCGTCAGCGCATAGGGCTTATCGCTATAGAGCCAGCGATTACCTTTGACGGGGATGTTGGCAATAAAGTGCAGATATCCCATCATCGCATCTGAGAGCACGATATCTCGCGCCTGACCGGTTACTGCCGGGTCAGTCAGTAGAGCAACCCAGGTGGTGAACTGCGGCTGAAAGCCGGCAATCGCCACTTCAGCTAACTGTTGCTGAAAGGCTTTTACCGCATCACGATTTTCCCACATCGGTTTCATTTCGCGTGCGGCATACAGCAGTTCCAGTTGGCTCATATAAACCGGTGTGAAGCCCGCTGGAAGTTGAGATTGTAATTCGGCGCGGGCTTTATCAACTGACACGCCCTCGGGCAGCGGTTGGATACCTGCCATGATAGCCGTCGCGGAAGATTGAGCCTGCGGCTGTAATAACGCTGTTGGCTGTTCACTGACGGTCGCTGAGCTATCGCCAGGGATCATTTCAGGCTCATCGGCCTGCGCATTGAACAGTGGAGCGAATGTTACGGCCAGGCACAAACTAATTGCCGACAGCCGACGACCACACATTTTATTAAGCAACATCCCTTGCCCCCTGTTTTTTTATCATACTTTGAGTAGCCAGGCCGTATGTCTTCCCCTTATTTTGGCGGGGCCGAACCTGTAAAACGCCAATACAAGCTGAAGTATGACGAGCAAGCCTGTGACGCGTTAGGCTTACCTTTAGTATATAAACATGAAAAAATTTTTGCCTAACCTAATGTAAAGAAGTTTAAAGAAATTACACCAGTTATTGAGAGTTTCCGGAAAAAAAAGAAGGCGGCCATTTAGCCGCCTTTTATTTAGCTTGCCTGCGAGGAGGCATCTTCGGTGCCAGGCAGCGGCTCAGGTAACTGAGGCGCAAACCCGCGCAGACCTACCACGTGAACGTGTTCGGTGTTCTGGAATACTTTACGCACCAGTTTGTAGGTGGTCCCTTTCTCCGGGCTAATGTTTTCTGGGGCTGCGATAATCAGTTGCATTTGCAGACGCTCGCACAGTTCAAACAGAGTCGCGATAGAGCGTGCATCAAGTCGCGCAGCTTCATCAAGGAACAACAGACGGCAAGGAGAAATATCTTTCCCGCGCAGTCTACGCCCTTCGTCTTCCCAGCTTTGCACAACCATCACCAGAATAGACATCCCGGTCCCGATCGCTTCACCGGTTGACAGCGCGCCAGATTCAGCACGCAGCCAGCCGTCAGAGCCACGGTTAACCTCAACTTCCATTTCCAGATAGTTACGGTAATCCAGCAGCTCTTCACCAATGGTTTGCGGCGTACGTTGCCCCATATCAATCTGCGGATTCAGACGCTGATACAACTTCGCCAGCGCTTCAGAGAAGGTCAGACGATTGCTGTTAAACAGATCCTGGTGCTGCTCATGCTGTTCGGAAAGTACGTCCAGCAAGGTAGCATGCGTCTCGCGTACGTTGACGTTCAGACGAACGCTGTTTACCTGGCCAAACGACACGCTTTGCAGCCCCTGGTTCAGCATGCGAATACGGTTCTGTTCGCGCTGAATGGTCTTACGAATGATATTCGCCACGCTGCGAGAGCTGATCGCCAGTTTCTGTTCGCGGGACGTTAATTCTTCCGTCAGACGGCTCAGCTCAATCTCCATCTGTTCGATGGCTTCAACCGGATCGTCGGTACGGATGATATCCTGGCGAATACGTTCACGCAGATGCTGATAAACTGCAACAAAGAACTGAATTTTACGCTCTGGGCGTTTTGGATCTTCAGACATGCGCAGTACATCGCGCAGGTGTTCGTTATCCGCAACCGCCAGGCGCAGTGCACCAAGCGCCTTATCCGACATCGAGCGCAGTTCATCACCGGAAAGATACGCCAGCTCACGACGGTGCAGGCGGCGTTCAACGCCGTTATCTTTCACCATCCGCATCACCGCACACCATCCGGCTTTCGCGGTAACCACCTGCTCGCGCATTTCAAAATAATCACGTTCCAGCTTGCGCAACCTGCGGGTCAGGTTTTCCATCTCCGCTTCGCAGAAGGTCAACGCTTTTTCCAGTTGGTTACGGCGCGCACGGTTGTTGCTGAGCTGCGCATGCAGTTCATCACGACGAATACGCGCGCGCTCTTCGGCACCGCTGTCCGCACGAACGCCAATATCCTGCAGTTCACGTTGTAAATCGTTAAGCAGCTCTTTTTTGGTGTCATAGGAGCTTTTCAGCGACGCCATGACCTGGTTGTACTGGCTTAACTGTGCAGCGTGACTGCGTAGCGCTTCACGGGCGCGGGTACGTTCAGCTTCCGCCTGTTCCAGGCGCTCACGCAGTTTTTCGTTCAGATCGCTGTTGCCGCTAAGCATTTCAGCAGAGTCGGAATAGCTAAAGTGCGCCCGGCGCTGCACCACTTCGGTCAGAGCAAAAGCTTGCTGACGTGCATCGCGCTGCATCTGCTGGGAATACGCGTAGTCTTCCTTCAGTTGTTCAAACTGCTCAGGGTCATTTTGCAGGACCGAAACAATCGGTTCCAGTTTGGCTAACTGGTTGCCATGTTGCTGTACAAAACGCGCCGCTTCCTGGGCTTCATCCAGGCGCTCACGAATTTCGTCCACGCGATCGGCCAGCGTGTCATCCGCCAGCAGATTCAAACGCGGGAGAAGGCGGTTAAGAGCAGAGACCCCCTCTTTCGCCTGCTCAAACTGCATACGGCTTTGCTGATTATCATTTTCATGATTGCTCAGCGCACGTTCCAGTTCAACGCGACGGCCATTCAGTTGGCGAATTTCCGCTTCCGGATCGGCTTCAAACGCCACCGACAAATGACTGCCAATGAAACGACTGAACGCCTGATGCAGACGCTGGGTTTTCTGGACGTCAAAGGAGAGCGTTGCGAAACGTTCAGACAGCCCTTCACGCTCGGCATGCAGGGTTTCGATACGGCTTTCGCGCGCTGCACGGCCAAAAATCGGCACCGTCGGGAAGCGGGAATAACGCCACTGACGCTCGGCGGTTTTCACCACTACCGCTTTTTCCAGCTCATCAACGCTGAAAACGCTGTCATCAAACGACTGCGGATCCCCTTCGATGAAATAGAGATCTTCCGGACAATCCGTCAGCCCTTCAAGCTGCTCGGTAATCAGCGTCAGATCCGGCACCACGATGGCATGACGCGAAGGACCGTACAGCGCAGAGAAGTACGGCGCATCTTCAAGGCTAACGTCGTCATAGATTTCTGACAGCAGAACGCCGCCGAAGCGCTCCGCCAGCGCGTTCAGACGCTGATCTTCCGCCCCGCCCGGCTGACTTAAACGTTCAATTTCTTCATCAACTGCATTTTTGCGCGCACCGACTTCATCACGCTCAACAATGGCTTCACGCTCGCGCTCCAGCAGTTGTTGCAGATACTCGGTCACGTCCTGGCTTGAGGTAAACTCTTCGCCACACTGCTCGCTAAGCTGATTCAGGCTATTCTGCGCGGCCAGCCAGACAGGCGCACGTTTCATCAGATGCTGGATACGAGACTGCAGCTGTTCCTGCTCCTGACGCAACGTCATACGCTGTTCGCTGGCAGAAGAGACGCTGTCCGACAAGGCGGCGATGCGTGCTTCCAGCTCCTGGTGCAGCGCTTCCAGCTCATCGATATCGAACTGTTTACCCTGACGCTTGCAGAATTCAGCCAGCAGACGCTCGGCGTCTTGCTGTTCGCGCAAACGCTGCTCCAGCTCGCTAAGTCGCATACGCAACGGCTGAACCTGTTCCGCCAGGTGGCGCTGTTCAACGCCTTCCCGCAGCAGTTCACGCGCCACGCTCCAGGCTTCACCACGCGCCAGCGGGCCATTGATAGCCGCCACCAGCTGATAAGCCTGTTCGAACTGGCTGTGCGCGGTTTGCGCCACGCTCATTTTTTGTTCCAGCGTCAGCAGTTTTTCAGTGGCTTCCTGCTCTTTAGCCTGGAAGGTTTCCAGCCATTCAGCAGCGCTGTCGGCGGTCAGATCCGGTAAATGGCAGAGCTCTTTCGCCCGATTCAGCGCCTGGATCGCCTGGGTATATTGGATGGCTCGCGTTTGCTGGACGTCCAGCGCTTGCTGATAATCGGCAAGCTGGCTTTTCAGCTCATCCACTTCCAGTTCCGCGGCTTCTGCGCGGGCTTCGTTTTCATCCTGGCGGTCAACGGCTTCCGCGACCACCTCATTTTGTTCTTCGAGACGGACCTGCAGTTCTTCGAGATCCGCTTCGTAGCGTTCAATTTTTTCCTGCTGACGCAGCGCGGTTTGCACCAGATTCAGGTGATCGCTCGCGGCCTGGTAATCAGCTTCCAGATCGCCTTCCGCGCCGTTATGCTCGCCCAGTTCGCGCGCCATATCCACGTGCTTATACTGCTCCGCGGCCAGCTGCTTACGTGAA
Organism: Citrobacter sp. L55; assembly: GCF_002850715.1. Classification (NCBI taxonomy): domain Bacteria; kingdom Pseudomonadati; phylum Pseudomonadota; class Gammaproteobacteria; order Enterobacterales; family Enterobacteriaceae; genus Citrobacter; species Citrobacter sp. L55. Next base: position 464,316 of record NZ_KZ559399.1, on the reverse strand, counting down.
GTATGCAGCTCACGACGATATTCCAGCGCTTTATCAAGATGGATACGACGTTCGTTGGCGTGACGCATATAATCCGCGGCCACATAGTTGGTCGCTTCGCTGATCAAATGCTTAAACAGATCGCGGTCAGACTGAGTTACGCGAATCGCTTCCAGCGTCATGCGGTTTTCACGCAGCGCAGCTTCCATATCCTGGAAGGCTTTACGCACGCCGCTGTTTTCCGGCAGCAGGTAGTCACGTAGTGAACGGGTAATGGCACTGGAGATCCCGCCGTACAGCGAGGCTTCAATCAGACGATAGAATTTACTACGGTCAGACGCGGAACGCAGACGACGGGCGATGATGCCCAGATCGAACATCAGTGAGTGATAATCGGTGATTGAGTTGAACTGTTTAAACTGCACACCTTCCATCTCATCAAGCTTCTCTTTCAGCTCAGAGAGGGACAGCACGCGCGCCTGGCGTTCATTCAGCGTTTCCGTCACCAGTTGGGTTGGCTGCACCGACATCGGCAGTCCCTGAATGGCAAACGGTTTGATATCCACTTTACGATCGCGACCGGCAACCTGTTGCAGACGCACCCCCACGACTACGCGCTGATGGCGCGAGTTGAGGACGTCGAGCATTGAGTAACAGACGCCCGCTTTCAACTTACCGTGCAGGCCCTTATCACGTGAACCACTGGTTGCACCGGCTTCGGTGGTGTTACGGAAATGCAGCAGGGTTAAGTCCGGAATGAGCGCTGTAACAAATGCCGCCATGGTGGTGGACTTACCCGCACCGTTACCGCCGGACAGCGTGGTAACCAGTTCATCAAGGTCGAATGTACGGGCAAAAAAACCATTCCAGTTAATCAGCGTAAGTGAGCGAAATTTACCGCGTTCAATCATTATTCTTCTTCTCCACTGTCCGGCTGATTCTCTTCGGGCTCATCGTTGAGCTGCAGGCGGTTCTCGACCGGCATCGCTTCGCCATCACGAATTAAGCGACGCTGCGCTTCGCGCGGATCGTCACCGCTGCGCACGTCCGCGCCAAAGCGGAAGACTGATTCCGTAATACGGAATTTGCTGCTGTCGTGACCCATAAACCACACCATGCCTAAACGGCGCAGACGGTTTAGCGAAGAACGAACTTTTTCCTGTAGCTTCTGGCGATCAACATCCGAACCGGTTGAACGGTTGTTCACCAGTTTCAGCAGCTTCGCTTCATCAGCCAGCGTTAGCAGCTCGTCGTACAACTCTTGCTGGGTAAAAATCCCTTCGTTCGCCAGGCGTTCCGGGCTGAGATAGAGATAGCAAAGAATTTTACCGACCATCATGTCCAGTTCAGACAGGACCGAACGGGGAATGAGCGTCGTTGAACGCGGGCGAAGGTAGAAGAACCCTTCCGGCGCACGGATCAATTCCACGTTATAGCGGCTGTAAAACTCTTCAAAATATTCCTGAAAATCCATCAGGAAGGCATGATTATCCAGTTCATCCAGACCGATATGGCGGCCCGAACGTAAGGCGCTGTCCAGCGCCGGAAATAACGGATTCGCCAGCGCCTGCGCCAGCTTTACCGGCATCACTTGTTCAATATTTGTCAATGACATGCGCCTGTACCTTGGCTCCGTAATCATTAATCGGCTGCCATTTGGCTGGCAGTCCGGTGAAGTCTGCTTGCGCTACGCCAAGGCGTACCGCCTGATCGATAACTATGCGCGCGACGTCGAAATGACGCGCACGTGGGTATTGCGCCAGATACTCGCGCACGACCAAACCGAGATCCAGTGGTGTTTGTCTGGATTTGTAGATAGCCAGCTGTTCTTCGATGATCGCCGCCAGCTGTTCACGGATCTCGTTAAATTCTTCATATTCCAGATCTTCCGGAAGCTCGCCGGTGACCTCTTCGTCACGCAGCACCATCTCTTCGTCACGCATATCCAGCAGACGATCGGCGTTGGCATAGGTTAGCGCCCACGGATCGTCAAAGTATGTCTGCACGGACTGGCGCAGACGCTGGGCAAAGACGCGGTTTTTATCCATATCGATCGCGGTACGGATAAACTTATGCACGTGACGATCGTAGCCGATCCATAAATCAATGGACTGCTGACCCCAACTGATAATGCGGTCGAGCTTACTTTGTAAGTCAAACACCAGCCGATCGACGAAATGCAAATCGTCATGCGTCATCGTGGCGTCCTGGATGTGTAACAGGTGAGCCTGCAGCTTATCCCCCGCCGCTTCCAGCGTATCCTGCAGTTCACGCAGCGTACCAGACGTTTCAGAGAGCAGCAGTTCACAGCTGGAGATCGCCGCCCGCCAGTCTTTATTAAGCAACTGTGCGATGTCGTCTTTTACCTGCTGCTGCTGTTCATCCATGATGCGCTGGGTCAGATCGATACTGTCGAAAATCTCCGCCACCGAGTATTTCAATGGCGCGTAGACGTTACGATGCCAGTGGAACTCATCGCCGCCTTCCGCTGCCGCATCCGCCGCGCGCTTTAGTTCACCTGCAACAATCGACAGCTGCATTGAAAGACGTAGCGTAGAGAATTCGCGCTGACGAATGTAGTAATCCGTGATGCCAATTCCCAATGGCGTTAAACGATATATAGCGTTGCCTTCCGCCTGCTCGCTGGTAAAGCGGTTCAGCAGACGTTGACGCACCATATCGTTGATCGCGTTGTTGGCGCGTACGCCGATGGTTTCGCTGGTTTGCTCAAACGCATCACTCACATGGCGGAACGCATCCACCAGCTCACCTTCACTCATCTCGCCGTCAAGTCGCTCACCGTTCAGGGTCGCGACCGCCAGCAGGAACGAAAGTCTGTCTACCGGCAGAGAGATGGAGAAGTCATTTTTTCTGGCCCAGGCAACCAGTTCGGGGACTGTCTGGGAAAATTCACTCATAAATTATCCTTGCATCTGCGGCTCGGGCCGAACTTTTAATCGCGGTGACATGAATATAGCGCCCAAGGCTGATATACGGTTCCTGGCGGCAATAACGCGTTTCTAACTCAAGTAACATTTCAAAGTCGTCATGCTGTTTATGTTTATCTCGCAGATAATCATGAAACACACGGACGCCCGTTTTACCGGTTATCTGCCAACCGATCTCGTCCAGCCACTGGTAGACCTGCCCCGGATCGCGCGGGTAGTCCGGTGAAAGCGTGCGTTTTTTACGTTTCGGCATCCCCACCTGCACATAGTCAAAGTTCCCTGCGACCATGTTATGCATCAACAGACCGTTAGCATTGTAGAACATTAACGACAGCGCGCCGCCAGGACGCAATACTGACCACAGAGTCTGCAACACGTTGACCGGATCTGTCACCCACTCCAGCACAGCATGAAACAATATCAGATCAACCGGGCTTTCCAAATGCGAAGCAACATCCTGAGCGGCGCATTGTATAAAATGCATGTTCCCGCTCACACCTTTTGCCTCTGCCGCCTGTTGCGCTCGGGCGATCATCTCGCCAGACAGATCGCATAATGTGACGAAATGTCCTCGTTCCGCCATTTTGATGGCCGTTTGCCCTTCACCACCACCGGCATCCAGAATGTGCAGTTTTTGCTCACCGAACGTTTCCAGTAATCGATCCAGATCCTGCCAAAGGATAGCCTGTCTTAATTGACCTTTGGTGGTGCCGTAAATGTTACGGGAAAACTTCTCTGCAATGTCATCAAAATTGCGATCCCGCATCGGGCTCTCCGCATACTGGCTTTAGGGTGACTAAGTAAAACCGCTATTTTGTCACACCCACGCCGAGAATGAACCTTCCTGGTGTAATATCCCTGCAGATCCCCTGCTGTATGGTTAAAAAAGGAACCAAAAAGGATGCTTTTTACGCTGAAGAAAGTGATTGGCGGTATGATGCTGCCGCTGCCACTGATGCTAATTATGATGGGTATTGGCCTGGCGCTGGTCTGGTTCAGTCGCTTTCAAAAAACAGGGAAAGTGTGTATTAGCCTGAGTTGGCTGGCACTGTTACTCCTTAGTTTACAGCCCGTCGCCGACAGCCTGTTGAAACCGATTGAGGACAGTTATCCAACGTGGCAAGGTTCGCAAAAAGTGGAATATATTGTGGTGCTGGGCGGAGGGTATACCTGGAATCCGCAGTGGGCGCCGAGTTCAAATCTGATCAGCAACAGCCTTCCACGTCTGAATGAAGGTATTCGCCTATGGCGCGCAAACCCGGGATCGAAGCTCATCTTTACCGGCGCTGCCGCAAAGACGAATAACGTCAGTACCGCAGAAGCTGGTGCCCGAGTTGCGCAGTCGCTGGGGGTGCCAGCCAATGAAATCATCACCCTGGATCACCCCAAAGATACCGAAGAAGAAGCCGCAGCGGTAAAGAAGGCCATCGGCAATGCGCCGTTCCTGCTGGTAACCTCTGCCTCCCACTTACCGCGGGCGATGATCTTCTTCCAGCAGGCCGGCTTGCATCCGCTGCCAGCGCCAGCCAATCAGTTAGCAATTGATTCACCGCTTAATCCGTGGGAGCGCGCTATACCTTCACCCGTCTGGTTGATGCACAGCGATCGCGTTGGTTACGAAACCCTGGGACGCATCTGGCAGTGGCTGAAGGGATCGGAACATTGACAGGAATGCTGCCTGATAAGGTGTTCACATGTTTATCATGCGAGCCACGGCAGCAATGATTTCGTTGCCAGGTCAAAGTTGGAACGATTAAAGCGTCCGGTGTTGACCAATTGCGTCACTTCATCCCATAACACATACAACCAGCGCCGCCAGATGAATGACTCCGCCACTGGCGCGCGCTGCAGGTATTGCCAAAGCAGGCTTTCCGCCAGCGCATTATCCATCAAGCGGAACAGTTCATATTCCCTTGGCGCCCACAGCATCAACCCCGGTCCCACCATAGCCAGAAGCTGATCGCTACGGGCATCTTTGAGCATGCTACGTAAACTGAAATTACCGTGGATCAGCACGCAGTTATCATTGAATCCTTCAAATAAGGCAGGCAAACACTCACGCGTGCGAAACAGGATCCGCTTGTCCTGCATCGTTAGCCCGGTATTGTTGAACTGATTTAACGTGGTCCACAGCACCTCAACCCGCTGACGATACCATGATGGCCAGATATTCTCTTGCGTGTTATCCACCATTCCCACGCAGCCAGCACTATCCTGCCGATGCCATGACAGCAGACCTTCTACGATCTGATCTTTTAAATGTTCCCAGCGTTCGGGCGTTCGGGCAGGCGCTTCCACCGGCACTCCACGTAAACGCTCAAGCAGTAGCACATCAGGACCGGGATGTTCCTCGTGGGTTAAGACCCCATAAATGACGGGCATACGCACCGTACCACTGCGCGCCAGCATGGAGGTTTTCCATGCCAACTGCTGCGCCATACCCGGCGTGGTGAAACTTCTCGCCATCAGTGGCATCGGATTTCCCTGGCTGTCGTACAGTGACCACAGGGCCGTATCCACTTTTTCATTCACGCATTCTATACGACTGAGTTTTTCACCCAACAGATGACTGAGTTCGGCACGCAACTGTTCCATTTCGGATTGCCCTCATAAATGCTACTGCTTTCATAATGAGCGTCGTGCAGACAGATGTCACCCGGATGAGATCAATTGATGAAAAGAAAAGTGGCGGGAAAGCGTAACGATATGACACTCCTCCCAAAAATTCGCGTCATCAGGGGGAGTGTCGTGAGAAAAACTAACCATTTCGGCGCGAACGCGCTCAAGATCTTCGGCAGTGTCTACGCCGGTACCGGGTACTTCTTTTGCGACGGCAACATGAATTTTTTCGCCGTACCACAACACACGTAGTTGCTCCAGCATTTCAATATGCTCAAGCGGGCTGGGCTGCCAGTTAACATAACGGCGGATAAAACCGGCGCGATAGCCGTAAATACCCAGATGTCGCAAGAAGGTGTCACCCACCGTTTCCAGGCTTTTAGCGAAACGGTCGCGATCCCACGGAATGGTCGCGCGTGAAAAATAGAGTGCATAACCTTCGGCGTCCAGAACGACTTTCACCGCGTTCGGATTAAATGCCTCTTCCGCACTGTGAATCGGGGCAGCAAGGGTCGCCATACCGACCTGGCGCTGTGCCAGATTCTCAGCGACCTGGCGAATAATGACCGCCGGGATCATCGGCTCATCACCCTGTACGTTCACAATAACGGTATCATCGCTAAAGCCACATTTCTCGACGACTTCCGCCAGACGCTCCGTACCGGACTGGTGATCGGCGCGGGTCATGCATACTTCACCCCCCACCGCTTCTACCGCGCGAGCGACATCTTCGTGATCGGTCGCAACGATAATACGTTCAGCGCCAGATTCACGCGCACGCTCCAGCACATGCACGATCATCGGCTTGCCATTGATATCCAGCAGCGGCTTGCCCGGCAAACGTGTGGACGCATAACGCGCAGGAATAATGACCACAAAACTCATGATTTACTCTCATCAGCAGTCAGAACGCGAGCTTCGGTTTCCAGTAACACGGGAATGCCATCACGCAGTGGGAAAGCAAGGTTATCCAGTTTACAAATCAGTTCCTGTTTTTCCTGGTTAAACCAGAGTTTGCCATTGCATACCGGGCAGGCAATGATTTCAAGCAGACGATGATCCATAGTTCCTCCAGATGGACCGGATTGTGAATCCGTAAATATTAACATAATCGCTTACCGTGCTGGGTCTATTTCCCAACCATGGCGTGCATCAGCAAATAAACCTTCAGGATAGCGTCCCAGCGTCACACGTGTTGCCTGCTGCCAGCGGGCAAAATCATCAATCGCCTGAAACAATCCTTTTTGCAGAGTAACCCCAGGTTTGACGCCATCCTGTAACCACAGCGAAATCATTTCCAGTACGCCCGTTTTGCGGTGCATTTTGGCATCCATCCGCCCAACTAACTGCCCGCGATGCAGCAGCGGCAAGACGAAATAACCATACTGACGTTTCGGTGCTGGCGTGTAACATTCGAGCCGATAGCTAAAATCGAATAGCTGCTCTGCCCGTTTACGATCCCAGACCACCGGATCAAAGGGTGATAATACTGCGCTATGCGTCGCCGTTAATTTACCCGTCAATGCCTGCTCCAGCAGCGGCTGAAGGTGGCTATGCAGCCACAGGGTTCCTAACCCTTCGACATCGACAGGAATAATCTGTTGCTGCTGTGCACGTACGTTGCACCAGTTTTTTAGCGCCGGACGCTTCAGGCGATAGTAGTCTGCCAGCCATTGTTCGCGAAAAATCCCCAGACTGCGGGCACTGTTATCCAGCATGAGGCTTTCTGCTTCTTCCTGTGAAAGCCGGTCGCGTTCATCATCCCAGTGCGGCATGACGCGATGGGTTAAATCATACACTCGCTGGAAATTACGCCGTTCCACCACCATCACTTTCCCGGCGGTGAACAGGCCTTCAAGATGACGCTTATGCGGTTTCCATGCCCACCAGCCGCTGGCCCCCTTGTGCAGATGCTCAAAATCGGCAGAGCGTACTGGTCCGTTATGCTGGATGTGCTGGAGCAGTTGCTCAATCTCATGCGCATGTTCTTCCATCCACTCCGCTTTATATTTCCAGCCCATTTTCTCCGGGGCCAGCATGCGGTGACGTATCAGCATAAAGTCGCTACGCGGCAAAAAGCAGGCCTCGTGCGCCCAGTATTCCATCAGTTCGCCCCGCTGCAATGCGTCATCCAGCCACTGGGGCGAATAATCACCCAACCGACTAAACAGCACCAGGTAAGGGCTGCGCGACACAATATTGATGGTATCGATTTGCAATAACGACATGCGCGAAATGGTAGCAAGAATATCTGCTGGGGTTGCCCGACGGCGTGTTTTTTTCAGCAGCCCTTGAGCGGCAAGGTGAAGATGACGGGCATCCGTCAAAGAAAGACGCGGCAACGACATTTATGGCCTCATAAATGATTCGCTGCCGCAGCGTGAATCAGTTAGCGAGTCAGCGAGATTAAGCTATCCAGCAACATATCAGGCCGATCGCCTGACAAATGAGCGTCAACAGGTAAATACCACCAGTTTTCATCGGCAAATGCACGGCACTTAACCGCATCTTTTTCCGTCATCACCAGCGTTTGCCCGGCGTCTGCAAACGCACTGACGTCACTGTAGGTCAGAGACTGATGGTCTGCCAGCGCAATACTTTTTTGCACGCTGGCACCGCATGCTTCCAGCGTGGCAAAAAAACGCGGTGGATGGCCAATGCCCGCCATGGCGACAATATTGGACAGCTGCGACACATCGCGGCGTTCACCCGTACGTAAATTAACGGCCTGCCCCGGTTCAAGTCGCATAGGGATTTCCCCTGGCTGCGCAACGCCACCGTTAACGATAGTCGCATCCACCGATTTAAGCCGACCTGCGCGTTCCCGCATGGGACCCGCGGGAAGCCACCAGCCATTGCCAAACCGACGTTCTCCGTCAATAACCACGATTTCAACATCTCGCGCCAGACGGTAGTGCTGTAGCCCATCGTCCGTCACAATCATCTGCACATCGTGTTGGGCCAAAATGGCTTTGACCGCATCCGATCTTACCGGGGATACCGCTACGGGCACGCCGGTACGTTGGGCGATCAGCACAGGTTCATCACCCGCTTCTGCCGTAGTGGTATCTGCGGTCAGTAATAGCGGGTAAGCAGCCGCTTTCCCGCCATAACCACGCGACACCACGCCCACGCGAATCCCACGTTGACGCAGTTGTTCAACCAGCCAAATCACCACTGGTGTTTTGCCATTGCCGCCCGCGGTCAGGTTTCCGACCACCACAACCGGGACTGGTGCACGCCACGTGCGTTTAATCCCAAGCTTGTAACATAAGCGGATCCCCCCGCTCACCAGGCCATACAGCCAGGAGAGTGGGAGTAACAGTCGCCACAGCGGCGACTCACCAGACCAGATTCGAGCGATCATTGACCGAATTGCATTTTATGTAATTGTGCATACACCCCACGCTGCTCAATCAGCTCGCTATGGGTTCCACGCTCAACAATAATACCGTCTTCCACCACGATGATTTCATCCGCCTGTTCAATGGTAGAAAGGCGGTGAGCAATCACCAGGGAGGTACGGTTTTTCTGAAGCTCATCCAGAGCAGCCTGAATCGCGCGTTCAGACTCGGTATCGAGTGCCGACGTTGCTTCATCAAGGATCAGAATCGGACTGTCACGCAACAAGGCGCGGGCAATAGCGATACGCTGGCGCTGACCACCAGATAGCAGGACGCCGTTTTCGCCAATCACCGTATCCAGGCCATTGTCCATCTTATTGATGAAATCCATGGCGTAAGCCATTTTCGCCGCTTTTTCGATCTGCTCACGGCTGTACAAATCGGTACGCGCGTAGGCGATGTTGTTGGCAACCGTATCGTTAAACAGGTGCACATTCTGCGAAACCAACGCAACCTGATCGCGCAGGGATGCCAGGGTATATTCACGTAGATCGTGTCCGTCCATTAGAATCTGCCCTTCATCAATATCATAGAAGCGCGTGATCAAGCTGGCGATGGTGGATTTCCCTGAACCCGAACGGCCAACCAGGGCAACGGTTTTCCCCGCTGGAATATTCATGTTGATGTTGCGCAGCGCAGGTACTTCACGTCCCGGATAGGTGAATGTCACGTTGCGGAACTCGAGATTGCCGGTAGCGCGTTCGATTTCGCGCGTACCTTCATCTTTTTCCTGCTCGCTATCCAGAATCGTAAATAAGGTCTGGCAGGCCGCCATACCGCGCTGGAACTGTGCGTTGACGTTGGTCAGCGATTTCAACGGACGCATCAGCGCGATCATTGAGGAGAAGACAACCGTAATTGTCCCTGCAGTCAGGTTTTCCATTACGCTTGGGAAGCTGGCTGCATACAACACGAAGGCCAGAGCCAGAGACGCAATCAGCTGGATGATAGGATCGGAGATAGAAGAGGCGGAAACCATCTTCATGCCCTGCAAACGCATCTTATTGCTGACTTTATCAAAGCGCTTAGTTTCGACTTCCTGACCACCAAAAATCAGAACTTCTTTGTGGCCTTTCAGCATCTGCTCCGCACTGGTCGTAACCTGACCCATGGTGTTTTGCATATTTTTACTGATGCTACGAAAACGCTTGGAAACTATACGAATCGCCACTGACACAATTGGCGCCAGTACAATCAGGATCAATGACAGCTGCCAGCTGTAATAGAACATCATGATAAACAGGCCAATAATTGAAGCCCCTTCACGTACCACGGTGATCAGCGCGCCGGAGGACGATGATGCGACCTGCTCTGAATCATAGGTAATACGTGACAACAGCGTACCTGTAGACTGTTTATCAAAAAAGGAGACCGGCATGCCCATCATATGGCCAAACAGGCGGCGACGCATGGTCATGACCACTTTGCCTGATACCCATGAGATGCAGTAGCTGGAGACATAGCTGGTGAATCCGCGAAGAACCATTAGTCCAATGACCACCAGCGGCATCCACAGCAGCACCGAGCGATCCGTTTTACCAAAACCATCATCCAGTAATGGCTTAAGGAGCGATAGCATGAAGGTATCGCTGGCCGCGTTCAGGATTAACGCTATACCCGCCACGATCAGACCCGATTTAAAAGGCGCTATGGTTGGCCATAGTCGGCGAAACGTCTGCCACGTAGAGAGATCTTTATCGTTATGCATTCAAAAAACCAGCATTTGTTAGAATAGCCGCATATTCTACCCGTTATCCTCCGACACGCCAAACCACTGATGATACCAACGAGGTAAAATCTGATCCCGCAAGCTGTTTATTCGCCAGTTTTTTTGATAAAAATCCAGCGTAATCTGCCCCTGGTGGGGTGTATCCAGCCATTGATAATTTTGTTGCCGATAACGTTGCTTCACTTTCCTGGACGGGAGACGCCAGGCATTGTAACGGGATGCGGAGGCTAACGCGGCCTGCCCGCCGACCCGCTGAATCAGCGCCTGCGATGATGAGGTATTGCTACCATGGTGTGGAACCTGTATCACCGTAGACTGCAGATGCTGCCAGTAGTGACTGAGCATTTTTTGTTCAGCGGGAGACTCAATATCTCCGGTCAGCAGAATACTCTGATGCCCGTCATCGACCTTAACCACGCAGGAGTGGTTATTCCCCAGATCTTTATTTCCACGCACGGGCCAATGCGCACTAAAGGTTAACCCTTGCCATTGCCAGCGCTCCCCGCGTAAACACGGGAGATGCCCTTCCCAACCTAATGGGCTTCTTATCCATAGCGACGGCCAGGCTTGCTGCAGCGAACGCAACCCGCCCCGGTGATCCATATGCTCATGGCTTAAAATAATGCCTTCTGGCTCCAGGTTGTGCCAATGTAGCCAGGGAATAATCAGCTGTTGCGCGCTATCGCCTTCAGGCCATGCCAGACCGGTATCGTAAAGAATCGCTTTCCCATTGCGCGCAATGACCATCGCCAGCCCCTGCCCGACGTCCAGCATATGCACTTGCCAGACATCAGTACGTGGCGTTCGCCAGAACGGGGCGCTCAGTAAAAGGAGCACAGTGACACAAACTACCGGTATAGTTCGCCACGCGTTCAGCCGATATGCGATGAGCAGGAGTCCGGGTACAAATGCAAGCCATTGCCAACGTGCATCAATATTGATCCACCCTTCAGGCAGGCTCCTGAGCCCCCAAAATAATAGCGCGAGGGAGCGATCCGCTAAATACCATAGGTTCGACTCAACCATCGCCAGCCCGGTTAAATGCACGATCATGCCTGCTAATATCAATGGTACGGAAATAAACGTAACCAGCGGTACAGCAAACAAATTCGCCAAAAATGAGGTCAGGCTAAAACCGTGAAACATCGCGATTTGCACAGGCAGAAGCAGGAGCGTAATTCCCAATTGCAAATGAGCAAGCGCCAGAAATTGGCGTCCAACGCGAGACAGCGGCCAATCCGGCATCGGAACCCATTGATACCAGAACAGCAGCGCCGCAACGGCAAAAGCAGACAACCACAGACTTTGTGAAAGAACGGCGACAGGATCCACCACCAGAATGGCTGCCAGACAGCAGATCCACACCGACCATCCACTCCACTGCCTGCCGCTGAGTTTTAGCCCTCCCCAGACCAGTAGCGCAACAACCGTACGTAATGCCGGGGGCTGTAGCCCTGTTAACCAGGCATAGAATGTTGCGCAGACGATCCCGCCAACTAACGGAACCTGCCAGCAAATCCATCTGGTTGGCATAAAAAATTGCCCCGCGCGAATTAATCCTGCTGCCAGAAGTGCGGCAAATGCAATATGCAGCCCGGAGATAGCCATCAAATGGGCCGTACCGGTATCACGCATAATGGTTTTCACCGCTTGTGACACGGACAAGCGCTCCCCCATTCCCAGGCCCAGTATAACCTGCTGCCAGGGATAGTCAGCGAGCGCGCTTTTCAACGAGGAGAGATACCGCGAACGCAAACTGCATTGTTGTGTGATAACCGAAGCCTGCAAAAATCTTCCCGTCAGCAGCTGGTGCTGCGCCAATGCGTAACGCTGGCTATCAAACCCGCCCTCGTTCAATTGACCGTGTATAGCACGAACCTTCAACGTCATCGCCCATGTCTGGCCCGCACAAACGTTGCCGGGTAGGTACTGCCCATACAGAGTAATTCCGATAGCAGGAAATACCCGCTTCCCCTGCATATGCGTGATCTGGCCGTAGTGCGTTGTCATATTATCGGTTCCGGTTATCCGCACGATGGCCTGCTGGCTTTTTGCAGGCAGCGTATTACCGGCCCACAGCGCATCTTTCGCAGCCAGAACTCCCCAAAGAAAAAATAGCAGGGTTAATCCGGCGAAACGTACAGGGCTGTGAGAAATAAGGCAGAGCAGAATTGCCAGACCAAATATAACGCCGATGCACAGCATGTCAGGTAACGCAGGTAATAGCATAAGCGGGAGAATGCCGAATAATGCACTCGTACTAACCGTTGTTATTTTCATCAGTCACCTCCCTGTAGCAGGAAGTGTGCAGTAATGTTCGACGGTTGTCTGGTGCCAATTTAGCGTTATACGGTATGCATTCCGCTAACATTTAGCGGCGCTTGTAACGTGCAAATTAACTGGGATGGAGACTCCAGGATGGGTTGGCAGAAATGAAAAAAGCACCCATGCGGGTGCTTTTCTCGGCGTTAAGTCTCGCTAAAAACTTAACCGTAAATATTGGCGCGATCGCGCAGTTCTTTACCTGGTTTAAAGTGCGGAACGTATTTTCCTTCCAGGTCCACTTTATCGCCGGTCTTCGGATTACGTCCGGTGCGCGGTGCGCGGTAATGCAAAGAGAAACTGCCGAAACCGCGGATTTCAATACGCTCGCCCTGCGCAAGAGTCGAGGCCATATGTTCCAGCATCTCTTTAACTGCATCTTCAACCGCTTTCGCGGGAATATGAGGTTGCTGGGTTGCAAGTCTTTCAATCAATTCTGACTTGGTCATGATTCCTCCGGTTCCTTAAAGGCATAATTAGCTGCTGCATTGATTAAGGGCGGCCTTAGCCGCCCTTTGTCATTGATTACAGGACGAATCCTGTAATCTGTCAAGCTACTCGTCACCCTTTGTGCTGTTAACAGCACAAAGGATTTAGGAGCACTCGATATTACTCGCCTTTAGCTGCTTTGAAAGCTTCAGCCATTGCGTTGTTAGAGAAGTTAGCATCTTCCTGTTTGTTAACAGTTGCGATTGCATCTTTCTCATCAGCTTCGTCTTTAGCACGAACAGACAGGCTGATTGCGCGGTTCTTACGATCAACGCCGGTGAATTTAGCTTCAACGTCGTCGCCTACGCTCAGAACCAGAGTTGCATCTTCAACGCGGTCGCGGGAAGCTTCAGAAGCGCGCAGGTAACCTTCAACGCCGTCAGCCAGTTCTACGGTTGCGCCTTTAGCATCAACTGCAGTGACTTTACCGTTTACGATTGCGCCTTTCTTGTTCAGTGCAACCCAGTTGTTGAACGGATCTTCTGCGAGTTGTTTAACGCCCAGAGAGATACGCTCACGCTCTGCGTCAACCTGCAGAACAACAGCTGCGATTTCGTCGCCTTTTTTGTATTCACGAACTGCTTCTTCGCCTGCAACGTTCCAGGAGATGTCAGACAGGTGAACCAGGCCGTCGATGCCGCCGTCCAGGCCGATGAAGATACCGAAGTCAGTGATAGACTTGATTTTACCTTCAACACGGTCGCCCTTGTTGTGGGTTTCCGCGAACTGCTGCCATGGGTTGTTTTTGCACTGCTTCAGACCCAGGGAGATACGACGACGTTCTTCGTCGATATCCAGAACCATAACTTCCACTACATCGCCAACGTTAACAACTTTGGACGGGTGGATGTTTTTGTTGGTCCAATCCATTTCGGAAACGTGAACCAGGCCTTCAACGCCTTCTTCGATTTCAACGAAGCAGCCGTAGTCGGTCAGGTTGGTCACGCGACCAGTCAGTTTGGTACCTTCCGGATAACGCTTAGCGATAGCTACCCATGGATCTTCGCCCAGCTGTTTCAGGCCCAGAGATACACGAGTACGCTCGCGGTCGAACTTCAGCACTTTAACAGTGATTTCGTCGCCAACGTTTACGATTTCGCTCGGATGCTTAACGCGTTTCCATGCCATGTCGGTGATGTGCAGCAGGCCGTCAACGCCACCCAGATCAACGAATGCACCGTAGTCAGTGAGGTTCTTAACGATACCTTTAACTTCCATGCCTTCCTGCAGGTTTTCCAGCAGCTGATCGCGTTCTGCGCTGTTTTCGGATTCGATAACGGCACGACGGGAAACAACAACGTTGTTACGCTTCTGATCCAGCTTGATTACTTTGAATTCAAGCTCTTTGCCTTCCAGGTGCAGCGTGTCGCGGACCGGACGAACGTCTACCAGGGAACCCGGCAGGAACGCGCGAATACCATTCAGCTCAACAGTGAAGCCACCCTTGACTTTGCCATTGATAACACCAGTAACGGTTGCAGCTTCTTCGTAAGCTTTTTCCAGCGTGATCCAAGCTTCGTGACGTTTAGCTTTTTCACGGGACAGCAGGGTTTCACCGAAGCCGTCTTCTACTGCATCCAGAGCAACGTCAACTTCGTCACCAACCTGGATTTCCAACTCACCCTGGGCGTTTTTGAACTGCTCTGCCGGAATGGCGGACTCAGATTTCAGACCAGCGTCAACCAGTACTACGTCTTTGTCGATAGCAACAACAACACCACGAACGATGGAACCCGGACGGGTTTCGATTTCTTTTAAGGATTCTTCAAACAGTTGAGCAAAAGATTCAGTCATGTTTAATCTTCAGGTTTCATATTTAACGTCCACCTGGCTCCATGCCGGATGGGGTTGTTTAACATACCCGCTGTCAATCCATTGCAACGGGGGTACTGCAAATTCGGTCGCACTTAAGCGAGTGCCAGTTTTTGGCGCGCGTATTGTAACGCTTTTTCAATCACTTGCTCAATGCTTAATCGGGTTGAATCCAAAACTAAAGCATCAGCAGCGGGAACCAGCGGCGCTACAGCACGATTACGATCGCGGAAATCGCGTTCTTCGATCTCGGCCAAAAGGCGTTCAAAGTTAACACTAAAGCCCTTTTCCTGCAACTGTAGCATACGTCTATGCGCACGTTCTTGCGAGGAGGCGTCCAGGAAAATTTTCACTGGTGCATCCGGGAACACCACGGTCCCCATGTCTCGTCCGTCGGCAATCAGGCCGGGCGCTTCACGAAACGCGCGTTGGCGGCGTAACAGCGCTTCGCGTACGCGAGGAAACGCAGCGACCTGAGATGCGGCATTCGCTACTTCCTGGGTGCGGATTTCGCCGCTGACATCTTCACCTTCCAGAATGACTTCCAGGTTGCCGTCCGTTGAGATAAAACGCACATCCAGGTGTGAGGCAAGCGGTACCAGAGCATCTTCAGATGTGACATCAACATGGTGATGCAACGCTGCGAGCGCCAGTACGCGGTAGATCGCGCCTGAATCTAACAGATGCCATTGCAATGCTTCCGCCATTGCCTTGCACAAGGTGCCTTTTCCTGCACCACTTGGGCCATCAATGGTAATAACCGGGGCAATTGCCGTCATCTTTTTCTCCTTAAACGGGCATACGTTAACGTGAACGCCGCGCATTATACGCGCCAACGCTAATAATCGTTAACACAGAGTGTAAAAACCCGATTAGTCTGTAACGATGTGAGGAAGAATTGCGCAATTATAGCGGGCTGGCGAGAAACCAGCCCGGAAGATGACACTGATTTACTGTTTATCTGCAGCGATGCGCTCACGAATATGCTGAGCGCGATCGTCAGATGTGAGGATCAGGCAGGTATACTAATACGCGCCAGCTGTTCGAAATAATCCGGGAAGGTTTTGGCGGTACATTTAGGGTCCAGAATGGTCACCGGCGTGTCAGACAACGCCACCAGCGAGAAACACATCGCCATGCGGTGATCGTTGTAGGTCGCGATCTCCGCAAACTGTAACGTCGCCGGTGGTGTGACACGAATATAGTCTTCGCCCTCTTCAACGATCGCGCCCACTTTACGCAACTCAGTCGCCATCGCGAACAGGCGGTCGGTCTCTTTGACGCGCCAGTTGTAGATGTTACGTAAGGTCGTGGTGCCTTTAGCGAACAGCGCTGCCGTGGCAATGGTCATCGCCGCATCGGGAATATGGTTCATATCCATGTCTACCGCGTTCAGCTCACCGTGAGTACAGGCAATAAAGTCATCGCCCCAGGTAATGGTCGCCCCCATTTTTTCCAGCACATCAGCAAAGCGGATATCACCCTGCATACTGTTGCGGCCAATCCCGGTGACTTTTACCGTACCGCCTTTAATGGCTCCTGCTGCGAGAAAATAGGAAGCGGAAGAAGCATCACCTTCAACCAGATATGCACCCGGTGACTGATACTGCTGCTGACCCTGCACAATAAAGCGCTGGTAGTTCTGATTCTCAATTTCAACACCAAACGTTTTCATCAGGTTCAGTGTGATATCAATGTAAGGTTTGGATACCAGCTCGCCTTTAATGGCGATCGTCGTATCCTGCGGCGCCAGTGGCGCAGTCATCAGCAGCGCAGTCAAGAACTGGCTGGATACGCTGCCGTCTACCTCAACCTGTCCTCCGGTAAAGCCACCGCGCAGACGTAAAGGCGGATAGTTTTCCTGCTCCAGGTATTCAATGTTGGCTCCGCCCTGGCGTAACGCATCAACCAGATGGCCAATCGGGCGCTCTTTCATGCGCGGCTCGCCCGTCAACACGATGTCATTGCTGCCCAGACACAGCGCAGCGGCCAGCGGGCGCATTGCGGTTCCGGCATTGCCAAGGAACAGTTCCACTGCGCCTTCGGCATGCAGCGCACCGCCATTGCCGATAATCTCGCAACGCGTACGGTCGGCAGAAAGGGTATAGCTAATTCCTAACGCATTCAGAGCATTAAGCATATGGCGGACATCATCGCTGTCCAGCAGGTTGGTCAGGACAGTGGTGCCATTTGCTAATGCAGCCAGCAGCAAAGCGCGGTTAGAAACACTTTTGGATCCAGGCAGATTGATGGTGCCATCCACCCGCGCAATGGGTTGTAACGTCAGGGATTCCATGAAACTCGACTCTCAAAAACAGACATAAAAACCCCACAGACTGGCTGTGGGGATGAAAATACAGCAGATTAACCGCGGCGGCGCTCGAAATCGACCATGAAATCGGTCAGCGCTTTTACACCTTCTAGCGGCATTGCATTGTAGATGGACGCGCGCATACCGCCGACCACACGGTGCCCTTTCAACGCGTGCAGACCCGCAGCGAAAGACTCTTCCAGGAAGAGTTTATCCAGGGCGCTGTCAGCAAGCTGGAACGGTACGTTCATGCGTGAACGGTTCGATTTTGCCACGTCGTTACGGTAGAAATCGCTGTTATCGATTACGCCGTACAGCAGTTCCGCTTTTTGCTGGTTAATTTTATCCATCGCGTTAACACCGCCCTGCTCTTTCAGCCATTTAAAGACCAGGCCAGACAGATACCAGGCAAAGGTTGGCGGCGTGTTGAACATGGAGTCGTTGTCATTCAGCACGGTATAGTCGAGGATTGACGGGCATGACACATGAGCCTTACCCAGCAAATCTTCACGTACGATGACAATGGTCAGCCCGGCCGGGCCGATGTTTTTCTGCGCCCCGGCATAAATTACGCCATAACGGCTCACGTCAAGCGGTGCAGAAAGAATGGTAGAGGACAGATCCGCCGTAACCACCACATTGCTGGCAAAATTCGGCGTTTCATCGATCGCAATGCCATCAATGGTTTCATTCGGGCAATAGTGCAAATACGCCGCGTTGTCAGAAAGCTGCCATTCGCTCATTGGCTTAACAGCACGCAGTCCGTCAACGGTGACTTTGGCGTCGATAACGTTTGGCGTACAGTATTTTTTCGCTTCTTTAATTGCGCTGGCGGCCCAATAACCGGCATCAACGTAATCCGCCGTGGTTTTGTCACCCAGAATATTTAACGGGATGCCCGCAAACTGCCCGCGCCCACCGCCATGGCAGAACAACACTTTATAGTTGGAGGGGATGCTGAGAAGATCGCGAAAATCCTGCTCCGCTTCCTCTGCGACCTGGATGAATTCTTTGCCACGGTGGCTAATTTCCATCACCGACGTGCCAAGACCGTTCCAGTCGCGAAGATCCTGTTGAGCCAGTTTAAGTACTTCTGCCGGTAACATTGCCGGACCTGAACTAAAATTGAAGACCTGAGCCATTTCCCCTCACCACGTTGTGTTGTTGTCCAATCAACATCCTGTCATTGGCGATAATCCGGTGACAGACATTGGTATAAGTTATTCCTGTGGATATCGGTTTTATCATTCAGTGACACGCGCCGCAATGGGTAAAACTGGCCGGGGTAAAAATGTGTCATTGGTCACACAACAGAATCTATCGGATTGACGGGTAAAAACCGAGATTTTCGCTGTCAGGTGACCCGTTTTGCCCGACTGGCCTTCGACCATTCTGGATTTGCACAGCGTGGACATAATTGATGATCTCCGGCGTTCATTTGCACCACTTCACTACACCGTATACATGCATAGTCCCCAGCTTCAGGTATCACTTTAAATCGCTGTGTACAGCGTTTAGGCAAAATACTGAGCCCCGGCTTTACGTCTTCATCTGCAAAGAAATAGACGCTGATTTGCCCATTTGTCTCCAGGATGGCCAGTCTCACCTGTCCCAATTGCTCCACGCCGTTCAAACGCAATTCCATAAAGAATTCGAATTCCGTCATATTGGCGCTATTGAGCTTCGACCATGCCAGCTCGCCGTCCTCAATGATCACAACGGGCTTGCCCTCCAGCAAATCCTCCATTTTCTCGCTATGCGCCATCAGCCACATAACCAGCCGATACAGCACAGCAAGCGTAATAAAGACCACCAGCACCGGCAGCATCGGGACATCATCATAAAATGCCACGTCTCCCGCCGCGGACCCCAGCGTAAGGATAATCAGCACTTCAAAAAGCGACATCTGGCGTACGCCGCGACGTCCGGTGATTTTTAAAAACAGAAAAACCAATATAAAGGTATAGAGGCTGCGCAGAGCAACTTCTCCCAGAAAATCCATGGGCACCTTATCCAGTACCATTCGGTGTAAATCGAAAGCTTTCATTATTATGCTCTAAACGTGGTTGGCTGTAGGAAAGCATAGCTAATACTTTTATTTACGTCTGAACTCCGGCGACGATAGCGCCATTCATTTAAAACCCGTATCATTGCGCGCTTTCCGTACGACAAAAGTGATTTTCATGACGCAAACATTTATCCCCGGCAAAGATGCCGCTCTGGAAGACTCCATCGCTCGCTTCCAGCAAAAATTGCTCGACCTTGGTTTTCAAATTGAAGAAGCCTCGTGGTTGAATCCCGTCCCTAACGTCTGGTCTGTACATATTCGCGACAAAGAATGCGCGCTGTGCTTCACCAACGGTAAAGGCGCGACGAAAAAAGCGGCGCTGGCTTCCGCGCTGGGCGAATATTTTGAGCGTCTGTCGACTAACTATTTCTTTGCGGATTTCTGGCTGGGTGAAACCATCGCCAACGGCCCATTCGTGCATTATCCGAACGAAAAATGGTTCCCGTTGACTGAAGAAGACGACGTACCAGAAGGTCTGCTGGATGCTCGTCTGCGTGCGTTTTACGATCCAGACAACGAACTGACTGGCAGCATGCTTATCGATCTGCAATCCGGTAATGAAGAACGTGGGGTCTGCGGCCTACCGTTTACCCGTCAGTCGGATAACCAGACCGTCTATATTCCGATGAATATTATTGGCAACCTGTACGTTTCTAACGGCATGTCTGCGGGTAACACCCGTAACGAAGCGCGCGTTCAGGGCCTGTCTGAAGTCTTTGAGCGTCATGTGAAGAACCGTATTATTGCGGAAAGCATCAGCCTGCCGGAAATCCCGGCCGAAGTCATGGCGCGCTACCCGGCAGTGGTGGAGTCCATCGCCAAACTGGAAGCGGAAGGTTTCCCAATTTTCGCCTACGATGGCTCCCTGGGCGGCAAGTATCCGGTGATTTGCGTTGTCCTGTTCAACCCGGCCAATGGTACCTGCTTTGCCTCCTTCGGTGCGCACCCGGATTTCGGCGTTGCGCTGGAGCGTACTGTCACTGAACTGCTGCAGGGCCGTGGTCTGAAAGATCTTGATGTCTTCACCCCACCAACCTTTGACGACGAAGAAGTGGCTGAACACACTAACCTTGAAACCCACTTCATCGATTCCAGCGGCCTGATCTCCTGGGATCTGTTCAAGCAGGATGCTGACTATCCGTTCGTTGACTGGAATTTCTCCGGTACCACCGAAGAAGAGTTCGCCACCCTGATGGCCATCTTCAATGCTGAAGATAAAGAAGTGTATATCGCCGACTACGAGCACCTGAGCGTTTATGCGTGCCGCATTATTGTTCCGGGAATGTCTGACATCTATCCGGCTGAAGATCTGTGGTTAGCCAACAACGCCATGGGCGCCCATCTGCGTGACACTATTCTCTCGCTCCCGGGCAGTGAATGGGATAAAGAAGACTATCTCAATCTGATCGAACAACTGGATGAGGAAGGCTTTGACGACTTCACCCGCGTACGCGAGCTGCTCGGTCTGGCAACCGGTGCGGATAACGGTTGGTACACCCTGCGCATTGGCGAGCTTAAAGTGATGCTGGCGCTGGCCGGCGGCGACCTGGAGCAGGCGCTGGTCTGGACAGAATGGACGATGGAATTCAACGCCTCTGTCTTTAGCGCTGAACGTGCCAACTACTACCGCTGTCTGCAAACGCTGCTGCTGCTATCTCAGGAAGAAGATCGTCAGCCGCTACAATATCTGAACGCGTTTGTGCGCATGTACGGTGCCGAGGCGGTTGAAGCCGCAAGTGCAGCATTAAGTGGCGAAGCGCCGTTCTACGGGCTTCAAACTGTTGATAGCGATCTGCAGGCTTTCCCGGCGCATCAGTCTCTGCTGAAAGCTTACGAAAAACTGCAGCGCGCGAAAGCAGCACATTGGTCAAAATAGTGACAATCAGCCTGCGCTGAGTAGGCTAAAGGTATTGTCTGGGCTATATTACGGGGCGCTTAATGCGCCCTGTTTTTTATTTTGGTCAAATCAAAAAATAAATGTAAAAACAAGGTTAAATATTAGTAGTTGATATTAAGAAAATTAGCTTATTAATGTGGTTTTTTATCTCAATTACTCCATTTTAATTAACCGCCCCAGAGGAGACAGAAAGAAAAAATTCAACTCACTTTATAATTTTTAAAATTTATCTTTATTTGGATAATCAATAAGTTACACCGTAATCGCATAAAAACCATGCGCCTTACGGGCCTATAAGCCAGGCGAGATATGATCTATATCAAATTCTCATCTATAATGCTTTGTTAGTATCTCGTCGCCGACTTAATAAAGAGAGAGTTAGTGTGAAAGCTGACAACCCTTTTGATCTTATTCTTCCTGCTGCAATGGCCAAAGTTGCCGAAGAAGCAGGCGTCTATAAAGCAACGAAACATCCGCTTAAGACGTTCTATCTGGCAATTACTGCCGGTGTATTCATTTCAATTGCCTTTGTTTTCTATATCACCGCCACAACCGGTACCGGCACAATGCCTTTCGGCATGGCGAAGCTAGTAGGTGGTATCTGCTTTTCCCTGGGGCTGATTCTCTGCGTTGTCTGCGGTGCAGACCTCTTCACCTCAACCGTACTGATTGTCGTAGCGAAAGCCAGTGGTCGCATCACCTGGGGCCAATTGGCGAAAAACTGGCTTAACGTTTATGTCGGCAACCTGATTGGCGCCCTGATCTTCGTGTTACTCATGTGGCTTTCTGGCGAGTATATGACCGCTAACGGCGCGTGGGGTCTCAACGTCCTGCAAACAGCCGACCACAAAGTGCACCATACTTTTGTTGAGGCGGTAAGTCTTGGCATCCTGGCGAACCTGATGGTGTGTCTGGCAGTATGGATGAGCTATTCGGGTCGCAGCCTGATGGACAAAGCGTTTATCATGGTATTACCGGTCGCAATGTTTGTTGCCAGCGGTTTTGAGCACAGTATCGCAAACATGTTTATGATCCCTATGGGTATTGTAATTCGCGATTTCGCCACCCCGGAATTCTGGACCGCTGTTGGGTCTTCTCCGGAGAATTTTTCTCACCTGACCGTGATGAATTTCATCACCGATAACCTGATTCCGGTTACGATCGGCAACATTATCGGCGGCGGTTTGTTGGTCGGGTTGACATACTGGGTCATTTATCTGCGTGGTAACGATCATCATTAATCTGATGATGCCCATTACACGCAGTAAATAAAAAATCCACTTAAGAAGGTAGGTGTTACATGTCCGAGCTTAATGAAAAGTTAGCCACAGCCTGGGAAGGTTTTACCAAAGGTGATTGGCAGAATGAAGTAAACGTCCGTGACTTCATTCAGAAAAACTACACTCCGTATGAGGGTGACGAGTCCTTCCTGGCTGGCGCAACTGATGCGACCACTGCACTGTGGGACAGCGTGATGGAAGGCGTTAAACAGGAAAACCGCACTCACGCGCCTGTTGACTTTGACACCTCCGTTGCTTCTACCATCACTTCTCACGACGCTGGCTACATCAACAAAGCGCTCGAGAAAATTGTTGGTCTGCAGACTGAAGCTCCGCTGAAACGTGCGATCATTCCGTTTGGCGGCATCAAAATGGTTGAAGGTTCCTGCAAAGCGTACAATCGCGAACTGGACCCGATGCTGAAAAAAATCTTCACCGAATACCGCAAAACCCACAACCAGGGCGTATTCGATGTTTACACCAAAGACATTCTGAACTGCCGTAAATCCGGTGTTCTAACTGGTCTGCCAGATGCCTATGGCCGTGGCCGTATCATCGGTGACTACCGTCGCGTTGCGCTGTACGGTATCGACTACCTGATGAAAGACAAATACGCTCAGTTCGTCTCTCTGCAGTCCGATCTGGAAAACGGCGTAAACCTGGAAGCCACTATCCGTCTGCGTGAAGAAATTGCTGAACAGCACCGCGCACTGGGTCAGATCAAAGAAATGGCTGCTAAATATGGCTGCGATATCTCTGGTCCGGCAACCAACGCTCAGGAAGCTATCCAGTGGACTTACTTCGGCTACCTGGCCGCGGTTAAATCTCAGAACGGCGCAGCAATGTCCTTCGGTCGCGTATCCACCTTCCTGGATGCCTACATCGAACGTGATATCAAAGCAGGCAAAATCACCGAGCAAGACGCTCAGGAAATGATTGACCACCTGGTCATGAAACTGCGTATGGTTCGTTTCCTGCGTACCCCTGAATATGATGAACTGTTCTCCGGTGACCCGATTTGGGCAACTGAATCTATCGGTGGTATGGGCGTTGATGGCCGTACTCTGGTTACCAAAAACAGCTTCCGCTTCCTGAACACCCTGTACACCATGGGTCCTTCTCCGGAGCCGAACATCACCGTTCTGTGGTCTGAAAAACTGCCTCTGAACTTCAAGAAATTCGCCGCTAAAGTGTCCATCGACACCTCTTCTCTGCAGTACGAGAACGATGACCTGATGCGTCCGGACTTCAACAACGACGACTACGCTATCGCTTGCTGCGTAAGCCCGATGGTTGTTGGTAAACAAATGCAGTTCTTCGGTGCGCGTGCAAACCTGGCGAAAACCATGCTGTACGCAATCAATGGCGGCGTTGATGAAAAACTGAAAATGCAGGTTGGTCCTAAATCTGAACCGATCAAAGGCGACGTTCTGAACTTCGACGAAGTTATGGAGCGCATGGATCACTTCATGGACTGGCTGGCTAAACAGTACGTCACTGCACTGAACGTTATCCACTACATGCACGACAAGTACAGCTACGAAGCCTCTCTGATGGCGCTGCACGACCGTGACGTTATCCGCACCATGGCGTGTGGTATCGCTGGTCTGTCCGTTGCTGCTGACTCCCTGTCTGCAATCAAATATGCGAAAGTTAAACCGATTCGTGACGAAGACGGTCTGGCTGTCGACTTCGAAATCGAAGGCGAATACCCGCAGTTTGGTAACAACGACTCTCGCGTTGATGACATGGCGGTTGACCTGGTAGAACGTTTCATGAAGAAAATTCAGAAACTGACTACTTATCGTAACGCTATCCCGACTCAGTCTGTTCTGACCATCACCTCTAACGTGGTTTATGGTAAGAAAACCGGTAACACCCCAGATGGTCGTCGTGCTGGCGCGCCGTTTGGACCGGGTGCTAACCCAATGCACGGTCGTGACCAGAAAGGTGCTGTTGCCTCTCTGACCTCCGTTGCTAAACTGCCGTTTGCTTACGCTAAAGATGGTATCTCTTACACCTTCTCTATCGTTCCGAACGCACTGGGTAAAGATGACGAAGTTCGTAAGACCAACCTGGCTGGTCTGATGGATGGTTACTTCCACCACGAAGCGTCCATCGAAGGTGGTCAGCACCTGAACGTGAACGTCATGAACCGTGAAATGCTGCTGGATGCGATGGAACATCCGGAAAAATATCCGCAGCTGACCATCCGTGTTTCTGGCTACGCAGTACGTTTTAACTCCCTGACTAAAGAACAGCAGCAGGACGTTATTACTCGTACCTTCACTCAGACCATGTAATTGGTTTTGACTGAAATCGTACTTTAAAAAGCGTACAATAAAGGCTCCACGTAAGTGGGGCCTTTTTAATAGCCTGCTTTGTCAGCTATCTATACTTATGGATAGCAGCCAAAACAGACTCGACACAGTTAATAACTGTGCACTAACACAGGCCCCGGATGGGCCACACCTGGAGAAACACCGCAATGTCAGTTATTGGTCGCATTCACTCCTTTGAATCCTGTGGCACTGTTGATGGCCCGGGCATCCGTTTTATTACCTTCTTCCAGGGCTGCCTGATGCGCTGCCTGTATTGTCATAACCGTGACACATGGGATACGCACGGCGGCAAAGAAGTCACCGTCGACGAGTTAATGAAAGAGGTCGTGACCTACCGCCACTTTATGAACGCCTCCGGTGGCGGTGTAACAGCTTCCGGTGGCGAAGCTATCCTGCAAGCTGAATTTGTACGCGACTGGTTTCGTGCCTGTAAAAAAGAAGGTATTCATACCTGTCTGGATACCAACGGTTTTGTTCGCCGCTACGATCCGGTGATCGATGAATTGCTGGAAGTCACCGACCTGGTGATGCTCGATCTCAAACAGATGAATGATGAAATCCATCAGAATCTGGTGGGCGTATCTAACCATCGTACGCTTGAGTTCGCACGTTACCTGTCCAATAAAGACATCAAGGTGTGGATCCGCTACGTCGTTGTACCTGGCTGGTCTGACGATGACGACTCCGCGCACCGCCTGGGCGAGTTTACCCGCGATATGGGCAACGTAGAGAAAATCGAACTGCTGCCATACCATGAGCTGGGCAAACACAAATGGGTGGCAATGGGTGAAGAGTACAAACTTGACGGTGTTAAGCCACCGAAGAAAGAGACCATGGAGCGCGTGAAAGGCATTCTTGAGCAGTATGGTCATAAAGTAATGTACTAAGGTATGACGACCACGGCGTCGCAGCGCTCTGCTTGAGTAGCGCGACGCCAACGTTCGATGCCTACGACATAAAATATTCTGAAAGTTTATTGGTCACGCTTTCAATAGAGAAAATACGTTTCTGGTGTGCTTTACGACACTGCACGTAACGCTCATCCTGCTCTTCCAGAGCACTGAGTATGCGATCCGCCACCATCATCGCACCAGCAATTTCAGCAAAACCAGACTCACCTTCCCCCTGTAATGCAACCGCCGCCTGCAAATTCCAGTCAGAAAGCCGATTTAATGGAGCAAACGATCCGCGAGTTAACGAGAGAATTTTTATGCCTTGTTCCTTCGCTAGCGTCAGCGACTGCATCATATCGGTAGAGACTTGTTCTGTATGAATAACGATAATCCCTGTTTTTTGGCTGTCCGCCAACGGAGAGATAGCCGCCGGATAAAATCGGTCGATATAACTGGCTATTTTCCCCATCTGCACCAGATTGATTTGCAGGAATAACGCCACCGGCACCGCAGTACCTACCGCATAAATTGCAATATTACTGAGCTGATTTAACCAGGTCGCAACCGCCTGCAACTCTTTGCTGTCAATGATGGCATTGCTGTCACAAACGCTTGCCAGTACCGCCGCCGTCTCCTCACTTCCTCCATCATTCGGCCGTGCAGCTCCTTGCTCCAGTGCAAGAGCCGTTCTGAAATCAGAAAACCCCTTAAAACCAAAGGCACGGCAAAAACGAGTGATGCTCCCCTCACTGGTATCAATAGAATCGGCCAGCTCGGTTATCGTATGCCGCATCACAAAATCAGGATTTTCAGTGATAAAACGCCCTACCTTTTCCAGGATCGGACTAAGCTCTGAAGCCCCATTTCTTATGTTAATCAATAAATTAGTATCTATCTGACTCATTTTTCGCCTTTTTGCACAAAATGCAAATGCTGTCACATACTTTGCCCGGCTTTGCGATAATAATTTTTATCGCACCAATGATAATTAAAAATAATTATTTTTACAAACAGGAGAACGTCTAATGAAAGGTCTGATCGTCTGTCGTACCGGTATGGGCAGTTCGCTAATGCTGAAAATCAAAGCCCAAAAAGTCATCGATAAACATGGCTGGGATATCGATCTTGAACACGATGTCCTGTCAGGGCTACGAACCTGGCAAAACATCGACTTCGTGATCACCATGAGCGACCTGACCGATGAGGTAGAAGCCGCCGGGTTCAGAGCAATCGGTATCACCGATCTGATGAACAGCGAAGAAATGGAATCTGCGCTCACCAGCGTTGTTCAAAACAACTAACCTCTCCGGGGGAAATATGGATCTCCTAAAGTTCATTGTATTCGACATTTTGGGTGTAACCCCACTTTTAGTTGGCTTTATTGCGCTAATTGGTTTGCTTATCCAGCGTAAACCCATCGAAAAAGTGCTTTCAGGTACCTTTAAAACCATCGTCGGATTTCTGGTATTTGCCGGCGGAGCAGGGATTGCGGTGACATCCTTAGGTAATTTTCAGACCTTATTCAGCGATGGATTCGGTCTGAAAGGTGTGATGCCGTTAGCCGAAGCGTTAACTGGGCTGGCACAAACCAAGTTTGCCATGTGCGTTTCACTCATCATGGTCGTTGGTTTCGGCTGGAACTTGTTTTTTGCCCGCGTAACACCGTTCAAATACATCTTCCTGACGGGCCAACATAATCTGTATCTGTCTGCCCTCTTAACCGTTACGCTTAAGGCGCTTGGCTACAGCGATGTAACAACAATCATCGTCGGTTCCATACTGCTGGGGCTTGCGGCCTGTGTCTATCCAGCTATCGCTCAGCCGTGGATGCGTAAGATTACCGGTAATGATGAAATCGCGATGGGTCATTACGTTACTCTGGCCTACGCGCTATCGGGATGGATCGGTTCGAAAGTGGGTGATCCTAAGCAGTCAACAGAAAAGCTAAATCTTCCCGGATGGTTGGGGATTTTTAAAGACTACATCGTCTCCGTGTCCATCTCTGTCAGTATTTTCTATTACATCGCGGCGCTTGCCGCAGGCGAAGAAGCGGTAACGGCCGCCGCCGGTGGAATGCATTGGCTGGTTTATCCGCTATTCCAGTCACTCACGTTTACCGCATCGCTTTATATCATCATCACCGGCGTTCGCTTGCTGTTGTCAGAAATAGTCCCGGCATTTCTGGGCATCTCTGAAAAATTTATCCCGAACGCCAAACCCGCACTGGATTGCCCAGTCGTCTTTCCGTATGCCCCAACCGCCACCGTTTTAGGTTTCATCTCTTCCTTTGTGGGTGGATTGGTGGTTATGGGGGTACTCGCATTAATTGGGCAAACGGTCATTATCCCCGTCGCCATCCCCTACTTCTTCATTGGTGCTACCGCCGCCGTCTTCGGTAATGCGTCAGGAGGCTGGAAAGGGGCCATCGCCGGTAGCTTTGTCACTGGCATATTAATTGGTATTGGCCCGGCACTCATCTATCCCATCATGGAGTCGGTTGGATTGTCCGGTACTAGCTTCCCGGAGACAGATTTTGTCGCCCTCGGCTTAGTGGTTTATTACATCGGCAAAATGTTGCCCTGATAAGGAATGAACATGAATATTGACGAATTAAAATCCCATGCGCTGGCTGCTCGCCGGGATATTGTCACCATGATTTATGAATCAGGCATTGGCCATCCTGGCGGTGCATTGTCCATCATCGACATTCTGACCTGGATTTACGATCAAGAGGTGGACTTCTCCTGCACCCCTCGCGCTCGCGTGGTCATGAGCAAAGGTCATGCGGTTGCTGCTCAGTACGCCATGTTGCATCAAAAAGGCAAAATTGAGCGCAGCGAATTTAATACTTTTCGACAAATTAACTCACGTTTACAGGGGCACCCTAGCATCAAATCTCTGCCCGAAGTCGATGCAACAACCGGCCTGCTGGGCCAGGGATTATCCATTGCCTTTGGTATGGCGGCGGCCAAAAAACAGCGGGGGGAATCACAGCGCGTTTTCGCCATCATTGGCGATGGCGAAATGCATGAAGGGCAAATCTGGGAGACGCTACAACAGGCAGGCCATATGAAGATGGATAACCTGGTGGCGATTATCGACTACAACGGTTTTTCCTCCCACGACCCCGTTAATCAGGTGGTGAATCTGGAACCTCTGGCCGACAAAGTGCGTCTTTTCGGCTGGCACGTACTCGAACTCCATAACGGTAACGATATGCATCAGGTTGCCGACACGCTGATGCTCTCACGCCATCTGAAAGGCAAACCTGTCGCCATTATTGCGCATACCACCAAAGGCAGTGGCGTTAGCTATATGGAAAATAACGGTGACTGGCATTCAAAAACCCCAACCACCGAACAATATCAGCAGGCTATGGAGGAGTTGCAGTGATGAAAGCCCCACGTGATGAAATTGGTAACGCACTCATTGCCCTGAAAAAAAAGGGCTATCCCATTGTCGCCATTGATAGTGATTTAGCCAGCTCCACCCGCACTGACCAGTTCCAGGCCGTCTATCCAGACGCTTTCTTTGAAATGGGTATTGCGGAAGGATCGGCAATGAGCTTTGCCACTGGCCAGGCGTTGGAAGGAAATATTCCGTTCTACGTTAACTTTGCGATGTTTGTGACAGGCACCGCCTGGACTCAACTGCGCCAGGCATGCTACGCGAAAGCTAATATTAAATTAGTTGGTAGCCACCCAGGAATGGATGATGGACCTGACGGCGCATCGCATCATGCGCTGGAAGATCTGGCCCTGACGCGCGTACTGCCGGGGCTCACAATTCTGACGCCTGCCGACGCTGAAGAAGTTGAGGCCGCATTTGAACAGGCAGTAAACATTCCCGGTCCGGTCTATATTCGCGTAGCCCGAGAACCGATGCCCGTGCGCGATAAATCTGCCGTTCCGCGAGTGACCGATATCGCCGCCGTGGAGGACTCAGGCAATGACTTCGCCATTCTCTATGAAGGGACCGTTCTGGAGCAGGCAAGCGCAGGTTATGTGCAGCTGTGCGCCCAGGGAAAACGTGGCAAGCTGATTCACGTCGCTATGCTAAAACCGTTTAACCGCCAGCGCTTTCTGCAACTGATTGCCAACTGCCCGCAGATCGCAACAATTGAAAATCACACGATCACCGGTGGGCTTGGCGGACAGGTTGCTGAAGTATTGGCGGAGGAAGGATTAACCACGAGATTAATCCGACTGGGGACACAAGATACGTTTACGGAATCAGGCAATAGCCGCCAGTTGAAAGAGAAATACGGTATTTCGGCGACCGCACTCTTTGAAGCCCTCAGATAGTTCGGGTTGGCAGACCGCAATGCGGTCTGCTGCTCTGAAATAAGGAGAACACAATGACATCTGCGCTATTTTCTGCCTGTCAGTTTCGTGAACAATGCCACTCCTGGCAGGAGGCCGTGACGCTGGCTTGCCAGCCTTTGGAAGAACTGGGCGCGATTACGTCCGCCTACGCTCAGGCAATCATCCGTGAAACAGAACAACTGGGACCGTGGTACATCCTAAGCCCTGAGTTTGCCCTACCGCACGCTCGTCCGGAAGAAGGAGTGATAAGCAGTGAGACACATCTGTCGCTCTTGTGTCTGAAAGAGGCGGTGCCTTTTCCAGGGCATCCAGATGTGCGGTTAATTATTGTCCTGGCGGCTGCCAGCAGCACCCGACATATTGAAATGATTCAAAAACTGGTTTGCTGGCTGGATGAAGGGGAGCATTTACAACAGCTGACGAGTATGACCAGTCAGGCGCAGCTTCACTGCACGCTGAAAGCATGCGAATACCTCGCAACTTCCGGCATACCCGCAATGGGAAAATGAGTCACGGTATGCAAACATTTTGCCTTGCATACCGTCTGGCGCGCTTTATACGTGAGCCACCGGAGTCGGCGTATGTCTGGCGCTACGCAACAACATCAGCAGATAAATAAACGATACGCTGGCAATCATAATGAATAACAGATTATCGGAATAATTCTGCATCAGCATTGCGGTGAATGAAGGACCAAGCAGGCTGCCAACGGTATAGCTTAATAACAATGCCTGATTCATGGCGACCAACTGATGATGTTCAACCTTTTCACAGGCCCAGGCCATCGCCACCGGATAGAGGGTAAAACCTGCCGCACCCAACATAAACAACGCAGGCGCCATCGCCGCCTGATTCAGCATGGCGATACTTCCGACGATAACCACGAAGACCTGGACGCGTAAAACCAGCAGGCGTCCCAGCTTGTCTGCCAGGCGACCAATCGGCCATTGCCCCAGAATACCGGCGCTAACCAAAACCGCCATCCAGAAACCAATGCTGGCGTTGCTCACCCCTTGATGGTTGAGATACAGCGGCATCAGGCCATACAAAGACCCCAGCACAATCCCGGAAATAATACAGCCGTTAACGCCCAGACGCGCCTGACGCAGCCTCAGCATGGAGGTAATAGGAGTAGACTGCTGTTCATCACCCTGCTGATTGGCAATGCGCGTAAAGAGCAATGGCAAAACGCCAGCCAGGATCGTACCCGTCACCCACGGCAGGACGTTCATCAATTCTGTTGATACTTTACTGACCAGTAGCTGGCCTAAAAACGTCCCCACGTAATAGATCATCATATAGGCGGCAAGCAAGCGTCCGCGATTACGCGAATTCCCGCTGCACATCAGCGCACTTTCCACTACCACCCAAATCATGGCGCAGCCAACACCGGCGATAAAACGCCAGGTCATCCAGCTCCAGAATCCCACCATAACCCCCAGGCCGATACAGCCCGCGGCAAAAATAAGCGAGGCAATGTAATAGCTGCGATTAAAACCAAGGTGTTTTATTAAATACCCGGTCAACAACGTCCCTACCAGATTGCCGGTAAAGTAGGAAGAACTCACCACACCTACCTGCCAGGTGGGCAAATTTTCATGGGCGAGCCAAAGCGGGACGAGCGTGTTTAACACGGCGATCGCCAGGGTCAGCAGAAGCAGCCCGCACAGCAACAGCATGACGGGACGGGTATAGATGGACATGAATAAAAACCGTGAGGAAGTTCAAATTTCATGCGCATCATGCCACTGCCAAAAACATTGTCAATCGGCGCAATCAAAGGGCTGAGGCGCTTTCCGGACGATCGATTTGCATTACTGATTCTTAATGTGAATAGATAAAAAACACAAAAACACATCTGCTTGTTTTTATTGATCTAAAACAAAAATCTCGCGTTGCGTTCAGTCGAAAAATTTCATGGACTCCCCTTACTTTTATTTCTTACTAAACTCTATGCGGGATGCAGATCTGCATTGTCTTCAAAATAGAACAGTGAGTTCTTATTTAGGTATCTAATCCATATATCGTTCTTTCTGTAGACTTAAACTCATCAAATTTCCCCCACAGATGCTGAACAGGAGAAATATCATGACTAAACCTTACGTAAGACTTGATAAAGATAATGCGGCAGTACTGCTGGTCGACCATCAGGCTGGCCTGCTCTCTCTGGTTCGGGATATCGATCCCGATAAATTTAAAAACAACGTGCTTGCCCTCGGCGACTTAGCAAAATACTTCAAACTCCCAACCATTCTGACAACCAGTTTCGAGACAGGACCAAACGGGCCACTGGTACCGGAACTGAAAGCTCAATTTCCCGATGCGCCTTATATTGCTCGCCCCGGAAACATTAACGCGTGGGATAACGAAGATTTCGTGAAAGCAGTGAAAGCGACCGGTAAAAAACAGCTGATTATTGCCGGTGTCGTGACGGAAGTTTGCGTTGCTTTCCCTGCGCTCTCGGCTATTGAAGAAGGTTTTGATGTCTTTGTCGTAACCGATGCGTCGGGTACGTTTAATGAAATTACTCGCCATTCAGCATGGGATCGGATGTCCCAGGCCGGTGCTCAACTGATGACGTGGTTTGGTGTCGCATGTGAGTTGCATCGCGACTGGCGCAACGATATCGAAGGTCTGGCGACGCTGTTCTCTAATCACATTCCTGATTATCGCAATCTGATGACCAGCTACGACACGTTAACTAAACAGAAGTAAAAAAACCGGGGCTATGCCCCGGTTTGTCATTTAGCTGGCAACCGCCATACCGACGGTCATATGCAGCCCGTAGAACACGCCACGACCAATCAACTCGCCGACTAACAGCAGAATAAACGCGACGGAAAGCAGCGGAACTGCAGGCTGGTAGCCTTTCACTTGCGGTACAATCCAGCAGCACAACGCTAATGCCAGAGCGACAATCCGCCACGCCATCAGCGAGCCGTAATCCGGAACCAGCGCAGACGCCTGTTGAATGGAACTGTGGATCGTCGCCAGTTCAGCCCCCTGCATTACAGACATGATGGCGCTCACGACCAGAGCAAGCACTGAAATAGCCGGCAACAGGCGCATCGCCCAACCGTCCACGCCAGCAATTCTCAGCAACAGATATCCCAGCAGCGGACCGCCCATAAACATCGTCAGGAAGAAGCCCAGCGGCGTCCAGATGCTGTACCAGGTCGGTACGGTATCGATGGTGTTATACACGCGCACCATCATCCAGACAAAAACCACGCCCAGTACCATGGTAACAACTAACCACAGATTGCGTAATACGGGCGACATTTTTTTCAACGTTGCCAGCAGCCAGCCGATGCCGCCAACGGCAAAGAAGATTGAGCCGCTGGCAATTTCATTACTCAACGCAGAAGACCCTACACGATTGAGTGAGTTAAAGGCGCGCATCGGTGAGCCCAGGTGGAGCATGGAAGCAATAAAGCCAATGCCCATTAATACCCACAGCCCGAACATGCAGGCAATCACGCGCTGCTGCGATTCAGGGCGTAAGTCCCCTTTCATCAACGCCAGCGCCAGAACGATAAAGCCACCAACTACACACTGTCCGAAGACAGTGAAGATCATCAGCGGCCATTCATGCCATCCACTTCCCATCTTACACCTCCTTCGGATTGGCCAGATAACCTGTAGTATCCCCTGTCGGGCGGCTATTGGCGTTAGGTTTGATGACAATACTTGGTTTGGTAAAGTGCGCGCCCGGCAGTGGCGCTACCGCAGCCAAAGTACCGTGTTTTTTGCGCAGCTCTTCAATCGGACCAAAATCCAGCGCACGCAGTGGGCAGGACTCCACGCAGATAGGTTTCTTACCCTCAGCGACGCGCTCATGGCAGCCATCACATTTAGTCATATGCCCTTTTTCAGCATTGTACTGTGGCGCACCGTAAGGACAGGCCATGTGGCAATACCGGCAGCCAATGCAAACATCTTCGTCGACAACGACAAAACCATCTTCACGTTTGTGCATCGCACCGCTCGGACAAACCTTGGTACAGGCCGGATCTTCACAGTGGTTACACGCAATGGAGAGGTAATAAGCAAAGACGTTCTGATGCCAGACGCCGTTGTCCTCCTGCCAGTCGCCGCCTGCGTATTCATAAATGCGGCGGAAGCTGACTTCCGGGGTTAAATTTTTGAAATCTTTGCAGGCCAGTTCGCAGGTTTTGCAACCGGTGCAACGGCTGGAATCAATAAAAAATCCATACTGGGTTGTCATCGGTTACTCCTTACGCCTTTTCAACCTGAACAAGGTTCGTGTGTGACGGATTCCCCTTTGCGAGAGGAGACGGACGCTGGGTCGTCAGGACGTTAATGCAACCGCCCTGATCCACGCGTTTTGCATCCGGGTCATACCAGGCCCCTTCGCCCAATGCCACCACGCCGGGCATCATACGTGGCGTCACTTTCGCCTCAATATGCACTTCACCACGATCGTTAAAGATACGTACCTTGTCGCCGTTGTTTATACCGCGTCGCTGCGCATCCATCGGGTTGATCCACATTTCCTGGCGGCAGGATGCTTTCAGGACATCGACGTTGCCATAGGTCGAGTGAACGCGAGACTTATAGTGGAAGCCGGTCAGCTGCAAAGGGAATTTCTCCACCAGCGGATCGTTTAAGCTTTCAAAGCCTGGGGTATAAATCGGTAGCGGATCAATTACATCACCTTCCGGCAGTTCCCAGGTTGCCGCGATCTCGGCAAGCTGCTGCGAATAAATTTCGATCTTACCTGACGGCGTGGTCAGCGGATTGGCTTTAGGATCCTCACGGAATGCCTTGTACGCCACATGATGTCCTTGCGGATCGCGCTGTTTAAAGATCCCTTGCTGACGGAATTCTTCAAACGTAGGCAGTTCAGGAATCGCTTTGCGCGACTGCTCATACAGATGGCGCATCCACTCTTCCTGAGTACGACCTTCTGTAAACTGCTGCTCAACGCCAAGGCGCTTCGCCAGCTCGCTAGTCATCTCGTAGATAGTCTTGCATTCGAAGCGTGGTTTGATCGCCTGATCGGTGAAAATCACATAGGACATGTTCCCGCATGAGGCATCCAGCGCGAAATCCATCTGTTCGGAGGCGGTGCAGTCCGGCAGCAAAATGTCCGCGTATTTCGCCGAGGAAGTCATATGACAGTCGATGACGACGATCATCTCGCACTTCTTCTCGTCCTGGAGGATTTCATGCGTGCGGTTAATATCAGAGTGTTGGTTTATCAGACAGTTACCGGCATAGTTCCAGATCATCTTAATAGGAACATCGAGCTTGTCTTTGCCGCGTACGCCGTCACGTAGGGCCGTCATCTCCGGGCCTCGCTCAATCGCGTCCGTCCACATGAACATTGAGATGCTGGTTTCAACAGGGTTTTCCAGCGTTGGCATACGCTCAAACGGCAAACTGTATGAACCCTCACGCGCCCCGCTGTTGCCGCCGTTGATCCCAACGTTACCGGTCAGGATAGCGAGCATAGAAATGGCGCGGGTCGCTATTTCACCGTTAGCATGACGCTGCGGTCCCCACCCCTGGCTGATGTATGCCGGTTTAGCGCTACCTATTTCGCGCGCCAGTTTGACGATACGTTCAGCGGGAATACCGGTAATCTGCGCCGCCCACTCCGGGGTCTTGGCAATGCCGTCCTTACCCTGCCCAAGAATATACGCCTTATAGTGACCGTTCTTCGGTGCGTCGGCCGGTAAGGTTTTCTCGTCGTAACCCACGCAATATTTGTCGAGGAACGGTTGGTCAACCATGTTTTCGGTGATCAGGACATACGCCAGACCATTGACCAGCGCCGCATCAGTACCAGGACGGATCGGGATCCATTCATCTTCACGCCCCGCACCGGTATCCGTATAACGGGGATCGATAATGATCATGCGGGCATTGGATTTCTGTCGCGCCTGTTCAAGGTAATAGGTTACCCCACCCCCGCTCATACGGGTTTCACCAGGGTTATTACCGAACAGAACCACCAACTTGCTGTTTTCAATGTCGGACGGGCTGTTACCGTCAGCCCAGCCGCCGTAGGTATAGTTCAACCCGGCAGCGATTTGCGCTGAAGAGTAGTCACCGTAGTGATTAAGATAGCCGCCGCAGCAGTTCATCAACCGTGCCACCAGCGTTTTACCCGGCGGCCACGAGCGCGTCATAGTGCCACCCAGCGTACCGGTACCGTAGTTCAGGTAGATAGACTCATTGCCGTAGTCTTTGATAAGACGCTGCATATTGCTGGCAATGATGTCGTAGGCTTCATCCCAACTGATGCGCTCAAATTTTCCTTCGCCACGCTTACCAACGCGTTTCATCGGGTATTTCAGACGATCGGGATTATAGACTCGGCGACGCATGGATCGACCACGCAGACAGGCGCGTACCTGGTGCAGACCGTCATAGTTGTCATCGCCGGTGTTGTCGGTTTCGACATACTTTATTTCACCGTCGACCACATGCATACGCAGCGGGCAGCGGCTGCCGCAGTTCACCGTACACGCGCTCCAGATCACTTTCTCATTAATCGGTGTCGGATTAAGGGCTTCTGCAGCATTAGCAATACGGGTAAATGGCAGGGTAAACGCGCTACTGGCCACCGCCAGTCCGCCTATCGCCGTCGTTTTCACCAAACCGCGGCGAGTAACCTCAGCTGCCAGCACGGCATCGGGGATCTTAGTTTTCATAGTGGCTCACTCTGCTGCTCACAATAAACAAAATACAAATATTCGATGTATAGTTTTTTATATAACGTTAATATCGATATACGGGCTGGTAGAAACTGAATTTGCTAAAAGACAGAGAAAAATACTGACTTTCATTCGAAGTCAGTATTACCCCTATGGGAGTAGTCGTTATTGTCCGACGTCAAACGGGCATAAAAAAAGCGCCCTGAGGCGCTTTTTTAGCAGAGAAAGGTAACTTAACCGATGAATTCCAGGCCATTCATGTACGGACGTAATACTTCCGGAACCTGAATGCGGCCATCAGCCTGCTGATAGTTTTCCATTACCGCAACCAGCGTACGCCCAACCGCCAGACCGGAACCGTTCAGAGTATGCACTAAACGGGTCTTTTTGTCGGATTTGCTGCGGCAACGCGCCTGCATACGACGAGCCTGGAAATCCCACACGTTGGAGCAAGAGGAGATTTCGCGATAGGTATTCTGCGCCGGGATCCACACTTCCAGATCGTAAGTTTTGCATGCGCCGAAGCCCATGTCGCCAGTGCACAGGATGATTTTGCGATACGGCAGACCCAGCAGTTGCAGGACCTTCTCGGCATGGCCGGTCATCTCTTCCAGCGCGTCCATCGAATCTTCCGGGCGAACAATCTGCACCATCTCAACTTTATCGAACTGGTGCATACGGATCAGACCACGCGTGTCACGACCGTAAGAACCTGCTTCAGAACGGAAGCACGGCGTATGCGCAGTCATTTTGATCGGCAGCGCATCTTCATCGATGATTTCGTCGCGCACCAGGTTGGTCAGCGGAACTTCTGCCGTTGGGATCAGCGCATAGTTGCTGCTATCAGCTTCTTCATCCAGCGGACGGGTATGGAACAGATCGCCAGCGAATTTCGGCAGTTGGCCTGTACCGTACAGCGTGTCATGGTTAACCAGATACGGGACGTAGTTTTCGCTATAGCCATGCTGTTCAGTATGCAGATCCAGCATGAACTGAGACAGCGCACGGTGCATACGCGCAATCTGCCCTTTCATGACCACGAAACGAGAGCCGGTCAGCTTAACCGCAGCGGCGAAATCAAGACCCGTGTGCATTTCACCCAGGGTAACATGATCGCGCACTTCGAAATCAAACTCACGCGGAGTACCCCAGCGGCTGACTTCGACGTTGTCATTTTCATCTTTACCCACCGGAACATCGTCCGCTGGCAGGTTAGGAATAGTCAGCGCAATGTCGCGGATCTCGGCCTGTAAGGTATCAAGTTCAGCTTTCGCGGCATCCAGCTCTTCGCCCAGTTTGTTCACTTCCAGACGTAAAGACTCGATATCTTCCCCGCGCGCTTTTGCTGGCCGATGGATTTCGATCGCGAGTTACGCTCTGCCTGCAGGTTTTCAGTTTGTACCTGCAGAACTTTACGACGCTCTTCAAGAGCGCGCAGCTTATCTACATCCAGCTTAAAGCCCCGGCTTGCCAGTTTTTCTGCGACTGCGTCTGGCTCATTACGCAGCAGATTGGGATCGAGCATGCTTATCCTGTGCTTATCGAATTAAAATAGGAGAAAGTGACCACAGCCTGCGGTCACAGGGATACAGAGACAACATTACCGCAACGATAACACTAACGGTAGCGTTTTATAGGGCTATTTTGATCCTGTCCGGCGAGCCAGGCGAGCTTTTCGCCAATCTTGCCTTCAAGACCTCTGTTTGTGGGGCGATAATAGCGCGTTTGTGCCATTTCCTGCGGGAAGTACTCTTCTCCGGCGGCATAGGCATTAGGCTCATCATGGGCATAACGATACTCCTGACCGTAGCCCATCTCTTTCATCAGCTTAGTCGGCGCATTGCGCAGGTGAACCGGCACGTCGTAATCCGGACGTTCGCGGGCATCAGACAGCGCGGCTTTGAAGGCGGTGTAAACCGCATTACTCTTCGGCGCACAGGCCAGATAAACAATCGCCTGAGCAATCGCGCGTTCGCCTTCCGCGGGTCCCACGCGGGTAAAACAGTCCCATGCGGAAATCGCCACCTGCATGGCGCGGGGATCGGCATTGCCGACATCTTCTGAGGCAATCGCCAGACAGCGACGGGCAACGTACAGCGGATCGCCACCAGCGGTAATAATTCGCGCATACCAATAAAGCGCCGCATCTGGGGCGCTTCCACGTACCGACTTGTGTAATGCGGAGATGAGATCGTAAAAACGATCGCCTTTATTATCGAAACGCGCACTACGTTCACCGGCAATTTCGGTGAGCAATTCTGGTTTCAATACGCGCTTGCCGGAATCATCAACTTCGGCCATATCGGCCATCATTTCCAGCGTATTCAGCGCCCGCCGCGCGTCACCATTAACCAGTTCGGCAATAGCCCGACGCGTTTCTGGCGGCAGAACAATATCCTGGTCGCCATAACCACGCGCTTTGTCTGACATCGCCTGGTCCAGCACCTGTTCAATGTCGTCGGAAGTTAACGATTTCAGTAGATAAACGCGCGCACGCGACAACAGCGCCGAGTTGAGCTCAAACGAGGGGTTTTCAGTGGTGGCACCAATAAACGTAATGGTACCGTCTTCAATATGCGGTAAAAACGCATCCTGTTGGCTTTTATTAAAACGGTGAACTTCGTCCACGAACAGGATCGTGCGTCGCCCCGCGTTACGGTTCTGACGCGCACGCTCAATCGCTTCACGAATTTCTTTCACGCCAGACGTAACTGCCGAAATTCGTTCGACATCGGCGTTGGCGTAACGGGCAATAACTTCGGCAAGCGTCGTTTTCCCGGTCCCCGGCGGTCCCCATAAAATCATGGAGTGCAGATGCCCGGCCTCAATGGCGCGCGGCAAGGGTTTGCCCGCAGCCAGCAGATGCTGCTGGCCGATATACTGCGCTAAATTTTCTGGCCGCATACGCGCGGCCAGCGGCTGAAAAGTATTATCAGAAAAGTCGAGCGACAGATTGCTCACTCACACGCCTCTACTTACGTTGATCGTCAACCGTTACACCTTGCGGCGGGGTAAAGGTGAATTTAGAGGGTTCAATCGCACCATTCTGCTGAGATTTCAGCTGATAACTGCTGCGCTGATCGTCTTGTTCAACGGCGCTGAACTGGTGGATCGTCCCGTCACGCCCAACATTGATAGTAAACTGTTTAAGGTTACCGCTGCTGGTTTTTGGCGTCAGCACGAAATCATCGCCATTTTGCTTAATATTGTACTGCTGCCAGTCGCTGGCCTGGTTACGCGCAATCAGCATGAACGGCGTGTTGCCCGTGGCGTCTTTCAGCCATGTCGCAGTCGCCTGCTCAACAAACGGGTTAAAGAACCACAGCGTTTTACCATCAGAAACCAGGATGCTCTCGTCAGGCTGCGTCATATGCCAGTTAAACAGATTAGGACGTTTAACCCATAAGTCACCCTGACCTTCCTGCACCGCCGCACCGCTACCGTCCGTGACCTTCTGAGTAAAGCTGGCATGGAAGCTACTGACTTTATCCAGGCGGCTTTTCAGGTCGCTGGCAGCATCTGCCCAGACGCTGCTCACCACAAAGCTCGACAATAATGCACAGGTGATTGCGATTCTTTTCATCGTTATTCCTCAAAATACGTCACTCCCAACGGGGAGATCCCTCTGCTATCCATTTCAGGCCAAAAATCAGCATGAGGAAAGTAGAAAATACTGAATTACTTAACTTTGCAATCATTCGAAGGGCGGCGGAGCCAGCACTTCACGATTACCATTATGCCCTTGCTCGCTGACAATTCCCTGCGCTTCCATCTGTTCGATGATGCGCGCCGCTCGGTTGTAACCGATACGGAACTGACGCTGGACGCCGGAGATTGAGGCTTTGCGTTTCTGGGTAACAAAGTTTACCGCCTGATCGAACAGCGGATCTAACTCTTCGCCACCATCAAAGCCGCCACCGCCGCCTTCGCTTTCGCTGTCAGACGTAATGCCGTCAACGTATTGTGGACGACCGCGCGCTTTCCAGTCCTGAACCACAGCGTGAACTTCTTCATCACGTACAAAGGCGCCGTGTACACGCACAGGGATCGTTGAGTTTGGTGCGGAATACAGCATGTCACCCATACCCAACAGCGATTCCGCGCCGCCCTGGTCAAGGATGGTACGCGAGTCAATTTTACTGGACACGGTAAAGGCGATACGCGTTGGGATGTTTGCTTTAATCAGACCAGTGATAACGTCAACCGACGGTCGCTGGGTCGCCAGCACCAGGTGGATCCCCGCCGCACGCGCTTTTTGCGCCAGACGAGCAATCAGTTCTTCCACCTTTTTACCCACGGTCATCATCAGGTCGGCGAATTCATCCACCAGCACAACAATATACGGCAGTTTTTCCAGCACCGGATGCTGAACATCCATACTGTCGCCCGGCTTCCAGTACGGGTCCGGAATCGGACGTCCCATACGGGCGGCTTCAGCAATTTTTTCGTTATAACCGGCAAGGTTACGCACGCCAAGCGCCGACATCAGCTTGTAGCGACGTTCCATTTCATTGACGCTCCAGCGCAGGGCGTTGGCAGCATCTTTCATATCGGTCACAACTTCAGTCAGCAAATGCGGAATGCCTTCATAAACCGACAGTTCCAGCATTTTCGGGTCAATCATGATAAAGCGAACGTCTTCCGGCTGCGCCTTGTATAACATGCTGAGGATCATGGCGTTCACCCCAACCGACTTACCGGAACCGGTTGTCCCTGCCACCAGCAGGTGCGGCATTTTCGCCAGATCGGCAACCACCGGTTCGCCCGCAATATCTTTACCCAGTACCACGGTCAGCGGAGATGAGTTATCACGGAATTTGGCGTTATCCAACACTTCGCGCAGATAAACGGTTTGACGTTTTTTGTTGGGTAACTCCAGCCCGACATACGGTTTGCCCGGAATTACCTCGACCACGCGTACCGCTGCGGTCGACAATGAACGCGCCAGATCTCGCGACAGGTTGGAAATACGCGCCGCTTTAACTCCAGGAGCAAGATTAAGCTCAAAGCGGGTAATAACCGGACCAGGTGAGTAGTTCACCACATCGGCTTTAATGCGGAAGTCCGCCAGACGAGCCTCCACCAGACGAGCCATTTGCTCCAGAGCGAAAGTATCTATCGGCTCAACCTCACTCGGCGGCGGCGTGAGCAGATCCAACGATGGCAGCGGCGTACTTGGACGGTGCGCCGGACGACTGTCGCCATTACGCATCAGGAGCGGATGGATCAGGCTATCCTGCGGCGGCGCTGTAACAGGCTGCGCCGGCTGCTGATAATGCTGCTGCGGTGCGACTGGCTGCGCTGGCTGCTGATAATGCTGCTGTGGTGCGACAGGCTGCGCCGGTTGCTGGTAATGCTGTTGTGGTGCGACAGGCTGCGCTGGCTGCTGGTAATGCTGCTGCGGTGCGACTGGCTGCGCTGGCTGCTGGTAATGCTGCTGCGGTG
The DNA here is from genome assembly GCF_002850715.1 of Citrobacter sp. L55. NCBI lineage: Bacteria > Pseudomonadati > Pseudomonadota > Gammaproteobacteria > Enterobacterales > Enterobacteriaceae > Citrobacter > Citrobacter sp. L55. Next base: position 421,767 of record NZ_KZ559399.1, on the reverse strand, counting down.
CGACAGGCTGCTGGTACTGCGGCGCAGGCTCCGGCATTACGCCTGGAGTAAATAGCGGCTCATGTGGACCATCATCCACCAGCGTTTTCATTGGCGAAAATTCAAAGTCATCAAGCGAGAACGGATTCGCTCCGGCAGGCTGTTCACCGGAATAGCGCTGCTGCTGGGAAGAGGCAAACTGGCGTGCCAGTTCTGCTTCTGCGGCTGAATCATCATCAGTCTGACTGGCATCATCCTGATACTCGTCGCCATAGCGGTGCTGCTGCGACTGGGCGAACTGACGCGCCAGCTCATCTTGCTGCATTGCGTCAATTTCTTCGTCACTGTACGCATCTGTATCAAGATGCTCTTCGCGCGCTTTCTCTTCAGCCATACGTTGTGACGGCAGTTTTATGCCATACGACGCCAGCTCCCGACGAGTAGGCACGCGCACACGATTCGGACGCGGTAACTGCGGACCAATCCCCTCTTTCACCTGTGGACGCGGCGCACCGCTACCCGCAAGACTAAAGACAGGTGCTGCGGCAGCCGCACCCGCCCCTAAAGCGGCGTTTTTCACCCCGGCGGCCAGCGGCGCAACGGCAGCTACTGACTCAACGGGCGGTATGGATGCTGCCGTCGGCATAGACGGCTTAACACGTTCAGGCTCCTGAGCAGGCTCTGGAATCGGCTGATACCAGGCAGCCAGTTGCTCGCGCTCACGTGCACGTTTCTCTTCAACTTCTTCAAAATAGTAGAGTGGCGGACGAGTCGGTTTAGCCTCTTCAACCACCGGCTCAGGTTCCACTACAGGCGGTTGTTCAACCGCAGGCTGCTGGAACGCGGCGTTTTGTTGAAAGGTTGATTCCGGCTGATAAACAGGTTGCTGCACGGGCTCCGGCTGATAAGCAGGTTCCGGCTGCCAGTTGTGGTCCGCGGTAAATTCCTGCGGCTGCGGACTTTCCTCCACAACCGGCTGCTGCCATGGTTCATACTGCTGCACCGGTGGCTGTGCGTAGTGGGCTGGCTGAGGATACCCCTCAGGTGCTGGCGCAATCACCGCATCACCGGTTTGCGGACCAGGCACGGCTTGCCAGGCTACGGCTGGGGCCGGTTGTTCCATAACAGTATTGGTCACTGGCGATGTTTGCAGCAGCGGATCAACCGGTGCGCTCCAGGCCTGAGCTGCCGTTGTCGCTGCCGCTGCGGCGGCAACTGGCTCTGTCACCGAATGGCCATTCAGCAGTGGGTCAAGTTCGTCATATTCAGGCAGCGTCGCACGATTACCGGAGAACAGCACATCGTTAGGATCGGCAACCACGCCACGAGCGCTGTATTCAATTTCATCTTCATCATCCATGCGTTTGCCGGAAAACAGCGCAGCATCAGTATGACGGCCAAGCGGGTTGGTAAATTTCTCCGCCAGACGCTTACGGCGCGCTAACGCACCGCGCAGAATACGCGCCCGACGCGATTCATCAGGTTTGCCATCAGCGGTGTCGAAAGACTCATCTTCATCTTCATATTCTTCGTCATCGACCCAGGTATCGTCGCGGCGGGTACGGTTGCTGGCAAACGTCAGGATATTGAGTAACCAGCCGCCCAGTTTTTCCGCAATGCTCACCCATGACCAGCCGGTAAACAGCGTTAATCCCGCAGCCCAAATGCACAATAGCGTCAGCGTACCGCCGCTACTGTGCAGTAATGGTTGCAACGTGGTGCTGAGCAGGCTGCCGATCACGCCGCCAGAGGCGAAATACCAGATGTCATCGGCATTGATTGCGGCAAGCCCGCAGGAGGTAAGGATCAGCGCCAGAACGCCAATAATACGCAGCGAAACGGCAAAATAATCGACGTATTCGTCGCTGGCCTGGTGTCGCCATGCAAACCAGCAGCCGCCGACAATGATGACGGGAATGGTGTAGGCCATGACGCCAAAAATAAAGAACAGTGTGTCTGCCAGCCATGCTCCGGGTATTCCCCCCAGATTATGGATAGGTTCGTGCCACGCGGTTTGCGACCAACTAGGATCCGAAGGGTTAAAGCTGAGTAAGGCAGCCATCAACCAGACGGCAAAAAGGGCAATAAGGATCAGTAGCGCTTCCAGGAGTCGGCGCCCGCTGCTTAACTTCGTCAATGTGACGTCTTTGTCTTCAGTGTATTCCTGGCTCAAAAACGGCTCTCCAGGTTTCAGGCTTTTCCTGCCCGATGCTAAAACGGACAACAGCACCGGGTTGCCCCGGCACTGTTGCTGTATGGATTAACAGGAGTGTAATCAAACTGCGTCGATTTTGCACCTGTTCCGTGTTAGCGCGTCTTAATTACCAGACGATTGCTCTGTTTGACTTCTTCCATTACGACATAAGTACGTGTGTCATTCACGCCAGGCAGACGCAGCAGGGTTTCCCCCAACAGCTTACGGTACGCCGACATATCCGGTACGCGTGTTTTCAACAAATAGTCGAAATCACCGGAAACCAAATGACACTCTTGAATTTCTTCAAGTTTTTGTACTGCAGAGTTAAATTGCTCAAACACATCCGGGGCGCCACGATTCAGAGTAATCTCAACAAAAACCAGAAGTGATGCATCCAGATAATGCGGGTTTAACAGCGCTGTATAGCCCTGAATAAAACCCTGTCTTTCCAACCGACGCACACGCTCAAGGCAGGGCGTTGGTGAAAGTCCCACACGTTTAGAAAGCTCGACGTTAGAAATACGCCCATCCTTTTGCAGCTCATTAAGAATGTTACGATCGATACGGTCGAGATCTTTGCCAGGGCGCTTCTTACTATCTACCATTATTATTGTCTCTCTGTATTCCTTCCCTACTCCTGCCTGACTCTACCAACATCACTGTTCAGAGTCGCTACCCATCAAAATAAACCGCAACCCAGAGGGATTTTCGGTTTGTAATGCCTGGGCTTATGGTGAGAAGACCGTTGCCTGTCGGCGGCTATCGACATCACGAATGGCATCTGTCCACACCATGCGTAGATTTCGCTAACACGGTAAACATGGTATCTACATGCATGATTATGCAGCACATACATGACACATTTTTTTTCTTCCTTGACTGTTTTCGCAAAACAGCAGGTGATTGTCAAAGTAAAACATCGATTTTTAGTACAACATGCCAGTTATTCATTCGCAGTGATGGAAAATCGTCATTTTATCACCTTATAACTGACCGATTTTTAGTAGAAATCGTTATAGTATTACGACTTATTCCCCCGCTCATCGGTTTCTGCTATTACACAAATTGTTAACAAAATCGCCATACTCTTTTTTTACGCCTGTAAATTCCCTACAATCCTGCTCATTGCCTGCCAACAACTATGGGGATCTCATGGGCGCAACCAAACACAGTAAACTTCTTATTCTGGGCTCAGGCCCTGCGGGATATACCGCTGCGGTCTACGCTGCACGCGCTAACCTGCAACCGGTACTGATTACCGGTATGGAAAAAGGTGGTCAACTGACCACAACAACAGAAGTGGAAAACTGGCCTGGCGATCCGCACGATCTCACTGGCCCGCTGCTGATGGAGCGTATGCACGAACATGCGACCAAATTTGATACAGAAATCATTTTTGATCACATCAGCAAAGTTGATCTGCAAAACCGCCCTTTCCGTCTGATCGGCGATAGCGGAGAGTACACCTGTGACGCACTGATCATCGCTACCGGCGCTTCAGCACGTTACCTGGGCCTGCCTTCAGAAGAAGCGTTCAAAGGCCGCGGCGTTTCCGCCTGCGCGACCTGCGACGGTTTCTTCTACCGTAATCAAAAAGTTGCGGTGATTGGCGGTGGCAACACTGCGGTTGAAGAAGCACTGTATCTGGCGAATATCGCATCTGAAGTGCATTTGATTCACCGTCGCGACAGTTTCCGCGCTGAGAAAATTCTCATCAAGCGTTTAATGGATAAAGTTGAAAACGGCAACATCGTGTTGCACACCCACCGCACGCTGGAAGAAGTAACCGGTGATCAAATGGGCGTAACCGGGCTGCGCCTGCGCGATACGCAAAACACTGACAATGTGGAGTCACTTGACGTTGCCGGATTGTTTGTCGCTATCGGTCACAGCCCGAATACCGCCATTTTCGACGGTCAGCTTGAACTGGAAAACGGCTACATCAAAGTTCAGTCCGGTATTCACGGTAATGCCACACAAACCAGCATTCCGGGGGTCTTCGCAGCCGGTGACGTGATGGATCATATTTATCGCCAGGCGATCACCTCTGCGGGCACAGGCTGTATGGCCGCGCTTGATGCAGAACGTTATCTCGACGGTCTGGCGGACGCTTGCAAATAAGTTTTACAAATCAGTAACAAAAGTAAAAAAGGCGACTATAAGTCGCCTTTATTTTTGCCTCGTTGTAACATTGCCCTGCCCAAAAATTCCAATAACTCACCTGCTAAGCGTGCAATGAATAAAACCCGTCAAAAAGAGCTGACCCGCTGGTTAAAACAGCAAAGTGTAATTTCCCAACGATGGCTGAACATTTCACGCCTGTTGGGGTTCGTGAGTGGTCTGTTAATCGTCGCTCAGGCCTGGCTCATGGCCCGCATTCTGGACCATATGATCATGGCCAATATTCCCCGAGAGGCGCTGCTGCTTCCGTTCATCGTGCTGGTATTGATTTTCATCCTGCGGGCATGGGTCGTCTGGTTACGCGAACGGGTCGGGTTTCACGCAGGGCAACATATTCGCTTTGAAATTCGCCGCCAGGTGCTTGACCGTCTGCAACAGGCTGGTCCGGCCTGGATACAGGGCAAACCGGCCGGAAGCTGGGCCACGCTTATCCTGGAACAGATTGACGATATGCATGATTACTATGCACGTTATCTGCCGCAAATGGCGCTGGCCGTATGTGTCCCATTATTGATTGTGGCGGCGGTATTCCCGTCAAACTGGGTAGCCGCCCTTATTCTGCTCGGAACAGCCCCGCTGATCCCGTTATTTATGGCAATGGTCGGTATGGGCGCTGCCGATGCTAACCGCCGCAATTTTCAGGCTCTTGCCCGCCTCAGCGGTCATTTCCTCGATCGTCTGCGGGGTATGGAAACGCTAAGAATATTTGGTCGCGGTGAAGCCGAAACGGAAAGCATCCGCGCTGCGTCGCAAGATTTCCGCCAGCGCACCATGGAAGTCCTGCGCCTGGCGTTCCTGTCATCCGGTGTCCTTGAGTTCTTTACCTCTCTGTCTATTGCGCTGGTGGCGGTTTACTTCGGTTTTTCCTACCTCGGAGAGCTCGATTTCGGCCACTACGGGACGGGCGTCACGCTGGCAGCAGGCTTCCTCGCGCTCATTCTGGCGCCGGAGTTTTTCCAGCCCCTGCGTGATCTGGGCACGTTTTATCACGCCAAAGCGCAAGCCGTTGGTGCAGCAGATAGTCTGAAAACCTTCATGGAAACCCCGCTGGCTCATCCAGAGCGTGGCGACATTGAGCTGGCGACGAAAGACGCCGTTTCAATTGAGGCACACGATCTGATTATCACTTCGCCGGAAGGTAAAGTGCTGGCCGGCCCGCTCAACTTTACCCTGGCTGCCGGGCAACGTGCGGTGCTGGTTGGACGCAGCGGTTCCGGTAAAAGTTCGCTGCTTAATGTCCTGTCCGGTTTCCTCTCTTATCGGGGATCGCTGCGAATTAACGGCTTTGAACTTCGCGACCTGTCACCTGATTCCTGGCGTAAACAGCTGTCATGGGTCGGGCAAAATCCGCAGCTTCCTGCCGCCACGTTACGCGAAAACGTTCTGCTGGCTCGCCCCGATGCCAGCGAAGAACAGCTACAAGCCGCACTCGACAGCGCCTGGGTCAGCGAGTTTTTACCGCTGCTGCCGCAGGGCGTGGATACGCCAGTCGGCGATCAGGCGGCCCGACTTTCCGTCGGGCAAGCGCAGCGCGTTGCCGTCGCTCGCGCCTTACTCAATCCCTGTCAGTTACTGCTGCTGGACGAACCCGCCGCCAGCCTTGATGCGCACAGCGAACAACGCGTGATGCAGGCGTTGAACGCGGCATCTCGCCGCCAGACCACGCTGATGGTAACGCACCAGTTGGAAGATCTTGCCGACTGGGACGCTATCTGGGTGATGCAGGATGGACAGATCGTTGAACAAGGTACCTGGACCGAACTTAGCTCAGCCAACGGGGCTTTTGCGACATTACTGGCTCATCGTCAGGAGGACATCTAAATGCGCGCTTTGCTACCTTATCTGACACTGTATAAACGTCACAAATGGATGTTAACGCTGGGGATCGTTCTGGCGATCGTCACGCTGCTGGCAAGTATTGGCTTACTGACGCTTTCAGGTTGGTTCCTGTCGGCTTCTGCGGTGGTTGGCGTCACCGGGATTTACAGCTTTAACTATATGCTCCCTGCCGCAGGCGTACGCGGCGCAGCGATCACCCGCACCGCGGGGCGTTATTTCGAACGACTGGTCAGCCATGACGCAACATTCCGTGTGCTGCAGCATTTGCGTATTTATACCTTCAGCAAACTGCTGCCGCTCTCCCCTGCGGGCCTGTCCCGTTATGGACAGGGTGAATTACTTAACCGCGTGGTGGCTGATGTCGACACGCTCGATCATCTGTACTTGCGCGTGATCTCCCCGCTGGTAGGGGCTTTTGTCGTCATCATGGTGGTCACGCTGGGTCTAAGCGTTCTCGATTTCACGCTGGCTATCACCCTCGGCGGTATTATGCTGCTGACCTTATTTATTCTGCCCCCACTCTTTTATCAGGCAGGCAAAAGCACCGGACAAAGTCTGACGCATCTGCGTGGGCAATATCGTCAGCAGTTAACCTCCTGGCTACAGGGCCAGGCTGAATTGACCATTTTTGGCGCCAGTGAACGCTACCGCGCTCAAATGGAAGCCACCGAGCTGCAATGGCACGAAGCCCAGCGACGCCAATCTGAATTAACGGCGTTGTCGCAGGCGGTCATGCTGTTAGTTGGCGCGCTGGCAGTGATTATGATGCTATGGATGGCCTCAGGCGGCGTGGGCGGTAACACCCAGCCAGGCGCACTGATCGCGCTGTTTGTCTTCTGTGCGCTAGCCGCGTTCGAAGCGTTAGCGCCTGTCACCGGCGCATTTCAACATCTCGGCCAGGTTATTGCCTCTGCGCTGCGCATCACCGAACTGACCGAACAGCAGCCAGAAGTGACCTTCCCGGATGCGGGTTCCTCGGTTTCAGAGCAGGTAACCCTTACGCTACGCGATGTATCATTCAGCTATCCAGGACAGGCGCAAAAGGCGCTCGATACACTTTCCCTGCAGGCCAACCCCGGTGAACACATTGCGATTCTCGGTCGCACCGGCTGTGGTAAGTCAACGTTATTGCAATTGTTAACCCGCGCATGGGATCCGCAGAGTGGCGAGCTCCTGATTAACGAACAGCCGATTGCGACCCTTAGTGAAGCCACGCTGCGCCAGAGTATCAGCGTCGTGCCACAGCGCGTGCATCTGTTCAGCGCTACGCTTCGCGATAACCTGTTGCTGGCGGCACCGCACGCCGGCGATGACGCATTAGCCGCGATGTTGTGCCGCGTCGGTCTGGACAAACTGCTTGAGGATGATGGACTCAACGCCTGGCTTGGCGAAGGCGGTCGTCAGCTTTCTGGCGGCGAGCTCCGTCGTCTGGCTATCGCCCGCGCCTTATTGCACGATGCTCCGCTGATGCTGCTGGATGAACCCACCGAAGGGTTGGATGCCACAACGGAAAGTCAAATGCTTGAATTAATTAGCGATGTCATGCGCAACAAAACCGTATTAATGGTTACACATCGTCTGCGTGGGCTGTCACGTTTTGATCAAATAATAGTAATGGACAACGGACAAATTATTGAGCAAGGTAATCACGCAGATCTGTTAGCCAGGCAGGGGCGTTATTACCAGTTTAAGCAACGTCTGTAAGCTATTATTGAACGATCAAACTCGCGTAGTGGAGTTTCGCTGTCATGCGCCTGGTGCAACTGTCCCGCCATTCCATAGCCTTCCCTTCACCGGAAGGCGCTTTACGCGAGCCTAACGGTTTATTGGCGCTTGGCGGCGATCTCAGCCCTGCCCGCCTGCTGATGGCTTATCAGCGCGGTATTTTCCCATGGTTTTCACCTGGCGACCCCATCCTTTGGTGGTCGCCCGATCCGCGCGCCATTCTTTGGCCCGAGAAATTTCACCTCAGCCGCAGCATGAAACGCTTTCATAAAAATTCGCCTTATCGCGTGACGCTCAATTACGCGTTTGGTCAGGTGATTGAAGGCTGCGCGAATGACCGGGAAGAAGGCACCTGGATAACGCATGATGTGGTGGATGCTTACCATCGCCTGCACGAACTGGGGCATGCCCACTCAATTGAGGTGTGGCGACAAAATGAATTAGTGGGCGGTATGTATGGCGTGGCGCAAGGTACGCTGTTTTGTGGCGAATCGATGTTCAGCCGTCAGGAAAATGCGTCCAAAACCGCACTGCTTGTTTTTTGCGCTGAATTTATCCGTCAGGGCGGAAAATTAATCGACTGCCAGGTATTAAATAGCCACACAGCCTCGCTGGGCGCCGTCGAAACACCGCGTCGGGAGTACCTTGAGCACCTGAGCAGACTGCGCCAGCAGCGGCTACCGAGCCATTTCTGGATTCCCAGGACGTTATTTTCACCTCAGGAGTGAATGTTTTCGGCACATTTTTTGTCGGGGTGTTATAATTGTCGCGCAGAGTTGGTTTAGCCCATTACCCCGCCGCCGTTAAGGAACAGTTCGCGTCAGGCAACGCCTATCGTTTATCTCCTCGTTCCCTTACACGTTGCGCTTTAAGTGCGGCTTTGCCGTGTGTGGATAGAGTAATGCGCCAAACCCGATTTGCTGTGTTTTAAACGCACAAATCTTTACTTATTAAAAGAACTTCGGCATTATCTTGCCGGTTCAAATTACGGTAGTGATACCCCAGAGGATTAGATGGCCAAAGAAGACAATATTGAAATGCAAGGTACCGTTCTCGATACGTTACCTAATACCATGTTCCGCGTAGAGTTAGAAAACGGTCACGTGGTTACTGCACACATCTCCGGTAAAATGCGTAAAAACTATATCCGCATCCTGACGGGCGACAAAGTGACTGTTGAGCTGACCCCGTACGACCTGAGCAAAGGCCGCATTGTCTTCCGTAGTCGCTGATTGTTTTTAACGCCCGAATGGCGTCCAGATAATAAAAGGTCGGTTTAACCGGCCTTTTTTGTGGGCTAAAGCCGGGTATTTAATCCTCAATCATCCGCGCATATTCTTCCGTTAAGAAATCCACTAATGCGCGCACTGACGGTAATAATCCCCTGCGTGATGGAAAGACTGCGTGGATAATTTCTCGCTTAGGTTCCCAACCGTCGAGCAACGCCACCAACTCACCCGCAGCTAATTGATCTTTTACCATCAACTGTGGAAGTTGAACAACACCTACGCCGGCGACTGCGGCTTCGCGTAACGCCAGCATATCGGTGGTGATCATACGCGGCGTGAAATGCACATCCGCCCGCGCGCCCTGCGGGCCGAATAACTCCCAACGATGCACATGTTTACCAGAGGCCAGACTCAAACCTGGCCAACGGGTCAGCTCTGCCGGAGAGTGTAGCGCCCCCATCTGCTCAATTAACTGCGGGCTGGCATACAAGCGATGTCCTCTGTCCGCCAGGACGCGCATCACCAGGTCGCTATCCTCAAATGGCCGAGGTCTGACGCGAATCGCCACATCCAGACCTTCTCCAACGACGTCAACACGACGGTTAGTGGCCTCCAGTTGTACTGATACGTCAGGATAACGTGCCATAAAACGGGCAAGCATTGGCCCGATATGCACATGCAGCAACGTAACAGGACAAGTCAGCTTCACAACGCCACGCGGTTCAACCTGTAACGCGGCAATGGCATCCTGCGCCGCCTGCGCCTCCACCAGCATCGCCTTACAGTGTTCGTAAAAGGTTTGCCCGACTTCAGTCACGTTAAATTGCCGGGTGGTTCGCTGAATCAGTCGTACCCCTAGTCTCTCTTCGAGTTGCGCTATTCGTCGGCTCAGTTTTGATTTAGGTTCATCAAGCGCCCGACCCGCCGCCGCGAATCCCCCTTCCTCTACAACATGCACAAACCATGCAAAATCATTGAGATCCGGCCTTGTCATTTCATTGTCCTATTTTTGAGACAGTGAGAGCTATTTTAGCTACTACCCAGCTCGCTGTCATGAATATAAGCTTATTCACATCAAAACAACGCCACTGAGGAGACACATATGAAACAAGTAACAGGCGTCTACACCGCACCTCGCCCACACTGGGTTGGCGATGGATTTCCGGTTCGCTCGATGTTCTCTTACCAGTCTCATGCTGAGCAATTAAGCCCGTTCCTGCTGCTTGATTACGCGGGTCCGCATACGTTCACGCCGGGTAACGAAAAACGCGGCGTAGGTGAACACCCTCACCGCGGTTTTGAGACGGTGACTATCGTTTACAGCGGCGAAGTTGAACACCGTGATTCAACCGGTCGCGGCGGCATTATCGGCCCTGGCGATGTGCAGTGGATGACCGCCGGTGCAGGAATATTACACGAAGAGTTCCACTCCCCGGAATTTACCCGTCAGGGCGGTGAACTGGAAATGGTGCAACTGTGGGTCAATCTGCCGGCAAAAGACAAAATGGCCGTACCGGGTTATCAGGGCATCAGCAGCGATGTTATTCCCACCGTCGCCTTGCCCGATGATGCAGGCAGCATTCGCGTGATCGCGGGCAGCTATCAGGATACGAAAGGCCCGGCACACACCTTTTCACCGCTGAACGTCTGGGATATGCGCCTGCAACGTAATCATCCGCTGACGTTGTCCCAGTCTGAAGGGTGGAGCACCGCTCTGGTGGTATTAAAAGGGAATATCACCGTAAACGGCACCACGCCTGCCGGCGAAGCACAACTGGTAGTGCTAAGCCAGCAGGGGAAAACGCTACACATTGAAGCCACCAGCGACGCCAGCGTGCTGCTGCTGTCTGGCGAACCGTTGAACGAGCCGATTGTAGGTTACGGTCCGTTTGTGATGAATACGAAACAAGAAATCGCTGAAGCCGTCCGCGATTTTAACTCCGGCCGCTTTGGCCAAATCTGAATCGAAGGAGAAGAATATGTCCAGTCCTGCAAACTTTAATGGTTCACGTCCGGTCATCGATGTGAATGATTCCGTCATGCTGCTTATCGATCATCAGAGTGGGCTGTTCCAGACCGTCGGCGATATGCCCATGCCGGAACTGCGTGCGCGTGCCGCCGCGCTGGCTAAAATCGCAACCCTGGCGAAGATGCCGGTAATTACCACGGCATCGGTACCGCAGGGGCCTAACGGCCCGTTGATCCCAGAGATCCATGCCAATGCGCCACATGCCCAATACGTAGCACGTAAAGGCGAAATCAACGCCTGGGATAACGAAGACTTCGTGAAAGCGGTCAAAGCTACGGGTCGTAAGACGCTGATTATCGCCGGTACGATCACCAGCGTGTGCATGGCTTTCCCGGCCATCAGCGCGGTTGCGGAGGGCTACAAGGTCTTCGCAGTGATCGACGCTTCCGGTACTTACAGCAAAATGGCACAGGAAATCACCCTGGCACGTGTTGTTCAGGCTGGTGTGATACCGATGGATACCGCCGCCGTCGCTTCTGAAATTCAGGGGACATGGAACCGTGAAGACGCCGCTGAATGGGCGGAAGTGTATACCAAAATCTTCCCGGCTTATCAGTTGCTGATTGAGAGCTATAGCAAGGCCCAGGAAGTCGTGACCAACGGCGAAAAACTGGACTCGCAGCGCTAATCATATTCTCCGCGCCTGTCCGGGCGGAGGAATATGTACATTGCGTAACCAAACGAGAGTTAACACGTAAATTCTGCTTGACCGTTTTAGCGCAACTCCCTATAGTAGCGCCCCGTTGCCCCCCAAGCGGTCAGGCAGCAATACAATATGGTGAGGTGTCCGAGTGGCTGAAGGAGCACGCCTGGAAAGTGTGTATACGGCAACGTATCGGGGGTTCGAATCCCCCCCTCACCGCCATATTCGAGAAAGAGCTCGTACGTAAGTACGGGCTTTTTTTTCGCATGTTGCACGCCTGCGGGGGGATGAGAAGCCCCGACCGGGGTTCGACCACTGGCGCAGCCAGTTGGACAGACTGAGAGCGCAGCGAACAGGCTGCCCGAAGGGCGAGCGAAGCGAGTCAATCCCCCCCTCACCGCCATATTCGAGAAAGAGCTCGTACGTAAGTACGGGCTTTTTTTTCGCATGTTGCATTTGCCGGATGCAGCGCATGCGCCTTATCGGGCCTACATTTCAACATCTCTGCGTAGCCTGATAAGCGTAGCGCTATCAGGCATGTCGGTTATTGTCGGCTGAGCAGAGTTAACACTTCGTAATGCGCGGTATGTGGGAACATATCAAAAAGTTGGACGCGTTCAATGCGATATCCAGGCAACTCGCGGATATCCTTTGCCATGGTTTGTGCATTACAGCTGGAGTAAACGATAAAACGCGGTGCCATGCGGGAGAGAAAATCGCACAGCGGCTTCCCAATCCCCCGACGAGGCGGATTCACCAGCACCAGGTCCGGCACTTCTCCCTGCGCGGTAGCAAACTGGGTTGAATCCAGCGCCTGAAAATGCAGATTCTGCAACCCAAGCTCCTGCGCCGACTGTTTCGCACAGGTAATGGCCTCTGGCGCAATTTCAATACCCGTCAGTTTCATCTGCGGCGTGGCGCAGTGCAAACCAAAACCCCCGACGCCGCAAAACAGATCCCACATGTGATTAACCGGAAGCTGTCGCACCCAGTCGCGCGCCGTGGCATATAAATACCCAGCCACCACGGGGTTGGTCTGGAAGAAGCTCTGTGGGCGTATCCACAATGGCACATCGTTAAAGCGTTCAGCCAGCGCCTGTTGTTCCGTCAGGAAGATTTCGCTCTCCCCTTCCATAATCGCCATATGCACAGGTTGAATATTGGCGGTGATCACTTTTAACTGCGGAAGCTGCGCCTGTAACCATGGCAGCGCCGTACGCAGTTGTGCCAGTTTCGCATCGGAGCGCAGAACAAAACGCAGCATCATACCGCCATCAAACCGGCTTTCCGTTAACAGCAGATATTTCAGCTCCCCGCGTTTGCGCGCCACGTTATAGGGCGTCAACCCCGCACGGGCGATAAACGGTTTAAGTGCGGCAAACACCGGCGCAAAAGACTCAGGATAGAGCGGACACTCGCACAAATCCTCCGGCGTACCGTCACGATGCAGCATCCCCAGCAGCGGTTTTTCCACGCTGCCGCTGACCACCATTTTGGCTTTATTACGAAAAGCGCTCTCCGGGCCGCTGACCGGCGCGCACCATTCTCCGACCGGATAATCGGCCAGCAGATTCTGCAGATCGGCTGTTTTGGCGAAGAGTTGATCGGCGACAGGCTGCGTTATCCACTGACAAGAGCGGCAGCGTTCGGCGTCATAAAGTGCGCACTGCATACAAAAACCTACAAATTAACAGGGGGCGAAGATTATACACGTTATTGCAAGCGGAAGAACCGCCTGCTGGACGCAGGAACAAACAGCAGTAGCAACACCAGCATATCCGGTAATTTTTGCATCACCAGCGTATGCAGGATTTCACGTCTGGACTCTCCCGCAATACTGAACAGTTCCGGATATCCATAGCCCAATGAGGCCGCCCACAGATAGACGCTGGCGATAATCTGGGTCAGTAGATAGACCCAGCGTGCCCAGTTCCGACCTTTAACCAGCGAAAATGCGCAGTAAATTTCGATAAACAGCAGCACCAGGCTACCCAGAAACACCAGCGTCAAATTCCAGGTCTGGACGCTGCGATGAATAAACTCGCTGGTTCCGCGAAACCCGAGCGTATTAAAAATCATCAACAGATCGAGACAGCGGATCATGATAATAGCCAGCGCCGCCACCTGCACTAAAGTAGGGACGTTTAAACGGGCATGTGATGTGGATGATTTCTTAAAAAATCCCAACGCGTCGTCTTCCATGAAAACGGCGCAGCCACCGCAGCTGCGCCGTATAGACAGGTTGGCAGATTTTAGTTTTTTCAGCCGCGTCTTGCACGTTGGATATCGCGAATCCGTTGTTTTTCTGTTCGCGCCATCAGATACCACGCGATAAATCCGATAATTCCTACTACACCAAGTATCAACGTCGCCAGCGCGTTGATCTCCGGATTGACCCCCATACGTACGCTGGAGAACACCAGCATGGGTAACGTTGTGGCGCCAGGACCAGAGACAAAACTGGCAATGACCAGGTCATCGAGCGACAGCGTAAAGGCCAGTAACCACCCTGAGATCACCGCCGGCATAATCATCGGCAGCGTGATGACGAAAAAAACCTTCAGCGGCGTGGCACCAAGATCCATCGCCGCTTCCTCAATGGAGTGATCCAGTTCGCGTAAACGCGAGGAAATCACTACCGCCACGTACGCTGTACAGAATGTGACGTGCGCCAGCCAGATGGTCAACATACCGCGATCCGCTGGCCAGCCGATGGCGTGCGCCAAAGCCACAAACAGCAGCAGCAGCGACAAACCGGTAATGACATCCGGCATCACCAGCGGTGCGGTGATCATAAAGGCGAAACCATTTGATCCACGAAAACGACCAAAGCGCACCATCACCACGGCGGCGATGGTACCGAGAATTGCCGCCATCGTCGCAGCACAGGCGGCAATCGTTAAGCTCATGCCGACGGCGCTTATCATCGCGCTATCGTGGAAAAGCTCACCATACCAACGCGTTGACCACCCCGCCCAGACCGTCACCAGCTTGGAGCTGTTAAACGAATAGATAACCAACATCAGCATCGGCGCGTACAGGAAGGTAAAACCCAGTACCAGGATAAAAATACGCCACGGCGAGCGAACGACCGGTAAGTTATTCATCCGTGTTCCCCCACGCTTTTTTGCTGATATTTATGAAACCACATGATCGGCACAATCAGTAACAGCAGCATAATAATGGCGACGGCAGAAGCCACCGGCCAGTCACGGTTATTGAAAAACTCCTGCCAAAGCACACGCCCAATCATGATGCTGTCCGGGCCGCCCAGCAGTTCCGGGATCACAAACTCCCCAACCGCCGGGATAAACACCAGCATTGACCCGGCAATAATCCCGCCCTTGGTCAACGGCACGATCACGCTAAAGAAGGTTTTCAATGGTCGGGCGCCTAAATCCAGTGCCGCTTCCACCAGCGAGTAATCAATACGCGTCAGCGCGGTATAAATCGGCAGCACCATAAAGGGCAAATAGGCGTAAACAATACCGATATAGACCGCCAGATTGGTGTGCAGAATCGTCAACGGTTGGTCGATAACGCCCAGCCACATCAGAACGTTGTTCAGGACACCGTTATTTTTCAGGATCCCCATCCAGGCGTATACGCGAATCAAAAATGACGTCCAGGACGGCAGGATCACCAGCAGCAACAGAATATTGCGTGTCGAGGGTTTGCTGTGCGCGACCGCCCATGCCAGCGGATATCCCAACAGCAGGCAACAGACAGTCGAAATCCCTGCTACCTGCAAAGATTGCAGGTACGCATCAAAATAGAGCGGATCGTCCGTCAGTTGCAGGAAATTGCCTAAATTGAGGGTGATGGATAACTGATCGTCAGCCCATGAAATGAGGTCGGTATACGGCGGAATAGCCCGCGCCATTTCAGCCAAACTGATTTTGAAGACGATCAGAAATGGCAGCAGAAACAGGAGCATCAGCCACACATACGGCAGCGCGATGACCAGCTTGCGCCCGTGCTTCATTTGCAGACGCGACATAAACAGCGTGAAACGCCCCACGTTATCCACGCGCGCCGGAGGTTCAAGTGTACTCATCTTCGCTCCTTAAACCGTCAACACCACACAGCTGTCCGCATCCCAACATAAACGGACTTCGTCACCCCAGGTTGGTAATCCCTTGCGATAACGATGTTCATTTTGTAGCTGAGCGCTCAACATCTGGCCGCTTTTCAAACGTACGTGGTACACCGACAAATCACCCAGATAGGCAATGTGCACCACTTCGCCTACCGCGAAGTTATATCCCTCTGGCGGAGGGGCTTCGCAGAGCATGATTTTTTCCGGGCGCAGCGCAACATACACCGGGACGTTATCGACAACGGAAGCGTCTGCGTCCACTTTCAGCGGATGTACCAGTCCTGGAGACTCAATAACCAGACCATCTTCCTGACGTTCTTTCAGCAGCCCCTCAAAGACGTTAACCGAACCGATAAATTCTGCACTGTAACGCGTAGTCGGATGCTCGTAGATCTCTTCAGGCTCGCCGATCTGGACAAATTTTCCACGGTTCATGATCGCAATGCGGCCCGCCATCGTCATGGCTTCTTCCTGATCGTGCGTCACCATCACGCAGGTCACGCCGACACGTTCAAGGATATCCACCACTTCCAGTTGCATGCGGTCACGGAGCTTTTTATCCAGCGCCCCCATTGGTTCATCCAGCAGCAGCAGCTTCGGGCGTTTCGCCAGGCTACGCGCCAACGCCACGCGCTGACGCTGACCGCCAGAAAGCTGATGCGGCTTACGTTTGGCGAACTCCTGCATATGCACGAGGCCCAGCATCTCACTCACCCGGCTGGCGATTTCAGCCTTTGGCAGCTTGTCCTGCTTGAGGCCAAAGGCAATGTTCTGCTCTACCGTCATGTGCGGAAACAAGGCATAGGACTGAAACATCATATTAATCGGACGCAGATAAGGCGGGACATGCGCTAAATCGACGCCATCAAGCATAATTTGCCCAGTTGTTGGCTGTTCAAATCCCGCCAGCATCCGCAACAGGGTCGATTTACCGCAGCCGGACGCCCCGAGCAGAGCAAATATTTCACCTTTGTAGATAGTAAGATTGACGTCATCAACGGCGTGCTGACCGTCAAAGGACTTGGTCAGGTTGCGAATTTCAAGCAGCGGGGTCAGCGCCTTGCGGATTTTCGCTTGTGGGCGTGGGGTTGCATCATTCAATTAGGCGCTCTCCGGCATAAAACAAAGAAACGGTGCAAATAACGCACCACGGTGGTGCGTATTGCCGGGTTATATGTGTCCGGGATCAACACTGCCCGGCAGGTGTAAATCCTGCCGGGTCACGTCCCGTACATCGGGTTATTTCCCGCTTTTTACCTTCGTCCAGGCGCGAGTACGTACACGGTCGATCTTCGGATCCTGTACTTTCAGCGTGAACAGCTTGGCGCGAACATCCGCAGGCGGGTAAATGCCCGGGTTGTCGCGCACGTCCTGGCTGACCAGTGCTGTCGCTTCTTTGTTGGCATTGGCATAGAACACGTGGTCAGAAATATGCGCAATTACATCAGGGCGCAGCAGGTAGTTGAGGAACTGATAGGCTTCGTCTTTGTTTTTCGCATCGGCAGGCATCGCGAACACATCAAAGAAGGCCATCGCACCTTCCTTAGGAATTGAGAAGGAAATATTGACGCCATTTTTCGCTTCTTTCGCCCGGTTTGCCGCCTGCCATACATCCCCGGCCCAGCCAATCGCCACGCAGGTATCACCGTTTGCCAGGTCGTTAATGTACTGCGAGGAGTGGAAGTAGCGAATGTTCGGGCGCAGTTTCAACAGCAGATCGGTTGCCGGTCCGGTGTAATCATCCGCTTTGGTACTGTTTGGATCTTTACCCAAATAATTCAGCACGGTGGCAAACACTTCTTCGGGCGCGTCGAGGAAAGAGACGCCGCAGCTTTTGAGTTTTTCCAGATTTTCTGGCTTGAGGATCAAATCCCAGCTATTAACCGGCGCATCCGGCCCCAGTACCGCTTTCACTTTATCCACGTTATAGCCAATACCGGTTGTTGCCCACATATACGGCATCGCAAACTTGTTGTCCGGATCGTGTTTACCCACCAGCTTCAGCAATTCAGGATCGAGGTTTTTCCAGCCAGGCAATTTGCTCTTATCCAGCGGCTGGAAGACGCCCGCGGTCAGTTGACGCTCAAGGAAACTGGCGGATGGAACGACAAGGTCAAAGCCGGTACTGCCAGCCATGAGCTTACCTTCCAGCACTTCATTGGAATCAAATACGTCATAGATAACTTTAATTCCGGTCTCTTTTTCAAAATTAGCCACCGTATCTGGGGCAATATAATCAGACCAGTTATAAATATGCAGCGTTTTTTGTTCAGCAGCGAGCGTGCCAGCAGAGATGGCCATCAGAACACCCGCAACCAGGCCTGGTAACCATCGTTTATTTAAGGCGGTCATAATCTCTTTCCTTCTGAAAGTTCGTTAACAAACGAACAAAAATGTCACACTCTAATGATATGCAAGAAACGTGCATATTCTTTCAAGCGGCACCCATGAAAAGAGAGGCCTCTCCTCACGCCGCTATTGCGCGCTGTTATCCGCCCATGCATTCAATATGCATTGTGGCCACAGGTCAGGCCACAAGGGGCTGTTTGAATGATGACGTTGATAAGCTTCGCAAGAATAACTTTAGCCAGGATTTGTGGATATAGCCCAGATTAAAAAACGTCTTTTATCAATTTTTTATGCATGAATTGTCTATGACATACAGCGGAAGGCGCTGAATGGAGGTGAATAATTCTTTAATGAACGGTTAAATGCAGAATAAAAACAGGCAATACGCAACCGCTTTGGCAGCGGCTGCGCAATATATGTCCAGATTCAGGAAGAATTAATGGAGGAAATGAACTTCGGCGTTGCTGTTTTGCGCATCTTCTTCAGCGTTAAATAACAGCTGATGCGCACCGGCCTCGAGGATCACCATCGATATTTGCTCTTCACTCTGGCGAACAAAATATTCGAACTGCTCAAACGTCACGCCCGGGATAACGGATAAAGACTGGCAGACCACCAGCTTTGGCAGATTATCATCCTGCATATCCAGAAAGGCTTTCACCGTCAGTGAACTGGCGTTAATCGCAGACAGATCGGCGGCCAGCGGCAGTAGTGCAGAAGGTCTGACTTCTGCCATCGCAGAAAACAGAATGACGTTATCGACCAAATCAACTTTTGCATCAAAGATGCCGTCAAAATTCTGCATGTGCGGCAAATGCAGCGCCTGACAGGTATCGCATTCAAAAAAACTCATGCCCAGGTCGTCGAGCCATTGACGCAACGTATCCAGAGTGGGAACGACCAGTGATGTCATAATAATGTGCGACCTCTATTGATGAAAAAAATACCGGCACAGCTTACGCAAAAAGAGCGTGTCATACTACGATCGCAATCGATATTGTGCTTAGCCGCCGATTTTAAGGCAAAATTCAGGCGTAGCGTGACGCTCAATCCACTGGATCATCTTGCCGGCAATGTCTATTCCGGTGGTTTTCTCCACCCCCTCCAGGCCAGGAGAAGCGTTGACCTCCATGACCAGCGGCCCACGTTCAGCACGCAGAATATCAACGCCAGCAACGTCCAGACCCATTGTCTGAGCGGCTTTGAGCGCAATTTCCCTTTCGCGCGGCGTGATATTCGCAATAGTGGCAACCCCACCGCGATGGAGGTTAGAACGAAAATCACCTTCTTTGGCCCGGCGCTCAATGGCGGCCACCACCTCGTCACCCACCACGAAACAGCGAATATCTCGCCCTTTCGCTTCTTTGATATATTCCTGAACCAGAATATGGGCATTCAACCCACGAAAGGCATCCACCACGCTTTCTGCGGCCTGGCGCGTTTCCGCCAGTACCACGCCGATCCCCTGCGTACCTTCAACCAGTTTCACCACCAGCGGCGCGCCGCCAACCATGTCAATCATGTCGCTGGTATCGTCCGGAGAGTGAGCAATCCCGGTGATGGGTAAATCGATTCCCTGACGCGCCAGCAGCTGCAGCGAACGCAGCTTATCGCGCGCACGCGTAATCGCTACCGACTCATTCAGCGGATAGCTACCCAGCATCTCAAACTGGCGCAACGCCGCGGTACCGTAAAAGGTAATCGCTGAACCAATCCTTGGGATCACTGCATCGAAATGAGGAAGCTGGCGGCCCTTGTAATGAATAGAGGACGCCGCCGGGCTGATGTTCATATAGCAAGAAAGGGGATCGATAATTTCAACCAGGTGACCACGCTGCATCGCCGCTTCACGCAGGCGCTTACAAGAATAGAGCGTTCCGTCCCGGGACAAAATGGCAATTTTCACCCTGCACCTCTCTGAATGACCTGGTAAAAGCTGGCGTATCATACACTGCGTTAAAATCTTTAGCGCGTAGCCCATCCCAGTTTATGCAAATATTCCAGGATAAAGGGACGACTTTCTTTAATGATGGTGCGGCGAATATGGTCGCTCCAGGTGTCACGGCGCGTATTGCTCCCGCGGGTCAGATAGTACTGCGCGAGCTGCTCATCATATTGCGACAAAACGTCTTTGTTGAGTGGCTGATACTGATTTTCGTGCACCACAAGCGACGCTGGCAGTCGCGGCTTGATATCCGGGTTATCAGCAGGCCAGCCGATGCATAGCCCAAACAACGGCAGAACATGTTGCGGAAGCTTCAGAAGTTCAGTGACCGGCTCAATATTATTTCGCAGACCGCCAATAAACACGCCGCCAAGTCCCAAAGACTCTGCCGCCGTCAGCGCATTTTGCGCCATCATCGCGGTATCAACAACGCCCAGTAGCAGCTGTTCCGCCAGCCCGAGTTGCGCGTCAGGGCAAATCTGCAAATGGCGATTAAAGTCAGCGCAAAACACCCAGAACTCGGCAGCCTGCGCTACATGTTTTTGTCCGCCGGATAAAGTAGCCAGTGATTCACGCAAGGCGTTATCCGTTATGCGAACGATGGTTGTGCATTGTAAAAAACTGGAGCTTGAGGTCCCCTGAGCGGCGGCAATAATCGCCTCCCGCTGCGCATCTGAAATGGCATCATCGGTGAAATGGCGAATGGAACGGTGGCTACGAAGTAAATCAATGGTTGGCGTCATCTCTTTTTTCTCTGTCTGAACGTGAAGAATCACCGGGGGTTCGTGACATCAGCTGCGGCGCAACCAGTTGAGCAATACGCCACGTTAATACCACCGCGGCGGGAAGCATCAGCAGCACACCCAGAAATATCATCACCACGCAGGCTAACGGACTGCCAAGCGGTGCGGGTAAAGTGAGGTAATCGTTAAGCGATAGCAGCGCCAGCGATAACAAAACCATCCCGATTATTTCCAGCATCAATACGCTTTTGGGTAATGCACCAATTGTGCGCATAAGCGGCCTCCCGGCGAAATGGCTTTCATTATAAAACGTTCCGGCTTGTCGTGTTTAACAGTTATAGCTTGAGGATATCAAAGCAACAGGCTGAACCTGCTTTTCATCCGTCACAAATCGCGGCATCATAACAAGTATTGCCATCCGGCCTGATAAGTTCGAGGAGAGAGAGATGTTTGCCGTTATTTTTGGTCGTCCAGGGTGCCCGTATTGCGTGCGCGCAAAAGAATTAGCAGAAAAATTAAGCAATGAGCATGACGATTTTAACTTCCGCTACATTGATATCCATGCCGAAGGTATTACGAAAGCCGATCTGGAAAAGACGGTAGGTAAGCCAGTTGAAACCGTTCCGCAGATTTTTGTTGATCAAAAACACATCGGCGGCTGCACGGATTTTGAAGCGTGGGCAAAAGAGAACATGAATCTGTTCGCCTGATCGCCGTTTCTACGCCCTCCGCTGGAGGGCGTCTTCAGTTCTTTTTCCGTCGATGATGCTGATTGAACAAGTTGCTGATAAACAAAAAACACAATGCGCCAAGCGCGCACCAAAACACCGCACTAAACAACCACGCCAGCTCTTGCCACAATGAACGCGTCGGCATAAAAACGAACCGCATCAGTAACAGACAGCACGGCGCCGCCAACATGGCACCAAGAAGGGGTTTGAGCACCTCCCGACGATGGGAGAAAAAGCTTGCTGCAGCACCAGGCAGGATAAAAAACAACAATCCGACCTCAGGATGCCCTGCCGCTCTGAATGCCCCTTTCACGTTCAGCGTTAATGAAAGACACACCACAATAAAGAGCACAAAGCAGCAGACCGCACCCGCCCAACTTTGCTTATGTTTCAATTGTTCCTCCTGACACATTCTCTATCGAACACTCTTTTCGCCCGCAGGCGTCCAGTCAGATAAAGTAACCAGGCATTCCATGCCAAAAACACACTCACACGATTCTTATAGCCGTTGATACGTAATGAGATTAAACTAACCGCATATATTGTTATGCTGCATTATTCGGGGCTGTGTACGAAGCTGTCGCCCCTTAATTTCTGGCAAAAACATTAGCGTAAATTGCCATTTCTTTCAATAGCTTACTAGTAAACAAGAAGTTAGTCTCCGTGAATATAAACGTCGCAGATTTGTTAAATGGGAATTACATCCTGTTATTATTTGTGGTCCTGGCACTGGGCCTGTGTCTGGGTAAATTACGTCTGGGTTCAGTCCAACTCGGTAATTCCATTGGCGTTTTAGTGGTGTCCCTATTATTAGGTCAACAGCACTTTAGTATTAACACCGATGCATTAAATCTCGGCTTTATGCTGTTTATTTTTTGTGTCGGCGTCGAAGCCGGTCCCAACTTTTTTTCGATTTTTTTTCGCGATGGGAAAAATTATCTAATGCTTGCTCTGGTGATGGTCGGCAGCGCCATGCTGATCGCCCTGGGGCTGGGTAAGCTATTTGGCTGGGACATCGGCCTGACGGCAGGTATGCTGGCCGGTTCGATGACCTCAACGCCGGTGCTGGTCGGCGCGGGTGACACCTTGCGCCATTCCGGAATGTCGGGGACATCGCTTTCAACCGCCCTCGATAACCTGAGCCTCGGTTATGCGCTCACCTATTTGATTGGTTTGGTCAGTCTGATTGTTGGCGCGCGCTACCTGCCGAAACTTCAGCATCAGGATCTGCAAACCAGCGCCCAACAAATCGCACGTGAACGGGGTCTGGATACTGATGCCAACCGTAAGGTTTATCTGCCGGTAATTCGTGCCTATCGCGTTGGCCCGGAACTGGTGGCATGGGCCGATGGCAAAAATCTGCGCGAGCTGGGTATCTATCGCCAGACCGGTTGTTACATTGAACGCATCCGTCGCAACGGCATTCTGGCCAATCCGGATGGCGACGCGGTACTGCAAATGGGCGATGAGATAGCCCTGGTGGGTTATCCTGATGCGCATGCCCGCCTCGATCCAAGCTTCCGTAATGGTAAAGAGGTGTTCGATCGCGATCTGCTCGATATGCGCATCGTCACTGAAGAGATTGTGGTGAAAAATCACAATGCCGTTGGCCGCCGCCTGGCCCAGTTGAAGCTGACCGATCACGGCTGTTTTCTCAACCGCGTGATCCGTAGCCAGATTGAAATGCCTATCGATGACAACGTCGTGCTTAATAAAGGCGACGTGCTGCAGGTCAGTGGGGATGCTCGCCGCGTCAAAACCATTGCCGATCGTATCGGCTTCATTTCCATTCACAGTCAGGTGACCGATCTGCTGGCCTTCTGCGCCTTCTTTATCATCGGTCTGATGATCGGGATGATCACCTTCCAGTTCAGTAATTTCAGCTTCGGCATCGGGAATGCGGCTGGACTGCTGTTCGCTGGGATCATGCTGGGCTTCCTGCGTGCCAACCATCCAACGTTTGGCTATATCCCACAGGGGGCGCTGAACATGGTCAAAGAGTTTGGCCTGATGGTATTTATGGCAGGCGTCGGTTTAAGCGCGGGCAGCGGCATTGGCAATGGCCTTGGCGCCGTGGGTGGGCAAATGCTGATTGCCGGCCTGGTTGTCAGCCTGGTGCCGGTTGTCATCTGTTTCTTATTCGGTGCTTACGTATTGCGCATGAACCGCGCCCTGCTTTTTGGCGCCATGATGGGCGCGCGTACCTGCGCTCCGGCAATGGAAATCATCAGCGATACGGCACGCAGCAACATCCCCGCATTAGGCTATGCCGGGACCTACGCAATTGCCAACGTACTGCTGACATTAGCGGGGACACTCATCGTCATTGTCTGGCCTGGGCTTGGTTAGCGCTGAAATTTACTCTTAAACGAAAATTTTTTGCAGGTAAGCAGAACTTTTCTTCAAGACGTCAGTCATAACTATTGCCACTGCTTTTCTTTGATGTCCCCAATTTGTGGAGCCCATCAACCCCGCCGTTTTGGTTCAAGGTTGATGGGTTTTTTGTTGCCTGAATTTTGCGATCGCTGACTCCCTCCCCCGAAACTCTCTGTCACATTTGCAGCATGCTGGTTATGACACATACTTTTAGTCAGAGCTAAATGGTAATAGGTGGTTGCTATGTTACTCGCAGGCAAAGTCGCGGTAATTTTCGGTGGCAGCGGCGCTATAGGCAGTGCAGTTGCGCATGCTATGGCGCGTGAAGGCGCTCATGTGTATCTGGGCGCGCGCAGTCAGGAAAAGCTGGATTGGGCGGCCAGTAGCATTCGAACCGCGGGCGGTGCCGTCGAAACCTTTGTCACCGATGTCCTCGACGAATACGGTACCTCAAAACAAGTTACTCACCTTGCGCAGCAAACCGGTGGAATAGATGTGGTGGTTAACGCAACCGGCTTTATGCATGAACAGGGCAAACGCATCGAGGCGTTATCCCTTTCTGAGTTTATGAGCGGTATCACCCCTTTCCTCTCGGCGCAGTTCAATATCACAAAAGCCGTAACACCACACATGGGCGGCAATCGTGCGGGCGTCATTCTCACCGTTGTTGCGCCAGCGGCCCCGATGGCGATCCCTGGACATCTGGGACACATCGTTGGCTGTGCGGGAACAGAGGCCTTTATTAAAGCGCTTGCCAGCGAACTGGGGCCGGCGAATATTCGGGTCGTCGGCGTGCGCTCGCATGCGATTGTGGATGCCGTTCAGGCCGGTTCCTATACCGGGGAAATTTTTACCGCTAAAGCGCAGTCAATGGGTATTACCGTCGCACAATGGTTAGCTGGTGCGGCGCAAAGTACCATGCTTGGGCGTCTGCCTACGCTTGCACAAATCGCTGAGGTAATGACCTTTCTGGCTTCAGACCATGCCGGAGCAATCACCGCAACGGTGGTGAATATTACCGGCGGCGCTACGCACAACTGACCGTTGCGGGCAACCCCGCAATACGCTCCACCATCAGCAAGATATCTTCTCGCCGCAGTGGTTTTTTGTCCGTGACAAAATGCAGCGTCATCCCTTCAATAAACGCATCCAGCGCCCGCGCCGTAACCGGAGCAAACCACTGCTCCAGCGTTTGTTGGCTGCGTAACATCCAGTTTTGCATCACCGTTTTTAGTGCCGGTTTACGGCTGGCGAAGGCATACAGCTGATACATGAGTTCCATGTTATCGGGTGTCGTGACCTGGGAGCTGTAAATCATATCGGTAATCGCATGGCAAGCCTGCGACGCATCCGCAACGTCGGCAAAAAAAGCCTGATACTGCAGCATCATCCTGTCAGTAAAACGGTCAAACGCCTCCATTAAAAGCTCATCAATTCCCGAAAAGTAATAGGTCATAGAACCCAAGGGCACCTGAGCAATTGTCGCAATCTTCCGATGTGTAACCGCATGAATACCATGGGCTATTACCGCATCCAGAGTCGCCTGAACTATTTTTTCCCGCCGTTGCGGATCGTTCGCACGTCGCACTGCATTACCTCTTCTTGCATTTGTGTACAAATGTACACAACCTTGCTAAGGTTGTCTTCTTTCCTCTTTTCTTCGGCTCGAATTCATGACTGGCATCTCATCACGCAAAGCCTTAAGACGTCGCACCTGGGCACTGTTCACGTTCTTCTTTTTACCAGGATTATTAATGGCTTCCTGGGCAACGCGTACCCCTGCCATCAGAGATATCCTCTCCATCTCAACCGCCGAAATGGGCGCGGTGCTGTTTGGACTTTCAATTGGTTCGATGAGTGGCATTCTTTGTTCGGCCTGGCTGGTGAAACGATTTGGCACGCGTAAAGTGATCCGCACCACCATGTCTTGCGCAGTCCTCGGAATGGCAATCCTCAGCGTGGCGCTCTGGCTGCATTCCGCATGGCTTTTCGCATTTGGTCTGGGCGTGTTCGGCGCCAGCTTTGGCGCAGCAGAAGTTGCCATCAACGTCGAAGGTGCGGCTGTTGAGCGCGAAATGAATAAAACCGTACTGCCGATGATGCACGGTTTTTACAGCCTGGGAACGCTAGCGGGTGCCGGAGTCGGGATGATGCTTACCGCCTTCAGCGTACCGGCGACCGCGCATATCTTGCTGGCGGCGATGGTGGCAATCACCCCTATCTTCATCGCCATCAAAGCCATTCCTGACGGCACGGGTAAAAATGCCGCTGACGGGTCTCACTCCGGCGAAAAAGGACTGCCTTTTTATCGCGATATTCAGCTATTGCTGATTGGCGTCGTGGTGCTTGCAATGGCATTTGCTGAAGGTTCCGCCAACGACTGGCTTCCGCTGCTGATGGTGGACGGACATGGATTTAGCCCGACATCAGGCTCGCTGATTTATGCCGGATTTACGCTGGGTATGACCGTTGGACGATTTACTGGCGGCTGGTTCATCGACCGCTACAGCCGCGTCGCGGTAGTACGCGCCAGTGCGCTTATGGGGGCTCTTGGGATTAGCCTGATTATTTTTGTCGACAGCACTTGGGTGGCGGGTGTTTCCGTTATTCTGTGGGGACTCGGCGCATCACTGGGCTTCCCACTGACCATTTCGGCTGCCAGCGACACCGGCCCCGATGCGCCAACCCGCGTCAGCGTTGTCGCCACTACCGGCTATCTGGCATTCCTGGTTGGACCACCGCTGCTGGGCTACCTGGGTGAACACTACGGCCTGCGTAGCGCTATGCTGGTGGTGCTGGCGCTGGTGCTTGTCGCCGCCATCGTCGCGAAAGCGGTGGCAAAACCGGATCTCAAAAACACCACTGTGATGGAGAACAGCTAATGCGTATCAAACTGATTGCAGTCGACATGGACGGCACATTTTTAAGCGACCAAAAAACCTATAATCGTGAGCGCTTTATGGCGCAATACCGCCAGATGAAAGAACAAGGGATCCGCTTTGTGGTCGCCAGCGGCAACCAGTATTACCAGCTCATCTCCTTTTTCCCTGAACTGGCCAGTGAAATCTCATTTGTTGCCGAAAACGGCGGATGGGTGGTCAGTGAAGGGGAAGATGTCTTTAACGGCGAGCTGGCAAAAGACGATTTCCAGGCCATCGTGGAACATCTGCTGACCCGTACGGACATCGACATTATCGCCTGCGGTAAAAATAGCGCCTATACCCTGAAGCGGTACAGCGATGAGCATAAGACGGTCTCCGCCATGTATTATCATCGTCTTGAATTTGTGGATAATTTTGACAACCTCAACGACATTTTCTTCAAGTTCGGGCTAAATATTTCAGACGATCGTATCCCCCAGGTGCAGGCTGACCTCCATGAGGCGATTGGCGACATTATGGTGCCGGTACATACCGGCTACGGCAGCATCGATTTAATTATACCCGGTGTGCATAAGGCAAACGGTCTGCGTCTGCTGCAACAACGCTGGAATATTACCGACGATGAGGTTGTTGTGTTTGGCGATGGCGGAAATGATATTGAGATGCTGCGTCAGGCAGGATTTAGTTTTGCAATGGCGAACGCCCATGAGCCGGTGATCCAGGCGGCAAAATATCGCGCAGGGTCGAACAACGAAGAGGGCGTGCTGGATATTATCGACCGCGTGTTAAGGAATGAAGCACCGTTTACGCAATAACGCCTCAGCACAGACGGCAACAAAATGATGGCATGATCTATTCATAATCCGCCTCAAATTAACCCGCTGGATTATTACCTCCAGTGAATATTCAGACGAGCGGATTATGAAGAAAAGTGTACTGATAGCGACATTGTTGCTGGGTTTTGCGGGGACAACATTTGCGCAAAGCGTTACCGTTGATGTACCAAGCGGTTATAAGGTGGTGGTAGTGCCCTCTTCCGTCAGCGTTCCGCAGGCGGTCAGCGTCACCACCGCGCCACAAACGGTGTATGTTGCTCCGGCGCCTGCCCCAGCCCCAGTCTATCGCGCACATCCTTATGCGCGACATGTTGCAAGCGTCGGTGAAGGAATGATCATCGAACACCAGATTGACGATCACCACTAAGTTTTTGCCTGGCCCGGGCAACCGGGCTTTAACCTTCCCGTGAATCCCCTACCCGTTTATCTTTCAGGAAGATAACCATCAGAATCACCCACAGTACGCCGCTTGCCAGATTGAACAGGCTGAACAAGCCGTTTCCTCCGAGCAGATAAGCGTGTTTACTCAGCTCAATACCGACGGTAAAAATCAGCATCTGCAACATACCCATGGCGGCAGAAACCGTGCCCTTACTCATTTCACTGGCAAACAGCGTCAGACGTACCAGTCCCGCATTCGCCACGCCAATACCAAACGCATAGATGCTTAAACCCGCCGTCATCCATAGATAAGCGTGGGATGACACCACCGTGGCCGCAGCGGCAATCACCAGCCCGACGGCGATTGGCCAGCCGCCCATGATAATCAGCGAACGTACGGTTTTTCGTGAGGTCAGGCGCGCCAGTACCAGGTTACCGGCAATCAATGCGCCAAAAATCGGCACCTGCAATAGGCCATATTCGTAGCTGCTGAGAGTTCACCGCTGATGATTATAATCGGGGACTGCGCAATCCACGCCAGTAACGGCAGACTGACAAAACCCAATGCCAGCGCGCCTGCAACGAAGCGCACGTTCCTCAGCACCAGCTTATAATCTTTGCCCAGCTCTTTAATCGACAGCTTTTCACCAAGCCGGGTTGCCGTCTCCGGCATCGCGCGTTGCAGACCAAAAAAAGAGATGGCGGCCAGGGCGGCAAACAGGATAAACATCCCTTCCCACGGCAGAACATGTACCCAGGCTGCACCGACCAACGGCCCCAGCAGGGGCGCAATCAACGCTACGTTTGCCATCAGCGCGGTAATTTTTATGCACACCGCTTCTTCAAAGGATTCTTGAATTGCGGCGTAACCCACCGCGCCAATAAAGCACAGGCTTATCCCTTGTAAAAAACGCAGGAAGGTAAATTGCTCAATATTCTGCGCAAGCAGGGTTGCAAGGCAGGTCACAATGAACCAGAGCACGCCGGTTAACATCACCGGGCGACGTCCAATTCGATCCGACAGCGGTCCTAATAACCACTGCAAAAACATGCCGCCAGCCAGATAGGCGGTCATGGATGTGGGCACCCAATCTAATCCGGCATTATATTGCTCCACCACCGCCAACATTCCGGGCTGGATCATATCGTTGCCGATATAAGTAGAGAATTCGTAAAGCACCAGACAGAGAGGGAAAAGTAATGCCTGACGCCCCAAACGGGCGCCTGAAGATAAACGGTTCTGCATGCAGTCTCTTAACTATAGAAAAATCGCGCAAAGTGTAATAAATGCGCCGTACTGGCGATAGTGAATTATGTGATTTGAAAGCAAATTGCGCACATTTTTACACTCATTTGCTCAGGAACATTTTGCGTTAAGGTTAATTTAAGTTGAGGCCGCTATCATGTTCAATAAGTCTCATTAATTGTCTGAAAAATAGTCATTTAACAGACAAATAAGACAAGACCGCTTTTTATCCCGTGAAAGCAATTTTATGCTCTCCCCTCTTGGGCCTTTTTAACGATTACACTGAGTCTGGACGTTATGCTGGAAAATCTGAACAACTCACTTTTTTATCTCATCAATGCCACGCCGGACTCTGCGCAATGGATGATATCGCTTGCCATTTTTATTGCCAAAGACCTGATTAACATCGTACCGCTGTTAGCCGTTGTGCTTTGGCTTTGGGGGCCGCGGGCCCAGGTTACTCTCCAGCGCCAGTTAGTTATAAAAATGGCGATTGCGCTGATCGTCGGTCTGACGATTTCATGGCTGATGGGGCATCTGTTCCCTCACGATCGTCCGTTTGTTAACCACATCGGTTACAACTTCCTGCATCATGCGGCGGATGACTCTTTCCCGAGCGATCACGGTACGGTTATCTTTACCTTTGCACTGGCTTTCCTGTTCTGGCATCGCCTGTGGACGGGCGCTCTGCTGATGGTCGTTGCTGTGGCGATTGCCTGGTCGCGGGTCTACCTTGGCGTACACTGGCCGCTGGATATGCTGGGAGGATTACTCGTCGGGCTGATTGGCTGCCTGAGCGCCCAGATGATCTGGCAGCGGTTTGGCGCGCCCCTGTACCTCGGCTTGCAAAATGGCTATCGCGCCTGCTTCGCTCTGCCCATCCGTAAAGGCTGGGTGCGTGACTAACCCACGGTAAAAAGAGTAGTATTAAGCGCGATACTGAGCACTTATTCTACTCTCCAGGGGAACTATGGAAACTCGACGCGACGAGCGTATTGGTCAATTACTGCAGGCGCTGAAACGCAGCGATAAATTACACCTCAAAGAAGCCGCGACGCTGCTGGGCGTATCTGAGATGACCATTCGTCGCGACCTGAATAATCACGATGCTCCCGTCGTCTTGCTCGGGGGTTATATTGTTCTGGAACCCCGCAGCGCCAATCACTATTTAATCAGCGATCAAAAATCCCGACTGGTTGATGAAAAGCGCCGTGCCGCCCAGATGGCGGCAAGCCTCGTGCAGGCACATCAGACTATCTTTTTCGACTGTGGTACCACCACGCCGTGGATCATTGAGGCTATCGAAAATGAATTGCCTTTCACCGCAATCTGCTACTCGCTGAATACGTTTCTGGTGCTACAGGAAAAACCGCAGTGCCGCGTCATTCTGTGTGGTGGCGAATTCCATGCCAGCAACGCAATTTTCAAACCGCTTGATTTCCAGGAAACGCTGAACAACCTGTGCCCGGATATCGCTTTTTATTCCGCAGCTGGCGTTCATATTGAGAAAGGCGCGACCTGTTTTAACCTGGAAGAGCTACCGGTGAAACACTGGGCGATGTCGATGGCGCAGCATCACGTGCTGGTGGTCGATCACAGCAAATTTGGTAAGGTGCGTCCTGCGCGGATGGGTGAAGTAAAACGCTTTAATACCATCGTCAGCGATAGCCGTCCTGACGAGGCGTTTGTTGAATACGCGAAAGCGCAACGTATCAAACTGATGTATTAAGCGATACTGCCGGATGGCGATAGCGTCATCCGGCAAACGCTAAGATTAAGAGAACCAGCCGCCAAACCACTGGTGGAATTTCATCATCACGAAGTCCCACATGCGACTAAAGAATCCCCCCTCTTCCACGGCCTCCATCACCATCAGTGGACGCTGCTCGATGGATTTCCCGTTCAACTGGAAGTCGATAGTCCCCACAACCTGGCCTTTCTTCAGCGGCGCGGTTAACTGTGGTTCGGTCAGGGTAAAGCTGGCCTTCAGGTTTTTGAGCTGACCACGCGGGATAGTCACCGAGCCCGCTTCTCCGGCGCCCAAATTAACTTCACTCTTATCGCCAAACCAGACGCGCTGCGTCACGAAAGTGGCATCCGGTTTAATCGGCGTAACGGTTTCAAAGAAGCGGAAGCCCCAGGTCAGCAACTTTTCTGACTCATTAAAACGAATGCGGTCGGTTTTCGCCCCCAACACCACAGAGATCAGGCGCATATCCCCTTGGGTCGCGGAAGCAACCAGGTTGTATCCCGCCCCGGCCGTGGTACCGGTTTTCATACCGTCCACGTTCAGGTTGGTGCTCCACAACAAACGGTTGCGGTTCGGCTGGCGGATTTTATTAAAGGTAAATTCTTTCTCTTTGTGGATAGCGTACTCTTCCGGTACATCGTGGATTAGCGCCTTCCCGAGCAGGGCCATATCACGTGCGGTACTGAACTGTCCTGCCGCATCCAGGCCATGCACGGTCTGGAAAGTGGTATTGGTCAGCCCCAGTTTTTTCGCGTAGCCGTTCATCAGACCAATGAAGGATTCCTGGCTGCCGGCAACGTAATCAGCCAGTGCGATACAGGCATCGTTACCAGACTGGATGATAACGCCTTTGTTCAGATCGGACACTGCAACCTGATCGCCGGGCTTGAGGAACATAACAGACGAACCGCGCAGGGCCGGATTACCGGTCGCCCAGGCGTCTTTGCCCACGGTGACCATGTCGTTGAGGTTAATTTTCCCGGCCTTCAGCGCCTGACCGACTACATAGCTGGTCATGATCTTGGTCAGACTGGCAGGATCCAGTTTCTCATCAGCATTACCTTCCGCCAGTACCTTACCGCTGGCGTAATCCATTAGGATCCACGCGCGCGCGTCGACGCTCGGTGGGGCCGTTGGTTGCTCCGCCGCCTGTACGCTCGGCGCCAAAAGGATTAAGAGTGCAGAACCTGCAGCAAAGCTGCGAAGTGAAGAGAAGTATTGCGTCATAAATGCCACCCGAGTATCCATTCCAAAAAACCACGTCATACCACACCGTGTTTACACAAAACCAGCCAAGCGACCCTGGCCAACCCATGCAGAAAAGGTCTGATGGATGACGTGTAAAATAAGTGCGGTGAGTAATAACGCACTAACGAGCTTAAAGAAACCGTAAGTTGGTAAAGTTTTTAAAGTTTATGCAATAACACCGCGCTGCGCTGCTCCTGGCACGATTTTTTTAGACTTTGTTGCGTAAATATTAGGTTTACCCCACCATGTGGGCTAGTCAGATGGCATCTGCAGCCATAAAGCTGCTCAATTAATTTGCGGGGTTACTATGATTACACTGTGGGGTCGCAATAACTCGACCAACGTAAAAAAAGTATTGTGGACGCTCGAGGAACTGGAACTGCCGTATAACCAAATTCTGGCGGGCGGACAGCATGGCGGTAACCGCGATGCCGACTATCTGGCACTCAACCCGAACGGACTGGTCCCGCTACTACGTGATGATGAAACGGACGTTGTTCTCTGGGAATCCAATACCATTGTCCGCTATCTGGCAGCTCAGTACGGACAAAAGCGTTTGTGGATTGACGCCCCGGCCGCGCGCGCCGTCGGTGAAAAATGGATGGACTGGGCAAACCAGACGCTAAGTCCTGCGCATCGGGTTATCTTGTTTGGCCTGGTCAGAACCCCTGCCGAGAAACGCGACATGGCGGCAATCGAGGCGGGTAGTCAGGTGTGCGATAACCTGTTTGCCATTCTGGATAACGCGCTGGCGGACCAGCCATGGTTCTCCGGGGCTGAATTTGGCACTGCCGATATCGCCGTTGCGCCGTTTATCTATAACCTGTTCAACGTTGGCCTGAGCTGGACCCCGCGCCCACATCTGGAGAACTGGTATCAGCAACTGACCGAACGTCCGGCGTTTCAAAAAGTCGTGATGATCCCGGTCAGCTAACTAAATCAGGGACTCACTTTCAGTAATTCCCCGTCGGACTCGTCGGTTAGTACGTATAAGTACCCGTCTGGTCCGACGCGCACATCACGGATCCGTTGCCCTCTTTCCTGCAACAGACGCCCCTCTTCGGTGACGGCATTCCCTTTGACGCTCAGCACGATCACTTCTTTATCTTTCAACGCGCCAATGAACAACTTCTGCCGCCACTGTGGGAAGGTATCGCTATTATAAAAAGCCATTCCGCTGACCGCCGGTGACTTTTCCCAGTAAAAGATGGGTTGCTCTGTACCAGCAACAATTGGGCCTTTTGCTTCGGGAATTTTAAGACCACTGTAGTTAACGCCCCAGGTCGCAAGCGGCCAGCCGTAGTTTTTCCCTTTCTCCGGGATATTGATTTCATCGCCCCCGCGTGGGCCATGCTCATTGAGCCACAGCGTATCGCTCCAGGGATTCATCGCCATCCCCTGCGGGTTGCGGATACCATATGACCAAATCTCTGCCCGCGCTCCTGCCCTCTTCACAAACGGATTATCCGGCGGAATTTTTCCCTCATCGGTCAGTCGTACGACCTTGCCCTGCAGCTTATCCAGATCCTGTGCGGTAGAACGTTGATTGTTTTCACCAAGGCCAATAAACAGATAACCGTTGCCATCAAAAACCATACGTCCGCCAAAATGGTTTCCGCTGGAGAGCTTCGGCTGTTGGCGAAAAATGGTCTGGAACCCTTGCAGATGTTTGAGATCGTCGCTCAGTCGTCCGTAACCAACCGCTGTCCCGGCGTTACCTTCACCGTCAGCTTCAGCAAAGCTAAGCCACACCCGGCGGGATTGTTTAAAATCCGGTGCTAATGCCACATCAAGCAATCCCCCCTGACCATTCGCCCAGACTTTGGGAACGCCGGTCAGCGGGTCGGAAAGCCCCTTCCCTGACTGCCAAAGTCGAAGCTGGCCGCCTTTAAGCGTAATGAGCATACCGCGATTGTCGGGTAAAAACGCCAGCGACCACGGATGATCGAGTTTCGTTTGCAGCACTTCCACCTCTACCGCGACGGCATAAGAGGAAAATAGCGCGAGTGGGACAGCACAGAGAAAGAGTCGACGCATAACACCTCCTTAATGGCTCTGCATAAAGCGTAGCCAGCAAGGGGAATTATCCCGCCACATTTACATAATCTTAACGAAAAGGGGGAGCGCCCTCCCCCTGATTCAGACGTGTTCCAGCGTTGAATAAGATTGCAAACACTGGATACTTAGCGTCAGCGTTGTCAGGCAGTTTTCCAGTTTCTCTGCGTTAACGGCGATAAAAGTTGGACAATCGTGATGTCCACTCATAAGACAAACAGCGGCGGCGGCTAACGCCCCTTCAGCACGATGAAGGGCATTCCACTCTTCCTGATCAAGATGCATACCGTGAGGCTGTGATTGCTCGTGCAATTCGCGATTCAGTGCAAAAAAATTATCACGCAGACGATCGCTCTCGCTGACTGACATGTAGCCTTTCGCTTTTCTCAACAGCAGATAAGCGGCAAGTTCGACACGGGCGTTTATCAATTTGTTGAGAAGATCGGTTCTCAGTCTGTCAACAACCATACTTTGTTCCTCCTCTTTCCAACTATGGTGCAACTTAATAGTATGGTCATTTTTTGAACAAAGTCGTGTCCAGGATCAATCCATCACCGAAAATTAACACAATTTACAAATAATCTTTAATTCCACGCCGGGCGTGGCGACTGATGGTATGAGATTGCGATACAATTTTTATTCAGAACTCTGTAGAATCCGTGCCCTGAATATTCCAATAACTGAACAATTTTTACGCTATGAGCAATGTAACCCACCAGCCGAAAATCGGCTTTGTCTCCCTCGGCTGCCCGAAAAACCTCGTCGATTCTGAACGCATCCTGACCGAACTTCGTACCGAAGGCTATGATGTTGTGCCAAGCTACGACGACGCGGATATGGTTATCGTTAACACCTGTGGCTTTATCGACAGCGCGGTTCAGGAGTCGCTGGAAGCAATCGGCGAAGCGCTGAACGAAAACGGCAAGGTGATCGTCACCGGCTGTCTGGGCGCGAAAGTCGATCAGATCCGTGAAGTCCACCCGAAGGTGCTGGAAATCACCGGGCCGCATAGCTACGAACAGGTTCTGGAGCACGTTCACCACTATGTGCCCAAACCAAAGCACAACCCGTTCCTGAGTCTGGTTCCTGAACAGGGCGTCAAGCTCACTCCGCGTCATTATGCCTATCTGAAAATTTCTGAAGGCTGCAACCACCGCTGCACGTTCTGCATTATTCCGTCGATGCGTGGCGATCTGGTGAGCCGTCCGATTGGCGACGTCCTCAGCGAAGCCAAACGTCTGGTGGATGCGGGCGTGAAAGAGATACTGGTCATTTCTCAGGATACCTCCGCGTACGGCGTGGATGTGAAGCATCGCACCGGTTTCCATAACGGCGAGCCGGTCAAAACCAGCATGGTTGATCTGTGCGAGCAGTTATCAAAACTGGGGATCTGGACTCGTCTGCATTACGTCTATCCCTATCCGCACGTTGATGACGTGATCCCACTGATGGCGGAAGGGAAAATCCTGCCGTATCTGGACATCCCGCTACAACATGCCAGCCCGCGTATTCTTAAGCTTATGAAACGCCCAGGCTCCGTGGACAGACAACTTGCACGCATCAAACAGTGGCGTGAAATCTGCCCTGAACTGACGCTGCGCTCAACCTTCATTGTCGGTTTCCCAGGTGAAACGGAAGAAGACTTCCAGATGCTGCTCGACTTCCTGAAGGAAGCGCGTCTGGACCGCGTGGGCTGCTTTAAATACAGCCCGGTAGAAGGCGCTGGCGCCAATGACCTGCCGGACCAAATCCCGGAAGAGGTGAAAGAGGAACGCTGGAACCGCTTTATGCAATTGCAACAGCAAATCTCTGCTGAACGTTTGCAGGAGAAAGTGGGCCGCGAAATTCTGGTTATCGTTGATGAAGTTGACGAAGAAGGCGCGATTGGCCGCAGCATGGCTGACGCCCCGGAAATCGACGGCGCGGTATACCTGAATGGCGAAACCAAGGTGAAACCTGGCGATATCATTCGCGTGAAGGTCGAAAACGCTGATGAATACGATCTGTGGGGCACCCGCGTTTAAATAAGCGCAACCCAACAGTAGGCCGGATAAGCGTTACGTCTTATCCGGCCTGTGATTTATCCTTTAATTTTCGGGTCCAGCGCGTCGCGCAGACCATCTCCCAGTAAGTTAAACGCCAGTACCGTCAGGAATATCGCCACCGCCGGGAAAATCGCCACGTGCGGCGCGATAACCATATCAGCGCGGGCTTCATTGAGCATTGCCCCCCACTCCGGGGTCGGCGGCTGCGCGCCCAATCCCAGAAATGACAGGCTCGCGGCAGAGATAATCGACGTGCCAATACGCATGGTAAAAAAGACCACGATCGATGAAACCGTACCCGGCAAGATATGGTTGAAGATGATGGTCGCATCGCTGGCGCCGATACTGCGCGCGGATTCAATAAAGGTCTGCTGCTTTAGCACCAGCGTATTTGCGCGCACCAGCCGCGCGAAGGCCGGAATGGAGAAAATGGCCACGGCAATAATCACGTTTGCAATGCCGCTGCCCAGCACGGCGACCACGGCTATCGCCAGCAAAATGCCCGGAAAGGCGAACAGCACATCGCAGATACGCATAATCAGTCGATCCCACCAGCCTTCGTAGTATCCCGCCAGCAGACCCAGCACGGTGCCAATCGCCGCGCCAATAAATACGGCAAAGACCCCCGCCGCCAGCGAGATTTGCGCCCCCACCAGCACGCGGCTAAAAATATCCCGCCCCAGCGAGTCAACGCCGAACCAGTGCAGCATCGATGGTCCGTCATTCAGACGGTCATAATCGAAGTAATTCTCGGCATCAAATGGCGTTAACCAGCGAGCAAAAATCGCCACCATTATCAGCAGCAGGACAAATAACCCCGCTAACATCGCCATGCGCTGGCGACGGAAACGACGCCAGAATTCATGCCACGGCGTGCG
This sequence comes from Citrobacter sp. L55, assembly GCF_002850715.1. Classification (NCBI taxonomy): domain Bacteria; kingdom Pseudomonadati; phylum Pseudomonadota; class Gammaproteobacteria; order Enterobacterales; family Enterobacteriaceae; genus Citrobacter; species Citrobacter sp. L55. Next base: position 384,381 of record NZ_KZ559399.1, on the reverse strand, counting down.
TATCTGCTCAGGCTTAACAAGGGGCATCGCATTTAAAATCGCCTGTCGGCGCCAGTTAAAAAATCGCATCCTTACTTGTACCTGATAGCCGGATTAATGGCGGCATAGAGCACATCCACCACTAAGTTAATAAGAATAAACTCCAGAGAAAACAACAGCACCTCGGCCTGAATCACCGGGTAGTCGCGCATTTCGACTGAGTCCACCAACAGCCGCCCAAGCCCTGGCCAGTTAAACACCTTCTCAACGACAATTGAGCCGCCAAGCAAAAAGCCAAACTGTAGCCCCATCATGGTGACCACCGGGATCATCGCATTACGCAAACCATGTTTTAACACCACCCAGGTTTCACTCACCCCTTTGGCCCGCGCGGTACGCATATAGTCTTCACTGAGCACATCGACAAACGAAGCGCGGGTAAACCGGGCTAACACCGCAGCCACCGCCGCACCCAGGGTAATAGACGGGAGGATATAGTGCCGCCAGGTATCAGCGCCAACGGTGGGCAACCAGCCAAGCTCAACGGAGAATATCTGCATGAGCAGCATGCCGAGCGCAAACGCCGGGAAAGAGATCCCGGTGACGGCGAGCGTCATACTCAATCTGTCCGGCCAACGATTACGCCATACAGCAGCAATGATCCCTGCCGTCATGCCGAATAACACCGCCCACGCCATGCTGGCAATGGTCAGCCATAGCGATGGCATAAAACGACTGGCTATCTCTTCGGAGACCGGGCGACGAGAAACCATTGAGGTTCCAAAATCGCCTTGCAACACGTTAGTAATGTAATGCCAGAACTGAATATGCAGCGGCTGGTCCAGACCCAACTGCTGACGCACCAGTTCGATCACCTCAGCATCAGCCTCCGGTCCGGCAATCAGCCGGGCCGGATCGCCTGGTAGCAGGTGAACAAATAAAAATACCAGCACCGCTACGATCAACAGAGTTGGAATCAACCCCAGCAGGCGCTTGAAAACATAGTTAAGCATCACACTCCCTTCGCCGGCCCCTGCGTGGCGGGGCCGGATGAATAGCTTATTTTAAATCCGCATCATCAAAGCTAAATCCGGTATCCGGCATGATCCAGAACCCGGTCAATCTGGTGTTGTGCGCCGAAATCAGTTGTTCCACTACCAGTGGGATCCACGGCGACTCTTTCCAGATAATATCCTGCGCATCCTTGTACAGCTTCGCTTTCTGGGCCGGATCGTTGGTTTGCAACGCTGCCGCTAAATCACTGTCCACCTGCTTATTGCTGTAGAACGCCGTATTAAACAGCGTTGGCGGCCAGTTTTGAGATGCAAACAGCGGTGACAGCGCCCAGTCTGCTTCACCCGTAGAGGCAGACCAGCCGGTGTAGAACATGCGTACCCCGCTCTCTTTCTGCGCTTTACCTTCGACTTGCGCCGCGCGCTGACCGGCATCCATCGCCGTCACCTGAGCCTTAACGCCCACCTGCGCCAGTTGCTGCTGGGTAAATTGCAGCACTTTTTGCGCGGTACTATGGTTATGAGAAGACCATAGCGTGGTGGTAAAACCGTTCGGATAACCCGCTTCTTTCAGCAGTTCGCGCGCTTTTGCCGGGTCGTATGGCCATGGCGTATAGCTTTGCGCATAGGCGATCGACGGAGGGAGAACGCCGGTTGCTGGCGTCGCGTAACCGGCAAACGCCACTTTCACCAGCGCCTGACGGTTAATGGCATAATTCAGCGCTTCACGCACCTTCGGGTTATCGAACGGTTTTTGCGTGACGTTCATGCTGATGTAACGCTGCATAATAGACGGACTGGCCACCAGTTCCAGGTTTTTATTCTTCGCCAGTAGCGCCGCCTGCTCGTAAGGGATCGGGAAGGCAAACTGCGCTTCCCCGGTCTGCAGCATTGCCGCACGCGTGTTGTTGTCGGTCACCGGACGCCAGGTAATCGTATCCAGCTTTGGCAGCCCTTGCTGCCAGTAACCCGCGAACTTCTTAACCTTTACAAAATCCGTCTGATTCCAGGTCTCAAGCTGATACGGCCCGGTCCCCACGGGATGAAAACCGATCTCCTTGCCGTATTTCTCCAGCGCGGCGGGAGAGATCATCGCCGTAGCCGGGTGCGCCAGAATATTGATAAATGCAGAGAACGGCTGCTTCAGCGTTATCTTCACCGTCGACGGATCGACGACCTCGGTTTTATCGATATTCTTATACAGGTTGTAGCGTTTCAGATGGTTTTCCGGGTTGCTGGCCCGGTCGAGGTTAGCTTTAACCGCATCGGCGTTGAAGTCGGTGCCGTCCTGAAACTTCACGCCCTGTCGCAGCTTAAGGGTATAAGTCAGGCCATCATCAGAAACCGTATAACTCTCCGCCAGCACATTTTTCAGCTTCATCTCTTTATCAAGGCCAAACAGCCCCTGGTAAAACGACTTCGCTACCGCCTGCGACAACGTGTCGTTTGCGTCGTAGGGATCGAGGGTGGTGAAATTGGATCCTACCGCCACTACTACATCTTTGGCGGCCCAGCCAGGTGTGGCGGCCAGCGCAGAGGCCACTCCCACAGCAACCAGCCATTTTCGAGCAACAATTTTTGTCATGTTATTCTCCTTAAACCCTGCCTGCCTGTTATAAACGCGAAAGCGCATTTTCTGGTTGCGGACGCGCAACATAATGCCCCGGGCCAACTTGCTGTAGTGAAACGGGGGAAATCTCTTCACCGCGTTTGCGGATATTACTGGGGATATCATCCGACAGCAGCACGCGCTGGGGCCGGTGATGTGAGGGATCGGCGACCGGGACTGCCGCCATCAGTTTGCGGGTGTACGGATGCTGCGGATTTTCAAACACCGCGCGTCGGGTGCCGATCTCGACGATTTGCCCAAGATACATCACCGCCACCCGATGACTGATCCGCTCCACAACCGCCATATCGTGGGAAATAAACAGGTATGCAATCCCCATTTCTCGTTGGAGGTCGAGCAACAGGTTGATAATTTGCCCGCGAATTGAGACATCCAGCGCCGAGACTGACTCATCGGCAATAATCACCTTGGGATTGAGCGCCAGCGCCCGGGCAATACAGATCCGCTGACGCTGCCCACCGGAAAACTCATGCGGATAGCGCCAGGCATGCTCAGGGAGCAATCCTACGCGTTCCAGCAGCCATGCAACCCGTTTTGCCGCCGCATCGCCTTGCAGTAGCCCATGCACCCGCAGCGGTTCTAAAATGGAATATCCCACGGTCTGACGCGGATCGAGCGAAGCATAGGGGTCCTGGAAGATAAATTGAATATCCCGACGCAGCGGCTGTAGCTTACTGGCGGCCAGGGTATCAATACGCTGTCCGTTGAAAACAATCTCCCCGCGTTGAGACTCTACCAGACGTAGCAGCGCCCGACCGGTGGTGGATTTCCCGCAGCCTGACTCCCCCACCAGCGAGAGCGTCTCTCCGGGCCACAGGTCAAAGCTAACGTTTTCCACCGCATGCACCTCGCGGGTCACCCGATTAAGAATGCCGCTGCGCAGCGGAAAACGCGTCACCAGATTACGTACCTGCAAAATAGGCTCGCCTTCAACCACAGTATCCTGTTCAGTCTGTGGTTCTACATGGCTGGGATCGTGTAATGAAATGAGTGGAAACCGGCGCGGGTACGCTTGTCCGGTCATCGCCCCAAGCTGCGGCACGGCTGCCAGCAGCGCTTTGGTGTAAGGATGCTGGGGAGCGTGAAAAATCTGCTCAACGCTGCCGGTTTCTACCGCCTCGCCCTGATACATCACCAGCACGCGATCGGCAATATCCGCCACGACGCCCATATCGTGGGTAATAAAGATCACTCCCATCGACATATCCTGCTGCAGCACTTTTATCAGTTGCAGGATCTGTGCCTGAATAGTGACATCCAGCGCGGTAGTCGGCTCATCGGCAATTAAAACCGCAGGGCGACACGATAGCGCCATGGCGATCATTACCCGCTGGCGCATGCCGCCAGAAAGCTGGTGCGGATAGCGCGATAAAATAGCCTTCGCCTCGGGGATACGCACCTGGTCGAGCATCCGTTTCGCTTCCACCATCGCCTCTTCGTGGCTGGCCCCCTGATGCAAACGGATTGACTCAGCAATCTGCTCACCCACGGTAAATACCGGATTAAGCGATGTCATGGGCTCCTGGAAGATCATGGCGATATCTGCGCCACGCACGTGACGCATCCGCGACGCGCTCTGTTCACCCAGCTCAATAACCTGTCGGTTACGGCGTCGAAGGAGCATTTCATCGCAGCTCACCTCGCCGCCTGACTGTTCAATCAAACGCATCAGCGACAAGGCTGTTACCGACTTTCCTGAACCGGATTCACCCACTATCGCCAGCGTTTCACCACGCTTCAGGCGAAATGACAGATTACGCACCGCACTGATGCGCTGTTGCTCCTGTTCAAAGGCAATGTTCAGGTTGCTGACTGCCAGCACGTCGCAGGCGTCAAGCTCATCACTGTGTGGCAACGGTATCTCCTTTTTCCCGATAAATACCGGTGGTTGGCGTATCGCCTGCATATCCCCAGGCACGGTACATGCCTTCGCTGTTAAAGGGCAAGGCGACGTTGCCCTCGTGATCGACGGCAATTAAACCGCCGCTACCGCCGAGCGCCGGTAATTTTTCCATTACTACGCGTTCGCACGCCTCCGATAAACTCAGGCCGCCATAGTCCATCAACGCCGCAATGTCATAGGCCGCCAGCGCACGAATAAAGACTTCACCGGTTCCGGTGCAGGAAACGGCCACACTTGCGTTATTGGCATAACAGCCTGCGCCGACCAGCGGACTGTCACCTACCCGCCCCGGTAATTTGTTGGTCATTCCGCCGGTCGATGTTGCCGCCGCCAGATTGCCAAACATATCCAGCGCGACCGCACCCACGGTACCCATTTTGTTGTTTTCATCTAGCGGGGTCGCGCTATGATCCAGCACCGTTTCCCCCGCCGATTGCGCTGCCAGCAGTTGAGCGTAGCGTTCTGGCGTCGAGAAAATATCCGCCGAAACGCGCTCCATACCCTGCGCAATGGCAAAGTTTTCAGCCCCTTCACCTATCATCATGACGTGGGGGCTGTGCTCCATCACCAGGCGAGCCGCGAGAATTGGGTTGCGCAGATGGCTAACCCCGGCGACGGCTCCCGCGTTTAGCGTATTACCGTCCATCACACAGGCGTCCAGTTCATGGGTTTCATCACGGGTATACACCGCGCCAATTCCGGCATTAAACAACGGACACTCTTCCAACAAACGCACGGCTTCGGTGACCACATCCAGTGCGCTACGACCGTCTTCAAGCATCCGCTGGCCGGTTTCAACGATATCCGACAGCGCTTGTATATAACGCAATTCTTGCTCCTGGCTCAGTAACGCGCGGGTGATAGCCCCTGCGCCGCCGTGAATTGCAATGACTGCTTTACCCATTTTATTCGTCCATTAGGTGGCGGGTACCGGGGGGTTATAAATATCAGAATTTCGGTGACTTATTGATTCGATTTTTGAATATAGAAAGATGCAGACGTCATGTAAAGGTAAAGGCCTGCACCTCACACCCCGTCTCATCAGGTCATTCAGATGTGTTTAACGGAAAGGAGATCTCCCGACGTTGGTGCTAAATTATTCAAGCCGATCGGTAATCTGTTTTTTTGCATAAAACACAAAGCGTTCTACAGACGGCATATACGCTGCCCAGTTATGTTTGGTTAACCCCAGATATTCCGCACGCGCCGCTTGCAGCAAATCAGCATGCTCAGCGGGTAATTGCGGCAGAAGCCAGGATGCGGCCTCATCTTTAGCGACAATATTACCCGTAACCACGCTATACCAGATACGTGCCAGAGCAAGGATGATATTACGCTCGTCCCCCTCTAAATCAGCCGGTTTCTGCCACATCTCAAGGATATGCCGAAATGTTTGCAATACATCGCTAAACGGAATGACGTTAAATAACGTCTCAGCCGGCTCACCGAACAGCGGTACGCTGGCGCGCCGGGCCTGGGTCAGCAGAATAGAAAGATCAGCATCCACCATTGCCGGTTCAAACACGCCAGCACGAATATCATCACGCAACCATTCGCCAAACTGCATTTCTCTCGCCGGTGGGAATCGCCACGGCACGATCTGCGAGTGCAGAACCACGGTCACTTCCAGCGCACGATATGGCCCGGAGGTGCCGGGAGGCGCTGAAATGGTCAGCAAATCCTGCATCAGTTTTTTTCTTTGTCGGGCATTTATTGGTTCACGCAGGGTGACCAATAAATCAATGTCGCTTTGGGGTTTTAAGCCGCCTTCAACCGCAGAGCCATACAAATGAAGGGCAATGAGATTCCCCTCGAAAATCTGGCGGATGCACGCACTGGCGGCCTCCACCTGTCGTCGAATTGCGTCTGGAATAATATTAGCCATTTAGCCCCCAGGGAAAAATGAGCGGAAATATTGAGTCTATACTGCATTCTTCCTGCAGCGCTATCCTTGGCACAAAACCTTTACCAGATCTGATTCTAAGCCTGAGGTAGCATACTGCCCGCGTCCATTTTCTGACATAATGAGCAGATTCGATTTTGCCCCGCAGGAGTCTTCTCATGGAATTTACCGCCGGACTGATGCCGCTTGAAACGGCTCTCTCTCAGATGCTTTCGCGTATTACCCCGCTCACCGCCGTCGAAACGCTGCCGCTGGTTCAATGCTTTGGCCGCATTCTGGCCACCGACGTTGTCTCCCCCATTGATGTACCGGGATTCGATAACTCGGCAATGGATGGCTATGCGGTACGATTAGCCGATTTACAATCTGATCAGCCGCTTGCTGTGGCGGGTAAAGCCTTTGCCGGTCAGCCTTTCCATGGCGAGTGGCCTGCGGGAACCTGCATCCGTATTATGACCGGCGCCCCGGTACCTGCTGGTTGTGAAGCGGTGGTGATGCAGGAGCAAACGGAACAAACTGACGACGGGGTGCGTTTTACCGCCGAAGTCCGCCGCGGGCAAAATATTCGTCTGCGCGGTGAAGATATTGCAAACGGCGCGGTGGTGTTTCCCGCCGGGACTCGCCTGACAACCGCCGAGCTTCCCGTTCTGGCTTCGCTCGGTGTTGCCGATGCTCCCGTTGTGCGCAAAGTCCGCGTGGCGCTGTTCTCCACCGGTGATGAACTGCAGTTACCAGGTCAGCCGCTGGGAGACGGGCAGATTTATGACACTAACCGTCTGACCGTTCACCTGATGCTGCAACAGTTGGGCTGCGAAGTGATCAACCTGGGGATTATTCGCGACGATCCCAACGCGCTGCGTGCCGCGTTTATCGAAGCCGACAGCCAGGCCGATGTCGTCATCAGCTCCGGCGGCGTTTCAGTAGGCGAAGCGGATTACACTAAAACTATTCTGGAAGAGCTGGGAGAAATTGCCTTCTGGAAGCTGGCCATCAAACCGGGCAAACCGTTCGCGTTTGGCAAACTGAGCAACAGCTGGTTTTGCGGTCTGCCGGGTAATCCAGTGTCTGCGGCCCTCACCTTCTATCAACTGGTACAACCGCTCCTGGCGAAACTCAGCGGCAACACCGCCTGTGGACTGCCGCCTCGCCAGCGCGTGCGCACCGCCTCACGCCTGAAGAAAACACCTGGCCGTCTGGATTTTCAGCGCGGCGTATTGCAGCGTACCGCTGAAGGCGAACTGGAAGTCACCACGACCGGGCACCAGGGCTCGCATATTTTTAGCTCTTTTAGCCAGGGTAACTGTTTTATCGTGCTGGAGCGCGATCGCGGTAACGTCGAAGCCGGCGAATGGGTTGAGGTCGAGCCGTTTAACGCACTGTTTGGAGGCCTGTAATGGCAGAACTCAGCGACCAGGAGATGATGCGCTATAACCGGCAAATCATTCTGCGCGGCTTCGATTTCGAAGGTCAGGAAGCGCTCAAGGACGCGCGGGTACTGGTCGTTGGTGTGGGGGGACTGGGATGCGCAGCAACTCAGTACCTTGCAGGCGCTGGCGTCGGGCATTTAACCTTGCTCGACTTTGACACAGTCTCCGTGTCGAACCTCCAGCGCCAGACGCTGCACAGCGATGCGACCGTTGGACAGCCAAAAGTGCTATCCGCCCGCGACGCACTGGCGCGGATTAACCCTTATATCGCCATTACGCCGGTGAATGCGCTGCTGGACGAGAGCGAGATTCACGCACTTATCGCCGAACACGATTTGGTGCTGGACTGTACGGATAATGTCAGCATCCGCAATCAGTTGAATGCCGGATGCTTCGCCGCCAGGATTCCGCTGGTTTCCGGTGCGGCAATTCGCATGGAAGGACAAATTACCGTATTTACCTACCAGGAAGGAGAGCCCTGCTACCGTTGCCTGAGCCGTCTGTTCGGTGAAAACGCCCTGACCTGCGTAGAGGCCGGAGTGATGGCCCCGCTGATCGGCGTGATCGGCTCGTTACAGGCGATGGAAGCCATTAAGCTGCTGGCTAACTACGGTAAACCGGCGTCAGGAAAAATCGTCATGTACGACGCCATGACCTGCCAGTTTCGCGAAATGAAGCTGATGCGCAATCCCACCTGTGAGGTCTGCGGGAGTTAGCAGAGAAATCGTCGGCACCACACTATTGCCAGAGGGCGATGCTAACGCCTCCTGTCTGGCCTACAACAGCGCATTGTGTAGGCCGGATAAGGTGTCAGCCGCCATCCGGCAAAACAGACTTACAGAGAAGTGCGTCCAAATGCGCTCTGCCAGTCGTGCTCGAACTTCGCTACGGCAGCATCAACGGCCGGAGAGCTAATCATCTGCTGAGCGACATCCAGCGGCAGCGTGATGGACTCGCAGCCTGCCAGCAGGCAATCCAGCGCCTGACGCGGCGTTTTAAAACTGGCGGCCAGTACTTTGGCGTGCGGGGCATGCATTTTCAGTAAGGTCTGCAGATCGGTCACCGTCTGAATGCCGTCCCCCCCCTGCGCATCCACACGGTTAACGTATGGCGCAACGTATTCGGCCCCCGCAAGCGCAGCTAATAGCCCTTGAGCAGCGCCGTATACCGCGGTACCCAACGTCGGGATCCCCTCTTCTTTCAGCAATTTAATGGCCGTCAGACCTTCTGCCGTGACCGGCACTTTGACCACGATATCCGCAATGATTGCCCGCAGCTTACGCGCATCGCTGACCATGCCTTCGGCGGTGGTCGCCATTACCTGAGCAAACAGGCGTCCTTGCCCTCCCATCGCTTCCTGCAGTTGCGGCAGTAACACGTCCAGCGTCTGCTTACCTGCCGCCACAATGCTTGGGTTAGTGGTCACCCCTGCCAGCGGAAAAACACGCGCCAGAGCTTTTACCGCGTCAACGTCAGACGTATCTAAATAGAGTTCCATAACCTTTCCTCAAACGAATAATTAGCATGAATAAAAGGTAGCACGGCGAAACCTCACGGTTAGTTGACGTACGTCAATATAACTTTCATTCGAAAGTAATTTAATCTTCATACGAAAGACGAGAGGCCGCTTATGATTTTCAATATCCAGCGCTATTCCACACATGATGGTCCCGGTATCCGTACCGTGGTGTTCCTTAAGGGATGCTCACTGGGCTGTCGGTGGTGCCAGAATCCGGAAAGCCGCGCCCGCACGCAGGATATGCTCTATGACGCGCGTTTGTGCCTCGACGGTTGCGATCTCTGTGCTCAGGCCGCACCGAAGGTGATTGAACGCGCGCTGAGCGGATTGCTGATTCATCGCGAAAAACTGACCGATGATGCGCTCACAGCGCTGACCCACTGCTGTCCAACCCAGGCGCTGACCGTCTGCGGAGAGGAAAAAAGCGTGGACGACATCATGGCGACCGTAGTGCGTGATAAACCGTTTTACGATCGCAGCGGCGGGGGCCTCACCCTGTCTGGCGGTGAACCCTTTATGCAGCCAGAACTGGCGGCAGCGCTGCTCAAAGCCAGCCACGATGCAGGTATTCATACAGCGGTTGAAACCTGTCTGCATGTCCCGTGGAAGTATATTGAACCGTCATTACCTGACGTCGACCTGTTCCTGGCCGATTTAAAACATGTCGCCGACGCGCCGTTTAAACAGTGGACCGATGGCAGCGCCTCTCGCGTACTGGAAAATCTGAAAAAACTGGCCGCCGCCGGTAAAAGAATGGTTATCCGCGTCCCCCTGATTCAGGGGTTCAACGCTGACGAAGCCGCTATTCAGGCCATTACCGACTTTGCTGCCGACGAGCTTCACGTCGATGAGATCCATTTTTTGCCCTACCACACGCTGGGCATCAACAAATACCACTTACTCAGTCAACCCTACAACGCACCGGATAAACCGCTTGATGCGCCTGCGCTGCTCGAATTTGCCCAGCAGTACGCCAGCCTGAAAGGTTTAACCGCGACCCTACGAGGATAATCGCCATGACTACTCTGAAACTGGACACACTCAGCGACCGTATCAAAGCGCATAAAACGGCCCTGATCCACATCGTGAAGCCGCCGGTTTGTACCGAGCGCGCCCAGCACTATACCGAGATGTATCAACAGCATCTGGATAAACCTATCCCGGTTCGCCGCGCGCTGGCGCTGGCCCATCATCTGGCGGAACGCACCATCTGGATCAAGCATGACGAACTGATCATTGGTAACCAGGCAAGCGAAGTGCGTGCCGCGCCAATCTTCCCGGAATACACCGTGTCGTGGATTGAAAAAGAGATCGATGACCTCGCCGACAGGCCGGGCGCGGGCTTTGCGGTAAGCGAAGAGAACAAACGCGTGTTGCACGAGGTGTGTCCATGGTGGCGTGGTCAGACCGTGCAGGATCGCTGCTACGGGATGTTTACGGACGAGCAGAAAGGGCTGCTGGAAACCGGCATTATCAAAGCCGAAGGTAACATGACCTCCGGTGACGCACACCTGGCGGTAAACTTCCCGCTGCTGCTGGAAAAAGGTCTCGACGGCCTGCGCCACAAAGTTGATGAACGTCGTTCCCGCATCAATCTGACATGTCTGGAAGACCTCCATGGCGATCAGTTTCTGAAAGCGATTGATATCGTGCTGGAGGCCGTCAGTCTGCACATTGAGCGCTTTGCCACGCTGGCACGTAAAATGGCGGCCACGGAAACTCGCGCCAGTCGTCGTGATGAACTGCTGACCATGGCGGACAACTGCGATGTGATCGCCCATGAGCCGCCAAAAACGTTCTGGCAGGCGCTGCAGTTGTGCTATTTCATCCAGTTGATCCTGCAAATTGAATCAAATGGTCACTCAGTGTCGTTTGGTCGCATGGATCAGTACCTCTATCCGTTCTACCGTCGTGACGTAGAACTGAACCAAAGCCTCGATCGTGAGCACGCCATTGAGCTGCTGCACAGCTGCTGGCTGAAACTGCTGGAAGTGAACAAAATCCGCTCCGGCTCCCATTCGAAAGCCTCGGCGGGTAGCCCGCTGTATCAGAACGTGACCATTGGTGGCCAAAACCTGGTTAACGGTCAGGCAATGGATGCCGTCAATCCGCTCTCCTACGCTATTCTGGAATCCTGCGGTCGCCTGCGTTCTACTCAGCCAAACCTGAGCGTGCGTTATCATGCAGGGATGAGTAATGATTTCCTGGATGCCTGTGTACAGGTGATCCGCTGCGGCTTCGGGATGCCTGCCTTTAATAACGACGAAATCGTCATACCTGAATTCATTAAGCTTGGCATTGAACCGCAGGACGCCTATGACTATGCGGCCATTGGTTGCATCGAAACCGCTGTTGGCGGCAAATGGGGCTACCGCTGTACCGGTATGAGCTTTATTAACTTTGCCCGCGTGATGCTGGCAGCGCTGGAAGGTGGTCGCGATGCCACCAGCGGTAAAGTATTTCTGCCACAGGAAAAAGCGCTCTCGGCTGGTAACTTCAACAATTTCGACGAAGTGATGGATGCCTGGGATGCGCAGATTCGCTACTACACGCGTAAATCTATCGAAATTGAGTATGTTGTCGACACCATGCTGGAAGAGAACGTACACGATATTCTGTGCTCTGCGCTGGTAGATGACTGTATTGAACGCGCGAAAAGCATTAAGCAAGGCGGCGCGAAATACGACTGGGTATCGGGTTTGCAGGTGGGTATTGCCAACCTCGGCAATAGCCTGGCTGCGGTGAAGAAACTGGTCTTTGAACAAGGCGCTATCGGTCAGCAGCAACTGGCCGCCGCGCTGGCCGACGATTTTGACGGTCTGAGCCACGAACAATTACGCCAGCGGCTGATCAACGGCGCACCGAAATACGGTAACGATGACGATAGCGTTGATACGCTGCTGGCTCGTGCTTATCAGACCTATATCAATGAGTTGAAACAGTATCATAATCCGCGTTATGGACGTGGCCCGGTTGGCGGCAATTACTACGCGGGTACCTCATCGATCTCCGCAAACGTACCGTTTGGCGCGGCAACGATGGCCACACCGGATGGTCGTAAGGCGCACACTCCGCTGGCAGAAGGCGCAAGCCCGGCTTCCGGAACGGACCATCTCGGCCCAACAGCGGTAATTGGCTCGGTGGGTAAACTGCCGACCGGTTCAATCCTCGGCGGCGTGTTGTTAAACCAGAAGCTGAACCCGGCCACGCTGGAGAATGAATCCGATAAGAAAAAGCTGATGATCCTGCTGCGTACCTTCTTTGAGGAGCACAAAGGCTGGCATATTCAATACAACATTGTCTCCCGTGAAACGCTGCTGGAAGCCAAAAAGCACCCGGATCAGTATCGTGACCTGGTGGTCCGTGTAGCAGGTTATTCGGCCTTCTTCACCGCGCTGTCTCCAGATGCGCAGGACGATATCATCGCACGTACTGAACATATGCTGTAATCCCCCTTACCCGGCGGCATTTCGCTTGCCGGGTATTCTTCTTTCGAATGAAATAAATTTGTGCTTTAGCTCACATTGTTATTAAAATGTTTCTGGTCGCAGTTATGAGCCAGGAGCAAGTATGACCATCAAAGTTATCGTCACCGATATGGACGGAACTTTTCTCGACGACGCCAAAAAATACGATCATGCACGTTTTATGGCGCAGTATCAGGAACTGAAAAAACGGGATATTGAATTTGTCGTGGCCAGCGGCAATCAGTATTACCAACTGATCTCCTTTTTCCCGGAACTCAAAGATGAGATCTCTTTTGTTGCCGAGAACGGGGCGTTAGTCTTTGAACATGGCAAACAGCTGTTTCACGGTGAGCTGACCCGCCACGAATCCCGCATTGTCATTGGCGAACTGCTCAAAGATACGCATCTCAACTTTGTGGCTTGCGGCCTGCAAAGCGCCTACGTTAGCGAAAATGCCCCCGAGTCCTTTGTCGCATTGATGTCAAAACACTACCATCGCCTGAAACCCGTGAAGGATTATCAGGACATCGATGATGTGCTGTTCAAGTTCTCGCTGAATTTACCGGACCAACAAATCCCATTAGTGATCGATCACCTTCATTCTGCCCTTGACGGTATAATGAAGCCCGTCACCAGCGGCTTTGGGTTTATCGACCTGATCATTCCTGGTTTGCATAAAGCCAACGGAATCAGCCGTCTGCTAAAGCGCTGGAACCTGTCCCCGCAAAACGTGGTCGCCATTGGCGATAGCGGCAATGACGCAGAAATGCTGAAAATGGCGCGCTACTCTTTCGCCATGGCCAACGCGGCAGAGAGTATCAAATCGATTGCCCGCTATCAGACCGACGACAATAACCATCAGGGCGCGCTGAACGTGATTCAGGCGGTGCTGGATAACACTTCCCCTTTTAATTGCTAATCCTGCCCAACCGGGGTATCCCCTTGCCCCGGTTTCCACGCTTTTTCATGTTTCTCACACCATCAAATTTTAAACTTGCGTTAACTAAATTTTAACTTATATTATCACCTGTAAGTTAAACAAGTTTCGAATGAAAGTTAATGCGAGGTGGATATGGCTTTTACTTTTACCAGCGACACGTTGCCCACCGATCACAAAGCGGCAATCCGGCAGATGAAAAAGCAATTGCGTGAACAGCTTGGAGATGTTCAGTCGATTTTCAATCAGTTGAGCGAGGCCATTGCTAATCGCGTGGCGGAAATCAACGCCCTCAAAGCGCAAGGCTCTCCGGTATGGCCTGTGTTGTCCTATGCGGATATCAAGGCGGGTCGCGTGAGCGCTGAGCAGCGTGAAGAAATTAAGCGTCGCGGATGCGCGGTCATTAAAGGCCATTTCTCTCGCGAACAAGCCCTCGATTGGGATAGGTCAATGCTGGACTATCTGGACCGCAACCATTTTGACGACGTTTACCAAGGACCGGGCGATAATTTCTTTGGTACCCTGAGCGCGTCGCGACCTGAAATCTACCCCATCTACTGGTCCCAGGCGCAGATGCAGGCCCGTCAGAGTGAAGAAATGGCAAATGCGCAGTCATTTCTCAACCGTCTTTGGACATTTGCAGGCGAAGGTAAGCAATGGTTTAACCCGGATGTCAGCGTTATCTACCCCGACCGCATACGCCGTCGTCCACCGGGAACGACATCCAAAGGGCTGGGCGCGCATACGGATTCCGGCGCGCTGGAACGCTGGCTTCTGCCGGCATATCAGCAGGTCTTTGCTAATGTTTTCAATGGTAAGCTGGAAGATTACGACCCGTGGCAGGCCGCGCATCGCACTGAAGTAGAAGAGTACACGGTGGATAACACCACCAAATGTTCAGTATTCCGTACCTTCCAGGGCTGGACTGCTCTCTCTGATATGCTGCCAGGTCAGGGGTTGTTGCACGTGGTCCCTATCCCTGAAGCGATGGCCTGGGTACTGTTACGTCCATTGCTTGACGATGTGCCGGAAGATGAACTTTGCGGCGTTGCGCCCGGCAGAGTTCTGCCGATTTCTGCGCAATGGCATCCGCTGCTGATTGAAGCGTTAACCAGCATTCCGCAACTGGACGCCGGAGACTCCGTCTGGTGGCATTGCGATGTGATCCACTCCGTCGCGCCGGTAGAAAATCAGCAGGGTTGGGGCAACGTGATGTACATCCCTGCCGCACCGATGTGCGAAAAGAATCTGGCCTACGCCCATAAAGTGAAGGCCGCGCTGGAAAAAGGCGTATCGCCGGGTGATTTCCCACGCGAGGATTATGAAACTCACTGGGAAGGACGCTTCACGCTGGATGATTTGAATATCCATGGCAAGCGTGCGCTGGGGATTATTTAATCTATAACTTACACAAGTTTCCCTAAGTATTTCGCGTTACAGGAAGGCGGCCAGCCTGTAAATCCCCGCAAGCTTACACAAGTAAGTGACCGGGGTGTACAGGTGCAGCCAACACACCTGTAACACGAAAGACGACGGGAAAATTATTCGACGCCCTTGCTACGCAGGTAATCTTCGTAGTTACCGGTGAAGTCGATTACGCGTTCCGGCGTAATTTCAATCACGCGGGTTGCCAACGAACTGACGAACTCACGGTCGTGAGAAACGAAGATCAGCGTGCCCTGGTACATTTCCAGCGCCATGTTCAGCGATTCGATAGATTCCATATCCAGGTGGTTGGTCGGTTCATCCATTACCAGGATATTCGGTTTCTGCATCATCAGCTTACCGAACAGCATGCGTCCTTTTTCACCACCGGACAGCACTTTAGCAGGTTTCTTGATATCGTCCTGGCTGAACAGCAAGCGACCAAGGAAGCTACGTACTACCTGCTCATCATCGCCTTCCTGTTTCCACTGACTCATCCACTCGAAGACCGTCAGATCGTTTTCGAATTCGTACTCGTGATCCTGCGCGTAGTAACCAACCTGGGCGTTTTCAGACCATTTCACGGTACCGTTATCCGGCTGTAATTCGCCGACCAGCGTCTTCAGCATGGTTGATTTACCCACGCCGTTGGCACCCAGAATGGCAATTTTCTCACCGACTTCCAGCAGCAGGTTAAAGTTCTTAAATAACGGACCTTCATCAAACCCTTTCGTCAGCGCTTCCACTTCCAGCGCGTTACGGAACAGTTTCTTATCCTGTTCGAAGCGGATGAACGGGTTCTGACGGCTGGACGCCTTCACTTCGTCAAGCTTGATCTTATCAATCTGACGCGCACGAGAAGTCGCCTGACGAGATTTAGATGCGTTGGCGCTAAAGCGGCTGACGAAGGATTGCAGATCGGCAATCTGCGCTTTCTTCTTGGCGTTATCGGCCAGCAGACGTTCACGCGCCTGGGTTGCCGCCGTCATATATTCGTCGTAGTTACCCGGATAAACACGCAGTTCGCCGTAGTCCAGATCCGCCATGTGCGTACAGACCATGTTCAGGAAGTGACGGTCATGCGAAATGATGATCATGGTGCTGTCACGCTCGTTCAGCGTCTGCTCCAGCCAGCGGATGGTGTCGATATCCAGGTTGTTCGTTGGTTCGTCGAGCAGCAGAATGTCCGGGTTAGAGAACAGCGCCTGTGCCAGAAGCACACGCAGCTTCCAGCCGGGGGCTACTTCGCTCATCGGGCCATAATGCTGTTCTACCGGAATACCTACGCCCAGCAGCAATTCACCCGCACGCGCTTCCGCAGAGTAGCCGTCCATTTCGCCATACTGAACTTCAAGGTCAGCAACTTTATAGCCGTCTTCTTCGCTCATTTCGGCCAGGGCGTAAATGCGATCGCGCTCCTGCTTTACTTCCCACAGTTCACCGTGACCCATGATCACGGTGTCAAGCACGGTGAACTCTTCAAAGGCGAACTGATCCTGACGCAGCTTACCAATACGCTCGTTCGGATCGAGGGAAACGTTGCCCAGCGTCGGTTCGAGGTCGCCGCCGAGAATTTTCATAAAAGTGGATTTACCGCTACCGTTCGCGCCAATCAGGCCGTAACGGTTGCCGCCGCCAAATTTGACGGAAATATTTTCAAACAGCGGCTTACTGCCGAACTGCATGGTGACGTTGCTGGAAACTAACACTGGCGTATCCTGAAAGAGAAAGAAATATGTGACGAACCGCTTATTATGCCATAAGTCTGCAATAAGATCGCGCCTTGATGCTGAAGGGATAAAGTGAAAGCAAAAGGAAAAAAATGTGATTTAGTACACATCCGAATTCCTTGTTGCTCAGATTGCACATATAATGCGTGCCCAACACTACATAAATCTCAACCCACTAGCCTGCCTGGCACTGAATCTCGCATACATGAACATGAATATGAAATTAACAACGCTTTTCGCGGCGGCACTCGCAATAGTTGGTTTTTGTAACACCGCTTCTGCCGTCACGTACCCGCTGCCTACCGATGGCAGCCGTTTGATCGGCCAAAACCAGGTCATCACTATTCCTGAAGGCAACACCCAACCGCTGGAGTATTTTGCGGCGGAGTATCAGATGGGTCTGTCTAATATGCTGGAAGCCAACCCGGGCGTGGATACCTTCCTGCCGAAGGGCGGCACCGTCCTGAACATACCTCAGCAATTGATCCTGCCGGATACCGTGCATGAAGGTATTGTTATTAACAGCGCTGAAATGCGTCTGTACTACTACCCGAAAGGCACCAACACCGTTATTGTTCTGCCGATCGGTATTGGCCAGTTGGGCAAAGACACGCCAATCAACTGGACCACCAAAGTAGAACGTAAAAAAGCGGGCCCAACCTGGACGCCAACGGCAAAAATGCATGCGGAATACCGCGCTGCGGGCGAACCACTGCCAGCTGTTGTTCCGGCAGGTCCGGATAACCCGATGGGCCTGTACGCGCTGTATATCGGTCGCCTGTACGCCATCCACGGCACCAATGCTAACTTCGGCGTCGGCTTACGCGTCAGCCACGGTTGCGTGCGTCTGCGTAACGACGACATCAAATTCCTGTTTGAAAATGTACCGGTCGGCACCCGCGTACAGTTTATCGATGAGCCGGTAAAAGCCACGACTGAACCAGACGGCAGCCGTTACATCGAGGTACACAACCCACTGTCTACCACTGAAGCACAGTTCGAAGGCGGGGAAATCGTACCGATTACGCTGAACAAGAGCATTACCAGCATCACCGGTCAGTCTGACGTCGATCAGGCCGTCGTTGAGCAGGCGGTACAGAACCGTTCAGGTATGCCGGTTCGTCTGAACTAAGCATCAAAACTGCCCTTTCGCCTTATCGGGCCTACTTAACCTGTAGGCCCGATAAGCGCCAGCCCCATCGGGCACAATCCTTACATCACCTGCAATAAACCATACCCTACCAGCGCCGCCCATATCAGCATCGGCACCGAATACCAATGAAAACGCCACCAGATCCGTCGATCGTTTGCCATCCGTAAAGCAATAAGATTCGCCAGCGATCCCGGCAACAACCCAAAACCGCCCACATTGACCGCCCAGGCCAGCAGCAGCGTTGGCGGGACGTAGTTCAGCAGCAAAATCGTGCTGGGAACATTACTGATAAACTGCGACAGGCCAATGGCCGTCAACCAAAGCCCCGGCGCTGAAAGCGTGCCAATCTGGTGGGTAATCTCCTGCAAGGCCGGGAGTTGCGTCAGCAAGTGCACATCAATGAACATCGCCATAAACACCAACAGCAGCGTCCAATCCACGCTGAGGATCACGCGGCGAGCCAGCACCATGAATCCTACCGCGACGATCGCCAGGCCCCACAGCTCTTGTTTTAACTCCAGTGCCACCAGGAAAATGATATACAGCCCCAGACAGCTCCACACCAGGCGCGGTTGCCAGTCAGGTGCGCGCGTACCGGTATGATAATGCAATGCTTTATGCGGGAAACTCAACCAGCACAGCACCACCAGCGTCAGCATCATGGTCCCCGCAAGCGGCGCCATCTGCCAGGTAAACGCGGTAAACGATAAGCCGGAGCGTCCCCACATCAGAATGTTTTGCGGATTACCTATTGGCGTGAGCAACGATCCGGCGTTTACCGCCAGCGCCTCAAAGATAATCAGGCGATTTACAGGAATGGCGCACAATTTTTTCAGGGTGATCGTCAGCGGAACAACAATAAACAGCGCAACATCGTTGGTCAGAAACGTCGACAGCAGCGCCGCCGCCAGCACCATAAATATCGCCAATTGACGTTCGGTGTTAAAGCGCCGGGTCATCTTGCGCCCTAACACATCGAAGTAACCGCTTAGCTCCACGCCTTTGGTCAGTAACATCAGGCCGCTAAGTGTAATAATCGTGTGCCAGTCTATCGCCCCCGGCCACGACCTTGGCGTAAATGGCACGAACAGGCTCAGTACAACCCCGACGATGATTAACAGCTGAAAAAAGCGATCGCGCTGTAAGGCGCGTAGTAAAGGAAAACTCATTCAGAGCCTGTGCCTTGCTGTTGCGTAAACCGGCTAAAAGCCTCCAGCGTTTCCTTACTGACGTGATGCTCCATTCCCTCCGCGTCGCGACGGGCAATTTCCGGGCTGATACCTAACATCAGCAGGAAGTTCTCCACAATCTGGTGACGCTCCCGACTCTCCTGAGCCAGTCGCTCACCCTCTGCGGTTAAAAAAACGCCCCGCCAGGGGATCATTTCAATCAACCCAACTGAAGCAAGACGCTTAAGCATTTTAGCAACCGTCGGCTGGGAAACCCCAAGCCGTGCGGCCATATCGACCTGGCGCGCTTCACCCACCTCAATAATGAGATCGGAAATCAGCTCTACGTAGTCATCAATCAGCTCACGGCGATGTGCCTCCCGGACCTGACGAAATCCTTCAACGTGTTCTTCGACATTCACCAATTGCGTCACTTTTTTTGTTGTTGGCATACCTGCGCGACGACTCATTCTGCTTCCTCGTTACTGTGACGCGTTAA
Source organism: Citrobacter sp. L55 (assembly GCF_002850715.1). NCBI lineage: Bacteria > Pseudomonadati > Pseudomonadota > Gammaproteobacteria > Enterobacterales > Enterobacteriaceae > Citrobacter > Citrobacter sp. L55. The sequence goes on along the minus strand of NZ_KZ559399.1, from coordinate 364,627 downwards.
CGGCATCTGATTAGAGAACGCTCATTGTAAACCAGAGTTGCGTGGGCACAAAAAATTAACGTTTTAGCAATAGCTATATAATATAGCCTGTGCTATATCTGTATATAATAAAGACATCCCTCAAGGACTGATGGGATCGTGAAGTCAGGAGGTTTATATGAATGAATTTAAGAGGTGTATACGCGTGTTTAGCCACTCTCCCTTTAAAGTACGGTTAATGCTGATCTCTATGCTGTGCGACATGATTAACAGCAAACCAGAGCAGGATAAACCTGCAGATAAATAATGCGGCGTCGCGGCACGCCGCTTTATTTTCCTGCCGTAACTCGGATACGGTGATCGTTTTCGTGCCAATAACCCTTCTTTTTGTCAGTTTTGCCACGCCCCTCGCAAAACAATTTCTTAGTAGTAGTTGACCTTCTCTTGCACACACTCTATCTTTTCGCAGCCCTGCATATATTGCGGCTCGCGGATGCGGACCCTATCCCCCTTCTCGCTCTCTCAGGCAGGCAATGACCCTTAGCGCCAGGGTAAGCACATGGCGTTTTTGTAACAGTGGCATATGAATTTAACCCTCAAAGATTCAATCATTGCTCGTAGCCGGGCGATTAGTCCGTGGACTGGCCTCTATTTCTTACAGTCTCTGCTGATCAACCTTGCGCTGGGCTATCCGCTTAGCCTGCTCTATAGCGTTGCTTTCACCTGTATATTGATGCTGCTGTGGCGCAGCGCGCCGCGTGCGCAGAAAGTGCTGATTGGCATTTGCTCGCTGGTAGCGGCAATGTACTTCCCGTTTGGCCAGGCTTACGGTTCGCCGAACTTCAATACCTTGCTGGCGCTGCACTCAACCAATATGGAAGAGTCTACTGAAATCCTGACCATCTTCCCCTGGTACAGTTATCTGGTTGGGGTGTTTATTTTCGCCCTCGGTGTTATCGCCGTACGCCGTAAAAAAGAGGTGCAGCAGCGTAGCTGGAATAAGTTCGACAGCATTTGTTTGCTGTTCAGCGTTGTCGCGTTTTTTGTTACCCCGGTGCAAAACCTGGCCTGGGGCGGCGTGTTCAAGCTGAAAGACACCGGCTATCCGGTTTTCCGCTTTGCCAAGGACGTTATCGTTAATAACAACGAAGTGCTCGACGAACAAGAGCGTATGGCGAAGCTGGCGAGCGTGAAAGACAGCTGGACGGTAACCGCCGTGAAGCCGAAGTATCATACCTACGTGGTGGTCATCGGCGAAAGCGCCCGCCGCGATGCGTTAGGTGCTTTTGGCGGTCACTGGGATAACACCCCGTTTGCCAGTTCCGTTAACGGCTACATCTTCGCGGATTACATCGCGGCAAGCGGTTCGACACAAAAATCACTCGGCCTGACGCTAAATCGGGTGGTCGACAATAAACCCCAGTTCCAGGATAACTTTGTCACTCTGGCCAACCGCGCGGGATTCCTGACGTGGTGGTTCTCCAATCAGGGACAGATTGGTGAATACGATACGGCCATCGCCAGCATTGCGAAGCGAGCTGATGAAGTTCAGTTCCTCAAAAGCGGTGATTTCGAAGCGGATAAAAATACCCGTGACGAAGCGTTGTTGAAGATGACCGCCCAGGTGCTGGCAACCGAGCGCACTCAGCCACAGCTTATCGTGCTGCATTTAATGGGCTCGCATCCGCAGGCCTGCGACCGTACGCAGGGTAAATACGAGACTTTCGTCCAGTCGAAAGAGACATCTTGCTATCTGTACACCATGACGCAGACGGATGACCTGCTGCGCCAGCTTTACGATCAGTTACGTAACAGCGGTAACAGCTTCTCGATGGTCTATTTCTCCGATCATGGCCTCGCGTTTAAAGAGCGGGGGAAAGAGGTGCAGTACCTGGCGCATGACGATCAATTCCAGCAGAATTTCCAGGTACCATTTATGGTGCTGTCGAGCGATGATAAAGCGCACCGGGTGATTAAAGCCCGTCGCTCCGCCAATGATTTCCTCAGCTTTTTCTCGCAGTGGACGGGGATAAGCGCGAAGGAAATCACCAACAGCTATCGCTTTATTTCAGAGAAAAAGGCTGGCCCGGTGTACATCACCAACTTCAAATTGCAGAAGGTGGACTACAACCATCTGGGTACCGACATCTTTGAGACCAAATCTCGTTAATCTCTGAGTTGCGCACAAAAAAAATCCGCCCCGAGAGGCGGATTTTTTGTATCACCGAAGTGATTAGAAGCGGTAACCCACGCCAGCGATCCAGGTGCCAACGTCAACGCTACGAATACGGCTCTGCTCGTAGGAGAAGTCCAGAGCAACGTTTTCGATCGGGTTGAACTGCAGACCAGCACCGTAAGAGAAACCGTAGTCACTGGTGGTGTGGTTATCAGCCGGGGATGCTGCGTTCTGGAATTTACCGTAGCCAACACCCACTACACCGTAGATGCTTGCCCAGTCGTTCAGACGGTAAGCCGGGCCAGCAGTGATGCCGTAGTACTGGGTTTTGTTGTAGTCGCCAGACGCATCGGTACGATCTTTTTCAGTGTAAGTGAAGGAACCGATAACACCCAGCGGGTTGCTGTCCTGCTCGTAGCGATACTTCAGGTTAAAACCGTTCATTTTGTTCGCTGCGCCCTGAGCATCGCTCTGAGCGTAACCACCGGTAACGGTAGAAGTCGCAGCTACAGCAGTACCTGCGGAGAAAGCCAGAACAGCGGCCAGTGCTGAAAGACATGCAATTTTTTTCATAACCACCTCAAATGTGCTTCAAGTAAATCCTAAGTTTTAAATATACCAAAAATTGATGGGAAACTCTTTGCGATTCGCGATGTCTAACGGGGTCTTTCATGTAACAGAACGTTTCAGAAACCCGCTATCTCTTTCAATTAACATCACTTTTCTAACCTAAAATGCCATTATTGCGCGCACAATATGGCACATTCATCCAGAATATTCCTAATCACACAGATTATTAATCCATCACTTTCATGCCATTGTACGGAACTGAGCAATTTTTTTTTCAACGAATACTCAACCAGCGGTGCGTATTTCCATTACACTCGCTGTTTTACTTTTCTATACATCACGTCATCCGTGTCGTAGCAAATTTGCAACGTCACGCAGATGAAGGCGTGTACTTATCATTTGACAGGAGAAAGGATGCCGGGGTCGTCACGTAAAGCGCCAGTCTGGTTGCCTATTTTGGTTTTGCTTATTGCTATGTCCTCCATTCAAAGCGGAGCATCTCTGGCAAAATCGCTATTCCCACTCGTCGGTGCGCCGGGCGTTACCGCATTGCGCCTTGCGCTGGGCACCCTCATCCTTATTGCCTTCTTTAAACCCTGGCGTTTGCGATTCGCCAAAGAACAACGCCTGCCGCTGCTGTTTTATGGTCTGTCTCTGGGCGGGATGAACTATCTCTTCTACCTGTCAATCCAGACCGTCCCGCTGGGAATTGCCGTAGCGCTGGAGTTCACCGGCCCGCTCGCGGTAGCGCTGTTTTCATCCCGACGTCCGGTGGATTTCATTTGGGTTGCACTGGCTGTACTCGGACTATGGTTCCTGCTGCCGTTAGGTCAGGACGTTTCTCACGTGGATTTAACCGGCGCTGCGCTGGCGCTGGGCGCTGGCGCCTGCTGGGCAATCTATATCCTTACCGGGCAGCGAGCCGGCGCGGAACATGGTCCGGCGACCGTTGCGGTAGGGTCATTAATTGCGGCGCTGATTTTTGTACCCATCGGCGCGCTCCAGGCCGGGGATGCCTTGTGGCACTGGTCCATTCTACCGTTAGGCCTGGCCATTGCGGTCCTCTCCACTGCGCTTCCCTACTCGCTGGAGATGATTGCGTTGACGCGGCTACCAACACGCACTTTTGGTACTCTGATGAGTATGGAACCTGCACTGGCTGCGGTTTCAGGAATGATCTTCCTCGGTGAAACGCTGACGCTTGTCCAGACGCTCGCTCTGGGCGCCATTATTGTCGCATCAATGGGATCGACGCTCACTATTCGCAAAGAACCGCAAATTAAGCAAGTTGACGTGAATTAACCACTTAATATTCTGCATGGTTTGCATAATCATGCAGAATATCCAATTGTAAATCTGCGTGATAATTATTCTAATAAATATAATTTTCTCATCTGCATATTTCTTGAAATTTTTACATTAACATAAAAATAACACACCCCCATTAATAACCATAGTATCTATATGATTTTATTAGTTATTTCATATCCACCCATCTCTTTGCTATTAAAGTGATAGGTAACACCAGAAAAATAAATCCAAAATTCACGCTAACTTATTCCCGTTGAAGAGCTGGGACATAATTATCAAGAGGATATGAAAATATGAGTACCGCAAAACTGGTAAAAACAAAAGCATCTGCCCTCCTTTATACCCGCAACGATGTAACAGATAGCGAAAAGAAAGCGACCGTAGAGCTGCTGAATCAGCAAGTGATCCAGTTCATCGACCTGTCTTTGATCACCAAACAGGCTCACTGGAACATGCGCGGCGCGAACTTCATTGCTGTGCATGAAATGCTCGATGGCTTCCGTACTGCCCTGACCGACCACCTCGATACCATGGCTGAGCGCGCCGTACAGTTAGGCGGTGTGGCATTGGGTACCACCCAGGTTATTAACAGCAAAACGCCTCTGAAAAGCTATCCGCTGGATATCCATAGCGTACAGGACCACTTAAAAGAGCTGGCCGATCGTTATGCCGTCGTCGCTAACAGCGTCCGTAAAGCCATTAGCGAAGCAAAAGACGAAGATACAGCAGATATCTTCACCGCCGCTTCACGCGACCTCGACAAATTCCTGTGGTTTATCGAAGCCAACATTGAATAACAGCAGACATAAGAATTACCTATATAACCCTCGCCCTGACGGGGGTTTTGCACATCTATGGTGCATGACATTGATCGTTCGTCACTCCAAAGTAAATTATTTGTAATAATCACTTCACACAATCGTTAACGAAAGATTGTTTTATCAACAATTTTTACGCTAAATAGTCATACCGTTTGCACTGTGTCAGGTACGCACCAAATGAGTGCCCCAAAATAGTGCAGATTACCCACTTTGCCCTACTTATTGTGCAGAGAAACGAGACACCCTCTTGTTAAAACAATGAGTTGCAAAACTGGCACGATTTTTTCATTAAGCCATATGTTCTCGCAGGGGATCGCCCCGTGGATAAAAAAGGAAATCCTATGAAGTCTGTATTAAAAGTCTCACTGGCTGCACTTACCCTGGCTTTTGCGGTGTCCTCCCATGCCGCAGATAAGAAACTGGTTGTCGCAACCGACACCGCATTTGTACCGTTCGAATTCAAACAGGGTGACAAATACGTTGGTTTTGATGTGGATCTGTGGGCTGCCGTGGCCAAAGAACTGAAGCTGGATTATGAACTGAAACCAATGGATTTCAGCGGCATCATCCCGGCTCTGCAAACCAAGAATATCGACCTGGCGCTGGCGGGTATCACCATCACTGATGAGCGTAAAAAAGCGATCGACTTCTCTGACGGCTACTACAAAAGCGGTCTGTTAGTGATGGTCAAAGCGAATAATAACGACGTGAAAAGCGTGAAAGATCTGGATGGTAAAGTCGTCGCTGTGAAGAGCGGCACGGGTTCCGTTGATTACGCGAAAGCTAACATCAAAACCAAAGATCTGCGTCAGTTCCCGAATATCGATAACGCATATATGGAACTGGGCACCAACCGCGCAGACGCCGTGCTGCACGACACGCCAAACATTCTTTACTTCATCAAAACCGCTGGCAACGGTCAGTTCAAAGCTGTAGGCGAATCCCTGGAAGCCCAGCAGTACGGTATCGCCTTCCCGAAAGGCAGCGATGAACTGCGTGAGAAAGTGAACGGCGCGCTGAAAACGCTGAAAGAGAACGGCACATACAACGAAATCTACAAAAAATGGTTCGGTACCGAACCTAAATAACAAGAACGTTCTGTAACGCCCGGTAGCGCCAGCGCCGCCGGGCCTGCAATTTTGAGTCATCGCGTTATGGCTCATTACTTTTCTCACCACGGTAACAGGAACGAAATATGCAGTTTGACTGGAGTGCCATCTGGCCCGCCATCCCGCTTTTGATTGAAGGCGCCAAAATGACCCTGTGGATCTCGGTCCTCGGTCTGGCAGGCGGTCTGATAATCGGGCTTGCAGCAGGGTTTGCGCGTACTTTCGGCGGTTGGATAGCCAACCACGTAGCGCTGGTGTTTATCGAAGTCATTCGCGGTACGCCAATCGTTGTGCAGGTGATGTTTATTTACTTTGCCCTGCCAATGGCATTTAACGATTTACGCATTGATCCCTTTAGCGCCGCCGTTGTCACCATCATGATCAACTCCGGCGCCTATATTGCGGAAATCACCCGCGGCGCGGTGCTCTCAATCCATAAAGGATTCAGCGAAGCCGGACTGGCGCTTGGGCTTTCACGTACAGAGACTATCCGCCACGTTATTTTACCTCTCGCGCTGCGTCGTATGCTGCCACCGCTGGGCAACCAGTGGATCATCAGCATTAAAGATACCTCGCTGTTTATTGTCATTGGCGTCGCTGAACTGACCCGTCAGGGCCAGGAAATCATTGCCGGTAACTTCCGCGCACTGGAAATCTGGAGCGCCGTTGCGGTGTTCTATCTGATCATTACGCTGGTGCTGAGCTTCATTCTGCGTCGTCTGGAAAGAAGGATGAAAATCCTGTGATTGAATTTAAAAACGTTTCTAAGCACTTTGGCCCAACCCAGGTGCTGCACAATATTGACCTGAACATTCAGCAGGGCGAAGTGGTGGTAATTATCGGGCCATCCGGGTCCGGCAAATCAACCCTGCTGCGCTGCATTAACAAACTGGAAGAGATAACCTCTGGCGATCTGATCGTCGACGGTCTGAAGGTAAACGATCCAAAGGTAGACGAGCGGTTAATCCGCCAGGAAGCCGGGATGGTGTTTCAGCAGTTCTACCTGTTCCCGCATCTGACGGCGCTGGAAAACGTCATGTTCGGACCGCAGCGCGTACGCGGGGCGAATAAAGAACAGGCCGAGAAACTGGCTAAAGAGCTGCTGGCGAAAGTAGGTCTGGCCGAGCGTGCGCATCACTACCCTTCTGAACTGTCTGGCGGTCAACAGCAGCGTGTGGCGATCGCCCGTGCGCTGGCGGTGAAGCCTAAAATGATGCTGTTTGATGAGCCAACCTCAGCGCTGGACCCGGAACTGCGCCACGAAGTTCTGAAAGTTATGCAGGATCTGGCGGAGGAAGGGATGACCATGGTCATTGTGACCCACGAAATCGGCTTTGCCGAAAAAGTGGCTTCACGCCTGATTTTCATCGATAAGGGACGTATTGCCGAAGACGGTAATCCGCAGGCCCTGATTGAAAATCCGCCCAGCCAACGTTTACAGGAATTCTTGCAGCACGTTTCCTGATAGCTCTCCCTCCCTTCGCCTGAAGGGAGGTTTTTCACCAGAATCCTCTCATTTCATTTCTCCCCCGCCCTGACATCTATACTTATCCTTTTGAATTTATTTTCTCATGGGAGGAGTCATGCGCTGGATCCTGTTCATCTTTGTTTGTCTGGTGAGTCTCCCGACTCAGGCGGTGACGATACCTGGCGTCACTACGCCAACGTCAACCAACGCGCAAACCGCGCCGGCGAAAGAGCCGGATGTTGAACAGAAGAAAGCGGCCTACGGCGCACTGGCTGATGTGCTGGAAAATGACGCCTCGCGCCAGGAACTGATCGGTCAGTTACGCAAAGTGGCGACAGCGCCCCCTGCCGAGCCGGTGCCAACCATTGTTCCGCCCACGTTAACGGAAGAAAAAACAGTGCTGGAAAACGTCACGGATGTCACCCGCCACTACGGTGAGGCGCTCTCCAGCCGCTTTGCTCAGCTTTACCGCAATATTACCGATGCACCACACAAGACCTTCAACCCGCAAACGTTCACCAATGCCCTGACCCATTTTTTAATGCTGGCGGCGTCAGTGTTCGGTTTTTTCTGGCTGCTTCGCCTGTGCGCGCTGCCGCTGTATCGCAAAATGGGGCAATGGGCACGACGGAAAAACCGCGAACGCAGCAACTGGCTCCAGCTTCCGGCGATGATCATCGGCGCATTCATTATCGATTTGCTTCTGCTGGCGCTGACTTTGTTTGTCGGGCAGATACTGAGCGACAGAATGAACGCCGGTAGCCGCACTATCGCCTTTCAGCAAAGTCTGTTTCTCAATGCCTTTGCGCTGATTGAGTTCTTCAAAGCCATTCTGCGCCTGATATTTTGCCCAACGGTGGCCGAACTGCGCCCGTTTAACATTCAGGATGCCGGTGCGCGCTACTGGAATCGCCGTTTAAGTTCATTGAGCAGCCTGATTGGATACGGACTTATCGTTGCCGTGCCCATTATCTCGAATCAGGTCAACGTGCAGGTCGGCGCGATGGCCAACGTCATCATCATGCTCTGTATCACGCTATGGGCGCTGTACCTGATTTTCAGAAACAAGAAAGAGATAACGCAGCATTTGCTGAATCTGGCGGAAAGATCGTTAGCGTTTTTCAGCCTGTTTATCCGCGCCTTTGCGCTGGTATGGCATTGGCTGGCCAGCGCCTACTTCATTGTGCTGTTTTTCTTCTCGCTGTTTGATCCTGGCAACAGCCTGAAATTCATGATGGGCGCTACGCTGCGCAGCCTGGTGATCATTGGAATCGCCGCTTTTGTTTCCGGTATGCTTTCCCGCTGGATAGCCAAGACCATTACCCTTTCTCCACACACCCAGCGCAGCTATCCGGAATTACAAAAACGGTTGAATGGCTGGCTGTCGACGGCGTTAAGCGTGGCCAGGATCCTGACGGTGTGCGTCGCGGTAATGCTGCTACTGAATGCCTGGGGATTGTTCGACTTCTGGAACTGGCTGCATTACGGCGCAGGAGAAAAAACGGTGGATATCCTGATCCGTATCGCGCTGATTTTATTCTTCTCCGCCATCGGCTGGACGATCCTTGCCAGCCTGATTGAAAATCGTCTGGCTTCCGATATTCACGGCCGTCCGCTCCCCAGCGCCCGTACCCGCACCCTGCTGACGCTGTTTCGCAACGCGCTGGCGGTGTCATCAGCACGATCACCATCATGATTGTGCTATCCGAAATTGGCGTCAATATCGCGCCCTTACTGGCCGGGGCCGGGGCGCTGGGGCTGGCTATCTCTTTCGGCTCGCAAACGCTGGTAAAAGATATTATTACCGGGATCTTTATTCAGTTCGAAAATGGCATGAACACAGGTGACCTGGTGACTATCGGCCCACTCACCGGTACGGTTGAACGGATGTCCATCCGCTCTGTGGGCGTCCGTCAGGACACCGGGGCGTACCATATCATTCCCTGGTCATCGATAACGACCTTCGCCAACTTTGTGCGCGGGATTGGATCGGTCGTCGCCAATTACGACGTAGACCGCCATGAGGATGCGGATAAAGCGAATCAGGCGTTGAAAGACGCTGTGGCTGCAGTGATGGAACAGGACGATATTCGCGGGCTGATTATTGGCGAGCCGTCGTTTGCCGGGATTGTGGGGTTAACCAATACGGCCTTCACGCTACGGGTCTCATTTACCACATTACCGCTGAAACAGTGGACGGTACGTTTCGCGCTCGACAGCCAGGTGAAGAAATACTTCGATCTGGCCAACGTACGCGCGCCGGTACAGACCTATCAGGTCTTGCCTGCACCGGTGAATGGCCCTGCGTCGGCAGCAAGCGAACCGCTGCCGCCAACCGAGCCAACGCTTTAGCGTTTACGCGCCATAAAACGGCGACGCTGATCGTTATCCATAAAGGTCCAGGCAATAAAGCGACTCTGCTTTTGCCCCTGGGCCATCTCTTTCTTAACCACTTTCACCGCACCCGCATCCGTTAACGCGTGGTACAGCGGAGGCAAATTCTCACCGCGCGAAACCAGCGTGGTGAACCACATCACCTGACGGCCAAAGGCCTGGCTTTCGGCGATCATTTTTTTGATGAACGCCACTTCACCGCCTTCACACCACAGCTCCTGCTGCTGCCCGCCAAAGTTCAGCGCATCATCTTTATCCTGCCCCAGATTACGACGTTTGCGCTCGCTTCCGGCGCGGGCTGAAGCCGCAGAATCATGGAAAGGCGGGTTACACAATGTGGCTTCATATTGCTCATTCTTGTGAATGATACCGTTGAAGATTGCCGTAGCATCTTTCTGGCGACGCAGACGAATAGCACGGGTTAACCCCGGATTGGCGTTTACGATCGCCTGAGCGCTGTTAAACGCTTCGCTACTGGTCTCACTACCGGTGAATCGCCAGCCGTATTCATGCACGCCGATCAGCGGATAAATACAGTTTGCCCCAACTCCCACGTCCAGCACGCTCGCATTTGCCGGAATGGTTCCGCTGGTTTCACCTAACAGGTCGGCCAGATGGTGAATGTAGTCAGCGCGACCAGGAACCGGCGGGCACAGAAAACCGTCTGGAATATCCCAGTTTTTCACCGCATAAAAATGCGCCAGCAGTGCTTTATTGAGCGCCTTCACTGCCTGCGGATTCGCGAAATCAACACTCTGCTCGCCGCCTGGCGTGAGGGTGAGAAATTGCGTCAACTCGGGTGTAACCTGGCATAAAGTCGCAAGATCATAACGGCCATTGTGGCGGTTGCGTGGGTGTAATCCCGGTTTCTGGGGGGGCATAGCATTCTCCTTTTAACAGCGGCGTAAGATACCCGCATAACGCCACGCGGTAAACACACAGCAAGGAAATTTGCTTTTTTTATACCTATTTGATGGCTTGCTGGTTGTTCAAAAAACAGACACCTCATCACCAGTTTTTTGCGGTAAATGTCATCCGCTGACGGCCTAAACTTATCAGGCACGACCTGTTGTTTCTCAGAGGATATCACCATGAAGAAATGCCTCACATTCCTTGCCGCTACCGTACTGACCGGCATGACATTTGCGTCCTTTGCTGCACAGCCCTACACCAGCCCTCAAACCGGCCAGCTACAAGCTTCCGGCACTGTTTTCGCTACCGGAGCCTCTAACCTGAGCGATCTCGAAGACAAGCTGGCAGAGAAAGCGAAAGAGCAAGGCGCAAAAGGCTTTGTCGTCAATTCTGCGGGCGGTAAAAACCAGATGTACGGCAGCGCAACTATCTATAAGTAGTCCCTCACCTTAGCCCAACTGCATTCACCCCGAATGCAGTTTGCTACCTGCTGTTCACGTCGTTCACCGCTCAAATTGTAATCATCGTGTAGCAATTTTGAATCCAATGTAAATAAATGTATTTATTTTTGAATTAATGAATGCTAAAACGTCGCACTGATTAGTAATGCTTATCAAAATCATTATCAATTACACATTCACTCCCGCGAGGCCTGCAGGGTATAACATCCACAGAGATGTCCCTTCGCGCGAGTGAAACCGTCTACTCAAAAAATAATAAGTCACTCACTAACATGGATAAAAATCGCAATTTGCCTGCCAGTAGTTTTCATTCACTGACTTTTTTTGCCGGTCTGTGTATTGGCCTGTCTCCGGTAGCTCAGGCTGTCGCCGCGGGCGATCAAGATAAAAAACAAGAAGATACGCTGGTTGTTGAAGCTGCCAAACCTTCGCTATACGCCCCAACGCAGTCTGCCGACCCTAAGTTCTCCCGCCCGGTAGCGGATACAACCCGCACCATGACAGTGATTTCTGAGCAGGTGATTAAGGATCAAGGTGCAACCAATCTGACCGATGCGCTGAAAAACGTACCGGGCGTTGGCGCGTTTTTCGCCGGTGAGAACGGTAACTCCACCACCGGTGACGCGGTTTACATGCGTGGTGCGGATACCTCGAACAGTATTTATATCGACGGTATTCGTGATATTGGCAGCGTTACGCGCGACACTTTCAATACCGAACAGGTTGAAGTGATCAAAGGTCCCTCCGGCACCGACTATGGCCGTAGCGCGCCAACGGGCTCCATCAATATGATCAGCAAACAGCCGCGCACCGACTCAGGGATCGATGCCTCGGCCAGCGTCGGTAGCGCCTGGTTCCGCCGTGGTACGCTGGACATTAACCAGGTCATCGGCGAGACCACCGCTGCACGGTTAAACCTGATGGGTGAAAAAACGCATGATGCCGGTCGCGATAACGTTAAGAATGAACGTTATGGTGTGGCCCCCTCCCTCGCCTTTGGCTTAGGCACTGAGAACCGACTGTATCTGAACTATCTGCATGTCACCCAGCACAACACCCCGGATGGCGGTGTCCCCACCATCGGTCTGCCGGGATATTCCGCGCCTTCCGCGGGGACAGCTGCACTGAATCAGTCAGGAAAAGTGGATACGCATAACTTCTACGGTACCAACTCGGATTACGACGATTCAACGACCGATACCGCAACGATGCGTTTTGAACATGACCTGAGCGACAGCACCACTATTCGCAACACCACCCGCTGGTCACGCATTAAGCAGGATTATCTGATGACGGCGGTGATGGGTGGCGCGACTAACATCACTCAACCCACCAGCAGCGTCGACACCTGGACCTGGTCACGCCTGGCAAATACCAAAGATGTCAGCAATAAGATCCTGACCAACCAGACCAACCTGACCTCAAAATTTTACACGGGATCCATCGGTCACGACATCAGCACCGGCGTGGAGCTAACGCGTGAAACGCAAACCAACTATGGTGTAAACCCGATCACTCCGCCGTCGGTAAATATCTATCACCCCAACAGCAATGTGAATATCGGCGGATTGTCTCGTAACGGCGCTAATGCTAACGGGCAAACCGATACCTTCGGTGTATACGCGTTTGATACGCTACAGATTACCCGTGAGTTTGAACTAAACGGTGGTATTCGCCTCGACAATTACCGCACGGAATATGACAGCGCCACCGCTTGCGGCGCTTCTGGTCGCGGCGCGGTCGCGTGTCCGACAGGCGCGGCGAAAGGTTCTCCGGTCACCACCGTGGATACTGCCAAATCAGGCAATCTGGTGAACTGGAAAGCGGGCGCGCTGTATCACCTGACCGATAACGGTAACGTTTACATTAACTACGCTGTTTCTCAGCAACCGCCAGGCGGCAGCAACTTTGCCCTCGCTCAGGGCGGAAGCGGTAACAGTGCGAACCGTACCGATTTCAAACCACAGAAAGCAAAAACCAGCGAGATCGGCACCAAATGGGAGGTGCTGGATAAGCGCCTGCTGTTAACTGCCGCGATTTTCCGTACGGATATTGAGAACGAAGTTGAGCAGAACGACGACGGCACATATTCCCAGTACGGGGAGAAGCGCGTTGAAGGTTACGAACTCTCGGTAGCAGGGAACATCACTCCCGCATGGCAGGTTATTGGGGGTTACACCCAGCAGCGCGCGACGATCCACAGCGGCAAAAACGTTGCTCAGGATGGTTCTTCATCCCTGCCGTATACGCCAGAACATGCGTTCACGCTGTGGAACCAGTATCAGGCTACCGATGATATCTCTGTTGGCGCAGGCGCTCGCTACGTGGGCAGTATGCATCGCGGTTCCGACGGGGCCGTGGGTACGCCATCCTACACCGAAGGTTACTGGGTCGCCGACGCGAAACTGGGTTATCGCGTGAATCGCAATCTCGATTTCCAGTTGAACGTCTATAACCTGTTCGACACCGATTATGTATCCTCCATTAACAAGAGCGGATACCGTTACCATCCGGGTGAGCCAAGAACCTTCCTGCTCACGGCAAATATGCATTTCTGATCTTTTACGTGGGGCGTAAGCCCCACTTTCAGGAGAAACACTGATGATGTATCACATTCCCGGCATTCTGTCGGCGCAGGATGTCGCCTGGTTTCGCGAACAACTGGACGCTGCCGACTGGGTTGATGGACGCGCAACCACCGGCGCTCAGGGTGCGCAGGTTAAAAACAACCAGCAGGTGGATACGCAAAGTGAGCGTTACGGCGTTTTACAACAGGCGGTACAAAACGCGGTGAACAACAGCGCGTTATTCTTCACCGCTGCATTACCGAAAACGCTCTCCACACCGCTGTTCAATCGCTACCAGGACAACGAGACCTACGGTTTTCACGTTGACGGCGCGGTGCGTAGTCATCCGGAAAACGGCTGGATGCGCACAGATCTTTCCGCCACCTTATTCCTGAGTAATCCCGACGATTATGAGGGAGGAGAGCTGCTGGTCAATGACACCTACGGCCAGCATGCGGTAAAACTTCCGGCAGGCGATCTGGTACTTTATCCTTCCAGCAGCCTGCACTGCGTTACGCCAGTGACCCGTGGTGTTCGGGTGGCGTCCTTTATGTGGATCCAGTCGATGATCCGGGACGATAAAAATCGCGCCATGCTTTTTGAGCTGGATAAAAACATCCAGTCCCTGAAGACTCGTCATGGGGAGAGTAGCGAGATCCTGTCGCTTCTCAATCTCTACCATAACCTGCTGCGCGAATGGTCTGAAATCTGATACCGCTGACGCGTGGTCGTTTTTCAGCCATCACATTCGCTATACTTATTCTGTAGACATCAGCAGGAGGTAGGTATGGCATCCGGATGGGCAAATGACGACGCTGTTAACGAACAGATCAACAATACTATTGAAGATGCTGTTGCCCGCGCCCGCGGTGAGTTACCGACGGGGGAAAGTCTGTATGAATGCGAAGAATGTGGTAATCCAATCCCTCAGGCCAGACGGGAGGCCGTGCCCGGCGTACGCTTGTGCATCACATGCCAGCAGGATAAAGATTCACATAGCGCAGCATTTTCAGGATATAATCGCAGAGGTTCGAAAGACAGCCAGCTACGTTGACTTATCTTTACCGAAAGTTTCAGCGCATACGATTTCCTTTACGAGCACGCTTTTTTGCACTCTGTGTAGCAAAATGTGCCGTTGTCGGTTTCTCTGTAAAGCGCAATGACAAGAACTGTAAATCCCTCTTTCGAATTTATTAATATTCAATAAGTTATTTGTCATTCAATTTTTTTGATTGATGTCGTCAATTCTATTCGATTTTATCTCGCATAAAAAAACGTGATACTTCTCACATCGACGAAACAACGTCTTCTTAAAGAACACTGACTAACAGAACAAACCTGCGAGAAATTAATCATGAAAAATATCAAATTTGCTGTTGCCGCCATCGCTCTGTCTACCCTGTCATTTGGCGTTTTTGCTGCCGAGCCAGTTTCCTCTACTCAGGCGCAAAACATGAACAAAATTGGTGTGGTATCTGCTGACGGCGCTACCACGCTGGACGGCCTGGAAGCAAAACTGGCTGAAAAAGCGACTGCTGCTGGTGCAACGGGTTACAGCATCACTTCCGCTATCGGCAAAGACAAAATGAGCGGCACCGCGGTTATCTATAAATAACCGAAAGATTACCTGTACGACCCAATGCTCCAACCCTCATTGACCCTGTTTGTTACCCTTTGTTTGCCCGTCCGCCACTGGACGGGCTTTTTTTTGCTTAGTGTTCCAGTCGTTGACGGAATTCCTGCAACACGGCGTCTGGCATCCCTATTTGCAACGCCGCCTCGCAAATCGCCTGCCAGCTTCCGGCATCCAGCGGAATACCTTGCTCCAGCCGTTCTTCACGAGTATTCACCTCCCACTCCCCTGGCAACAGGATCGGGGCATCTTCAGCATGGGGGGACGCTTTCACCCACTTAGCAAAGGCCGTGACCTGGTTGTCGCAGTCCGGCGCGCCAAACAGTTCCGGATTCATAATGATGGTCGTCATACAGTTAATGATGGCGTCCGCGCTGGTCTGCAGGCTCTCTTCATGTGTGGTTTTACCACCAGAAAGCGCTCCCCCCATAATTTCGCACATTGCCGCCAGCGCATAACCTTTGTGTTGGGCGAAGGTCAGCAACGACCCCAGCGGAGAGACCTGCATTACGGCAGGATCGGTTGTGGGTACCCCATTAGCATCAATCAGGCATCCCGGAGCCACCGGCTCACCCTTGTGCCATGCCACGCGGGTTTTGCCAAACGCGATGGCGCTGGTTGCATAGTCCAGCAACAACGGGAACGTATTTTTACGTGGGAACACCACACAGAAGGGGTTGGTGCCAAATCGACTATCGCGGCCATGAAACGGTGCGACCATCGGGATCCCTACCACATTCACAAAGTGCACCGAAACAAAACCCGCCGCCGCACATTGCTCCGCCCAGTAGCCAATGCGTCCAATATGGTGCGAATTATGTAATGCCACGGCAGCGATACCGTACTGGCGCGCTTTTTCGATCCCAAGCGTAATTGCCTCGTGGGCCGCCACCTGACCAAATGCGCAGTCGCCGTCAAGCGTAATCACCGCTCCCGCATCGTTGACCACTTTGGCATGGCGGTTGATCTGCAGGTGTCCCTGCGAAAATGAGCGAATATAGCTTGGGA
The DNA here is from genome assembly GCF_002850715.1 of Citrobacter sp. L55. Classification (NCBI taxonomy): domain Bacteria; kingdom Pseudomonadati; phylum Pseudomonadota; class Gammaproteobacteria; order Enterobacterales; family Enterobacteriaceae; genus Citrobacter; species Citrobacter sp. L55. The sequence continues at coordinate 348,218 of NZ_KZ559399.1, read as the reverse complement.
TCATGCCGATACCGTGGGAGTCGTGGCCGGCGAGGTTAGAGGCTATCAGATGGTCGGCCACCAGCCGCGCCTCCAGCTCATTGCTTCCCATCTGGTGAAAAACGGCCTGGATAAAGGCGTGCAGCGTTGGCACATGGAAGCGATGTCCACTGTTCATTGTTATCTCCTGTTGTGTCGCGTGTTGATTGTGGTTCTTATTTTTCAACAAACTATGCTGCGCCACAGCGCTCAGGAGGTCAATAAACGTGCAGAAATTTCACGTTGCCGGAAAGCGTGAACCGACGGGACTGGCAAATGACCCGTCGGGAGAAAGAAAAATCAGAAGCTTTGCTCGACGCGGCCAAGTCCTTCAGCCAGCGTCGCGGATTCACCGGTTGCTACCAGGCAGCAGGCCATCTGGATCTTCAGCGATGCCGGAACCGGCTCACTGCCCGCCAGACAACGCTCAATCCAGCGCGCGGTAGTTTCTGGGTCTTTAGCCACCGGCAGCGGGACCGGCTCATCGGGCATCTCGCTCTGCCGGTCCTGTAGCACTCGCACGCCGGACGAATCTATCAGGCTTATCTGCGGGCAGCGCTGCGGGTTGGCGTACACTTCACCCTCGGTACCGTGCATCAACAGGGCACGCCCACCGATATCGCCGAAAAATTTAGCCACGCGCGATACGTATTCCGGGTGGGAAACGCTGGAAAGACGCAGCGCGGCATCTTCGGCAAACGGCGTGGCTAATTTAGCCAGCGTATGCGCACTGTTACGCACGCCCATTCGCCAGCGCATCGCCAGCTGTTTTTCCAGCGGAGGACACAGCGCACTCACCGGGATAAACACCGGCTCATGACCATCCAGCTTTGCCTGCGCCTGCCCGGCATGCAGCGTCGGCGCAATCCCCATCAGTTCGAAAATGGTTTCAGTCAGCACGCGGGTTGGATCCTCGCTGACACCGTGCACCACCACCGGGAAGCCAAGTTTATGCAGTAAAATCGCCAGCAGCGGAGTCAAATTTGCCTGCTTGCGCGCGCCATTGTAGCTGGGAATGACAATCGGCATGGGTTTGGCCACTGGCGGAGTCAGGCGAATGGTGTGGTTCTGCATCGCTTCGTAAAAGCCCAGCATCTCCGCTTCGCCTTCGCCTTTAATGCGCAGCGCAATCAGTACACCGCCCATCTCAAGATCGGGCACCTCGCCGTTCATCATATGGGTATACAGTCCGCGAGCAGTATCCTTATCCAGGTCACGCGCGTGATTTTTTCCTCGCCCAATCTCTTTGATGATTTTGCGGTAATCCATCGATAACTCCTTGCCTGTTGCTCGCATCGTTAACGCCGACGGCGACGCGTGGGTTTCGCTTTTTCTTTTGGTTTTACTATAACGTCTGGCACAGCAGGTTGCTCTATCGGAAATATGGGTAATGCGTTCAGTAAACGCTTGCCATAGCTTTTGGTCAATAAACGCTTGTCATAAATAACCACTTCTCCCCAGCAGCCGTGGCTACGAATGAGTCGCCCAACCTGCTGGATCAAATTGAACGATGCCGCGGGCAAGCTCTGCACCTCAAAGGGGTAGCGGTTCAGGCTTTTCAGCCACTCGCCCTCGGTGATCACCACCGGGCTGTCGATAGGCGGAAAAGCAATTTTGTGAATATGCACCTGGGTCAGCAAGTCGCCTTTCAAATCCAGACCTTCGGCAAAAGATTGCAGCCCGATCAGTACGCTACGCTCGCCGTTGGTCACCCGCTTGCGGTGCAGCTCCACCAGTCGATAGCGCGGCTGGTCGCCTTGTACCAGCAACAGCAGACGCAGATCGGTAACGTGCTCAAGAAAACGCTGCATTGCCCGACCGCTGGCAAAGAGTACCAGCATGCCCTGATGCTTTTTACTTTCCAGCTGTTCGCGGAAATAGGCGGCCATTTCCGCGATATGCTGCTCTTCGTTATCAATTGACGGTTCGTAGCGCATCTGCGGAATGACGATTTTGCCTTGCTCAACGTGATTAAACGGTGAATCCAGCGCGATAAACCGGTCCCCTGCTTTTTCTTTCAGCCCGCTCATCTCCTGCAAACGCGAGAAGCTGTTGAGCGAACGCAGCGTGGCGGAGGTCACGATAATATGCGGTACGCTGCGCCACAGCAGTCGTTCAAGCTGATCGCTCACACGGATCCCCACACAGTGGAACCAGACGTGGATCTGCCCGTCACGCACTTCGCGCGTCGCCCATTTACTCACCGGCGCGCCTGACGACTGCGCGAGCGAAGCCAGCCGCCACAGTTTGCTTTGCGCCTCAAACATGCCCAGCGCCCGATTCATCTGCAAAATAACCCGATGCAGACGCACAATATCGTGGGTGCCGGTTTTTTCGCTGAGATCGTTGAGGAACAGTTCCGCCAGACCGCGCAGTATTTCTGTTAGCTTCGCCAGACGCTGACAAATCTCCATCACTTCCGCAGGCAGTTCGCCCATCGCGAAGCGGTGTTCCGCCTCCTGGGTCGCAGGCATGTACAGATTAAGAATGTTATTGAGCGATGAAATCAGCTCATACAGTTCCTCACAGTGACCGTTCAGACGCTCGGCATTCGCCAGCGGCGGCGTGGTTTTTGGACGAAACTGTTCCAGGCAGGTGGCCACTAATTTGCAAAACAGATCCAACTGCAGTCGATACCAGGGGGCGCTGATTTCTGCGCTCATCTCCAGCGCATCACGCGCGACGTCCGGCAAATGGTGACCTTCATCAAGAACCAGCAGCAGGTTCTTCGGCTCCGGCAAAACAGCTTCGCTTTCCATGGCCGCCATCACCAGCGCGTGGTTAGCCACCACCACTTCGGCTTCCTGAATCTCACGGCGGGCGACAAAAAAGGGACATTCACGATAGTAGTGACAGTTACGATTCAAACAGCTGGCTTTATCAGTGCTCAGGCGTTGCCAGAGTCCGTCGTCGATAGCGATATCCGTGTGATCGCGCAGCCCGTCCCACTTGTAGCTATCGAGATCGCCTTTTAGCCTGGCGCAGCGCTTTTGTTCTTCCTGGTTGTTGGGCGTCAGGTCATCGTCGAGAAAGGCCAACAGATCCTGCTGATTGGGTTCGCTACTGGCCAGCGCCGCTAAATTACGCGGGCAGACATAACGCCCGCGACCAAACGCGGCGGTAAAACGCAGATCGGGGATAATTTTGCGCAGCAGCGGTAAATCTTTGCTGTAGATCTGATCCTGTAAAGCAACGTTGGCGGTACTGACCACCAGCGTTTTTTGTTCTTCACGCGCTATGGCAATACCGGGAATCAGGTACGACAGCGTTTTCCCCACCCCGGTCGGCGCTTCAATCGCCAGATGCCGCCCTTCTTCCCCGGTGAGCGTTTTCGCGACGTCAGCAATCATCTGCCGCTGGGGCGCACGGGGAATAAAGTCGGGGATCTGTTCCTGAAGCGCCTTATACCAGGCGGCAATTTGCGCTTTTAGCGCAGCCGTTAGTGCCATGAGAAAACCTGAAATACTGTATAAACAGCCACTATTGTGACACTTTCTGATACGTGTCGCAAAAAGAAAAGCCCGACCTTTCGGCCGGGCTCGCAATTACTGCGCTGTAGACGGTTTGCGCGGACGGCGCGGTGGACGAGGCTTATCGCCCGCCGGTTTGCCTTCGCCGCTACGCGGTTTCGCTTTTGGCGCACCGCCATCCTGACGACGCGGCTGCTGGCCACGCCCTGCTCCACCCTGGCCGCGACCACCGCCGCCACGCTGCTGGCGACCATTCTGGATCGGCTCGGCTTTGATGGACGGGTCTGGCTCGTAGCCTGGCATCGCAATTCGCGGGATCTCTTTTTTCAGCAGCTTCTCGATGTCACGCAGCAGCTTGTGTTCATCGACGCACACCAGAGACAACGCTTCGCCGGTAGCGGCCGCACGACCGGTACGACCAATACGGTGCACGTAATCTTCCGGGACATTTGGCAGCTCGTAGTTCACCACGTGCGGCAGCTCTTCAATATCCAGACCGCGCGCGGCAATATCGGTCGCCACCAGCACACGAATATCACCGGATTTAAAATCAGCCAGCGCACGCGTACGCGCCCCCTGAGATTTATTACCGTGGATCGCCGCGCTGCGAATGCCGTCTTTATTCAGCTGTTCCGCCAGATGGTTCGCACCATGTTTGGTACGGGTAAACACCAGCACCTGCTGCCAGTTGCCCTGACCGATCATCTGCGACAACAGTTCACGTTTACGCTTTTTATCAACGAAATGAACGTGCTGAGTCACCTGCTCTGACGCGGTATTACGGCGCGCCACTTCGATTTCCAGCGGATTGTGCAGCAGCTTTTCGGCCAGCGACTTAATATCATCAGAGAACGTTGCTGAGAACAGCAGGTTCTGGCGTTTTGCCGGCAGTTTCGCCAGAACGCGACGGATATCATGAATAAAGCCCATATCCAGCATGCGGTCAGCTTCATCCAGTACCAGAATCTCAACCTGATCCAGTTTCACCGCATTCTGGTGTTCCAGATCGAGCAAACGACCAGGCGTGGCGATCAGCACATCCACACCGCCGCGCAGCTTCATCATCTGCGGGTTAATGCTCACGCCGCCGAAGACCACCAGCGAGCGAATATTCAGATACTTACTGTAATCACGTACGTTTTCGCCAATCTGGGCCGCCAGTTCGCGAGTTGGCGTAAGGATCAGCGCACGCACCGGACGACGGCTTTTGCCATGCGGCTGATGGGTAATCAGGTGCTGCAACAGCGGCAGGGTAAAACCTGCAGTTTTCCCCGTACCGGTCTGGGCGCTGGCCATCAGATCGCGGCCTTCCAGCACGGCAGGGATCGCCTGCTGCTGAATAGGGGTAGGTTCACGGTAACCCTGCTCGGCAACGGCACGTAAAATATCAGGGTTTAAACCAAGGGAATCAAAAGACATAACAACTCCGAACCACCCTGACCGTTACCGGTGTCGTTTTCAGGGAGATACATATAATAAAGATGACAAAAACCACAATGTCATGAAGGGGCGGAGTGTAGCAGTTTTTGTGATGTGCCGCATAAATTATCCCTGCGCTGAAAAATAACGGTCCGGACTGGACAAGGTTACACATCAGTCATAATCTTAATCAATCGATTGATTAAGATCTGAGTCGTGCTATGAATACACCCACCATGACAACCAAAGGTGAACAGGCGAAAAATCAGCTCATTGCCGCCGCGCTGGCGCAGTTTGGCGAGTATGGTCTGCACGCCACTACTCGCGATATCGCCGCGCAGGCCGGGCAAAATATTGCTGCCATCACCTACTATTTTGGCTCAAAAGAGGATTTATATCTCGCCTGCGCCCAGTGGATTGCGGATTTTATCGGCTCACAGTTTCGCCCGCATGCTGAAGAAGCCGAGCGTCTGTTTGCTCAGCCGGAACCGGATCGTGGCGCGATGCGCGAACTGATCCTCCGCGCCTGCAAAAATATGATCATGCTGTTAACCCAGGACGATACCGTTAACCTGAGCAAATTTATTTCGCGCGAACAGCTTTCACCCACCGCGGCTTATCAACTGGTGCACGACCAGGTTATCAATCCGCTGCATACTCACCTGACGCGCCTGATTGCTGCCTATACCGGCGGCGATGCCAACGATACCCAAATGATCCTGCACACCCACGCCCTACTCGGCGAGGTACTGGCCTTTCGTCTGGGGAAAGAAACCATTCTGTTGCGTACGGGCTGGTCACAATTTGATGAGGATAAAACCGCGCTGATTGACCAAACGATCACCTGTCACATCGATCTTATTCTGCAAGGTTTAACGCAAAGGAGTCTGGAGTCATGAAAAAACCTGTCGTTCTCGGGCTGGTCATCGCGGCCCTCGTTGCCGTGATTGCCGGTGGAACGTGGTGGTATCAAAGTCGGCAAGATAACGGTCTGACGCTGTACGGCAATGTCGATATCCGTAGCGTCAACCTGAGTTTTCGCGTCGGCGGCAGGCTGGCCTCGCTGGCGGTTGACGAAGGCGATGCCATTACCGCCGGTCAGGTGCTGGGCGAACTGGACCGTGCACCGTATGAAAACGCATTAATGCAGGCAAAAGCGAATGTTTCCGCCGCCCAGGCGCAATACGATCTGATGCTGGCAGGGTATCGTGAAGAAGAGATCGCGCAAACCGCAGCGGCAGTCAAACAGGCGCAGGCAGCCTATGATTACGCGCAAAACTTTTACAATCGGCAGGTGGGATTGTGGAAAAGCCGCACTATCTCCGCCAACGATCTGGAAAACGCCCGTTCATCACGCGATCAGGCTCTGGCCTCTCTGAAATCCGCACAGGATAAACTCAGCCAATACCGCAGCGGTAATCGTGTGCAGGACATCGAGCAGGCGAAAGCCACGCTCGAACAAGCTCAGGCCGAGCTGGCCCAGGCAGAGCTTAATTTGCATGACACCACGCTGACCTCGCCGTCTGACGGCACGTTACTCACCCGTGCGGTCGAACCCGGCAGCATGTTGAACGAAGGGGGCACGGTACTGACGCTGTCACTCACGCGTCCGGTATGGGTTCGTGCCTACGTTGACGAACGAAATCTGAGCCAGGCGCAGCCAGGACGCGAAATCCTGCTTTACACCGATGGCCGTCCGGACAAACCGTATCATGGTAAAATCGGCTTCGTGTCGCCCACCGCCGAGTTTACCCCAAAAACAGTCGAGACCCCTGACCTGCGCACCGACCTGGTTTATCGCCTGCGTATTGTGGTGACCGACGCGGACGATGCGCTGCGCCAGGGAATGCCGGTAACGATAAAGTTCAGCGATGAGGCACGGCATGAATGACGCCGTCATTACGCTGAATGGACTGACGAAAAACTTTGCCGGAATGGATAAACCGGCCGTCGCCCCGCTCGACTGTACCGTTCATGCGGGCTACGTGACCGGGCTGGTCGGGCCGGATGGTGCTGGCAAAACCACGCTGATGCGAATGCTGGCAGGGCTGTTGAAACCCGACGCCGGTAGCGCAACGGTAATTGGTTTTGATCCCATCAAAGACGACAGCGCGCTGCATGCGGTACTGGGGTACATGCCGCAGAAATTTGGTCTGTATGAAGATTTGACCGTCATGGAGAACCTTAATCTCTATGCAGATTTACGTAGCGTTACCGGTGAAGCGCGAGAAAAAACCTTTGCCCGGCTACTGGAATTTACCTCGCTGGGGCCGTTTACCGGACGACTGGCCGGCAAGCTTTCCGGCGGCATGAAACAGAAGCTCGGACTTGCCTGTACGCTGGTCGGTGAACCCAGCGTGTTACTGCTGGATGAGCCTGGCGTAGGCGTCGACCCTATTTCCCGTCGCGAACTGTGGCAAATGGTTCATGAGCTGGCCGGGGACGGTATGCTGATCCTCTGGAGCACTTCGTATCTGGATGAAGCTGAACAATGCCGTGATGTGCTGCTGATGAACGAAGGTGAATTGCTGTATCAGGGCGATCCCACTCAGCTTACGCAAACCATGTCGGGTCGCATCTTCCTGATGAGCAGTTCGCAGGAAAATAACCGCCGACTGCTGCAACGCACGTTAAAACTGCCGCAGGTTAGCGACGGGATGATTCAGGGGAAATCCGTCCGCTTAATCCTGAAAAAAGAAGCGACGGCCCAGCAGATTCAAAACGCTGACGGCATGCCGGAGATAACCATCAACGAAACCGCCCCCCGCTTCGAGGATGCCTTTATCGATTTACTCGGCGGGGCCGGAACATCGGAGTCCCCGCTGGGCGCTATCCTGCATACCGTGGAAGGCACGCCAGGTGAAACGGTGATCGAAGCCAAAGCGCTGACCAAAAAATTTGGCGATTTTGCCGCTACCGACCACGTAGACTTTGCCGTGCAGCGCGGCGAGATTTTTGGTTTGTTAGGACCCAACGGCGCGGGCAAATCCACCACCTTTAAAATGATGTGCGGCCTGCTCGTCCCCACCTCGGGTAAAGCGCTGGTGCTGGACATGGACCTGAAGGTCAGCTCCGGTAAAGCGCGCCAGCATCTGGGCTATATGGCGCAGAAATTCTCCCTGTATGGCAACCTGACGGTTGAACAGAATCTGCGCTTTTTCTCCGGCGTCTACGGCCTGCGCGGTCGGGCGCAGAAGGAGAAAATCGAGCGGATGAGCGAGGCATTCGGCCTGAAGAGTATCGCCTCCCACGCCACCGACGAACTGCCGCTGGGCTTTAAACAGCGCCTGGCGCTGGCCTGTTCGCTGATGCATGAACCCGACATTCTGTTCCTCGATGAACCCACTTCCGGGGTCGATCCTCTCACCCGTCGGGAGTTCTGGTTACATATCAACAGCATGGTGGAAAAAGGCGTCACGGTGATGGTGACCACCCACTTTATGGATGAGGCAGAATACTGCGATCGCATCGGGCTGGTGTATCGCGGAAAACTGATTGCCAGCGGTACGCCGGACGACCTGAAAGCTCAGGCTGCTGACAGTGAGACGCCAGACCCGACCATGGAACAGGCGTTTATCACGCTAATCAATGACTGGGATAAGGAGCATACGCATGAGTAACTCCGTTCTCTCCTGGCGTCGCGTACGCGCACTGTGCGTGAAAGAGACGCGCCAGATCGTCCGCGATCCCAGCAGTTGGCTGATTGCGGTGGTGATCCCGCTGCTGCTGCTGTTTATCTTCGGCTACGGGATCAACCTCGACTCCAGCAAGCTGCGGGTAGGGATTCTGCTCGAACAGCAAAGCGAAGAGGCGCTGGATTTTACCCATACCATGACCGGTTCACCGTATATTGACGCCACCATCAGCGATAACCGTCAGGAATTGATTGAGAAAATGCAGGCCGGGCGCATTCGCGGGCTGGTGGTGATCCCGGTGGATTTCGCCCAGCAGATGGCGCGACCCAACGACGTGGCGCCGATCCAGGTGATCACCGACGGCAGTGAACCAAATACCGCTAACTTTGTGCAGGGTTATGTCGAAGGCATCTGGCAGATTTGGCAACAACAGCGGGCGGAAGATCGCGGAGAATCATTTGAACCTTTGATCGACGTGCAGACCCGCTACTGGTTTAACCCGGCGGCCATCAGCCAACATTTTATTATTCCCGGGGCAGTAACCATCATCATGACGGTTATTGGCGCTATCCTCACCTCATTAGTGGTGGCGCGCGAATGGGAGCGCGGAACCATGGAAGCGCTGTTGTCTACCGAAGTCACCCGCGTCGAACTGCTGCTGTGCAAACTGATCCCCTATTACTTTCTGGGCATGCTGGCGATGCTGCTGTGTATGCTGGTGTCGGTGTTCATTCTCGGCGTGCCTTATCGCGGTTCGTTGCTGATCCTGTTTTTCATTACCAGTCTGTTTCTGCTCAGCACGCTCGGCATGGGGTTGCTTATCTCCACCATCACCCGCAATCAGTTTAACGCCGCGCAGGTCGCGCTAAACGCCGCCTTCCTGCCTTCGATTATGCTGTCGGGTTTTATCTTCCAGATAGACAGCATGCCGGCGATTATCCGGGCAGTAACCTATATTATTCCGGCTCGTTATTTCGTCAGCACCCTACAAAGCCTGTTTCTGGCGGGAAATATTCCGGTGGTGCTGATTATCAACGTGCTGTTTTTAATCGCTTCGGCAGTGATGTTTATTGGCCTGACGTGGCTTAAAACCAAACGTCGGCTGGATTAAGGGGACGGGCATGTTTCATCGCTTATGGACATTAATTCGTAAAGAGCTGCAATCGCTGTTACGTGAACCGCAGACGCGAGCCATTCTGATTTTACCGGTGCTGATTCAGGTTATTCTGTTCCCGTTCGCGGCCACGCTGGAAGTCACCAACGCCACTATCGCTATCTATAACGAAGACAACGGTAAACATTCGGTGGAACTAACCCAGCGCTTCGCTCGCGCCAGCGCCTTTACGCACGTTCTGCTGCTGAAAAGCCCGCAGGAGATCCAGCCCACCATCGACACGCAAAAAGCCCTGTTGCTGGTGCGCTTCCCGGCCAACTTTTCGCGTAATCTGGATACCTTCCAGCAGGCTCCCATGCAGATTATTCTCGACGGGCGTAACTCTAACAGTGCGCAAATTGCCGCGAATTATCTGCAGCAGATCGTTAAGGAGTATCAGCAGGAGCTGATGGACGGCAAGCCGAAACCGAACAACAGCGAGCTGGTGGTGCGTAACTGGTATAACCCGAATCTGGATTACAAATGGTTTGTGGTTCCGTCGCTGATCGCCATGATCACCACCATCGGCGTCATGATCGTCACTTCGCTCTCGGTTGCCCGCGAGCGCGAGCAAGGCACGCTGGATCAGCTGCTGGTCTCCCCGCTTACCACCTGGCAGATATTCATCGGTAAAGCGGTGCCCGCGTTAATTGTGGCAACGTTTCAGGCCACCATTGTGCTGGCGATCGGCATCTGGGCTTATCACATCCCCTTTGCCGGTTCACTGGGGCTGTTCTATTTCACGATGGTGATTTACGGGCTGTCGCTGGTCGGCTTTGGTCTGCTGATTTCATCACTGTGCGCCACCCAGCAGCAGGCGTTTATCGGCGTGTTTGTGTTTATGATGCCGGCGATTTTACTTTCAGGCTACGTCTCGCCGGTCGAAAATATGCCGGTCTGGCTACAGAATCTGACGTGGATAAACCCAATCCGCCATTTTACGGACATCACGAAACAGATTTACCTGAAGGATGCGAGTCTGCAGATTGTGTGGGGAAGTTTGTGGCCGCTGTTGGTAATAGCGGCCACGACCGGCTCAGCGGCGTATGCGATGTTTAGACGCAAGGTGATGTAGCTTTTTGTCTTTCGCCAACAGCGAGACCACGGCGGGTCCGGCAAGGATCACCAGCCCCGCCAGGGCCAGCAAGACGTTGTTTTGCAGCACGCGCGACAGCAACCACAGTACGATCATCGCGGCACCGAAATACCACGTGGTAGTCAGCTCTTCCAGCACATCAGCTACGTCGCGCCAGCGCTGTTCATGGTGACGTTGCAAGGCCAGCATTAATAAAACCGTTACGCCGTAAACGACGCATAATCCCAGGCCGACGCGCACCAGCGTACCGCTCATCCAGCCCATTACCAGCAACGCCACTACCAGTAAATGCAACACAATCTGCCAGCAACTTAGACCCGTTGCGACACGAACACGTTGTTGCCACCTCATGGCTTTTCTCCTGAAGGATTTTCAACTAATTATTCAGAGTACCGGACTTTACGGAAAATTCCGCAACACCGCATCTTTTTGTGACGACGACTACACTATTTTATTTAGGAAGTGACGCCAACGGGAGGCTCATGAGCGGATCGGGAGTTCAATTTTCATTCAATGTGCTCACCATTAATACTCACAAAGGGTTCACCGCCTTCAACCGGCGTTTTATTTTGCCTGAACTACGGGAGGCTGTCAGAACGGTCGGGGCAGACATTGTGTGCCTGCAGGAAGTTATGGGCGCGCACGATGCTCACTCGCTGCAGATTGAGAACTGGCCGGATACCACCCACTACGAATTTCTGGCGGACACCATGTGGAGCGACTTCGCCTACGGGCGTAACGCCGTGTACCCGCAAGGGCATCACGGTAACGCGGTGCTGTCGCGTTATCCCATTGAACATTATGAAAATCGCGATGTGTCCGTCGGCGCGAGTGAAAAGCGCGGGGTCCTCTACTGCCGCATCGTGCCGCCAATGCTCTCGCACCCAATCCATGTCATGTGCGTGCATCTCGGTTTGCGTGAAGCACACCGTCAGGCCCAGCTCGCTATGCTGGCTGACTGGGTCAATGCCCTGCCCGACGCGGAGCCTGTGGTGATCGCCGGAGATTTTAACGACTGGCGGCAAACGGCCAATCACCCGTTGAAAGCCAGGGCCGGCCTTGACGAGATTTTTACCCGCGCCCACGGTCGCCCGGCGCGGACGTTTCCGGTGCAGTTTCCCCTGCTGCGTCTGGACAGGATCTATGTGAAAAACGCGAATGCCAGTACCCCAACGACGCTGGCGCTGCGTCACTGGCGACATTTGTCCGATCATGCCCCCCTGAGTGCGGAGATTCATTTATGAAAAATGGCTGGCGTGAAGGCAATCAAATTCAACTGCTGGAAAATGGCGATCAATACTATCCCGCCGTCTTTGACGCCATTGAACAGGCACAGCAAAAAATTATCCTTGAGACCTTTATCTGGTTTGAAGATGCGGTCGGAAAACAGCTGCATGCCGCCTTGCTCGGCGCCGCCCAGCGCGGAATCAAAGCAGAGGTGCTGCTGGACGGTTACGGCTCGCCGGATCTTAGCGACAGTTTTGTCGAAGAGTTGACCGTAGCTGGCGTTATTTTCCGCTACTACGATCCGCGCCCGCGTCTGTTCGGTATGCGCACCAATCTCTTTCGCCGTATGCATCGCAAAATTGTGGTCATTGATGATCGTATTGCCTTTGTCGGCGGTATTAATTATTCCGCTGAACACATGTCTGATTACGGTCCCGAGGCCAAGCAGGATTACGCCGTTCGCGTGGAAGGTCCTGTCGTGGCCGACATCCTGAAATTCGTGCTGGATAACTTACCAGGACAGAGCGCCGTACGACGTTGGTGGCGACGTCATCACCGGGCAATTGAGAATCATCGGCCTGGCGAAGCGCAGGCGCTGTTTGTCTGGCGCGATAACGAAGAGCATCGCGATGATATTGAACGCCACTATTTGAAAATGCTGACCCAGGCCCGGCGAGAAGTGATCATTGCCAATGCCTATTTCTTTCCGGGTTATCGCCTGCTGCATGCCCTACGAAAAGCTGCGCGACGCGGCGTTCGGGTAAAACTCATCGTCCAGGGTGAACCGGATATGCCGATTGTGAAAGTGGGTGCCCGCCTGCTGTATAACTATCTGGTTAAAGGCGGCGTCCATGTCTATGAATACCGGCGTAAGCCCCTGCATGGTAAAGTCGCGCTGATGGACGATCATTGGGCGACGGTAGGTTCCAGCAATCTCGACCCGCTCAGTCTGTCGCTCAATCTGGAGGCAAATCTTATTATTCATGACCGCACGTTTAACCAGACCCTGCGTGACAACCTGAACCCCATTATTGCGCAGGACTGCAAGCGAGTTGATGAATCAATGCTGCCAAAACGCACCTGGTGGAACCTGACCAAAAGCGTGCTGGCCTTCCACTTTTTACGCCACTTCCCGGCGCTGGTCGGCTGGCTACCGGCGCATACCCCGCATCTGGCCGAGGTAGAACCACCCGCACAGCCAACTCTGGAAACCCAGGATCGTATTCCAACTGAGGATGCAGGAGGGGAAACCTGATGCCAAAAAACCACCGACGCTGGCGCTTAGCGAAAAAGATCCTCACATGGCTATTTTTTATTGCGGTCATCGTATTGCTGGTCGTTTATGCCAGTAAGGTCAACTGGCAGGAAGTATGGACGGTAATTCGCGATTACAATCGGATCGCCCTGCTCAGCGCCGTAGGGCTGGTGATCGTCAGTTATTTACTTTACGGCTGCTATGACTTGCTCGGGCGCTACTACTGCGGGCACAAGCTGGCAAAACGCCAGGTCATGCTGGTGTCGTTTATCTGTTACGCCTTCAACCTGACGTTAAGCACATGGGTGGGCGGTATTGGGATGCGTTATCGTCTCTACTCGCGTCTCGGGTTACCGGGGAGCACAATTACGCGTATTTTTTCACTGAGCATTACCACCAACTGGCTGGGCTATATTCTGCTGGGCGGTTTTATTTTCACCTTCGGCGTCGTTGAACTGCCCGCGCACTGGTATATCGATGAAGGTACGCTACGCCTCTTAGGCATTGCGCTGCTGCTGATGATTGTTGTTTATCTGTGGTTTTGCGCTTTCGCTAAACATCGCCACATCACCATCAAGGGCCAAAAACTGGTGCTGCCCTCCTGGAAATTTGCCCTCGCGCAAATGGCAATATCCGGTACTAACTGGATGGTAATGGGGGCGATTATCTGGCTGTTGCTGGGTCAGAATATCAACTATTTCTTCGTGCTGGGCGTGCTGCTGGTGAGCAGTATTGCCGGTGTTATCGTGCATATTCCGGCGGGGATTGGCGTGCTGGAGGCGGTCTTTATGGCGCTGCTGGCAGGAGAGAATACCTCTCAGGGGACAATCATTGCCGCCCTGCTCGCGTATCGCGTGCTGTACTATTTTATTCCGCTGCTGCTGGCGCTGATGTGCTATTTGCTGCTGGAGAGTCGGGCGAAAAAGTTGCGGGTAAAAAACGAGAAGGCGATGGCGAAATGATTCACCGGATGGCGGCTTACGCCATCCGGCAACAGAGAGTTAACGACGATTGCCGAAGATACGCAGCAGCATCAGGAACAGGTTGATGAAGTCCAGATACAGCGTTAAGGCCCCAAGAATTGCGTATTTACGCAGATTGGAGCTGTCACGCAGGTCGATCTGCTCACCGATATTTTTCAGCTTCTGCGTGTCATAAGCGGTCAGGCCGACAAACACAATCACCCCAATATAGGTCACCGCCCACATCAGCGCTTCGCTCTTCAACCAGAAGTTAACCAGCGAGGCCAGCACAATACCGATCAGCGCCATAAACAGCATATTGCCGAAACCGCTGAGATCGCGTTTGGTGGTGTAGCCGTACAAACTCATGATCCCGAACATCCCGCCGGTGACCACGAAGGTGCTGGCGATAGACGAGTAGGTATAGACGATAAAAATGCTTGATAGCGTCAGTCCGGTTAATGCCGAATAGAGCATAAACAGCGTGGTCGCCATTCCCGCGCTGAGCCTTTGCACCATGCCGGACAGGACGAACACCAGCGCTAGCTGGGCGATGATCAGTCCAAAGAAGGTGATTTTGCTGGAGAAGACAAACATCATCACCGCGGGCGTATTTGCCGCATACCAGGCGATAAACGCCGTCAGCAACAGTCCGCAGGTCATCCAGCCGTACACCTGCGCCATATACGTTTGCAGGCCGGAACGGGCCTGTACAATAGAATCGGATCGTGGGAATCGGTCCATGACAATCTCCTGAATCAGTATGAGCCTACACCAATTGTACTCTACCAGCGTTTTGCTGCTAGCTTATCGCTGTCGCGGGCATCAACCCAGCGCTCACCTTCTGGCGTGGCCTCGCGCTTCCAGAACGGTGCGCGGGTTTTCAGATAATCCATAATGAACTGCCCGGCATCAAACGCGCTGCTGCGATGCGCACTGGTCACGCCAACAAAAACGATTTCGTCACCCGGCCACAGTTCGCCAATGCGATGAATGACCGTTACTCGTCCCAGCGGCCAGCGCGCACGCGCTTCGTCGACAATCTCCGCCAGCGCTTTTTCGGTCATTCCCGGATAGTGTTCCAGCGTTAACGCCTGCACGCTATCGCCGAGATTGTGATTGCGGACTTTACCGGTGAAAGTGACCACCGCGCCATCTTCATCGCGTTCGGCCAGCCAGGGATACTCATCCCCGACGCTGAACGGCGCATGACCAACAACAATTCGCGTTTCAGCCATCTTAGCCTCCGGTTACCGGTGGGAAGAAAGCCACTTCGTCACCCGCATTAAGGGGATGGTCAAAACTGACCAGCGTCTGATTTACCGCGGCCAGCAGCTTGCCGTCTTCCAGCGCCAACGCCCAGCGATCGCTTTTTGCCGCAAGACTCCGGCGCAGCGCTTCTACCGTTGCAAACTCAGCGGCGACTTCTATCGCATCCGTGTTCACCAATTCCCGTACCTGAGCAAAGAAAAGAACCTTAATCATGCGCATCCACCTTAAAATCTCCCGATTTGCCACCGCTTTTAGCCAGCAAACGCACCGGACCAATCACCATATCCTTTTGCACCGCTTTGCACATATCGTAGATGGTCAACGCCGCCACGGAGGCCGCCGTTAACGCTTCCATTTCGACGCCGGTTTTCCCGGTCAGGCGACACAGCGTTTCAATGCGTACGCGGTTGTGTTCCGGCTCGGCGTGCAGATTAACTTCAACCTTGCTCAACATCAGCGGATGGCACAGCGGGATAAGATCCCAGGTCCGTTTGGCGGCCTGAATACCGGCAATACGCGCCGTGGCGAAAACGTCGCCCTTATGGTGGCTGCCGTCGATAATCATCGCCAGCGTTTCGCTACGCATGGTCACGAATGCTTCTGCACGCGCCTCGCGTACGGTTTCCGCTTTGGCGGAGACATCCACCATATGCGCTTCGCCAGCGGCGTTAATATGAGTCAGTTGCGACATACTTATTTCTTCAAATGTGGGTGGAAATTACACGGACGCGTACGGGCATCGAGCTGCGGCGCAATGATATTTTCCCATGCGGTACGACACGCCTTAGTCGACCCAGGCATGGCGAAAATCAGCGTTTTGTTGGCCACTCCGGCAATCGCCCGGGATTGCAGCGTCGCGGTGCCAATCTCTTCAAACGACAGCATACGGAATACTTCACCAAACCCTTCGACTTCTCTGTCGAACAGCGGTTGCAGCGCTTCTGGCGCCTGGTCCCCTTCGGTTAAGCCCGTGCCGCCTGTAATGAGCACAACCTGCACATCCTCACTGGCAATCCATGCAGAAACCTGGGCGCGAATGGCGTAGCGGTTCTCTTTGACAATCGCCTTGTCGACAATCTGATGACCCGCCTCTTGCGCCGAGTCACGCAGATAATGGCCGGAGGTGTCATCTTCTTCGCCGCGACGGTTGGAAACAGTGAGAATAGCAATGCGTGTCGGGATAAATTCAGCGCTTACCTGACTCATGAAAAACTCCTTTTAGCGATCAGCCGCCAATGTAAGATAAGTTTTGCGTAATACCGGTATTGTTCTGATGCAGGAAATGAGTCTGCTTTTTCTCCAGCAGCGCGGCTGAAATGCGTTCTTCCAGCGCCGACTGCTGAGCGTCATCTTCCAGCAAATCACGCAGGCTTACGCCGCCTTCACCAAATAAACACAGATGCAGCTTGCCGACAGAGGAAACGCGCAGACGGTTGCAGGTGGCGCAGAAGTCTTTCTCATAAGGCATGATCAGACCAATTTCACCAGCATAGTCAGGATGACAGAAAACCTGAGCCGGGCCGTCGCTGCGCTGTCGGATCTGGTGGATCCAGCCGCGACGCAGCAGCTCATCGCGCAGGACCTGGCCTGAGATATGGTGTTTACGGAAGAGAGAGCTGCCCTCGCCCGTTTCCATCAGTTCAATAAAGCGTAGTTGGATAGGACGGGGCTGAACCCACGCCAGGAAGGTGTCCAGTTGATGATGGTTTACGTCGCGCATCAGCACGGTATTGACTTTCACTTTTTCAAAACCCGCATCAAAGGCGGCGTCAATGCCTGCCATCACCTGCTGAAATTTGTCCTGCCCGGTAATGGCGTGAAACTGACGGGCATCGAGGCTGTCGACGCTCACGTTAAGTGCGGTCAGTCCGGCATCGCGCCAGGCAGCGGCATCACGCGCCAGACGATAACCATTAGTGGTCACCGCAATCTGACGGATGGCGTGGTTTTCGCGCACGGCGGCGATAATGTCGGTAAAGTCGCGACGCAATGAAGGTTCGCCCCCTGTCAGACGCACTTTTTCCGTTCCCAGACTGGCGAACGCGCGCGTAACGCGGCGAATTTCATCAACGGTCAAAAAGCCGTTATTGGTGACACCGCCGGGCTTATAGCCATCCGGCAGGCAGTAGGTGCAACGAAAGTTACACACATCGGTAATCGACAAACGTAAGTAGTAAAACTTACGTGCGAAAGCATCGGTAAGTTGAGAGCCCATGTACACCTTTCCAAATACGGGAGACGTAGTCATTTCTTCCTGCGCCCTGGTGACAAACTTATTCAAGTATTGTCACGGCCAAAGCACCGTATCATTTGACCCAGGTGCAGAGGCTAGAGTGTTTATTCTCGTCATACTTCAAATTGCAGATGCGTGGGCTTTGTTCGTTCACCCCAGTCACGTACTTATGTCCGCTTACGGGGGATTTTCTCCCTCACTGCCTTCCTGCAACTCAAATTATTCAGAGTACATTGTGGTTATGCCGATACTAGCGTGTAAATGACGCTTTTGCCATGTACACTTTCGTTGTATAAACACATACATAGCGACATGATCGTGCAATTTCGCTACAGAATAAGCAAAAACCACAGTTTTGCATTGATATACATCATCTTGCCGGCAGGTGCATCTCGTCAGAAAGGAGTAGATCGCAGAAAAAAATTACGCCAGATTCCGCCTGGATAATTGCTGAAAACACACTATTTACGTTACTGTAGCGCCGATCAATTGATATCAGGAAAATATATGCGCACTCGCACGCTGGCAGATCTGGACCGCGTTGTCGCTCTCGGCGGAGGGCATGGACTGGGACGCGTTCTCTCCTCTCTTTCCCCTTTAGGTTCACGCCTGACGGGGATCGTCACCACGACCGATAACGGCGGGTCGACAGGTCGTATTCGTCGCTCTGAAGGAGGCATTGCCTGGGGAGACATGCGTAACTGTCTGAACCAGTTAATTACTCAACCCAGCGTTGCATCCGCCATGTTTGAGTATCGTTTTGGCGGTAATGGTGAGCTTTCCGGGCATAACCTCGGAAATCTGATGTTAAAGGCGCTCGATCACCTCAGTGTGCGGCCTCTGGAAGCCATCAATTTAATTCGTAGTCTGCTGAAAGTTGACGCGCATTTAATTCCGATGTCGGAGCTGCCGGTGGACCTGATGGCTATCGACGATCAGGGACATGAAGTCTATGGCGAAGTGAATATCGATCAGCTCACCATCCCGCCTCAGGAACTGATGCTGTCGCCAAAAGTCCCCACCACGCGGGAGGCAGTTGAAGCTATCGCCGAAGCGGATTTGATTTTGATCGGACCCGGCAGTTTTTACACCAGCCTGATGCCGCTCCTGCTGCTCGACGAATTGGCGCAGGCATTACGTCGCACACCTGCCCCGATGGTCTACATCGGCAATCTGGGTCGTGAATTAAGCCTGCCAGCAGCCAGCCTGACGCTTAACGATAAGCTGGCAATCATTGAACAGTACGTTGGCAGGAAAGTGATTGATGCGGTGGTTGTAGGCCCGAAAGTGGATGTATCCACCGTTACCGACCGCGTTGTTATTCAGGAAGTGCTGGAAGCCAGCGACATTCCCTACCGCCATGACCGCCAGCTATTGCATTACGCGCTGGAGAAAGCGGTACAGGCGCTGGGGTAATCCCAAGTGCGTGATTAGCATACAATCCTCATCGTAATGAGGATTGTACTTGTAGCTTACTGCATTAACCTCTCAGCACAGGTACCTGCTCGGCGGATATTGGCTCTTCGTATCTTGTGCCAAAATTAGACCACCGGGCAAGAATGGCAAAGAATACGGCCATAACCAGGCAACTTAAATTGAACAAAACCCAGGGTGCATAATCCAGCGTCGCCACCCCCAGCGTTTTCGCCATGAACATACCAGATATTGTCCAAGGGAAAAGCCCTTCAAGTAGCGTGGCTCCAGACTCCATTGATCGGGACATATTAACCATATGCAATTTTTTGTTTTTAAAACAAGGATCATAAATATTCTTCACCAGAAAGAAACTGATGACTGCATTGCCAGTGCAGGCAACTAATAAAGAACTTGTGAACATTGTCGCCAACAAAGTACTGGTCACCGTTTTTAATTTCTTAACCAGTCGCCCAAGCAGCACATTAAGGCCACCAGAAACATCAAGTGCCGAAGCGAACATAAATGCACAAAGCATAACCACAATTGGGCTAACCATTGAATACATACCGCCACGATTAAGCAATATATTAATATTTTTAGTCGTAGATTCATTCATCGCGACATCTGAAAAATTGCTGATCATATTGGTATTAAAGCCATTAATCGATGCTTGAACGAGGTCCATCATGGTAAACGGCTGAAAAATTGCGCATATTGCCAGAGCAAAAAAAGAAGATGCGATCAAGACAATAATGGTATCCCATTTTTTTATCGCACCAATAAAGACCAGCAATGTCGGTAATATTAATAAGGGGTTAAGCCAGAATAATGAGTTTAGCGCTTTTTTCATGACCGGGATAGTATCTAGTTGGATTGAATTTACCACATTTAAATCTAACCCCGCGATATAAAACCACAGGCAGGCAAACAAAAAAGCAGGAACCGATGTATACAACATATTTCTAATACTTTGATAAAGCTCAGCCCCCGCAGCTAACGCGGCCATGTTTGTGGTATCTGATAAAGGAGATAATTTATCACCAAAATAAGCACCGGAGATAACGGCTCCAGCAGTAATCGGCAATGACACATTCATCGCCGCAGCAACGGCAACCAACGCCACACCAATTGTTCCTGCGGAACCCCATGAAGTGCCTGTAAATGTCGAGATGCAAACCGTCACTAAAAAAGCTGTAAGATATAAGTAAGCTGGGTTGATAATTTCCAGGCCATAATAGACCATTAACGGAATGGTACCACTAACCATCCAGCATCCAATCAACATACCGATCGACAGTAGAATTAACATTGCAGGGACGGCATCTTTTATTTTTTCTATAAAAGTCTGGAGAATTTCCTTCCAGCCCGCGCCATAGTATCTGGCAAAAAAACCTGTAATAATCGTAATAACAATTAAGATAAATTCAACTGGGTAATTTAAAATCCCAATACCTATAAAGAAAACCAGGAAATAGCCACTAATAACATCAATGCTGCATAAAAGCTCGGTTGCTTATTTGTGCTTACCATGTTATTTTCCCGCTATTAATATGTTTTTATAGAATCAAACGCATTCTCTAAGTCCGCGATTAACATCTCTGGAGATTCTTGTCCAATTGAAATCCTAATTAAACCAGGCGCCATCCCATCTTTGCATATTACATCCTGGTTATAACCGCGATTTGGAGAAATAATCAAGCTTTCATATCCCCCCCAACTGCACCCCGGTTTGAAAATTCTACAACTATCAATGATGGCTTTAACTTTTTCAAAACTGCCATCTTTAAGTTCAAAACTAATGAGACCAGAAGTACCAAACATTTGTTGTGAAACAATTTCACGTTGTTTTGCATCTGCCATAAGAGGGTGACAGATATTCTCAACCTCTGCTCTGCTATTGAGAAAAGTAAGAATTGCATAGGTATTATTCTGATGTTGTCTCATGCGCAGCGGCAACGTTCGTAAACCGCGAATCACTAGCCATGCACTATCCGGGGCCAGCACTGCGCCAAGAAGCTGATGTGAAAAATCACGAATAATATCAAGATAGTCTTTTGCGCCTACCACAGCACCCGCCGTTAAATCACTGTGACCGCCGATATATTTAGTACAAGAGTGGAGCACTAAATCGAAACCAAGAGTCAATGGCTTTTGGAAGAGTGGCGTAGCCCATGTATTATCAATGGCAGTAATAATATTATTCTCTTTCGCCAACTCCGCTATCATCTGCAGATCCACAACTCGCATGGTCATTGTTCCTGGGGATTCCGTGTATATCATGCGAGTATTCGGCTTTATTTTCTGCCGAATATCCTCGACATCGCCACTGAGAACAATGTCATAGTCAATACCAAAGCGTTGTTGCATTTGCTTCACCAGCACAACTGTTGGACCATAAACATTATTCACCAGAATAATATGGTCACCACTTTTCAGCAGGCCAAACAATGTTGCGCTTATCGCGCCCATGCCCGAGCCAAAAACTTTGCAGGCCGCGCCACGCTCCAACGCTGCCAGTTTATGCTCTAACAGTTCCGTTGTTGGGTTAAGCCCCCGGGAATAGATGTACCGTTCAGCTTCGTGCTGCATATCATCACAGTATTGCTGATAGCTCTGCTGCACAAACAGACTGGTTTTTACTAGCGGAGGGCTGACTGCACCAAAATTTTTCTGGTGTTGTTCACCAACGCCAGAACATATCATGGCGTCCTGAATGGCATAATCATTCTCAGCGTAATTGCATATTATCTCTTTCATAATTTTCCTTTATATTTTCGTCAGGGAAATTTCTATAACAGGACAATTATAAAAAAAGGAACAATGACAGCCTTTTTCTTGCTGCCAAAATGCTGAAAGAATCGTCAGAAATGTAAAGAATAAAACGATGAGGTTCACAAAGTGGAAAAACAAAAATCAATTCAGCAAAGAATCAATTAGAGTGAGTGCATTAATTTTAAGAATAATAAATGGCAATAGAAAAACGAATAATATAATTATAAATGATAATAAATTCTGTATTTTTCCAATCGCCATGGCATTTACGCGATGGCGAATTGGAAAACGGAAACAATCTTACGATGCCGCGATAAACAACTCGCGCAACTGATGCAACTGGTCGCGGATTGTCGCAGCCTCTTCAAATTCAAGATTCTGCGCATGCTGCATCATCTGCCCTTCCAGCTCATGAATCTTCTGCTGCAGCGCTTTTGGCGTCATATCCAGTTCGACAATTTCAGACTTCGCGCCTGCGCGAGACTTCCCTTTGCCTTTCGCCTTAGTCTTCGCAATATTCTGACCCAGCGCCAGAATATCGACCACTTTCTTGTTCAGCCCCTGCGGCGTAATACCGTGTTCTTCGTTGTAGAGCTGCTGTTTCTCACGACGGCGTTCAGTTTCACCTATCGCCTTAGCCATTGAGGCGGTAATTTTGTCGCCGTAGAGAATAGCCTTCCCGTTGATATTACGCGCCGCACGACCGATGGTCTGAATAAGCGAACGTTCAGAACGCAGGAACCCTTCTTTGTCTGCGTCCAGAATCGCCACCAGTGAGACCTCAGGCATGTCCAGACCCTCACGTAACAGGTTGATACCCACCAGCACGTCAAACTCGCCCAGACGCAGGTCACGAATGATTTCCATACGTTCCACGGTATCGATGTCTGAGTGCAGATAGCGCACCCGCTCACCGTGCTCTTCGAGGTATTCGGTGAGATCCTCTGCCATCCGTTTCGTGAGCGTAGTGACCAGCACACGTTCGTTAATCGCCGCACGGATGCGGATCTCAGACAGCAGATCGTCAACCTGCGTCGCCACCGGGCGTACCTCAATGATTGGATCCAGCAGGCCGGTCGGTCGTACTACCTGATCGACGACGTCATCACCGGATTTCTCCAGCTCATAGTTGCCCGGCGTCGCTGAGACGTAGATGGTCTGCGGGGCCAGCGCTTCAAACTCTCCAAATTTAAGCGGACGGTTATCCAGCGCCGACGGCAGACGGAATCCGTATTCGACCAGAGTCTCTTTACGCGCCCGGTCACCACGATACATACCGCCAATTTGCGGGATAGTGACGTGGGATTCATCCACCACCAGCAGGCCGTCGGCAGGCAGGTAATCAAACAGCGTCGGCGGCGGCTCGCCGGGGCCACGCCCGGACAGATAGCGGGAGTAGTTTTCAATCCCCGAGCAGTAACCCAGCTCGTTCATCATTTCCAGATCGAACTGCGTACGCTGACTTAGCCGCTGTTCTTCCAGCAGTTTGTTATTTGCCAGCAGGACCTTGCGCCGTTCTGCCAGCTCAACTTTGATTTCTTCCATCGCCTGCACGATACGTTCGCGCGGCGTCACGTAGTGCGTTTTAGGATAGATGGTGTAGCGCGAAATCGTGGATTCAACCTGCCCGGTAAGCGGGTCAAACAGCGATAAACGTTCGACCTCTTCATCAAACAGTTCCACGCGCAGCGCGATGTCGTCGGATTCAGCCGGGAAAATGTCGATCACTTCACCACGCACGCGGAAGGTTCCGCGCTGAAATGCCTGATCGTTGCGGGTATATTGCAGTTCCGCCAGGCGGCGCAGGATCGCACGCTGGTCGATAATCATCCCTACCGTCAGATGCAGCATCATTTTCAGATACAGATCCGGATCGCCCAAACCATAGATAGCGGAAACTGACGCGACGACAACGACATCCCGACGTTCCAGCAGCGCTTTGGTCGCCGACAGACGCATCTGCTCAATATGTTCGTTAACCGAGGCATCCTTCTCGATGAAGGTGTCAGAACTTGGAACGTAGGCTTCCGGTTGATAATAGTCGTAGTAGGAGACGAAATACTCCACCGCGTTATCCGGGAAGAACTCTTTCATCTCACCGTACAACTGCGCGGCCAGCGTCTTATTGGGAGCCAGCACCATGGTAGGCCGCTGCAAGTCCGCAATTACGTTAGCGATGGTGAATGTCTTCCCCGAGCCCGTCACCCCCAGCAGCGTCTGATGCGCCAGACCATCCTCCAGCCCTTCTTCCAGACGGCGAATAGCCTCAGGCTGATCGCCAGAGGGTTTAAAAGCGGAATTTAGTTTGAACGGTTTACTCATGAGCAGCTACCTGAAGCAATGGGCGGGCAGGTGTGTAATTTTACTCGCAGTCGTATATTTTGCCAGTAAAATATACTGGATGAAAAAACAGTAACGCACCAGAATATTTCTGATACGCCATCAGAATGACCGTGACCGCAGGCTAAAATTTGGCCTCAGACAAGATAAAACACCAGCAAAAACGTGTTATCCCCAAAGCAATGACTTTTTTAACATTTGTCAAGCCGCCCGATGAAAGTTTTGTGGCAACGCATGACACTTCTGCGACAGCCATTGATTTTATCTAACATTCTGTAATTTAATGACTATTATCCCGAGCCTTCTTTCGCATCAATTTAGTCGCAGGCCGCGTCTTCTCTCGCTTACATTGTGTTTTCTAACTCTAATACACAAGGTTATCCACAGGAATAGTGGATAACTGCCTCCAGCCCGTATGGACTGTAGCCTGGCAAAAACGCCCTCACTCCCTTTTCCGGAGGGATAAAAAAAATTTATCGCTATTTTTTGATATTTATCAGCTAACGAAGCGGCCTGGAATGGCCGGGATCTTGCTCGCATTTTCATCATTTTCTTGCCTGCACCATTACGACACCGCCAGGCACTGGCAATGTGCACAAAACAACGCCAGCCCTCCGGCCAGCCAGACGTTACCGCCTGCGCGGCACACTCTCCTGCTGTTTTTTGACCCCAATCCCTCTTCTGGCAAGAGAATTGCAATTTTCTTCCGACGACCTGTACGTGGGGCGGATAGCATCATGCTGGAGGAATCTATGTTGAGTCTTCGCGCAGTGAATCATTATTACGGTAATCAACACTCCCTATGGGATGTGGATCTCGACCTGCTGCCCGGTAAATGTACCGGTGTGCTGGGGCTTCCAGGGATGGGAAAGACTACGCTGACCAATTGCATTATCGGCAATTTACCGATCGAAAGCGGCACCATGTTCTGGCATCAGGCTGGCGCGCCGCCGCGCGACCTGAGTCCCATTCCGGCGGCAAATCGCATCGCGCTGGGCATTAACTACGTTTCACAAGAGAGACGGATTTTTTCGCAATTGACGGTAGAGGAAAATCTGCATATTGCGCGCCAGGCGGTTGAGGAAAGCGAAACGATGAACAGCAGTGATATTTACCGCCTGTTTCCACAGTTGTTCGTACTGCGTCAGGCCAAAGGGGCGGCATTATCGGAAGATGATCAGCACCAGCTTGCGCTCGCCAGCGCGCTGGTCACACGCCCGCGCCTGCTGATCCTCGATGAGCCCACGCGGGGAAGTGGCCAGGCATATATCCACAAACTGGGGAACCTGGTTGTAAGGTTAAGCCAGGAGCTCGGCATCGCCATAATGCTCGCGGAGCAGAGCCTGCCGTTTATTCGTCGGGTCGCTGACTGCTACTGCCTGTTACACCGTGGGCGCAACGTGGCTCAGGGGCAAATCACACAGCTCAGCAACCCGCTAATCAACGACTGGGTGACGCCACAGACAAAACGCTAAGATCGATATAACGTCCTGTTGATGCCCGCTCCGGCTCTTCTGCCAGCCAGGGAATCTCCCCCAGCAGCGGAGCCGCAAGCACACGCCTGAGCGTTGCCATATATTCAGCATGACGCTTGCCAGGTGGCGTCACATCATTGGCGACCCATCCGGCAAGCGTCAGTCCGGCCTGCTGCACCGCCTGGGCGGTCAGCACAGCGTGGTTGATGCAGCCGAGCTTAACGCCAACCACCAGAATAACCGGCAGCTGCTCTGTTTTCACCCAGTCAGCAAAACTCAGCGTTGGCGAAAGCGGCGTAAACCACCCGCCGGCACCTTCCACCAGCACCCAGTCAGCCTGTTGTTCCAGCGCGCGTAAACCCGCAGACATTACAGAGGCCTGAATGGGGCGACCTTCGTCCGCGCTGATGATATGCGGTGAGGTAGGTTCCGCGAAGGTATAGGGGTTGATAGCCGCATAGTCCACCGTCACAACACTGTTGCGCTGTAATGCCAGGGCATCGCTATTGCGCAGACCTTCAACCGTCATTTCACTGCCCGACGCCACTGGCTTATAGCCGACGGTTCGCAATCCCCTCTGCCCCGCCGCCTGTAGCAACGCGCAGCTGGCGATAGTTTTCCCCACTTCGGTATCCGTCCCGGTGACAAAAAAAGTGTTAGTCACGTTGAATCACTCCCAAAAATAGATGATAGGTCAGCGGATATTTCCCCTGCTGGCAGGGCCAGGCTAGCTGTAGCTGGCGCAGCTGTGAGCGGGTCAGTACGCGCGGCTCGCGGCCATCATGCAAATGCGTCGCGCCAATGCCCTTCAGCGAGCGCATGGCGCTCAGCGCATCGTCAAACCACAGCGTGACGGCATGAGACTGGTATTCAACGTCCCACCCATGCAGGGCGTTTTCCAGTTGCTCCACGGGCAAAAAACGATTGGCGTGCTCCCGCTCATCAACCGCTCGCCACGCCTGACGAAGTTCCGGCATTGACCCCTGCGCCAGGGTACTAAACGCCACCGTCCCGCCAGGACGCACCACCCGGTAAAGCTCGCGTAACGCGCCGCGCAGATCGCTGCACCACTGTACGGCCAGATTGCTCCAGGCCAGGTCGAAAGTAGCAGCAGCCTGCGGAATGGCTTCAATATCCGCCAGCAAATAGCGGTGGGCGACATCGTGACGCTGCGCTTCAGTCAGCATTTGCGCCGACAGATCCAGCGCGCAGACCTCGCTCCCCTGCTCCCGCCAGTAACGACTCATACGCCCAGGCCCGCAGCCCGCATCTAAAACCTGAGAGAATGCCCGACCATCGAGTCGCGCCAGTAACGCATCGGCGCTCTGACGCTGGAGTTCCGCGTGTTGCTCATAGTGAGTAGCCGCGCGACCAAACGCGGCAGCAATCGCCTGCTTATTGACCTGCGCCATGCAGCACCTCCAGTAAGCGATCGATATCCTGGACTTCATGCGCCTGGGTCAGCGTAAGCCGCAGCCTGGCCGTACCAACCGGCACCGTCGGTGGGCGAATAGCCGTCACCCAGCATCCCTGTTGACGTAATGCCTCCGCCAGCTGCAAGGCTTTATGATTGTCGCCCACGATCAGTGGCTGAATGGCGCTGTCTGACTGCACCAGCGTTAAGTCCGGCGTATTCACCCCAGCGCGAAAACGCTGGATCAGCATCGCCAGTTTTTCTCTTCGCTCATCGCCTTCGCGGCTGCGGATCACCTCCAGCGCGGCGCGCAAGGCCTGGGCCTGCGCAGGAGGCATACTGGTGCTGTAGATCAGATGACGGGCAAACTGCAGCAGATAATCGGCCACGCTGTCTGAGCACAGGATTGCCGCGCCGCTGACGCCAAAACCTTTGCCAAACGTCACCACTAACAGCTCGGGTTTCACCTGCTGTCGGGAGCACGAACCGCGCCCTTCCTCACCGCTGACGCCAATCCCGTGCGCATCATCCACCAGCAACCACGCGCCCTGCTGCTCTGCCACCGCGTGAATTTCCGCCAGCGGTGCGCTATCGCCATCCATGCTGAACACCCCTTCAGTGACCACGAGTTGTTGCCCCGGACAGGGGGTAGTCAGCAGACGTTCCAGATGTTGCGGATCGTTATGGGGAAAGCGACGTAGCACGGCAGGGCTAAGGCTGGCAGCCTCCAGCAGTGAGGCATGGCTGAGCCGGTCAGCAACAATCCTGTCCTCTTTGCCCATCAGCGCGGCAATGACCGCCTGATTAGCGGCAAAACCGGAGATAAACAACAGCGCCCGTGAATAGCCGAGCCATTGCGCCAGCTCATCTTCCAGCGCCTGATGAGCAACGGAATAACCGCTGACATGACCCGAGCCGCCGCTGCCGACGCCAAAACGCTCAGCGCCTTGCTGCCACGCGCAGATAATATGCGGATGGTGGCTTAAGCCAAGGTAGTCGTTGCTGGAAAAGTTCAGGTACTGGCGACCGTCGGCCTGCAGCCAGCGACCGGCGCCCTGCGTCACCGCATAGCGCCGACGCAACGCATCAGCACGACGACGCGCCGTTAACGCATCGTCTATTTTTTGCTGCCAGGTCATACGGTTGCCGCGTTGTAGTATTCGTCGGTATCCGGGGTACGCAGCGCCTGTTCCAGGCGTTGCTGCTGTTCGTTATCGCCTGCCAGCACCGCCGTTTGCTGCGGATTGAGACCCAGCTTGCGAAACAACAGCAAATCCTTATCTTCGTTCGGGTTCGGCGTGGTCAGCAGTTTGCAGCCGTAGAAAATCGAGTTAGCTCCGGCCATAAAGCACATCGCCTGGGTTTGTTCGTTCATCTGCTCGCGTCCGGCTGAAAGACGGACATATGAAGTCGGCATCATGATCCGCGCCACGGCGATAGTACGAATAAAATCAAAGGCATCCACATCGTCGTTATCGGCAAGCGGCGTGCCTTTCACTTTCACCAGCATGTTGATCGGCACGCTTTCTGGCGGCGTTGGCAGATTCGCTAATTGCAGCAACAGACCCGCGCGGTCGGTCACCGTTTCCCCCAGTCCCACAATCCCGCCGGAGCAAACTTTAATGCCCGCCTCACGCACTTTATCCAGCGTATCCAGGCGCTCCTGGTACGAACGGGTTGTGATGATATTGCCGTAGAATTCCGGCGAGGTATCGAGGTTATGGTTGTAGTAGTCCAGACCCGCATTGGCCAGCCGCTGGGCCTGATTTTCGTTCAGCGTACCCAGCGTCATACACGCTTCCAGCCCCAGTTCTTTTACGCCCTGAACCATCTGTTCCAGGTAAGGCATGTCGCGTTCGTGTGGATTCTTCCACGCCGCGCCCATGCAAAACCGCGTTGAACCGGCCTGTTTCGCTTTACGCGCAGAGTCCAGTACCTGTTCAACCTCCATCAAACGTTCAGTTTCCAGACCGGTTTTATAGCGGGAGCTTTGTGGGCAGTATTTGCAGTCTTCCGGGCAGGCACCGGTCTTAATCGACAGCAGCGTACTGACCTGAACCTGCCGCGGATCGAAGTGCTGACGGTGAACCTGCTGCGCTTCAAACAGCAGATCCAACAGGGGTTTATCAAATAATTCGGTGACTTGCGACATTGTCCAGCGAGAAGAATGAGCCATATTGGTATACGTTTCGTTATGAGTTTGGTGTAGACTCGTAAACCTAAATCTTTTTAATTTGGTTTACAAGTCGATTATGACAACGGACGATCTTGCGTTTGACCAACGCCATATCTGGCACCCTTACACCTCCATGACCTCCCCGTTACCGGTTTATCCGGTGGCGCGTGCCGAAGGTTGCGAACTGATTTTAGCCAGCGGTGAGAAGCTGATAGACGGCATGTCGTCCTGGTGGGCGGCGATCCACGGTTACAATCACCCACAGCTGAACGCCGCGATGAAAACGCAGATTGATGCCATGTCACATGTGATGTTTGGCGGCATTACCCATGCCCCGGCCATTGCGTTGTGCCGCCAGTTGGTGGCGATGACGCCAGAGGCGCTGGAGTGCGTTTTTCTCGCGGATTCAGGTTCGGTCGCCGTAGAAGTAGCAATGAAAATGGCGCTGCAATACTGGCAAGCCAAAGGCGAATCCCGTCAGCGTTTCCTGACATTTCGAAACGGTTATCACGGCGATACCTTCGGCGCGATGTCGGTCTGCGATCCCGACAACTCGATGCACAGTCTGTGGAAGGGTTATCTGCCGGAAAACCTGTTTGCGCCCGCCCCGCAAAGCCGCATGGACGGCGAGTGGGACGAACTGGATATGGTGCCTTTTGCCCGCCTGATGGCCGCGCATCGCCACGAGATTGCGGCGGTGATCCTTGAGCCGATTGTGCAGGGCGCTGGCGGCATGCGCATGTATCATCCCGAATGGTTAAAACGCATCCGTAAGATGTGCGACCGTGAAGGGATCCTGCTGATTGCCGATGAAATCGCCACGGGATTTGGTCGTACAGGCAAGCTTTTTGCCTGTGAACACGCCAACATAACCCCGGACATTTTGTGTCTGGGCAAAGCGTTAACCGGCGGAACCATGACCCTTTCCGCCACCCTGACCACGCGTCAGGTCGCGGAAACCATCAGCAACGGTGAAGCTGGATGCTTCATGCACGGTCCAACCTTTATGGGTAATCCGCTGGCCTGCGCCGTCGCCTCCGCCAGCCTGTCGTTACTCGAAACCGGTGAGTGGCGCTCACAGGTAGCGGCTATTGAAGCGCAACTGCGGACAGAACTCGCCACGGCGGCAGACTCCAGTTGGGTAGCCGACGTGCGTGTACTCGGCGCCATCGGTGTGATCGAAACCACGCATCCGGTGAATATGGCGGCATTACAGAAGTTCTTTGTTGAACAGGGCGTGTGGGTACGACCGTTTGGCAAACTGATCTATCTGATGCCGCCGTACATTATTCAGCCCGATCAGTTGCATCGTCTGACCCAGGCCGTAAACGAGGCTGTGCGCAGTGCAACATTTTTTAGCGATTAATCAGCGCCCGGTCCGGACGTGGAAAAGTGAAACAGCCCGGATTATTCGATGACTGATTAAGTAACAATATTTAGACATGAAGGCCGGATTATTCCGGCCTTTTTTTATTTGCATCAAAGAAATTGCAAATCGTTTTATGTCGATGCTGAGCAAAAATTGACGGGTGATTTAGTAAGCGATAGCGTGAATTTGTCACGTAAGTGATTAAAGTGAAAGGATTTTATGAGATTTTCCTTAAATGGAGTTTTAAGAAAATGGCTATTCCAGCTTATTTATGGCTCAAAGATGACGGCGGCGCTGATATCAAAGGTTCCGTCGATGTTCATGGACGTGAGGGCAGTATCGAGATTTTAGGTCTGAATCATGGTGTATCGCTGCCAACAGACCCCGCCACAGGCAAAGCGACAGCAACACGTCAACATGCCCCATTCACATTTGACAAGGAAACTGATGCTTCAACGCCTTATCTGTATAAGGCTGTAACCACAGGGCAAAAGCTCAAATTGGCAGAAGTGAAATTTTATCGCATCAATGATGCGGGTCAGGAAGTTGAATACTTCAGCATGATGATGGAAAACGTAACTGTAATCAGCATAGGCCCAGTTATGTATGACGTTAAATCGCAGTACGGTGAAAAGCGTAATCATCTGGACGTCGTGGAATTGATGTACGAGAAAATAACCTGGCGTTACGCGGACGGTAACATCATTCACTCGGACAGTTGGAAGGAACGCGTAACCGCGTAAGGAGACAGTCATGGCATGGAAATATGAGCAGAGCACATGCAAATTATACAGCGGTTCTGAACTGGTGGAGACCGGCTACTCTGGCAATCTGACGAATAAGAACAACCCGGACCGGCAGCATGTCCGGAGTATGGGGCCGATCCCGCGTGGAACATATAGTATTAACGGACATTCATCCTCTAAAGGCCCTTATACTATCATTCTTGTGCAGACCTCTGGTGAATCTTTTGGTCGTACTGATTTCCGCATTCACGGAGAACGCGTGGGTATGCCAGCAGGATTCGCCTCAGCGGGCTGTATTATTATGTCCCTCTCAACGCGCCGCCGGATTTTACGTGAAGGCGGCCCGCTTGAGGTTGTACGATGAAACGGCTCGCATTGTTGCTACTACTTCCGTTTATTGTGGCCACTTCAGCAGCTGGCGAAGTGAACTGGCCCGATGCGCTGAAAGGCGTGGCTGCGGGCGATCAAGCGTGGCTGAATAAAACGCCAGAACTCGCGGCTGCGGCAGATGTTAAGCAGGCCATTAAACTGGAAGATGCTTTATCTGCTGCCCTAACAGCAAATACAACCGGCGCTCTTGATGCGCTCAGCGTCATTGACGCGGGAAAATGGCCGCACATGATCGGGACTGATATTGTCTGCGGAGTGCCTGTTGAAGCTCCAGCAACCGTTGAGGATTTTTATCAGCGGACACGTCCTGCGTTGTTAAGCACTGATAAGGGCGCTCGCTGCTTGTGGTTCCTCGAAGCAACATATGAGGAATGGAAAGCAGACAACGCCCGTCAGGTTAAGTAAGATAATTAACCCGGTCAATATGGCCGGGTCCTTTCCTCCGCTTCCCTTTGATTTTTCGTGCCGCAAGCGCTCAGGCGCTGAACCCTCTCAGCCGCTCCCTGAATACTCAACACCACACAATAACCGCTCATGCAGTGGGTTTTAACCGACAGCACTGGCACGCCGCACACGTTCCGGCACCCAGTAAGGATTATTAAATGACATTTCCCGTCCCGACCGTTGCGGAAAGTACCGACCGCCAGTTACGCGATATTCAGAACACGCTACCCGATGAGAACGTCGACACCAGCAGCGACAGCGACTACGCCGTCCGGGCTAATGCTGTATCAGGCGTGGCGGACGATCTCTACGCCTATCAGGGCTGGATTATTCGCCAGATTTTCCCTGATACCGCCGAGAAGGAGTATCTGGAGTTTACTCGATGCCGCACTGGCTGGACTGGTCACCAGTGCGAATAAAGTATCCTACTTCACCGGAGAGGATAAGGCAGCGCTGGCTGATTTAACTTCTGTTGGTCGTGACATTATCAGCAAGAACGCTATTGCCGACATTCTCACATACCTTGGTTTGCACGAGACCGGATTTGCCCCCCTTGATTGAACGCAAAACAGTCCAGAATATTTCGCCACGCTACATACGGTTCCTGGCTACACTTTTTGGCTAACGAGAGGAGTCAGCATGAAACTAATCAGTAACGATCTGCGCGATGGCGAAAAGCTTGCGCATCGCCACGTCTTTAACGGCATGGGGTATGACGGGGATAATATTTCCCCGCATCTGGCGTGGGATGACGTGCCAGCAGGGACCAAAAGCTTTGTCGTGACCTGCTACGATCCTGATGCGCCAACCGGCTCCGGCTGGTGGCACTGGGTGGTGGTAAATCTGCCAGCAGATACCCGCGTACTCACGCAAGGCTTCGGCTCCGGGCTGGTTGCGCTGCCGGATGGAGTGATTCAGACCCGTACGGATTTTGGGAAAGCAGGTTATGGTGGTGCTGCGCCGCCGAAGGGTGAAACCCATCGCTATATCTTTACGGTTCACGCGCTGGATGTGGAGCGTATTGATGTCGATAAGGACGCCAGCGGCGCGATGGTTGGCTTTAACGTTCACTTCCACTCGCTCGCCAGCGCCTCGATTACGGCGATGTTCAGTTAAGCTGTGTTGTGCCGGATGTCGGCTTCGCCGCATCCGGCCTACTAAACAAGGCTTCTCTACAGAAATTCAGGCAACAATTTCAACAATGTCCCCTGGGCTAACAGTTCGGTTGCACATTCAATATCCGGAGCAAAAAAGCGATCCTGCGTATAGTGGGCAACCTGCTCGCGCAGAGCCTGGCGCGCCAGCTCCAGCAGCGGGCTTGAGGTTAACCCTTCACGCAGGTCAATCCCCTGACACGCCGCCAGCCACTCCACGGCAATCACGCCGCGCGTATTCGCTGCCATCTCCCACAACCTGCGGCCCGCTGCCGGTGCCATAGACACATGATCTTCCTGGTTGGCGGAGGTCGGCAAGCTGTCCACGCTGTGCGGATGCGCCAGCGCTTTGTTCTCGCTCGCCAGCGCGGCCGCGGTTACCTGAGCAATCATAAAGCCGGAGTTCACCCCGCCGTTTTTCACCAGGAACGGCGGCAACTGCGACATATGTTTGTCCATCATCAGCGCAATGCGTCGCTCTGATAACGCCCCGATTTCCGCAATCGCCAGCGCCAGATTATCTGCCGCCATCGCCACCGGTTCAGCATGGAAGTTGCCGCCGGAAATGACATCGCCCTCTTCGGCAAACACCAGCGGGTTGTCGGAAACCGCGTTGGCTTCTACCAGCAAGACCTCCATTACCTGACGCATTTGCGTCAGGCACGCCCCCATCACCTGCGGCTGACAGCGCAAAGAATACGGATCCTGCACTTTTTCACAGTTATGATGCGACTGGGAAAGCGCGCTGGTGTCGGTCAACACGTGGCGGTACAGCGTTGCGGCATCAATCTGCCCACGCTGTCCTCGTGCGGCATGAATACGGGCATCAAACGGACGACGAGAGCCCAATACCGCTTCGGTGGTCAGCGCCCCACACACCGTCGCAGACGCGAACAGCTCCTGGGCTTCAATTAACCCGCGCAGCGCAAAGGCTGTGGAAGCCTGGGTACCGTTGAGCAGCGCCAGCCCTTCTTTCGCCTCCAGCGTAATCGGCTCCAGCCCGGCCTTTTTCAGCGCTTCAGTCGCCGGAAGCCATTCCCCCTGCCAGCGCGCTTTACCTTCGCCCAGCAGCGTCAGAGACATATGCGCCAGCGGTGCCAGGTCGCCCGATGCGCCCACTGACCCTTTCGCCGGGATCAGTGGATACACCCCGGCATTCACCAGCGCAATCAGCGCTTCAATCACGCTGAGACGAATACCCGAAAAACCCCGCGCCAGGCTGTTGATTTTCAGCACCATAATCAGGCGTACCATCGCGTCATCGAGCGCCTCACCAACGCCTGCCGCATGGGAAAGCACCAGCGAACGCTGTAAATTCTGCAAATCTTCCGTGGCGATACGGGTCTGAGCCAGCAGGCCAAAGCCGGTATTAATGCCATACGCCGTACGGCCTTCAGCGACAATATTATTGACGCAGGCGACGCTTGCGTTGATCGCATCAATCGCCCCGGCATCCAGGCTCAGTTTGACCGGCTGCTGCCAAATGTCGCGTAGTTGCGCAAAACTCAGATGACCCGGCGTTAATGTCATGGTGTTCATATCAGCGTTTCTCCTGCGTCGCCGCGACCATCGGCAAATTTAGCCCTTCTTCGACGGCGCATTCCACCGCAATGTCATACCCGGCGTCGGCGTGGCGCATCACCCCGGTAGCCGGATCGTTATGTAATACCCGGGCGATACGCGCTGCGGCTTCATCAGTGCCATCGCAAACAATCACCATCCCGGCATGCTGGGAGAAGCCCATTCCTACCCCGCCACCGTGATGCAGTGACACCCAGGTTGCACCGCTGGCGGTGTTAAGCAGCGCGTTCAGCAGCGGCCAGTCGGATACTGCATCAGAACCGTCACGCATGGCTTCGGTTTCGCGGTTCGGGCTGGCGACGGAGCCGGAATCCAGATGATCACGGCCAATAACAATCGGCGCAGACACTTCGCCGCTGCGCACCATTTCATTAAACGCCAGCCCCAGTTTTTGACGCCATTCCAGACCGACCCAGCAGATACGCGCCGGTAATCCCTGGAAGTTAATCCGCTCACGCGCCATATCCAGCCAGTGGTGCAGATGTTTATCGTCAGCCACGATCTCTTTCACTTTGGCATCCGTTTTATAAATATCCTGCGGATCGCCGGAAAGCGCCACCCAACGGAACGGGCCAATGCCGCGGCAGAACAGAGGGCGAATATAAGCAGGGACGAAACCGGGGAAATCAAAGGCGTTTTCCACGCCCATCTCTTTGGCCATCTGGCGAATGTTATTGCCGTAATCAAACGTCGGCACGCCCATTTTGCTGAACGCCAGCATTGCCTCGACGTGCGTTGCCATTGAGCGTTTCGCCGCCTGTACCGTGCCCTGCGGATCGGACACCGCTTTCGCCTGATACGCTTCCCAGCTCCAGCCGGACGGCAGATAACCATGCAGCGGATCGTGGGCGCTGGTCTGGTCAGTGACCATATCCGGGCGCACACCGCGCTTCACCAGTTCCGGCACAACGTCGGCGGCGTTAGCGCATAGCGCAATGGAGACCGCTTTACCCTCGCGGGTGTACTTTTCGATACGTGCCAGCGCGTCGTCAAGCGATGTCGCCTGCTCGTCCACGTAGCGGGTACGCAGACGGAAATCGATCCGGCTTTGCTGGCACTCAATATTCAGCGAGCAAGCACCTGCCAGCGTTGCGGCTAACGGTTGCGCCCCCCCCATGCCGCCCAGCCCGGCGGTCAGCACCCAGCGTCCGCTCAGGTTACCCTGATAATGCTGACGCCCGGCCTCAACGAAGGTTTCATAAGTCCCCTGCACGATGCCCTGGCTGCCGATGTAGATCCAGCTCCCGGCGGTCATCTGGCCATACATCGCCAGCCCTTTGGCGTCCAGCTCGTTGAAGTGTTCCCATGTAGCCCAATGTGGCACCAGGTTGGAGTTGGCAATCAGCACGCGCGGCGCATTGTCATGGGTTTTGAAAACGCCAACCGGTTTACCGGACTGGACCAGCAGGGTCTCATCGGTCTCCAGTTTGGTCAGCGCGTTGACGATGGCGTCATAACATTCCCAGTCCCGCGCGGCGCGACCAATCCCGCCGTATACCACCAGCTCATGCGGATTTTCCGCCACTTCGGGATCCAGGTTGTTCATTAACATGCGCAGCGGCGCTTCGGTCAGCCAGCTTTTGGCCGTTAACGTGGTGCCGCGTGGGGCACGAATATCCTGCTGACGGTACTTGCTATGAGACATGGTAGAGCACTCCTCGCGAACGATCGGACAGATAAGTAACATATACTTGTCTATACAAGTTGTCGCAAGCGTGCTTTTAACAAAAAAGATACAATTTTATTATACTGCGGCAGCAATCACGCTTTTCAGGACATAAACCGCCCTTGCAGACGATAGCGGGAACCCGGGAAGAGCAAACGGGCATGAGAGACAATGGATGACGCAGACCAGGTTTTACGGCGGATCAGCAGACAGGGATCGTGTTCTTTGATATTCAGCAGCGCGCACTCTTCGGCACTGGCGCGGACCGCTTCAACAATATGCTCGCCTTCCGTTAAAGGGGCTATCAGCGACAGATACGCATGCGGCGTAGTCTGGCTGTAATCTTGCGCCAGATACGCTGGCACAATTTCGGCATTCACGCAGCGATCTTCAATCTGCACCGGCAGTTCGTTCTCGTAGTGCACCATGACAGAGTGAAAAATGGAGGTGCCTTCTTTGACGTTTAACACCAAAGCCTGCTGCGCGCTTGCCTGGGTTCGTTCAAGCGTGATCACCTCGCAGCGGTGCTGATGCTGACGGGCGTTGATTTCATCCGCGATGCTGCGAATTTCAAATAGCGCAGACTGGCCCTTCGGCTCGGCGACAAACGTCCCTACGCCCTGCAAGCGAACCAGTAACCCTTCATCCGTTAACTCACGCAGCGCCCGGTTGATGGTCATGCGGCTGAAACCATACTGCGCCACCAGCTCCGCCTCAGAGGGAATGCGATCGTGAGGTTGCCAGATACCGCTGGCAATCTTTTCGCTGATCTCCTGTTTGACCTTTTCGTAAAAAGGTGCCGGAGCAGAACGGGATGGGAGCATGCGTAAGCCTTCCTTAAGCTGAGAATGTGAGTGGGTACAGTTTACAGGCATTACCCGAACCTGATAAGCGCAACGCCATCAGGTATATCAGTGCCACCAGTGCGCGATTTGCCAACCTAATCTCGCCGCAACGCGCGCCGCTCTGCCATCATCGTCAAAGCGCGGATTAAATTCAACCATATCCACCGCCTGCAGTTTACCGCTACGACACAGGGGTTCAATCAGACTCAGCAGCGTCGCCAACGGTACGCCCAGCGCAGCGGGTGCCGACACGCCGGGCATTTCCCACACCGGCAGCACGTCGAGATCGATAGTCAGATAGATAACATCCAGGTTGGCGACAAACTGCGCTAACTGCGCCTGCGCCGTTGCACAGAACAGATCCTCCACCACGGTCACACCGAGCCGCTGCGCCTCATCCCATAACGCCTGGGTGTTTGCCGCCCGACTGACGCCGATACAGGCATAGTGAAATTCACGCTGCTGTTCATCGCAAAGCTGCGCCAGTTGGCGAAACGGTGTACCGGAAGTAGCCTGATCGGCATGGCGCAAATCGAGGTGCGCATCGAAGTTGACGATCCCCACTTTCGCCTGCGGGAACGCATCCAGCACGCCTGCGCCGTGCGCAAATGCGGTTTCGTGTCCTCCCCCCAGAACAAAGGTACGTATATTCTCCTGCTGACAGCGCTGCACCGCATTGCGTAGCGCCTGCTGCGCGCCCTCAAGATCGGGGGCCTGCGCCACAATATTTCCCAGATCTACCAGCCGATGATGCCCATCGTGGCTGGCTAAATTCGCCAGCGCCTTGCGCAGCACATCGGGCGCTCCGGCGGCTCCCGTCCGGCCCTGATTACGTTTCACGCCTTCGTCGCAGGCAAACCCGAGCAGCGCTATCTGCTCGCGATACATTTCTGGGCTAAATGTCGGGCTCAGCGTGATAGTCTGAAACAGGCGCAGCGCATTCGGCGATTCGGCGCGATCATCACGTCCCTGCCACAGCGCAGGTGAAACAGGTTGCCAGTGAGTCATACTATTTGTCCTTTGAATACGCGTTGGTAGAGCGGGTTGCGCCCCGGTTCATACAGGATCTCGACCGGGAGAGTGGCATCCCACACCACAAAATCGGCCACAAACCCGGCCTTCAATTGACCATGAGTGGTATGACGTCCCAGCGCCCGGGCCGCATGACGGGTGACGCCCGCCCATGCTTCTTCCGGCGTTAAGCCAAACTGAACGCAGGCCATATTCATCGCCCAGTGCAGGCTGATAAACGGGCTGGTACCTGGGTTAAAATCTGTCGCCACCGCCATCGGTACCTGATACTGACGCAGCAATGCCACCGGTGGACGCTGTTGCTCTTTAAGGAAATAGAATGCGCCGGGCAGTAGTACGCCGACCGTACCGCTTTGGCTCATCGCCGCTACGCCCGCTTCATCGAGATATTCAATATGATCGGCGGATAACCCGTGGTAGCGGCTTACCAGCTGTGCGCCACCCAGCAATGACAGCTGTTCAACATGGCCTTTAATCGGGATGCCCAACGCCTGCGCGGCCTGAAACACTCGCTCGCTCTGCGCCAACGAAAAACCCACGCTTTCACAAAACAGATCGACGGTCTCGAACAGTCCTTGTTCCCACAGCTGCGGCAAAATGGTCTCGCACACCAGCGTAATATAGCCGTCAGGATCATCCCGATATTCTGCTGGAGTCGCATGGGCAGCCAACAGCGTGGGGCTTATTTCAATGATATTCTCCGCCGCCAGCGCGGCTGCCACGCGCAATATTTTCTCTTCTGTCTGCAAATCCAGGCCGTAACCGGATTTTATTTCCAGCAACGTAACGCCTTCTTTGATCAGCTGTTCCATACGCTGATGCGCTAGATGTAAGAGTTGCTCATCACTGGCGCTGCGGGTTGCTGATACGGTGGCATTGATACCCCCACCCTGGGCGCTTATCTGCTGGTAGGAGACACCGTTTAGCCGCTGCTCCCATTCACCTGCGCGGTTTCCACCAAAGACCAGATGCGTATGACAGTCAATCAGGCCAGGTGTAATTAGCCTGCCCTGGATATCAAAGGTATTGTCATGTGTGAGATAGAGCGATGACTCCGGGACGATATCGCGAATCTTACCCTGGCGGACGATCAGCGCATGACCCTCCACCAGCCCATACGGGGTGTTACGTTCGGGATCCATGGTCGCCAGACGAACATTGCGCCAGATAACATCATCAGGGAAGAATTGCTGCATTCGACTCACCACTTGTCATAGGTTGTATAGACATTTATTTTTGATTATACGGATGTTGTCAACCTGAAGGACCGTAATTGTTATGTATTTGTGATATAAGGACTCTCCGCGCCGGGCATTA
The DNA here is from genome assembly GCF_002850715.1 of Citrobacter sp. L55. NCBI lineage: Bacteria > Pseudomonadati > Pseudomonadota > Gammaproteobacteria > Enterobacterales > Enterobacteriaceae > Citrobacter > Citrobacter sp. L55. The sequence goes on along the minus strand of NZ_KZ559399.1, from coordinate 308,341 downwards.
CGGCGATAAAAACAACTTTTTACCTTTTAACCTTCCCGTTTCGCTCAACTTAGTATAAAAAAGCAGGCTTCAATGGATAACTTTCAAAGCCCGGAGCAACCTGTGAACATATCATCAGTTTCCCGTCTGGCGCTGGCAATGGCTTTTGGCGTGACGCTGACCGCCTGTAGCTCTACGCCGCCCGATCAAATTCCTTCCGATCAGACCGCGCCAGGTACCTCTTCGCGCCCGATCTTGTCGGCCAATGAAGCGAATAACTTCGTTGCTGCACACTATTTTTCCGCGCTGACGCCAAACACCGCGCCGTGGAGCCCTTCTGCTATTTCTCTGCCTGCACAGCCTGACTTCGTGGTTGGCCCGGCTGGGACTCAGGGCGTCACCCATACCAGCATTCAGGCTGCGGTTGATGCGGCAATCATCAAACGTACTAACAAACGTCAGTACATCGCGATTATGCCGGGCGAGTATCAGGGCACGGTATATATCCCGGCAGCAACGGGGAGTCTGACGCTGTACGGTATGGGCGAAAAACCGCTGGATGTGAAAATTGGCCAGGCTATTGATGGTGACATGAGCACCGCAGACTGGCGTCGTACGGTGAACCCGGGCGGTAAATACATGCCGGGTAAACCGGCGTGGTATATGTTTGATAATTGCCAGAACAAGCGCGGCACAAATATTGGCGTGATGTGTTCTGCCGTCGTCTGGTCGCAAAATAACGGTCTGCAATTGCAGAACCTGACCATCGAAAACAATCTGGGTGACAGCGTTGATGCGGGTAATCACCCGGCCGTTGCGCTACGTACCGATGGCGATAAAGTGCAGATCAATAAGGTCAACATCCTCGGTCGCCAGAATACGTTTTTCGTGACTAACAGCGGCGTACAAAACCGTCTGGAAAACGATCGTCAACCGCGTACTTTGGTAACCAATAGCTACATTGAAGGCGATGTGGATATTGTTTCCGGTCGCGGCGCCGTGGTGTTCGATAACACCGATTTCCGCGTTGTGAACTCCCGTACGCAGCAAGAAGCCTATGTGTTTGCACCAGCGACGCAGTCAAACATCTACTACGGCTTCCTCGCCACAAATAGCCGCTTCACGGCGAGTGGTGATGGCGTGGCACAGTTGGGCCGCTCGCTGGATGTCGATTCAAACACAAACGGTCAGGTCGTTATCCGCGACAGCGTGATCAACGAAGGCTTTAACATGGCAAAACCATGGGCTGACAGCGTTATCTCGAAGCGTCCTTTTGCCGGTAATACCGGTGCACAAGATGACAAAGGTGAAATCCAGCGCAATCTGAACGACACCAACTTCAACCGTATGTGGGAATACAACAACCGCGGTATCGGTAGCAAAGTGGTTGCCGAACCGAAGCAGTAATCACAGCCATCAAACCGCTGGCGGGAACACTCCCGCCAGCCCCCTTCACCGCTTTCAACGTCTTTTCTTCACACAGGTCATATTTTCACCAACGCAGGTTTGAAATCGATCGCGTGAATCAATCTATTTATAGCCAAAATAATTCGAGTTGTATGAAGGCAAGCCCAGGCGCTAACATAAGTCAGTTACAGAAACGCTTAACTGGATAAATATTATCCAGCCGCTAAACTCAATTTTTAACCCAAAATAGATAAAAGCCAATCCATATTAATTTCAATATATTAACCATATCAATATATATCACTCTCCAGAAAAGGAAAATTACCGTAACGTAATCTAAAAATAACTCAAAAAAAAACCTTATGATATTTGTTATATATAAAATATATATATTGGAAAATGATTCAAAAAACAACTCATCTGACCAGTCACCCTTTTTCCTAATTATCCCGTCACAACTTTTAGCTTCTGGTGCTTTCTTAAAAATGCCGCATATAATGTTTTGGCACAGTGAGTGCGGAGTTAATTTTTAATTTTTCAGTAACCAGCAATATCTAAGGATTGATAGACATGAAAAGCATGATTCATTCATGGAAAAAAAAGGCGGCTCAGTATCGTGAGCTGAAAAAGCAGAAAGGCGTAACGCTACTTGAAATTATTATCGTTCTGGGCATTATCGGTATTATTGCTGCGGGCGTGGTAATTTTGGCACAGCGTGCGTTTGCTGCACAGGACATGACCGATGTTGTTGATAATACCAACACAATTCGCGTATCGATGACTGATGTATATCGTGATGCGAACGGTTATCCAGGGTCTACTGATCTGACTGGTATCACTAAAGCTATGTTGGATAAAGATAAAACGGAAGCTAACCCAACATACAAGGGGCCAGTTATGACCATGCTGAAAATGGGTAAACTGACCACGGGTGAGGCTTTTAACGGTTTCTCCAATGAACCATTTGAAATTGGGCCTGCAAGCATTGGTGCTAATGCTACTGATACTAAAGCAAAAGGCTTCTATATTTCCGTGAATGGTTTAAGTCAGGAGGAGTGTCGTAATCTCCTTTCTCAGACCGCTAGCAACTGGGATTATGTCGCAACTGCGGTTGTTGCTGCTGGAAGTCAGAGTACCTATGCTGTAGCACCTCCTGCTGACGCTGGTACTGCTGTAGCAGCGAAGTTGTTGATGGGTGTGGGGGCTGCTGCACCGATCATTAAAACACTGGCTGGTGATATCATCTCTCCGGACGTGATTACGGGTTCTTCTGTCTGTACAGACCCTGGTTCTGCTAACGCAGTCATCCTCGGTAGCCGTTAATTTATAGCGTTATTTTCTAATAAATTGCCCCCATGTATATGGGGGCATTGTTTATACCACGGACGGAAAAATGTCGTACAAATACCTCAAAAAAAACGTTCGCCCGCAGGCAGGTGTCACCCTTCTTGAAATGATTCTTGTGCTTGCCATTATCGGCATGTGTCTGATGACTTATGCAAATTATAAACGAAAAGAAGCACAGCAAAGTCACCAGCTTATTGTCGCTGATATGATCGTCCGTGATATTTCTGGCGTAATGCGCTTTATTGCGCAAAATAAATTGAATGTTCTGGGTGGCGGTGAAGAAGCCAACCCACTATTCGGGACGAAAAATACTAACGTCGCCATCGCGAATTATGATAATCGCGTCACCAATAAAACATTACAGGATCAACCCTATCCCAATACGGATACAGACAAGTTTTATTCCGGCTGGTCTGTTGGTGTATCAACGCAAGCCCAGGTGTCACCGACCCGGGGTTCTCGCTATCTGTTTCTGGGTAGTGAATGTAAAAATAAAGGAAAACTACCCTTCGCCCTTGCGGAGTCCATGCTGCCGTGTGAACTGCGCCCTGGCGCCGAATCGCTGGATCTGATGCTGGAACGCGTGGACTTCGTCAACAACATTCGGCAAGCAGGCACCAGCGGGCCAGGTATTGAACGTGTCGATTTCTACCTCACCTACCAGACAGAGGCCGAGAACGAAGGTCTCCATTTTGCCGGATTTATTAAGCCGCTGGAAAAAGCGCTGAAAAGCGTTGATCTCGGCTATCTGCAGGCGGTGGTGTTTGAAATCGAGGGTAACGGTAATTTTAGCCTGGTAACAACGGCCGCAGGCCAACCGCTGCAGATGGGGGACGTTCCCAATCATATGGACAGGCTCAATACAAATAAACGTTACGGCATTCGCTTAAGCTTAGACAAAAGCAGTGAAGATATTGCAGCCGATGGTTCTATTCCAACTGCCAAACTGTGCTGGAACGATGCCAAAGACGAGGCTGGACCGTGCATTACGGCGATTGATGAAGACCGCCTGCTGATTACCAGCAGCGATGCGGAAGGCAAAGATAAAAACGAACCGGCGATGTGCTGGAGCAGAGAGCAAAACAAGAGCACGCTATGCCTGGCGGCAATGAACAGCAACGGCGTCAATCCTGGCACGGATAACCCGGACGATCGCATTCTGCATCTGCGTACCAGCGCGGATAAAACAGACGGTAGCGAGGTGGAACCTGCTTCACCAAGTTCACTCAAAGGCACCACCGGCACGCTGTACGCCAATATCGTGATGGAAAATACCTCGCGCAAGCATCCGGAAAAATGGCATGTGGCTTACGATCAAGCAGAGGCGAATGCGCTTAAGGATGGCAAACAGGGTGGTGATAATGCCGAACGCGTATTTTCTGATGCCTTCAGTGGTCAGTATGAGCTGGTGACGCCCACCACCACCTTTTATCAGTCATTTAAAAACGATTATCCGCAGGGTAAAGGTCCGACAGGGGCTGATACTATTTATACAGCCGCAAATGATATTACAAATTACGCTGGTCTCTTAAGTGAGCCGGGCGTAATTCGTTTACCGTTGCAAACGTGTCCTAAAGTCACCGGTATCGATAAAGACGGTAACACCACGCTGCGAAGCCTCTATCCCCGCCTGTCGGTCGCCATATCATCGGTCGCGGCAGATGAGAATGCTGAAACAGACACTGGTTATACTGACTACACCCAGCAGGGGGCAACGCGTTTGAATACCGTTAAAACCCGCAACAAAGTGGGGGCGGTAGCGGGTGTTGCGATCCAGGCCAATATTGTGATTAACAAAGATACTGCAGCCCCTGCCAACGATCCGGTGAAAAGGGACAAAAACGGAACCTTTGAGGACTGGATCGCGGAAGACTGGTTCAAAGGTGCAGGTACCAAGGACGACCCCGCCCCCTTCTGGTTAATCAGCGCCACCTCGGCAATGATTAATCCCGATGGTGATGGTATCAATAAAATGAATCCGCAGTCTCTCTCAGTGGTGATTAACCAGTGGTGCAGCACGATCCCGCAAGGGGGAATGATTTCATCCGAAGGTTACGCCTGGAGTGAGGCGGTACCGAATAAGTATGTGCTCCATTCTCTTGTTGCGGAAGATAACGATCTTAAGTTTTACAAAGAAAACGGTAATGAACTTGATATTCCGGACCATGAAAGAATCACCTATTAATCATTGGAAGAGTAAGATGAAAAAAACATGGATAATTGGGGCTGCCGTGTCCGCATTATTAGGCAGCCAGGGAAGTTTTGCCGCCAGCGCACCAGCCGGGCAAAAAATTGACGCAGGGATGTTAACCACCACGCCAGTGAAAGAAAGTACAACCACGCCGCGAAATCCCTTTTCAGGGGATGATACGGTGAAAAGCGTCGCACCTGTCAGTGCGCCAGTAGTGGAAATAAAAATTGATTTACTGGAAGAGGAGTTATTAAGCCAGCAGCTCACAAAATGGGCGCAGCAAAATGGCTATAAGCTGCTCTGGAACAGCTCAACTGATTTTGTTATTTACAAGGCAATTCATTTGCAGGGTAAATCAATACAGGATGTGCTGGTTAAACTTGGACAAGTATTTACGTCAGAAAACTACGGGCTGGTGATTAAAGACTACCAGGCGAATAACGTACTGATCATTGATGAGCAGTAATTAAGCAAGGGAATAATGCTATGAAAATTAAAGTTTCGCTTCTGGCGTTGACGCTGGCTCTTCAGGGTTGTACGTCTATTGATACCAAATACGATAAAAGTATTGTCCAGCAGGAAACCGGCAACCCGACCACTCCGGATGAGATGAAAACGACCGGTTATATAAAATATAACGAGCCTTATCTGGGCAAAAAGGTTGAATATAACTCCCGTAAACAGGCGCTGCTGCGTAAGCAGGTGAGTATTCAGTCTTACGAGCCTACCGATCTGGCGACAATTCTTGAGGCGGTGACCGCGCAAACCGGTATTAGCTACCGTATTAATACTTCCATTCCCGGTGGAAAATCGGATGCGGGGGAACCGGAGTTCCGTAGCGTTAAGTTCAACGGAACGTTTGAGGAATTTACCCGCTATATTTCCGCGCTATATGACGTGAACCCAGTGCTGGATAACAACGGCGTGCTGGTCGTCTCTTATTTCCAGAACTATGTGCTGAAGCTCGATTTTTACGGCGAAGAGAATAAGTTTGAGACCAGTCTCGATCTGTCCGGTAATCAAGCCACCTCCAGCGGCGGTCTGAAAGGCAAAGCCGAGACCAAATTTTCATCCAGCTTCTGGGACGACGTTGAGGATATGGCAGAAAAATTTGTCTCCAGCGGCGTTTACAGCATTTTTAAAGACGCCTCGATTCTGACGATCACCGCGCGCCCTTCAGAGTATCACGCGCTGAATGAGTCGCTGAAGAAATTCCAGGCGGATAATACCCGTCAGTTTGTCGTGACTTACAAAATATTTACCCTTGATAAGCGCAAAACGAAAGAGCTGGGCGGTGGGGTCAATATGACCTTCAACGACGGGACCTCCTCTTTTGGTATCGACAGCTCAGAAATGCTGATGAAGCTCTCCGGAGGCTTAACCGCAGGCTGGACCAATCAGCATATGAATATCAGCTCTCAACTGGATGCCCTGTACGAACTCACCGGCAGTAAGGTGATCCAGAGCGGTTCGTTTATTACCCGCAATAACATCCCTATTCCACTCAACATGACCACGTCGCAATATTATGTCTCCAGTCGCACCAGGGAAGAAGATTCCAATTCAGGAGACGTCAGTACGGAGGTGGAAACCACGGAACTGGTCACTGGTACCAGCTTTATTCTTACCCCGCGTATCTTAACGGACGGGCGAATTGAAGTGGCCAGCGGCTTTACCAAGCGCTACCTCAACTCAATCGATACCTTTGATGAAGTTCAACTGCCGTCGGTAAGCACGACGGAAATGTTTAACATTTCCACAATTACGCCGGGTAGCCTGCTGCTGGTCAGCAAATACGAAGCGAAAGAGGATTCTGACGGTCAGGGATGGTCGGTGCTGGCAGGCTCGGTTACCAACAGCGATCATGTCGAAACCGTGGTGATGGTAGTCGGTATTGATAATTACCGTGCCCCAACGCAGACCCGATGAGGGCATCATGCTTAAGCACTTATCAGAAAATCGGGTATTAATTGATCTGGTCTGGAGCTACGAGCCTGCCTCTCACGAGCCTTATTATCTTGACTGGTTATCACATTTGCGGCGAACCCATCGCCAGTTAACGGGCCAGTCTGATGAAGGGGAAATGGTTACGGGTTTCTGTACCAAACACTCCACCTTATATGAGCCTTTCGCCCTGTGGATGAAAGCCCTGTACGGTGACGGTATTTATTATTATGAGCAGGCGGAAAGCTGCTATTTCCTGATTATCTCGCACGGTGTTCCCGTTTCGGGCAGCGATCGTCTGGTCTCCAGACGCTTCTGGATGAAGCTGAAAGAACAGCTGAAAGAATCGCCACAGTATGCGGAGCTACCGTTAATTCAGTTAACGGAACAGCACATTGAGGCGGTGATTGAAGGCTGTACTGAACATCAACGGCGGCAGAAAAAGCGGCGACAGATGATGATCGGCGTTCTGATAGCAGGCGGCATCGTATTTTTACTGGTGTTTATGACACTACTGAAATTATTTATAAAAGGATGAGAACGTGGCGGTCTCTGAAAATCTCTATTTCTGGAAGCGTCGTAATATAGGGGGCGGTTCTACCGGGCGAGGAGGTAATATTATCGTCTGGGTCGTTACGCTACTGATTTTATTAGCTGGCGGCGGCGGGTCAGGCTATTACTATTTTATCTGGAAACCGGAGCAGGAACGATTGGCCAGAGTCCAGGCTGAACAGGCTGCCCGCCAGCAAAAAATCAAAGCTATCGAAGATTTTTATCGCAACTCGCTCACGGGCGGCAGCATTTCTGATGCCAGCCTGCTGCTGGAGCAGCTCTTGCTGGCGAATAAAAAACTGTCGCAGGTGGGCTTTGCGCCAAAAAGTATTGAATGTATCAGTACGGGCTGTTCACTCAGCTATGCGCTGAATCCAGGGCGGATATTTAGCGTGGCCGATATTAATCTCTGGGGCAAAACCTGGTCGCCCAGTTTTTCAAAAAACACGCTGGACTATACGGGCGTTGAGTCCGGGATGAATAAACACCCATGGCTCAGCGCCTGGCAGAGTAAAAACACGGTCAATCTGCCGGTCTGTACCGATGTATTAAGTTATATCAGCACCTGGAACTCATTAGGCGGACGAAATACTGAACTGGTATTAACGGGGATGCCCTCCTCTGCCGTCGAGAAAAATGAAAGCGAGCTGAAAAGTGCGGTAACGTCATTCGGCATGCTGTTCGCCGGTTGGACGATCACCTCACCGACCCAAATGGATATCTCGGGCGTGTCGCTGGTGTTGAATAAGCAACCCTTTGCCGACGCGTTTATTATCAAATCAATCGTATTCAATGAAAAATCAACGCTTGTTACCGGAGGACTGGCATGCAAAAAGGGAAATTAATTATTGCGGGAATAGTGTTGACGCTTTCACCTGCTCTTTACGCCGCAGATACGGCAGAAATCATCCCTGCGCAGGAGGTTGTACAAGCGGAAGGCACGCCGCCGTTAAGCGACGTATCGCCGATGCAGGATCACGTTGTTGAGATGATAGAAAAAGATTTCAACTTCGAGAGCCAGTACCGTGAGCTGGTGAATCAGCTTGCGCTGGAAAAAGTCCGCAGCGAGCTGCGTAAGCTACGCGGTGAGAAAAAGGCGGATAGCGTAGCGGTTATGCCGGTGAGCACCGCCAGCACAATGGATGATATTAGCGCTTCCCCAGGAGCAACGTCAGAATCTGCGCCTGGGCTGCGGCCGCTGCTGATTTCCGAAATCGCGGGTCAAAAACGCGTGGCGATTGCCGGCGCCGACGGCGGCGTGAAGATGGTGCCGCTGAATCAGCGTTTTAGCTACGGCGGTTATGACTATATTGCGCGTCATAACCAGGCAAATGACGTGACGGTCGAGGTTGTGGGTAAGTGATCGATTATATCCAGTTTAACGAGGAGAACATTCATTCTCAGGAGTGGCAATTCCAGGAGTATGACAGCGATATTCTGGTTGCTGAACATGCGGATGAAGCCTGGTTACTGGTATCCACGCCTTTGATTGATAATCTGGCGCCAATGCAGGCGGTGTGCCACCGCCTGCAGGTTTCCCATAATATTCAGGTTAAGGGAATAGCGCAGGTTACTGAGAAAAATTATTACCTGATCGTTGAACAGCTGCTGTCGGCAGGAAGTAAGCTGCTTGAGCAGGAAAGCAGTAACACACAGCTTGCGCTGGAAGAGATGCTGAAAAAGGCCGTGGCGTTGAAGGCCAGCGACCTGCATATCACGCGTAATGATATGGTGGCGAATATTGAGCTGCGCATTAACGGCGTGCTTTGTCCGTTTATACAGATGAAGGCGTCACGCTGCGATGAGCTGGTGTTCGTGCTCTACAACGTTGAGGCAAGCACCCGCGACACCACCTGGAACCGCAATATTGCGCAAAACGCCAATATCCTCTATTCGCTGGCGGGGAAAAGCTACCGCTTCCGCTATGCGCACTATCCGATATTTGGCGAGACCAGCGATTGCTATCACGCGGTATTGCGTATTATTCCATCGGGTCTGGACAGAGCCAGCGTCGCGAGCCTGGATAAGCTTGGCGTTTCCGATGAGGAAATTAGCGACCTCAAAAGGATCCTGAGCAACCCCTACGGGGCTTATATTATTGCCGGAACAACCGGTTCGGGAAAATCCACTACCCTGAAAAATCTGATGGAGTGGATGCAGATCAACCGCTATGACAATCGCGGCTGTTTTCTGACCGTAGAAGATCCGGTCGAATATCAGATCTATGGCGCGACGCAAAGTTCGGTATTAAGCGGCGAATCCGGAGGATTCCATTCGGCGATCAAATCCTCGCTGCGTCGCGACCCGGACGTACTGATGGTGGGGGAAATTCGCGACAATATCTCTTCTAACGCGCTGGCCGGGGCGGTGGAAAGTGGTCACTACTGCTTTACCACCGTGCACGCAGGTAACATCGTTTCGTTATTGCAACGCTTATCCGCGCTCGGGATTACCAGCGATAAGCTTTCAACGCCGGGCTTTATTGCGGGCTTACAGTGCCAGAAGCTAATACCAGTACTGTGCCCGCAGTGTAAAACGTCGTTACGGACCACCGCCATTAAGGGACGAGAATTCCAGCTTTATGAAAAAAACGCTGAAGGCTGTCCGGCCTGCAAACATACCGGTATTGGCGGACGCCAGTTGGTGATGGAGTATTTGCTGCCGGTGTATGACGAGCTGGAGGCCATTGCTGAACAGAAATGGCTTAAAGTTTATACCGTCTGGCGCGCGAAGCGATTAAAACAGACCGGCCTGAGCGAAGGATTCGAAATTAAAGAAAAAACGATGGCGGCGGTACTTCAGGGACGCGTGTGCGCGACCTGGTTTCAAATGGAATTTGGACAAGTCGTTCATGAAGAACTGGAGGTAATAGTTGAAAAAATTCGGTAAGAAACAGCGTATTTATCTTTATCAGTTTTGCGCAGACATGATTAACGCTGAGCTTCCGCTATATGACGCGTTGCAAAAATTACGCGCGGAAGGGGAAAAACTGCTCGGCAAAGGATTTGCTAAACGTCTGGAAGAGCTGACAAGCAAAATGGCGAAAACCACCTCCATTGCGATGGTTTTCGAGGGGCTGGTCCCTGAATCTGAACTGAGCGTAATTAACGCGGCGGAACGCAGCGGCAGCCTGGCCGACGGTTTTATCACCCTGGTAAACGTGATTAATTATAACGACGAGCTGCGCAAGAAAATTGTCGGTGCCATCACCTTCCCGCTCATTATGCTGGTCCTGTCGCTGGTGGTAATTGCGGGTTATGCCTATAAGGTGTTCCCGGCTTTTGAAAGCGTGGTACCCGTTGAGAAATGGCCTGGCGTCACCCGCGCGCTCTATATTTTTGGGATGGCGCTGTGTAAAGGGCTGTGGATATATATCCTCATTGGATTTATTGCGCTGGTTACCGTGATCAAAATAGCAATGGGCAAAATGACCGGGAATATTCGTAATCAGTTTCTTGACCGAATTATGCCGTTCTCAACGTATAAGCAGTTGACTGCCTCTATTTTTCTCAACAACCTGGCGCTGATGTTAAAAAACGGCATTCCGCTCAACGATGCGCTCAGCATTATTAGCCTGAACTCCAGCCGCTGGCTGCGCTGGCACCTGGCCGGGATGCAGAAGAAAATGGCGGCGGGCGTCAGCTATGGTGAAGCGCTCAACTCGGGTTTACTGAACACGGAAACGCTGCTCAATATCAGCCTTTACGCCGCGCTACCTTCGTTTAATGAGGTGCTGCTGGCGGTATCGAATAAATCACGTGAACACATTCGGGAATATATCACTAAACTTTCCGGGTTATTAAGAGCGCTCTCCACGCTGATATTAGGCGGTTGCGTTATTTGGGTTTTTGCCGCGTTGTTTGCGCTCAGCGACAAGCTGGCGGCGATGGGCGCCAGCGGTTCTTTTTAGGAAAATTAAATCATGGAACTGTTAATGCCATGGATGGTGGCTATTTTTATCCCACTTGGATTGCTGTTTGGCAGCTTAGCCAACGTGATTATTTATCGTCTGCCGCTGATGCTTGGCGTAATAGATGAGGATGATTCAGAAGGGGCGGCTGTTAATTTGTGGTGGCCGCCGTCGCACTGCCCTGCCTGTAAATCGGATATTAAGCCCTGGGATAATATTCCGGTTCTCAGTTGGCTGTTACTGAAGGGCAAATGCCGCCAGTGCGGCATTGCGATCCCGGTTATTTATCCGGTTTCTGAACTGGCGATGGGGCTGGTATGGGGGGCGCTGGCCTGGTTTTACCTGCCGCAATGGTCTCCTCAGCTCGCGCTGGCATATGCGCTGTTGTTTATGGTGCTCTACAGCGCGGCGGTTATCGATTTTAAACATCTGATTCTGCCAGACGCGCTGGTCTTCACCGTGCTCTGGGGCGGGCTACTGCTTGCTGCATCGGGCTACTCCATGGTGCGGGTGAAGGACGCGGTTTATGGCGTCGCCGCCGCCTGGCTTCTGTTGTGGAGCGTGATGAAGCTGTGGGAGACATTATGCAAACGTGACGGTCTGGGTTACGGCGACGTCAAGCTCTACGCCGCCTGCGGGGCATGGCTTGGCTGGCAGCGCCTGCCGGAATTACTCTGCTTTTCGGCGCTGGCCGGGCTGCTGTTTTACGCCTGCGTGCGGTTCTTTTATGCGCAAGAGGATGACAAACATCGCTTTTATATTCCGTTCGGTCCGGCTATCGCGCTGGTCGCGTTTTTACTTCTGCTCTGACGGGGGTCGATCGTGTCGTGTCTGATATGGAGCGTATGGCTGACAATAGCGCCGCTGGCGACGACCAGCTGCGAGCAGGCCTGGCAGCAGGCTTTCGTTCCGTCATTACAGGCGGCGCAAGTGTGGTCAGAAGAGAACCTGCAGATATCGTCCAGCGCTGCGGCGGTGGATGATGATAACGCCCCGGTACGCTTTATCTGGCCCGTGGCGAAGCGCCAGATCAGCTCAGGATTTGGACAACGCCTGCACCCTGTGCTGGGGCGCATGATGCAGCATAAAGGGATGGATATTCCTGTGCCATTCGGCAGCAGCGTGCATGCAATTGCCGACGGCGAAGTGGTGGAGAGCGGCTACGGTCGCGGCACCGGGTACTTTATCACACTCCGTCATGCGGACGGCTGGCAGAGCCGCTATTTTCATCTCGCCTCTACACGGGTGCGAAAAGGCGAAAAGCTGACGGCGGGCGAAGAGATCGCCGCATCCGGCAGCAGCGGTTTTAGCACCGGTCCCCATCTGCACCTGGAAATTGCCTGGCGGGGCGTGGCGCTCGACCCGCAGCCCTTGCTGAACAACACCCCGATGCTGGCGCGCGCCGGGCGGGCGTCCACGGAAGAAAAATCCGACGCTCAACCTCGGGTGGTGCTGGTTTCTCAGGGACCGGGCGGAACCCGGATTACCGTCCGGTTTAACAACAAAACGCGCACCGTGGCACCAGGCAGTATGGTGTTTGGCGACTATCAGGTCGTGCTGTTGCGCAGTGGTAAATATCAGATTATTTCCGTCGCATAAAGAGGGAGTGACAAATGAAAAGGACTGTTTTATCGGCAGGGCTGATCTCGGCAATGCTGCTTTTTAGCACAAGTGCAATATCTTCGAATAATGCTCCCAATTCAGGAAAAGACGTCAGCGCAAATTTTGGTTTTCTGACACGCACGTCGGCCTCGCTGGGGCCGCATTATTTTACCGTTCGGGTAACGGCAGATAACTTTAGTCGGCAATTTAGTACTGATGCTATACAATCGTTTGGCGTGAACGTGTACTGGAAAACGAAAGGGTACGATCAGGATAAAGGTCGTAATAATCTTAGTGTTACTGCACCAAATTTACCGCGTTGTCCATTTAAAGAGGAAAGGCAATGTGATAACGGTAGAGACAAACTTAGAGGTAATTCGGAGGCTTCGTCAGAACACCTTGAAGGTTTGGTTTATAGTTATCTCGAGATTGACAATGGTATTTATATTCAGGGCAAGGTCCCCGATAAATTTAACAGAGTGACACGGTTCTTTAAACATCGCTATGGCGGTTACGAGTATCCACCGGCGAATAAGCAGGATGAGGTGGACGATCCTAATGTCCGGCTTTCCGCGATCTTTTTTCCCAAAGCGACGCCCCCTGTGATAAAGCAGGCAGTCGATTCTGTGGTGGCCAGGATGGACATCAAGTCCCTAAAGACATACTTATATCAAGTAACGATCTGGAATATCTCGTTATTGAAGTCATTGGTTTCCAGCATACAAATAAGACAATGTTTAAAAAGGACGCCTTTTATACCTTCCCTATTGCGGCTGTGAAATATGTTCCCACGGGGCAGGGCAAGAAAATGAAGATATTAAGAACGGATAGGCATGCCAAACCAGGAATGGGGATGGAAATGTTTGCGGCTACTTTCCCTTCGTCGCCCCCCAATAGAGATACGGGGGGATATTGGGATGTCGGTGCTACGTCTATTCATGGTGATGCAACTGAAATCGATTTCACGAACATTGATGTTCTCAAGGTGGGGCTTTCCTATAATTATCAATACCCAGACTGGGAGTTTCCTGAAACTACAGGGATTTATTTTAAATTAGAAAAGACGGATTTAATATGTTTCCCCTGGGCCGATGCTAAGTGTGTTTATCCGTTGAAATAACTTATTTTCCCCGCGAGGTTCACACGGATGTGAACCTCGCTTTTTATCTTTGAACAGGCTTTTCCTGCTCTGACTGATGGCGTTAGTACGCGTTCACCACGACCCACATCGGGCCCTGCCCCACTGCATAACGCCCCTTCTCTGCCAGCAGCCCCTGCTCGCCAGCAATCTCATACACCGCGATATGGTGCGATTTTTGCCCGGCGGCAATCAGGTATTTACCGCTGTGATCGATATTAAAACCGCGCGGCTGAGTTTCAGTAGGCTGGAAACCCTCTTTGGTCAGCACGCTGCCATCTTCAGACACGCTAAAGATCGTAATCAGGCTTGCGGTGCGGTCACAGGCGTACAGATGACGACCATCCGGTGTAATGTGAATATCCGCTGCCCAACGGGTATCAGTGAAATCAGCCGGCATCATATCCAGCGTCTGCACACACTCAATCTTGCCGTACGGATCTTTCAGCGCCCAGACGTCAACGGAGCTGTTCAGCTCATTCACACAGTAGGCAAATTGCTTATTCGGATGGAACGTCATATGACGCGGGCCAGCACCTTCAACGGTGGTCACTTCAGCCGGTTCCTGCGCCACCAGATGTCCATCATCGCTTACCTCAAACAGACAGATACGATCCTGTTTCAACGCCGGAACCCACAGGATACGGTTATCCGGTGAGATGTTGGCCGAGTGGCAGCCGTCCAGACCTTCAACCACGTCAACCTGTTCCACCGGCAGGCCATCTTCCAGACGCGTGACGCTCACGCTCCCGGCGTTATAAGAGCCGACAAACACGAAACGTCCCTGATGATCGGTAGAAATATGCGTCGGGCTACCCGGCAGCGCAGACTCCGCCGCGAAGGTCAGCGCACCGTCATCAGGCGCAATGCGGTAAGCCAACACGCGAAACTCCGGGCGCACGCCAACATAGAGGTAGCGCTTATCCGGGCTGACGACCATCGGTTGTACCTGACCCGGCACATCAACCACCTGCGTCAGCGTCAGAGAACCATCATGATTCAGGCTCCAGACGTGGATTTGCTGACTTTCAGGGCTGGCGGTATAAACGGTTTGCTTCATGAATACTCCTTTGCTTTTTGGCAGGTGGCTGCAATTGCCTGACACACGCCTAAGGTAGACGCTTTTAACGGTGAATGCTTAATTAAGGCGCAGAATTTTGTCCGGCTCCCGTCTCGGTGTACCATTCCAGTAGATAAAATTCTCAACCTTAATCTGGAAATAACTATGACCGCACGCGTGATTGCCCTGGATTTAGACGGTACCCTGTTGACTCCGAAAAAAACCTTACTGCCATCCTCTGTTGAAGCGCTCGCGCGCGCCAGAGAAGCAGGATACCAACTTATCATTGTCACAGGTCGCCATCACGTTGCTATTCATCCTTTTTATCAGGCACTGGCGCTGGATACACCTGCAATTTGCTGCAACGGCACCTACTTGTATGATTATCAGGCAAAAACGGTACTGGAATCCGATCCCCTTCCGGTAAACCAGGCATTACAGCTGATCGAAATGCTGGATGAACATCAGATCCACGGGCTGATGTATGTGGATGAGGCCATGCTGTATGAGCGCCCAACCGGGCATGTGGTGCGTACCGCTAACTGGGCGCAAACCCTGCCGCCGGAACAGCGCCCGACCTTCACCCAGGTGCCTTCGCTGGCGCAGGCTGCACATGACGTTAACGCCGTCTGGAAATTTGCCCTCACCGACGAAGATATTCCGAAACTGCAGCAGTTTGGTAAGCATGTTGAACAACAGTTGGGGCTGGAGTGTGAATGGTCCTGGCACGATCAGGTCGACATTGCCCGTAAAGGCAACAGCAAAGGACGACGCCTTACCCAGTGGATTGAAGCACAGGGCGGGTCAATGGAAAACGTCATTGCCTTTGGTGACAACTTTAACGATATCAGCATGCTGGAAGCCGCAGGTACCGGCGTGGCGATGGGTAATGCCGACGACGCGGTCAAAGCCCGCGCCAACATAGTAATTGGTGACAACACCACCGACAGCATCGCGAAATTTATCTACTCCCACCTGCTGTAATCACGCGGTAATCGACACGCTTTTAATTTGCGCGTACAGCCACAGGCCAGGTTTGATACCCAGTTCATCCCTGGCCCACGGGCTGATCCTCGCCCACAGCGTTTTACCGCCCACTTCAAGCTGAACCTCCACCTGACCATTATCGTCATAGCACTGCGCGACTTTCGCCCGCAGCACGTTACGAATACTGGTCTGCTGCGGCGGTTGAAGCACCAGCGAAACATCAGATGCCTGAATACGAATACGCAGCGCAGTTTGCAGCGGTTGATCCAGCTTATTGACCCATAGATGCTGATCGCCAAGCGCCAGTGCAGTCATTGCGTAATGTGGATGATGTTCCAGCACGCTGACTTTCAGAATGCTGCTTTGCTGTTCCTTTGGTAGCCACGGGTGCATCACGCTGCTGCCCCAGACATCTTCCAGCGATCCGAACGCTTTGACCTGCCCGTTTTCCAGCACCATCACTTTGTCAGCCAGGTGCAAGATTTCATCGAGCGAGTGGCTGACGTACAGCATCGGAATATTAATTTCACGCGCCAGGCGTTGCAGGTAAGGCAACAGTTCGCGCTTACGCGGGATATCCAGCGAGGCTAACGGCTCATCAAGCAACAACAGTTCCGGCGCGGTAAGCAGCGCCCGACCGATGGCTACGCGCTGTTTTTCACCGCCAGAAAGCCCGCCGGGCAGACGGTCAAGCAGCGATTCAATGCCCAACAGGGCCACCAGCTTATCAAACTGTCCGGCCATACTTTTCGCCATACCGTAACGCAGGTTGCCGCGCACTTTATAATGCGGAAACAGGCGCGCATCCTGGAAAACATAGCCCACCCGGCGTTTTTCGGGCGTTAAACAGATACCGTTCTCGACGTCGTTCAAAACCCGTCCGTTAAGCACGATGCGCCCGGACTGCGGCTGCGTCAGGCCGCTGATGGCGTTAATCAGCGAGGTTTTACCCGCGCCGGAAACGCCAAAAATAGCGGTGATCCCACTGGCTGGCAGCGTTTCGTTGAGCGTCAGGCAATGCGTCCCCAGCGTTTGGGAGAAATTAAGTTCCAGCATGATTACCGCCCCGTCCGTTCACGGCTAATACGCGCCAGCCATTCAGAAATCAGCAGTGAAATCAGCGCTAACACAATAGAAATGATACATAACCTTGCCGCCGCGCTTTCGCCGCCGGGGGTCTGGATCAGGGTATACATCGCCGACGGGATAGTGCGGGTTTCGCCAGGAATATTGGAGACAAAGGTAATCGTTGCGCCAAATTCCCCGAGGGAACGCGCGAACGCCAGCACCGTACCGACAATAATGCCAGGTAGCATCAGCGGTAAAGTAATCGTGACAAATACGCGCCAGCGTCCAGCGCCCAGCGTGCGGGCCGCCTGCTCCAGCTTGACATCGACACCTTCCAGCGCCAGACGAATAGCCCGTACCATAAGCGGGAAAGACATCACCGCCGCAGCCAGTACCGCACCGCGCCAGCTAAAGGCAAAGGTAATGCCAAACCAGTCGTACAGCCATTCGCCAATGAATCCGCGGCGTCCCATGGCAACCAACAGCAGATAGCCCACCACGACCGGCGGCAGTACCAGCGGCAAATGCAGAACGCTGTCGAGCAGCGCTTTGCCCGGGAACTTGCATCGCACAAGCAGCCAGGCAAAGAAGATCCCAAACGGCAGACTAAACAACACAGCCAGGGAAGAAACTTTCAGGCTCAGTATAACGGCCTGCCATTCAGGATCGGTCAGTATCATTACTTGGTCGTAAATCCATAACGTTTAAAGATTTCAGCAGCCTGCGGCCCTTTCAGGTAATCATAGAACGCGCTGACCGTTGCGTTTTTGTGCCCATCAACAATTGCGATAGGGTATTCCACTTTTTTGTGTGAATCTTCCGGGAAAGTCGCAACAACTTTTACACCCTTGCTGGCGACAGCATCGGAACCATAGACGATCCCCAGCGGCGCTTCGTTACGCTCTACCAGCGCCAGCGCACCGCGCACATCTTCGGCAGGTGCCAGTTTCGGGGCCAGGGTATCCCATGCCCCCAGTTTTTGCAGCGCTTCTTTAGCATAAATGCCCGCCGGAACATGTTCCGGATCGCCAACAGCCAGACGCCCACCATTTAACAAACGGGTCCAGTTGGTTTTGCTGTCGATGGTGAAGTCTTTCTGCGCACTGTCTTTCGGTGCGACAACCACCAGGCTGTTACCCAACAGCGTTTCACGCGTGGCGGTATCAATCGATTTTTTGTCTACTGCGTAATCCATCCATTTCTGATCGGCAGAGATAAACAGATCGGCCGGAGCGCCTGCTTCAATCTGGCGCGCCAGCGTGGAAGAAGACGCAAAAGAAGAGACAACGTCAACGTTCTTCTCTTTTTTGTATTGCGTCGCAATATCCTGCATCGCGTTAGTCAGTGAAGCCGCTGCGAAAACAGTAATTTTTCCTTCATCCGCCAGCGCATGCCCGGCAACAGTAAGAGAAAGTGTTGCCCCGGCAAACAAGCGTAACCATGTACGTGCCATCTGTAACTCCTTTGCATTTCGTTATGTAGCCGCAAATATAACGATTAAACCAGGATTTTCCCAGTGGTTATTGATACCAATTTGAGGTTACACGAAGAAAATATCGGCAGGGAAAGCAGGATCTTGAGAAACGGTAGACAGAGAAAACGGGTTGGAAGGTGTAAAAAATATAAACGCCCGACTGAGCGGGCGTTTGGGGAATCAATGATTCTGTCTGGACTGGTCTTTTTGACCGATACCGGAGAAAATGTTGAACACTTCACCCAGTCCGTAAATCAGACCCAGAATGATGGCCATTACCACAGGTACCATGATTACGGCGAATACCAGACTTTTCAATAACTCTAACATGGTCAACTCCAGATGTAGTCCTTAGCTGTATTCTAACCACATAACGCAGAAAAGCACTCCCCTTTTGTGCGGTCGGCTTTGCTCAGGCACGGTTTTCCGTCACAATACCCTTTTTTGCCAGGAGCTTGTGATGCAGGCCGAAATCCTTCTTACGCTGAAACTTCAGCAAAAACTGTTTGCCGATCCCCGTCGCATTTCTCTGCTTAAGCATATTGCGCTTTCCGGCTCCATCAGTCAGGGCGCGAAGGATGCAGGTATTAGCTACAAAAGCGCCTGGGATGCGATTAACGAAATGAACCAACTCAGCGAGCAAACGCTGGTTGAGCGCGCCACAGGCGGCAAAGGCGGCGGCGGCGCGGTATTAACGCGCTACGGCCAACGCTTAATTCAGTTGTATGATTTGCTGGCGCAGATCCAACAAAAAGCCTTTGATGTTTTGAGCGATGACGATGCGCTACCGCTCAATAGCCTGCTGGCGGCTATCTCTCGATTTTCACTGCAAACCAGCGCCCGTAACCAATGGTTTGGCACAATCACCGCCCGCGACCACGATCAGGTCCAGCAGCATGTCGACGTCCTGCTGGCCGATGGCGAAACGCGCCTGAAAGTGGCGATCACTGCGCAAAGCGGCGAGCGTCTGGGTCTTGAGGAAGGCAAAGAAGTACTGATTCTGCTGAAAGCGCCGTGGGTGGGAATCACTCAGGACGATGCCATCGCTCAGGCCGCCGATAACCAGTTGCAGGGCACGATTAGCCATATTGAACGTGGAGCGGAACAGTGTGAAGTGCTGATGACGTTGCCAGACGGCCAGACGCTGTGCGCCACCGTTCCGGCCCAAGACGCCGCAACGCTGCAAGAAGGCGCTAACGTCACCGCCTGGTTTAATGCAGACAGAGTGATTATCGCCACGCTGTGCTGAGTAGATTGACATCAGCCTGAAGAACACGTATCCCTGTTATTAATCGCTGCAAATAATGGGATACAAAATGTCATCGTTGCAAATTTCGCAAG
This sequence comes from Citrobacter sp. L55, assembly GCF_002850715.1. NCBI lineage: Bacteria > Pseudomonadati > Pseudomonadota > Gammaproteobacteria > Enterobacterales > Enterobacteriaceae > Citrobacter > Citrobacter sp. L55. The sequence goes on along the minus strand of NZ_KZ559399.1, from coordinate 288,341 downwards.
GCAAGTTTCGTCTTAGCGACACAAAAACGCTCCAGTTAAATGCGTTGACGTTAAACGCGGGTGATAGCTGGGCGTTTGTTGGCGCTAACGGGAGCGGGAAATCCGCGCTGGCCCGCGCACTGGCGGGAGAGCTGCCGCTTCTGAAAGGCGAGCGCCACTGTCAGTTCACGCGTATTACCCGACTCTCCTTTGAGCAGCTACAAAAGCTAGTCAGCGACGAGTGGCAGCGAAACAACACCGATCTTCTTAGTCCCGGTGAAGACGACACCGGGCGCACCACCGCCGAAATCATCCAGGATGAGGTCAACGATCCCGTCCGCTGCGCTGCGTTGGCGCGGCAGTTTGGCATTTCTTCCCTGCTCAACAGGCGTTTCAAATACCTTTCCACCGGTGAAACACGCAAAACCCTACTCTGTCAGGCGTTAATGTCCGCGCCGGATTTACTGATCCTTGATGAGCCCTTTGACGGGCTGGACGTAGCGTCACGCCGTCAGTTAGCAGAACTGCTCGCTGAGTTGCATCAGGCCGGCTTTACGCTGGTGCTGGTACTTAACCGCTTTGATGAAATTCCCGAGTTCGTGCAGTTTGCTGGCGTACTTGCCGATTGCACGCTGACAGAAACCGGCGCAAAAACCGACCTTCTGCAACAGGCATTAATCGCTCAGCTTGCCCATAGCGAGCGGCTGGAAGGAATTCAGTTACCTGAACCGGATGAGCCTTCGGTGCGCCGTACGTTGTCAGATAACGAGCCGCGAATTGTGCTTAACGATGGCACGGTCTCGTATAACGATCGCCCTATCCTTCACCATTTGAGCTGGCAGGTAAATCCGGGGGAACACTGGCAAATCGTCGGCCCCAACGGTGCGGGAAAATCAACTCTGCTCAGTTTAATCACCGGCGATCACCCCCAGGGCTACAGCAACGACCTGACCCTGTTTGGCCGTCGCCGTGGCAGCGGTGAAACTATCTGGGATATCAAAAAACACATCGGCTACGTCAGCAGCAGTCTGCATCTGGATTACCGGGTGAGTACCACAGTTCGCAACGTTATTCTCTCTGGTTATTTTGATTCAATCGGCATCTATCAGGCCGTTTCCGACAGGCAGCACAAGCTGGTGCAACAGTGGCTGGATATCCTTGGCTTCGATAAACGTACCGCGGATGCGCCATTTCATAGTCTTTCCTGGGGACAGCAGCGGCTGGCACTGATTGTTCGCGCGCTGGTTAAACACCCGACGTTGTTGATCCTTGACGAGCCTTTGCAAGGGTTAGATCCGCTCAATCGCCAACTGATTCGCCGTTTTGTGGATGTGCTAATCGGTGAAGGTGAAACTCAACTGCTGTTCGTCTCTCACCACGCCGAAGATGCCCCAGCCTGCATTACCCATCGACTGGAGTTTGTGCCCGAGAACGACATCTACGCCTATCGACTAACGTCTCTGCGTTAGTTTTCATTGCAGGGCGTTTATCACGCCCTTTTTTTCTGCTTTTTTTCAGACAAACGCTGAAATAGCAACCTAACATAATGATTTAAAATAAAATAACCATTAAAAATGCGTGAAACTTATGGAGTGTAAACGATTCCACTAATTTATTCCATGTCACACTTTTCGCATCTTTGTTATGCTATGGTTATTGCATACCATAGGCTTAACGGAGCGAATTATGAGAGTATTGGTTACAGGTGGTAGCGGTTACATTGGAAGCCACACTTGCGTGCAGTTGTTGAAAAACGGTCACGAGGTGGTGATCCTGGACAATCTCTGCAACAGCAAACGCAGCGTTTTGCCCGTCATTGAGCGTTTAGGTGGCAAGCAGCCGACCTTCGTGGAAGGGGATATCCGTAACGAAGCGCTGATAACCGAAATTCTACACGATCATGCCATTGACACGGTCATTCATTTTGCGGGTTTAAAAGCCGTTGGAGAATCCGTTGCCAAGCCGTTGGAGTACTATGACAACAACGTCAATGGCACCCTGCGTCTGGTGAATGCAATGCGCGCCGCCAACGTGAAAAACTTCATTTTCAGCTCCTCCGCGACCGTCTATGGAGATCAGCCGCAAATTCCTTACGTTGAAAGCTTCCCTACCGGCACGCCGCAAAGTCCGTACGGCAAAAGCAAGCTGATGGTAGAACAAATCCTGACCGACCTGCAAAAAGCACACCCCGACTGGAGTATCGCCTTACTGCGCTACTTTAACCCGGTTGGTGCTCATCCGTCGGGCGATATGGGGGAAGATCCGCAAGGTATTCCCAACAACCTGATGCCTTACATCGCACAAGTTGCCGTAGGCCGCCGCGAGTCCCTTGCCATATTTGGCAACGACTACCCAACTGAAGATGGCACCGGCGTTCGCGACTACATCCACGTGATGGATCTCGCCGACGGCCACGTCGTCGCAATGGAAAAACTGGCGGGCAAACAGGGTGTGCATATTTACAACCTCGGAGCAGGCATCGGCAGCAGCGTACTGGACGTGGTCAACGCCTTCAGCAAAGCCTGCGGTAAACCCATTAATTACCATTTCGCCCCGCGCCGTGATGGCGATCTTCCGGCTTACTGGGCAGATGCCAGCAAAGCCGATCGCGAGCTCAACTGGCGCGTGACCCGTACACTGGATGAAATGGCACAAGACACCTGGCACTGGCAGTCACGCCACCCGCAAGGATATTCGGATTAAGGACCAATCATGACGCAATTCAATCCTGTCGATCATCCACATCGCCGTTTTAACCCGCTCACCGGGCAGTGGATCCTCGTATCACCGCATCGCGCCAAACGCCCGTGGCAAGGGGCGCAGGAAACCCCGTCTAAGCAGGTACTGCCTGCACATGACCCGGACTGTTTCCTGTGTGCTGGCAATACGCGCGTTACCGGTGATGTAAATCCGGATTACACCGGAACCTATGTTTTTACCAATGATTTTGCGGCGCTGATGTCCGATACCCCGGACGCGCCAGACAGTCACGATCCGTTGATGCGTTGCCAGAGCGCGCGCGGTACCAGCCGCGTAATTTGCTTCTCCCCCGATCACAGCAAAACGCTGCCAGAACTCAGTGTCCCTGCGCTGACAGAAATCGTAAAAACGTGGCAGGAGCAGACCGAAGACTTAGGGAAAACCTATCCCTGGGTGCAGGTATTTGAGAATAAAGGCGCGGCGATGGGGTGCTCGAACCCGCACCCGCACGGTCAAATTTGGGCCAACAGCTTTTTGCCCAACGAAGCTGAACGTGAAAATCGCCTACAGAAAGCATACTTCGCCGAACAGGGCGCGCCGATGCTCGTTGATTACGTCCAGCGTGAACTGGCAGACGGCAGCCGTACGGTCGTTGAAACTGAGCACTGGCTGGCGGTTGTCCCTTACTGGGCCGCGTGGCCGTTCGAAACGCTGCTGCTGCCGAAAGCGCATGTGCTGCGTATTACCGATTTGACCAACGAGCAGCGTGCTGACCTGGCGCTGGCGTTGAAAAAACTGACCAGTCGTTACGACAACCTGTTCCAGTGCTCATTCCCCTACTCCATGGGCTGGCACGGCGCGCCGTTTAACGGTGAAGAAAACGAACACTGGCAGTTGCACGCGCACTTTTACCCGCCGCTGCTGCGTTCCGCGACCGTGCGTAAATTTATGGTCGGTTATGAAATGCTGGCAGAAACCCAGCGAGATCTGACCGCAGAACAAGCGGCTGAGCGACTGCGTGCGGTCAGCGACATCCATTTTCGCGAATCCGGAGTGTAAATAATGAGTCTGAAAGAAAAAACACAATCTCTGTTTACAGAAACGTTTGGCTACCCTGCCACCCATACTATTCAGGCACCGGGTCGTGTAAACCTGATCGGCGAACATACCGATTATAACGACGGCTTCGTTCTGCCCTGCGCCATCGACTATCAAACCGTCATCAGTTGCGCGGCGCGCGACGATCGAAAAGTACGCGTCATCGCCGCTGATTACGACAATCAGGTTGATGAGTTCTCTCTCGATGCGCCGATTATCGCCCACGACAGCCAGCAGTGGTCAAACTACGTGCGTGGCGTGGTAAAGCATCTGCAAAAGCGCAATAACGCCTTTGGCGGCGCGGATCTGGTGATCAGCGGTAATGTCCCGCAGGGTGCGGGCTTAAGCTCTTCTGCCTCACTGGAAGTCGCTGTTGGTACGGTATTCCAGCAGCTCTATCATCTGCCGCTCGACGGCGCGCAGATTGCCCTGAATGGCCAGGAAGCTGAAAACCAGTTTGTCGGTTGTAACTGCGGCATCATGGATCAGCTGATCTCCGCACTTGGCAAGAAAGATCATGCGCTGCTGATCGACTGCCGTACGCTGGGCACCAAAGCCGTTTCTATGCCCGAGGGTGTAGCGGTGGTGATCATCAACAGCAACTTTAAACGCACGCTGGTCGGTAGCGAATACAACACCCGTCGCGAACAGTGTGAAACTGGCGCGCGTTTCTTCCAGCAGCCAGCGCTGCGTGATGTCAGCCTCGAAGCGTTTAACGCTGTCGCCCACGAGCTGGATCCGATTGTTGCCAAACGCGTGCGCCACGTCATCACGGAAAATGCGCGTACCGTTGAAGCCGCACAGGCACTGGAAAAAGGCGACCTGCTGCGCATGGGCCAGCTGATGGCGGAATCTCACGCCTCAATGCGCGATGACTTTGAAATCACGGTGCCGCAAATTGATACGCTGGTAGAGATTGTCAAAGCGACCATCGGTGATAAAGGCGGTGTGCGGATGACTGGCGGCGGCTTCGGCGGCTGCATCGTGGCGCTGATCCCGCAAGATTTGGTTCCTGCCGTACAGCAGGCTGTCGCCACACAGTACGAGGCAAAAACCGGTATTAAAGAAACATTCTACGTCTGCAAACCTTCACAAGGAGCCGGACAATGTTAAACGAAATCCCCGTGCAGGCTCCGGACGGTCAACCGTTTCGCCTGCTCACCCTGCGCAATGACGCAGGGATGGTAGTCACGCTCATGGACTGGGGCGCGACCCTGCTCTCTGCGCGTATTCCGCTTAGCGATGGTAGCGTGCGCGAAGCATTACTCGGCTGCGCCAGTCCGGAACAATACCCGGAACAGGCTGCATTTCTGGGGGCTTCGATTGGCCGCTACGCGAACCGTATCGCCAACAGCCGATATACCTTTGCTGGCGAAACCGTTGAATTACTGCCAAGTCAGGGCAATAACCAACTGCACGGCGGACCGGACGGTTTCGACAAACGTCGCTGGCAGATAGTCAATCAGAATGACCGTCAGGTGCTGTTCGCCTTAACGTCTGACGATGGCGATCAGGGCTTCCCAGGCCATCTTTGCGCCACCGCGCAGTATCGCCTGACTGATGATAATCGTATTTCGATAACTTATCGTGCCACGGTCGATAAACCCTGCCCGGTGAATCTGACAAATCACGTCTATTTTAACCTCGACGGCGATAAAACGGATGTGCGCCAGCATAAGCTGCAAATTCTGGCGGACGAGTACTTACCGGTTGACGAAATGGGTATCCCGCATGATGGACTGAAATCCGTCGCCGGTAGCACGTTCGATTTCCGCACCCCTAAAATCATCAGTAGTGAATTTCTGGCCGATGACGATCAGCGTAAGGTGAAAGGTTACGATCACGCCTTCCTGCTTCAGGCACAGGGCAATGCGCGTACGCCGGTCGCTCAGTTGTGGTCGCAGGATGAAAAACTGCAGATGGTGGTCTACACCTCGGCCCCGGCATTGCAGTTTTACTCCGGTAATTTCCTCGGTGGTACGCCTTCCCGCGGGCCAGAGGCCTACGAAGACTGGCAAGGCCTGGCACTGGAAAGTGAATTTCTGCCGGACAGCCCGAACCACCCTGAGTGGCCACAGGCGGATTGCTTCCTGCGTCCGGGTGAAGAGTATGCCAGCGTGACGGAATATCAGTTTATTCCAGCTTGATCGTTTCCCCTCCCAGGCCCGATGACGTAACTTTTCGGGCCTGGTGCTTGTTAATCACAGTAGAACCGCTCAAATCCCCACCACTCAAAGACAAAATCGCAACCTTGAGTTCACAAGAACCTTACACTGTAGCGCTATTTTCGCTATGGTTATGCGTAAGCATTGCCGCTTACACATTACGGCAATATAATGAGAATTATTATCATTCGATATGATTTATAGGAGTGAATGTATGGCTGTAACTAAGCTGGTTCTGGTACGTCACGGTGAAAGTCAGTGGAACAACGAAAACCGTTTTACCGGTTGGTATGATGTTGATCTGTCCGAGAAAGGCGTTGGCGAAGCAAAAGCGGCAGGAAAACTGCTGAAAGAGGAAGGCTACAGCTTCGATTTTGCTTATACTTCTGTGCTGAAACGTGCCATCCACACCCTGTGGAACGTACTGGACGAACTGGATCAGGCCTGGCTGCCGGTTGAGAAATCCTGGAAACTGAACGAACGCCATTACGGTGCGCTGCAGGGTTTGAACAAAGCAGAAACCGCGGAAAAATACGGTGATGAGCAGGTTAAGCAGTGGCGTCGCGGCTTTGCGGTTACCCCGCCGGAACTGACCAAAGACGACGAGCGTTACCCGGGTCACGATCCGCGTTATGCGAAGCTGACCGACAAAGAGTTACCAGTTACCGAAAGCCTGGCGCTGACCATCGATCGCGTTATCCCTTACTGGAATGAAACCATTCTGCCGCGCATGAAAAGCGGTGAGCGCGTAATTATCGCCGCTCACGGTAACTCTCTGCGTGCGCTGGTTAAATACCTTGATAACATGGGCGAAGATGAGATCCTTGAACTGAACATCCCGACCGGCGTACCGCTGGTGTATGAGTTCGACGAAAACTTCAAGCCGATCAAACACTACTATCTGGGTAACGCTGACGAGATCGCAGCAAAAGCGGCGGCCGTTGCGAACCAGGGTAAAGCGAAGTAATTTTCGCGGTAAGTTAAAGAAAAAGCGTGGATTTCTCCACGCTTTTTTATTTCGGCCCTACCAGAAAATGTAGGCCGGATAAGGCATCGCCCCATCCGATAGTCTGCACCGGAATGCCTGATGGCGCTACGCTTATCAGGCCTAAGGGACTTGGTTAACCGCGACGCGCTTTTACCGCATCCGCCAGTTGACGCAACACCGCATCGGTATCTTCCCAACCAATGCAGGCGTCGGTGATGCTCTTACCGTAGGTCAGCGGCTCACCGCTATCCGGATTCTGATTACCTTCCACCAAATGGCTTTCGATCATCACGCCAATAATTGCTTTTTCGCCACCGGCGACTTGTCCGCAAACATCCTTCGCAACATCCATCTGCTTTTTGAACTGCTTGCTGGAGTTGGCATGGCTGAAGTCGATCATCACTTGCGCAGAGAGTCCTGCTTTGACCAGACCTTCTTTCACGTCCGCAACGTGCTGAGCGCTGTAGTTCGGCTCTTTGCCACCGCGCAGAATGATATGGCAATCGCCATTACCACTGGTATTCACGATCGCTGAATGACCCCATTTGGTGACAGACAGGAAGCAGTGCGGTGCCCCTGCAGCGTTTATTGCATCAATCGCCACTTTGATGGTGCCATCGGTACCGTTTTTAAAACCAACCGGGCAGGACAGACCCGAGGCCAGCTCGCGGTGCACCTGAGATTCTGTTGTACGTGCCCCAATCGCGCCCCAGCTCATCAGATCGGCGAGATATTGTGGGGTGATCATATCGAGGAATTCACCCGCAGTCGGCAATCCGCTGTCGTTGATATCCAGCAGCAGTTTACGCGCAATGCGCAGCCCATCATTGATCTGGAAGCTGTTGTCCATGTGCGGGTCGTTGATAAGCCCTTTCCAGCCAACGGTGGTACGCGGTTTTTCAAAATAGACGCGCATGACGATTTCAAGCTCACCTTTTAACGCTTCGCGCAGCGCCAGCAGACGAGTGGCATACTCTTTGGCAGCTGCCGGATCATGAATAGAGCACGGCCCAATCACCACCAGAAGGCGATCGTCGCTCCCTTTCAGAATTTTATGAATCGCCTTACGGGCATGAGCCACCGTATTGGCGGCATTTTCAGTAGCGGGGAATTTTTCCAGCAGTGCGACTGGTGGTAATAACTCGTTGATCTCTTTAATGCGTAAATCGTCGTTCTGATAATTCATGATTATTCCAGCGTTGCCATACTTATATAAATGAATGCAATCCCTCCAATCTATATCTTCAATCATAAAGTGTAAACGGGGTTTTACACTTTGGACGGATTAATCCTGGAATTGGCCAAAAAAACGCAATAAAGTAGCGAAAAACGAGATCCAAACTACAATTTCTAACTGTAACAGCTTTAATTTTCATAGATTTCAAGATTCTATGCTGGTTTTAATTTCCATAGCAAAACGATTAACCACATATTAATGATGTAACTGGCACATGCACTGTTGGAAGACGTTATCCGACATATCGACCTTAACAGGAGCATATTATGCATATGACAAAGCTGGCTTCACTCTTCCTTACCGCTACACTCAGCCTCGCCAGCGGCGCGGCACTGGCTGCTGAAAGCAACGCGCAGTCCAATAACGGTCAGGCAAATTCCTCGGCTGATGCAGGACAAATCGCCCCAGACGCCCGCGAAAACGTGGCGCCAAATAATGTCGACAACAGTAACGTGAATTCAGGTGGCACAATGCTGCACCCGGACGGTTCATCAATGAACCATGAAGGGATGACCAAAGATGAGATGCACAAAAACACTATGTGTAAGGACGGTCGCTGCCCTGATGTGAATAAGAAGGTTGAGACCGGAAACGGCATCAACAATGATGTTGACACAAAAACTGATGGCACCACGCAGTAACGCTGAAATTAAAGCTAATAACGGGAGAGCAATAGCTCTCCTTTTTAATTTTATCATCCCAAAAACGGTATGATGGCATACAGTAAAGATGAGAATAACAAAGGGATGGCATAATGGCGCACGCACATACTCATACTTCCTCTGAACAACCCAAGGACAATAATGCCCGCCGACTGATGTTCGCATTCTGCATTACAGCCGGATTTATGTTGGTTGAAGTGGTGGGTGGAATACTTTCTGGTTCACTGGCCTTGCTGGCCGACGCCGGGCATATGCTCACGGATGCTGCGGCGCTGCTTTTCGCGCTGCTGGCCGTCCGGTTTTCCCGTCGCCCGCCCACAATACGACACACCTTCGGCTGGCTGAGGCTCACGACGCTGGCCGCATTTGTTAATGCCATCGCATTGGTCGTTATCACCATTTTAATCGTCTGGGAGGCGATTGAGCGCTTCCAGACACCTCGCCCCGTGGCTGGCGGCATGATGATGGTTATTGCTGTCGCGGGTCTACTGGCCAACGTGCTCGCTTTTTGGGTTTTACATCGCGGCAGTGAAGAGAAAAATTTGAACGTCCGCGCCGCGGCGCTGCATGTGATGGGTGATTTACTTGGCTCGGTCGGGGCAATCATCGCTGCGCTGATTATTATCTGGACGGGCTGGACACCCGCGGACCCAATTCTCTCGATTCTGGTTTCCGTGCTGGTGCTGCGTAGCGCCTGGCGATTGCTAAAAGATAGCGTTAATGAATTACTGGAAGGTGCCCCGCTGACGCTGGATATCGCCGCACTGCAGCGCCATCTCAGCCGGGATATTCCTGAAGTCCGCAACGTTCACCATGTCCATGTCTGGATGGTGGGCGAAAAACCGGTAATGACGCTGCATGTTCAGGTGATCCCGCCACACGATCACGATGCGTTGCTGGAGCGTATTCAGCATTTCCTTATCCATCACTACCAGATTGAACACGCCACAATCCAGATGGAGTATCAGCCGTGCAATGGGCCGGACTGTCACCTGTATCAGGGCGTGTCCGGCCATTCACATCATCACCATTAATGAGAAAGCGCGTGGGAACCCCGCTCACGCGCGCTGTTAATCCACATCCTGCTACCGTTCAGGGCGATAACCGTCAGGATCATATATTCCAGCGACATGGCATATACGCCTTGCAGGGCAAAGATCACCACGCTAATGACGTTAATGATCACCCACAGCAGCCAGTTTTCAACGTATTTGCGCGTCATCAGGATCATCGCCGCAATCGACAGCACCATCATGCAGGAGTCCCAGAACGGGAATGCATCGGGTTGTAGTTCAGGCACAACAACCTGTAATCCCAATGCCTGCATAATATTCACTGCAATGCCTGTCAGGAACGCAAAGACCGGATCGATATAGATCGACATCAGGCCGATCGCCACCACGCAAGCCGCCAGCCAGCCGATCGCTTTTGGAAGCGGTAGCCAGCGAATTTTCAGTTCCGCTTCATGCTGGTTGGTTTGCCGGGACCAGGCATACCAGCCGTAGATATTTGCGGCAAAGAAGAAAACTTGCAGCAACAAGCTGGCATAGAGCTGGATCTGAAAGAAGATAATTGCAAACAGCGTGACGTTTATCAGACCGAAGAAGTAATTGCTGATTTTCTCAAGGCTCGCCAGGCCAATACACAGCAACCCGGCGATCGTTCCCACGGCTTCGATCCACGACAAATCGTAACCACCCGCGCCAATCGGAATATGTACCAGAATGTTCTGCGTGCTAAAAAAGTCCATCTTTTCCCCCAGAGCAAAAATAAATAATTACGCTCGAAGTGTAGCCGCAAATTCCAACATACGGTTTAACGGCAACAGCGCCCCTTCTCTCAGCGAGTCCTCAACATGTATCTCATGAGCCGCGCCGCCATGTTCCAGGCCCTCAGCAATCGCTTTCAGGCCATTCATCGCCATCCACGGACAATGCGCACAGCTGCGACAGGTTGCCCCCTCGCCAGCCGTCGGAGCTTCAAGCAGCTCTTTATCCGGAACGGCCTGCTGCATTTTGTAAAAAATGCCCCGGTCAGTCGCCACAATCAACTGCTTATGCGGTAACGATTTAGCCGCGTTGATGAGCTGGCTGGTTGAGCCAACCGCATCTGCCATATCAACGATAGACTGAGGGGACTCCGGGTGCACCAGCACCGCGGCATCAGGGTAAAGCCCTTTCATGCGTGTTAAAGCCTGGGTTTTAAACTCGTCGTGGACGATACAGGCCCCCTGCCAACAGAGCACGTCTGCGCCGGTCTGTTTTTGCACGTAGTTGCCCAGATGTCTGTCCGGAGCCCAGATGATTTTTTCACCTAAACTATCAAGATGTTCAATAAGTTCAACCGCGATACTGGAAGTCACGACCCAGTCCGCACGTGCTTTAACGGCAGCAGAGGTATTGGCGTAAACCACCACGGTACGATCCGGATGCGCGTCGCAAAATGCGCTGAACGCGTCAATCGGACAGCCCAGATCTAATGAACATTCCGCCTGTAAGGTCGGCATCAGTATGGTCTTTTCCGGGCTGAGAATTTTGGCAGTTTCTCCCATAAACCTCACGCCCGCAACCAGCAGCGTAGAGGCAGAATGCTTTGCACCGAACCGCGCCATCTCCAGAGAATCAGAAATACAGCCCCCGGTCTCTTCCGCTAACTGCTGAATTTCAGGATCGGTGTAATAATGCGCGACCATAACGGCATCACGCTCTTTCAGCAGGCGCTTGATTTTTTCACGATAAAATTGCTTTTCATCCACACTTAGCGGTACTGGCTTCGGCGGAAACGGATAAATTGCTGCTTCTGGATCAAACATCACGCTCATCTTGCTTTCTCGTTTCACTGGCTTAACGAAATAACCGATTAAAAGCGTGACACACGCCATATTCGGTTTGATTTGTTTTGTATGCTAAACAAGATAGCGGATTGGTGCAGAAAAGTCACAATAATTGCGTGTGATGAATGCCGGATGGCGTCTGACGTCTTATCCGGCCTACACGAGTAGTGTCGTCTGTAGGCTGATAAGCAAAGGACATCAGGCAATCTTATAAATCGCAGATAGCAAAAAGGCGCCTTTAGGGCGCCTTTTTACACTGGTGGGGCGTGCAGGATGACTCGCTTCGCTTGCCCTTCGGGCCGTCGCCGTGAACGGCTCCGTTGTCTCACTGCGTTCGACCCGAACCTGCTGCAGGTTCGAATCTTATAAATCGCTGATAGCAAAAAGGCGCCTTTAGGGCGCCTTTTTACACTGGTGGGGCGTGCAGGATTCGAACCTGCGACCAATTGATTAAAAGTCAACTGCTCTACCAACTGAGCTAACGCCCCCGTATGGGGTTTACTGCTTCAATTATTCAGGATGGTGGGTCGTGCAGGATTCGAACCTGCGACCAATTGATTAAAAGTCAACTGCTCTACCAACTGAGCTAACGACCCGCTCGGATGTCACCTGAAAATTCTTTACTCGACACCAATATAAGAATTGGTGGGGCGTGCAGGATGACTCGACTTCGTCTCGCCCTAACGGGCCGTTGCTAAGGCAACGTTATCCTTCACGTTTAACACCTAAGTACAATGTTAAAGTTGGTGGGGCGTGCAGGATTCGAACCTGCGACCAATTGATTAAAAGTCAACTGCTCTACCAACTGAGCTAACGCCCCGAGTGGTGGGTGATGACGGGATCGAACCGCCGACCCCCTCCTTGTAAGGGAGGTGCTCTCCCAGCTGAGCTAATCACCCGATACTACGCTGGATACTGCATTAAGTGGTGGGGCGTGCAGGATTCGAACCTGCGACCAATTGATTAAAAGTCAACTGCTCTACCAACTGAGCTAACGCCCCACTTTTTTCGCCGCTTTCGGGCTGTTTGATATCCCTTGGCAACGGCGGCATATATTACTGATTTCAGATTTTAGCGCAACAAAAATTTCGATGTAAATAACTCAACTGCTTAGGAATCACACGACACGACCAGAAATAACACGATTTCTGGTCGCATGGTGGTCATTACATCGCGCCAAGGCGTTTTTGCGCTTGTTTCGCGCCATCAGTGCCAGGATATTTAGTGATAACCTGCTGATAAACCGCTTTAGCTTTTGCTGTGTCACCTTTGTCCTGCATGATGACGCCGACTTTATACATCGCGTCTGCAGCCTTAGGTGATTTGGGGAAGTTTTTAACTACCGAAGCAAAATAGAACGCAGCATCATCTTTTTTACCCTTGTTGTAATTCAACTGACCCAGCCAGTAATTCGCATTGGGCAGGTAAGTAGAGTCCGGGTACTTTTTGATGAAGTTCTGGAATGCTTCAATCGCGTCATCCTGGCGGGATTTATCCTGCACCAGAGCAATCGCTGCATTGTAATCGGTATTCGCATCGCCAGTTTGCACGGGAGCCCCTGACGTTGCTGCAGCTCCCGCATCAGGTGCAGGGGTTGCCGCCCCACTCTGATCGCCACCTGTAGACTGTGCCGCAGGCGCACTACCGCTGCCAAGATTATTCATCTGCAGCAATATCTGCTTCTGTCGCTCAACAACCTGATTCAGTTGATATTGATTTTCCTGAATTTGACCACGCAGGGAATCGATATCGGACTGATTATCGGAGAGTTGTTGCTGGAGTTGGGTTAAAAGCTGACTGTGAGCGTTAGAAATACGCTCGAGTTGAGTGACACGGTCTTCGACCGAGCCTGAGCCGACACTACTGATTGGCGCCTGTGCAAAAGCGGCCCAGGGGGCCGCTATGCCAACCAGTAACGACAGACTCAACAGGTGATGTCTGAAGTTACTGCTCATGCAATTCTCTTAGTAAACCAGTACGGCGCGACGGTTTTTGGCGTAAGCCGCTTCGTCATGACCCAGTACTGCAGGTTTTTCTTTACCGTAAGAAACGATGGAGATCTGGTCAGCAGAAACGCCTTTACCCTGCAGGTACATCTTAACGGCGTTCGCACGACGCTCACCCAGAGAGATGTTGTACTCAGGAGTACCACGTTCGTCCGCATGACCTTCTACGGTGACTTTGTAAGACGGGTTGCTACGCAGGAAGTTAGCGTGAGCATCCAGCATTGCAGCGAAGTCAGAACGGATATCGTACTTGTCCAGATCGAAGTAAACGATGTTGTTCTGCTGCAGCTGTTGCATCTGAAGACGCGCTTGCTCTTCAGAAGACATGTTGCCGCTGCCGTTTGCATCCATACCAGTGCCGGCACCCAGCATGCCTTCGCTGCCGTCATTGCTGGCGTTCTTGTTAGAAGAACACGCTGCAATAGCCATAACAGGCAGAGCAATCATCAGCCCTTTCAGCACTTTGTTCAGTTGCATTTCAATGATTCCTTTATTAATCAATTATTTATTATCACAGATACGGCGACCAGGCAGGGAATTTAACCTGACCATCAGTTGCCGGAAGACGCGCTTTGAAACGCCCATCTGTAGAAACCAAATTCAGCACGGATCCCATCCCCTGAGAAGAGCTGTAGATTACCATAGTGCCGTTAGGTGCCAGACTTGGCGTTTCATCCAGGAACGTTGACGACAGGACTTGTACGCCACCCGCTACCAGATCTTGTTTGGCAATGTGCTGCTGACCATTGGCTGAGCTTACCATTACCATAAACTTACCGTCGCTGCTCACATCCGCATCCTGGTTTTGCGAACCTTCCCAGGTAATACGCTGCGGAGCACCGCCGTTGACGTTAACTTTATATACCTGCGGACGACCGGCCTGGTCAGAGGTAAAGGCCAGGTTTTGGCTGTCCGGGAACCAGGTAGGTTCCGTGTTGTTGCTGCGACCATCCGTCACCTGACGGATCTGACCGGAACCAATGTCCATGACATACAGGTTCAGGCTACCGGTTTTAGACAGGGCAAACGCCAGTTTGCTGCCATCCGGAGAAAACGCAGGTGCACCGTTGTGACGTGGGAACGACGCTACCTGACGAACCGCGCCATTAGACAACGTCTGAATAACCAGCGCAGAACGACCGCTTTCGAAAGTGACGTATGCCAGTTTCGAACCGTCCGGAGACCATGCCGGAGACATCAGCGGCTGCGGAGAACGGTGTACCACGAACTGGTTGTAGCCATCGTAGTCGGATACACGTAATTCGTACGGGAACTGGCCGCCGTTCGTCTGAACAACATAAGCGATACGGGTACGGAATGCACCTTTAATACCGGTCAGTTTTTCAAACACTTCGTCACTTGCAGTATGGCCCGCGTAACGCAACCACTGCTTGTTCACTTTATAGGTGTTCTGTGCCAGTACGGTACCCGGTGCGCCACCGGTATCTACCAGTTGATAAGCAACGCTGTAGGAACCATCCGGATTTGGCGTAACCTGACCTACTACCACGGCATCAATACCCAGCGCAGACCATGCGGCAGGTTGAACTTCCTGTGCGGTACCCGGCTGCTGCGGCAGACGAGAACGGTCTAACGGATTAAATTTACCGCTGTTACGCAGGTCAGCGCCTACGATACCACCGATATCTTCAGGTGCAGCACCCGGCCCTGCCCACTGGAAGGGGACAACACCAATCGGGCGTGCCGAGTCCACCCCCTGGGTGATCTCGATACGTACTTCTGCGTGCAGCACCGCTGCCCACAGCATCAGAAAACCAAATGCTACTCGTAATGCCTGCTTCATCATATCTCCCTTATCTGGACGGAAAGCCCACGATAATTTAGCAGAATGTTAACAAACTCAAATACACAAAACTACCAGAACGCTGTCTCAACCTTAGACCGTTTCCCCTGAATTCTCAGGGACGTTATTACAGTTTAAAGTCCAGCTTGGCATCTTTTACTTTTTCATAAACAGCCTGGCTAGGCGGTTTAGGAATTCTGGCTGTTTTCGCAGCCGTCAGCGCAGCCTGACACAATGCCGGATCTCCGCCCTCTTCGGTCACATCCAGTAACAGACCATCGGGTGCTAACTTGATATGTAATACGCAAGATTTACCCGCATACAAATCGGCACCATACAGACGGCTCTGGATCGCATTACGAATTTGAGATGCGTAAGCACTGATATCAGCGCCAGATGCACCGCCATTTGCACCACTTGTACCACTATCTTTCGCCGGTTGACCGTTTCCTTTCGCTCCACCACCTGATTTCGGTGCATTCTTACCGGAGCTTAAGTCGCCCAACAAGTCGTCAACGCCAGAGGCTGCAGCTGCTTTTTCGGCCGCAGCCTTTTTCGCAGCCGCCGCTTTATCTGCCGCAGCTTTCTTATCGGCAGCGGCTTTCTCGGCTGCAGCTTTTTTATCTGCTGCTGCTTTTTCCGCTGCGGCTTTCTTATCAGCCGCAGCCTTTTCAGCAGCGGCAGCTTTCGCGGCAGCGGCTTTTTCTGCTTTCTCCGCAGCAGCTTTCTCGGCTGCTGCTTGCTTAGCGGCTTCAGCCTGAGCTTTCTTCGCAGCGTCTGCGGCAGCCTTAGCAGCTTGTGCTTCGGCAATTTTCTTCGCATCAGCGGCGGCTTTAGCGGCTTCAGCCTCTGCTTTTTTCTGTGCGTCCGCAGCGGCTTTCTTCGCGGCATCTGCCGCTTGTTTCGCCTGAGCATCAGCTTTGGCCTTCGCGTCTGCAGCAGCCTTCGCCGCAGCTTCTTCAGCCTGTTTCTGTTGCTCTTGCGCTTTCGCGGCGGCGGCTTCGGCCTGTTTCTGCTGTTCCGCCTGTTCGCGCACTTTTTCTTGCGCGGCTAAACGTTCTTTTTCAAGTTGCTTCAGTCGCTCTTGCTCGGCCGCCTGCTTCTCGCGAAGTTCCTCAGCTTGCTGCTGCGCCTGTTTTTCACGCTGCTCTTCTGCACGTTTAGCACTTGCCTGCTGTTGCTGTTGCCTGTCGTACTGTTGCACAACGGCGCCAGGATCGACCATAACGGCGTCGATGGACGAGCCGCCACCGCCGCCGGCTGAAGCATCAATGTGCTCATCGAACGAACTCCAGATCAGCGCTGCAAATAAAATGACATGCAGCACCGCTGAAATAATTATCGCCCTTTTGAGCTTGTCGTTTTGTTCGGTTGCCTTTGACACTCTCGGTTCCCAAAAAACTGTTCGCCTGTTACGCGCTATCTTTCAAGCCAGCAAAACGCAGTCATCAGATTGGCTGCGTCATCAAGCCAACCGATTTTACGCCTGCACTGTGTAACAAGTTCAGCGCTTTAATTATTTCATCATAAGGCACGTCTTTCGCACCACCGATTAAAAAGACCGTTTTCGGATTGGTCTGCAGGCGACTTTTCGCTTCCGCGATAACCTGCTCCGGCGGCAGTTGATCCATACGATCTTTCTCAACGACCACGCTGTATTGCCCTATCCCGGAAACTTCAATAATGACCGGCGGTTCGTCGTTACTGCTGACAGCTTGCGATTCGGTCGCATCCGGCAGGTCGACTTCCACACTCTGCGTAATAATCGGCGCGGTTGCCATAAAGATCAGCAACAGCACCAGTAGTACGTCGAGCAGCGGTACAATATTGATTTCGGACTTGAGTTCGCGACGACCTCGTCCACGCGTTCTGGCCATGGCTTACCCCTTGTTGCTCTCGCTAACGGTAAACGCCTGGCGGTGCAGAATCGCGGTGAACTCTTCCATAAAGTTGTCGTAATTCAGTTCCAGCTTGTTCACGCGCTGATTCAGTCGGTTGTAAGCCATAACCGCCGGGATTGCCGCAAACAGACCGATAGCCGTTGCAATCAACGCTTCCGCGATACCCGGTGCGACCATTTGCAGCGTTGCCTGTTTTACCGCGCCTAACGCGATAAATGCGTGCATGATCCCCCAAACAGTACCGAACAGGCCGATATACGGGCTGATAGAGCCGACGGTGCCGAGGAATGGAATATGCGTTTCCAGCGTTTCCAGTTCACGGTTCATCGAGATACGCATCGCACGGGATGCCCCCTCAACGACCGCTTCCGGCGCATGACTATTCGCCCGATGCAGACGCGCAAACTCTTTGAATCCGCTGTAGAAAATTTGTTCCGAGCCCACCAGGTTATCACGACGCCCCTGGCTTTCCTGATACAGGCGCGACAATTCAATGCCGGACCAGAACTTGTCTTCAAATGCTTCGGCTTCACGTGAAGCCGCATTAAGAATACGGGTCCGCTGGATAATAATGGCCCAGGATGCGATTGAGAAACCAATCAAAATCAACATGATAAGTTTAACCAGAAGGCTTGCCTTCAGGAACAAATCAAGGATATTCATGTCAGTCACTGCTTAAACTCCGCGACAATAGACTTGGGAAGCGCACGAGGCTTCATTTTGAGTGGATCAACGCAAACAATCAGAACTTCGGCTTCATTCAGCACGGTGTTCTCTGCGTTGACAATGCGTTGCGTGAAAACCAATGAGGTGCCACGCATTGACGTAATTTCGGTTTGGACTTCGAGCATATCGTCGAGCCGGGCAGGCGCAAAATACTCCAGCGTCATCTTGCGCACCACAAAGGCTACACGTTCGGCCAACAGGACCTGCTGACTGAAGTGATGATGACGCAGCATTTCTGTGCGTGCTCTTTCGTAAAAAGCGACGTAGCTGGCGTGGTAAACCACCCCTCCGGCATCGGTGTCCTCATAGTAGACACGAACCGGCCATCGAAACATATACTTGTTCATTCTTACTGCCTCTTTGTTGGCTTCGCCCACTCACACCGGTCGCTTAACTTTGTAAGCGCCTGGTGACTCGCGTTCTTGCCGCCGCGATGCTTCAAGAATGTCGTTGTATATCGCGCTGTATTCACTTTACATCCCGGTAATGCAATTAAGTTGCGTCCTGATGGTCCAGTGTCGCCACCGCACACAACTCCAGGGCACAACCTTAGGTTAATGCTTTCAAACTTCGCTACTATACGCGCGGGAATGGTGGTTTGGAATGGGGGAAAGTAAACGGAGAGTAAAAATTTATGGGCTTATGCAAGCCCATAAATATTTAAGGATGTTTCTTATTCAAAAGAAGAAGAAAATCAGACCAACAACCAGGACGATATCCGCGATTAGCGGGCAGAAAATGCCCTGCCAGTGTACGGCGCGAGGACGAAAACCAACGCCGTGAATGATGCCTGCGCAGACCGCCCACATCAGCAGGAGACCATGCCAGATTTCCAGCTCACTGGTTTTGGCCGCGAAACGTGACGGATCCCAGAATATGCAGCCAGCCAACACGATTGCCAGCACAAAGGAAAGCGCCCGCAAGGGGCGCTTGTCCATCGCGTTATACTGCATCGCGATAATGTTGGTCATCAGCTATCTTCTTGTCCGGCTTTGCCTGATTCAACGTGCTCAAGCGCCAGCGCTGTGATTATCCCAAATGCACAGGCAAGAAGCGTTCCCAAAATCCATGCGAAATACCACATTTTAAGCTCCTTACTTAGTACAGAGAGTGGGTGTTGCTTTCAATATCTTCTTTGGTGATGCGACCGAACATCTTCCAGTAACACCAGCCGGTGTACAGCAGAATGATCGGAACGAACACACAAGCTACATACGTCATCAGATTCAGCGTCAGCTGGCTGGACGTTGCATCCCACATGGTCAGACTTGCGTTCATCATGGTGCTGGATGGCATCACAAACGGGAACATTGCGATACCAGCCGTCAGGATGATGCAGGCTAACGTCAGTGAAGAGAAGACGAACGCCCATGCCCCTTTCTCCATACGAGAAGTCAGGATGGTCAACAGCGGCAGAACCACGCCCAGTGCAGGAACCAGCCACAGGATAGGTGCATTGTTAAAGTTCACCATCCATGCGCCAGCCACGCGAGCCACTTCTTTGGTCAGCGGGTTAGAGGCGGCATGATGATCCAGTGCTGAGGTCACAACATAACCGTCAATACCGTAAATCACCCACACACCAGCCAGCGCGAAGCAGACCATAGTGACCAGTGCGGCAACCTGCGACGTTGCACGCGCACGCAGATGCAGTTCACCTACCGTACGCATCTGCAGATAGGTCGCGCCCTGGGTGATGATCATCCCAACACTCACGACACCCGCCAGCAGACCAAACGGATTCAGCAACTGGAAGAAGTTACCGGTGTAGTACAAACGCATGTAGTCGTCTACGTGGAACGGAACCCCTTGCAGCAGGTTGCCGAACGCCACGCCAATAACCAGCGGTGGAACGAAGCTACCAATGAAGATGCCCCAGTCCCACATGTTGCGCCAGCGCATGTCTTCAATCTTGGAGCGGTAATCAAAACCGACCGGACGGAAGAACAAAGACGCCAGTACCAGGATCATCGCCACATAGAAACCGGAGAACGCAGCGGCATACACCATCGGCCAGGCAGCGAACAGTGCGCCACCCGCGGTGATGAGCCAAACCTGGTTACCGTCCCAGTGCGGGGCGATGGAGTTAATCATAATTCGACGCTCGGTATCATTACGACCGAGGAAACGGGTGAGCATGCCCACCCCCATGTCGAAGCCATCAGTGACCGCGAAACCAATCAGCAGAATGCCAACCAGCAGCCACCAGATAAAACGCAATACTTCATAATCGATCATTTGACGACTCCTGTCTTAGCGTGCCGGCTGAGAAGTCACAGTGGACTGCTCGTAGTGATAACGACCGGTTTTCAGGCTACTCGGCCCAAGGCGTGCGAACTTGAACATCAGATACAGTTCAGCCACCAGGAACAGGGTATACAGGCCGCAAATCAACAGCATCGAGAAGATGAGGTCGCCAGCGGTCAGCGAAGAGTTCGCTACGGCTGTTGGTAACACTTCACCAATCGCCCACGGTTGGCGGCCGTACTCTGCAACAAACCAACCGGATTCAATGGCAATCCACGGTAGAGGAATCGCATACAGCGCGGTGCGCAGCAGCCATTTTTTCTCACCGATACGGTTACGAATCACGGTCCAGAAGGACACTGCGATGATTGCCAGCATCAGAATGCCGCATGCCACCATAATACGGAAAGCGAAGTAGAGCGGCGCAACGCGAGGAATAGAATCTTTCGTTGCCTGCTGAATTTGCGCTTCGGTCGCGTCGGTGACGTTATCCGTATAGCGTTTCAGCAGCAGACCATAACCCAGGTCTTTCTTCATGCTGTTGAACTGGTCGCGAACGGCCTGATCGGTAGTTCCTGCACGCAGTTCTTCCAGCAGTTGATACGCTTTCATCCCGTTACGGATGCGCTCTTCGTGCTGCACCATCAGGTCTTTCAGACCAATGACCGGTGTATCAACAGAGCGGGTGGCAATGATGCCCAGCGCATAAGGAATTTGAATCGCAAAATGGTTTTCCTGCGCATCCTGGTCCGGAATACCGAACAGGGTAAAGGAAGCCGGTGCAGGCTGCGTTTCCCATTCCGCTTCAATAGCAGCGAGTTTGGTTTTCTGCACGTCGCCCATTTCGTAACCGGATTCATCACCCAGAACGATAACAGACAGAATAGCAGCCATACCAAAGCTGGCGGCGATTGCAAAAGAACGTTTAGCAAACGCGAAGTCACGACCGCGCAGCATATAGTAGGAGCTGATCCCCAGAACGAACATCGCGCCACAAACATAACCAGATGCCACAGTGTGAACAAATTTCACCTGTGCTACCGGGTTGAGCACCAGTTCAGAGAAGCTCAGCATCTCCATGCGCATGGTTTCAAAGTTGAAATCCGCGGCGATTGGGTTTTGCATCCAGCCGTTCGCAACCAGAATCCACAGTGCGGACAGGTTAGAACCCAGGGCCACCAGCCAGGTGACGCACATATGCTGGACTTTACCCAAACGGTCCCAGCCGAAGAAGAACAGACCTACAAAGGTGGATTCGAGGAAGAAGGCCATCAAACCTTCGATCGCCAGCGGCGCACCGAAAATATCCCCTACATAGTGGGAGTAGTAAGACCAGTTAGTCCCGAACTGGAACTCCATGGTCAGACCGGTTGCCACACCCAGAGCGAAGTTGATACCAAACAACTTGCCCCAGAACTTGGTCATATCTTTATAAATCTGTTTGCCGGAAAGGACGTAGACCGTTTCCATGATGGCCAGCAAGAACGCCATACCTAGCGTCAGTGGCACAAACAGGAAGTGGTACATCGCGGTCAAGGCAAACTGTAAGCGCGACAGTTCGACTATATCTAACATCATGACTCCTTGCTCATCGCATGAAGACTCCGAGAGTGAACCCCGTTAGAAAGGGTCACACGCATGCCCCAATACAAATTTATCTGCTTCCCTCCGCCGCTGCTCTTTCTTCTCATTTGAAGAAAGGACAATGATGAAAGGTTACAAACATGTTAATAAAACACTCAAATTGATCCCGCAATTATATTACGCCGTAAAATCCTTACAATAAACAGGTTTTTATCGAGGTAAATTTGCATTTTTCGATAGTGATCAATTTATAGCTAATTTATCACTTTCAGACCAATTTGATCTGCAGCAATTTAACCTCTTTTGAGGCTGTTTACCAAGTTTTAAACATTGATTTAAATCAATTTTCAAATTTAATGTTAATAGTGTTTAACAGTCAGGCGACTAGTGAACACCATGTTAACGGTATGTTTTTCAATGAGTAATTGCCGTTACTACAAATGATAGGATATTTATTTAAATCTACACGATCTTTTAACCCGCCCGACTGACAAAATTGCCAGCAGATAAAGAGTCACTATTGCTGGGTAGCTCACAGTTTTTTGTTTAGCAAGTCATGGAATTGTTATTTCATACAAATTATTCATTTAAATTTTACTTATAATTAACACCAAGATGTAACTATCTCAAATGGAAGCGAAAGCGTCCCTCATTGACTGACGCATTGGGTTTGACGTTCCTCAGCACAGCGCAGGCGTTTCGCTTAAAGCATCACTGAAAGTTATCACTCACTTCTCTTTTTCTCTTATGTGGCAACGTTTAAATATGCCACAAACAATTCATTATCATTTTTATCTTAAATTTAACAAAATATAATTATGTCATATAAGATTAAAAAATAAAAAACCGTTATCCCGTTCACAAGTTATTTAGTAAAGATAATTTTTTAAATTATAAAAAATGACACATGAATGAGACGCACAACAAAATAAGATTTCGATCACAAACATGGCAAGTCATTTATTCTTCATTTTCCTGGCAAATTAAAAAAATCCGCAAAAACAACATTCAACTACCTGATAAACAAGGATTTTTATAAATAAAAAATATAACAATCATTTTGCGCAGGATATTTTGAAAATAGATCAATTGCTTCCTTTTCCGCTTACACAGAAACTCCGAACCTATTAAGAGGTTGTCACAAACCATGTTCTAAATATTAGAAAATAATTTTCACTTATTGACCATCAGCCCTACAGAGGATTACCCATGAAGAAATCTACACTTGTTATTGGCGTCATCGGTGCTGACTGCCATGCAGTAGGTAATAAAGTTCTGGATCGCGTTTTTACTGCTCATGATTTTCACGTAATCAACCTCGGGGTGATGGTGAGCCAGGATGAATATATTGATGCCGCGATTGAAACAGGCGCCGATGCCATCGTGGTGTCCTCTATCTACGGTCATGGCGACATTGACTGCCTCGGGTTACGTGAGCGCTGCATCGAACGCGGCCTCGGCGACATTCTGCTGTACGTCGGTGGCAACCTGGTAGTTGGTAAACATGACTTCGGTGATGTGGAAGTGAAGTTTAAGGAGATGGGTTTTAACCGCGTCTTCGCACCGAGCCACGACCTGGAAGATGTCTGCGCGCTTATCACCAATGATATTCGCCAACACAATGGCCTCGAGCAGCGTTGCCTGGAAGAGGCTATCTGATGCAAACAGTTTCTGTCGATATCGGCTCGACATGGACCAAGGCTGCCCTCTTCGCCCATGAAGGCGAGGAATTAACCCTGGTAAACCATGTCCTGACCCCAACCACCACACATCATCTGGCAGACGGTTTTTTTGCCAGCCTGAATCAGGTGCTGAACGTTGCCGATGCTCGCCCGTTACTGAAAAGTGGTGAAGTGCAGTTGAAATACTCCTCCTCGGCCAAGGGTGGACTTGCCGTTGCAGCAATGGGGCTGGTGCCTTCCATTACGCTGGAATCAGCAAAAGTTACCGCCCATTCGGCAGGAGCGAAAATCGCGCAATATTATTCGTACAAACTGAACCGGCATGACATCCAGGAGCTGGAATCATCACCGCCAGACATTCTGTTGTTTACCGGTGGTACAGACGGTGGCGAAGAAAGCTACGGCCTGGCGAATGCGCATGCGCTGGCAGGCTCAACGCTTGATTGCGCCATTATCTACGCCGGAAACCGGGACATTCAGGACGAAATACAAACGATTCTGGGACATAAAGATCTGACCACGGTAGACAACATTCTGCCTGATCTCGATCACCCAAATCCGTTTGCCGCGCGCCAGGCGATTTGCGATGTGTTCTTGTCACGCATTGTCAAAGGTAAAGGTCTGGACGTCATCGTCGGCGAAACCGGTGAAGAGCCAATGCCGACGCCATGGACGGTATATGAGTTAGTCAAAGCCATTAGCGATTACGACAGCGCATGGAAGGAATTCATGCTGATTGATATGGGCGGAGCCACCACGGATGTCTATTCGGCCAGCGCGAATACCCTCTCCCCCGATACCGTCCTGCATGGTGTTCCTGAACCGTTCGTCAAACGTACCGTTGAAGGCGACCTGGGAATGCGCGTTTCCGCCGTCGTGGTGGGAGAAAGTACGCAGGATATGGTGAAAGTCATCTTCGCCCAACAACCGCAGCGCGAGGAAGCGTTTTACCGCTACCTGCGTCATCTGGTTGGGCAACCGGATTACCTGCCGCTCAGCGAGGAGGAGAAATATTTCGACACCCTGCTGGCAGGTTTGTGCGTGGGCTATGCCGCTGAGCGCCACGCGGGCACTAAAAAGCAGGTTTGCACCTGCGTGGGTAACGTGGATTTACAGATGGGTCGCGATCTCACCACCGTACGCAAAGTCGTCGGTTCAGGGGGATGGCTCTCTCGCGCCAGCCAGTTCGATATCCATAACTGGCTCAAATACCGGGAGCTGGACGACCAGGGTAAAAGAATTTTGTTACCGAATCAGTTTGAGTATTACCGCGATTCAAATGGCCTGCTCCCGCTACTGGCAAACGTCGCCAGGCTGTACCCGCAAGCCGCTGCTCGCACCAGCATTCAGTGTTTAACCCTATAAAACTTAAGGCAGCTACGAATGGAACTTCGAAATAAAAAATTGACCCATGACGAATTCATGACCGAAAGGCATCAGGTATTACAAACCTGGGAAACCGGCAAAGACGTTGAGAACTTCGAAGATGGCGTGAAGTACCAGCAATCAATTCCGGATAAAAAGCGCTTCTCCCTTGCTCTGCTGAAGGCCGATCAGGAAGGGAAAACCCTGAGCCAGCCGCGCGCAGGCGTAGCATTAATGGATGAGCATATTGCGCTGCTCAAAACATTGCAGGAAGAGTGCGACCTCCTGCCGAGTACTATCGATGCCTATACCCGTCTGAACCGCTATGAAGAAGCCGCTGTCGGGATCCAGAAATCTATCGAAGCAGGTACTTCCAAGCTGAATGGTTTACCGGTCGTCAATCACGGGGTTGCTGCCTGCCGTCGTATGACTGAAGCGCTGGAAAAACCGATCCAGGTTCGTCACGGCACGCCGGATGCGCGCCTGCTGGCAGAAATCGCCATGGCCAGTGGCTTTACCAGCTACGAAGGCGGCGGCATCTCCTACAACATTCCTTACGCTAAACGTGTCACTCTGGAAAAATCCATCCGCGACTGGCAGTACTGCGACCGCCTGATGGGCCTGTACGAAGAGAACGGTATTCGTATCAACCGTGAACCATTTGGCCCACTGACCGGCACCCTGATCCCGCCGTTTATGTCCCACTCGGTGGCGATTATCGAAGGTCTGTTGGCTCTGGAACAAGGCGTCAAGTCAATTACCGTTGGCTACGGCCAGGTCGGTAGCCTAACGCAGGATATTGCAGCGATTCAGGCGCTGCGCGAACTTTCCCACGAATATTTCCATAACCACGGCTTCGACGATTACGAACTGAGTACCGTTTTCCACCAGTGGATGGGCGGATTCCCGGAAGATGAAGCAAAAGCCTTCTCCGTTATCGCCTGGGGCGCAGCGGTTGCTGGTATGTCAGGTGCCACCAAAGTGATCACCAAAAGCCCGCACGAAGCGTTCGGTATCCCAACGGCGGCAGCGAACGCCCAGGGTCTGAAAGCTTCGCGCCAGATGCTCAACATGGTCAGCGACCAGAAATTCCCGCAGTGCGCTGCCGTGGAGCAGGAAGTTGATCTGATTAAGAGCGAAGTCCGCGCGGTACTGAAGAAAGTCTTCGAACTGGGCAATGGCGACATTGCGCGCGGTACGGTGCTGGCCTTTGAAGCAGGCGTACTGGATGTACCTTTCGCGCCCGCCGCCTGTAACGCCGGTAAGATCCTGCCTGTTCGCGATAACACAGGGCCATCCGTATTCTCGAAGCTGGCTCCGTTCCGCTGCCGAAAGACATTCTCGCCCTGCACCACGACTACGTCGCAGAGCGCGCGCATTTCGAAGGCCGCAAGCCTTCTTTCCAGATGGTCATTGATGACATCAACGCCGTATCCCACAGTAAATTAATAGGAAGACCATAATGAAAATTAAACAGGCCCTTTTCACAGCTGGCTACTCCTCATTTTATTTTGACGATCAGCAGGCCATCAAAAACGGCGCCGGTCATGACGGGTTTATCTATACCGGCGCTCCGGTAACGCCTGGATTTACGTCTGTTCGTCAGGCGGGTGAATGCGTATCCGTACAGCTGATTCTGGAAAACGGCGCGGTAGCGGTGGGCGATTGTGCAGCAGTGCAATATTCAGGTGCAGGTGGACGCGATCCGCTGTTCCTGGCTGAAAACTTCATTCCGTTCCTTAACGATCACATCAAACCGCTGCTGGAAGGCCGTGACGTTGATTCGTTCCTGACCAACGCCCGTTTCTTTGACGAACTGCGTATTGACGGCCATCTGCTGCATACCGCCGTACGTTATGGTCTATCTCAGGCGCTGCTCGACGCGGCAGCACTGGCTACCGGTCGTCTGAAAGCAGAAGTGGTTTGTGATGAATGGCAACTGCCGTGCGTCCCGGAAGCCATTCCATTATTTGGCCAGAGCGGCGACGACCGTTATATCGCCGTCGACAAGATGATCCTCAAAGGTGTGGACGTCCTGCCGCATGCGCTGATCAATAACGTAGAAGAGAAGCTGGGCTTCAAAGGCGAAAAACTGCGTGAGTACGTCCGCTGGTTGTCTAACCGCATCCTGAGCCTGCGCACCAACGAAACCTATCACCCGACGCTGCATATTGATGTCTACGGCACCATCGGTCTGATCTTCGATATGGATCCGGTGCGTTGCGCCGAATACATCGCCAGCCTGGAAGCCGAAGCTCAAGGCCTGCCGCTGTACATTGAAGGCCCGGTAGATGCCGGTAACAAGCCGGATCAGATCCGCATGCTCACCGAGATCACTCAGGAGCTTACCCGTCTGGGTTCCGGCGTGAAAATTGTTGCGGATGAATGGTGTAACACCTATCAGGATATCGTGGACTTCACCGACGCGGGCAGTTGCCACATGGTGCAGATCAAGACCCCGGATCTGGGCGGTATTCACAACATCGTCGATGCGGTGCTGTATTGCAACAAACACGGAATGGAAGCCTATCAGGGCGGTACCTGTAACGAAACGGAAATCAGTGCGCGTACCTGCGTACACGTCGCGCTGGCTGCGCGTCCAATGCGTATGCTGATCAAGCCGGGTATGGGTTTCGATGAAGGTCTCAACATCGTGTTTAACGAAATGAACCGCACCATCGCGCTGTTGCAAACTAAGGATTAAGAGATGGCACGCACATTTAAGATCTTATCGCCTACGGCTATCCTGGGTTATGGCTTCCCGGAAGAAAGTTTTCGTAAAGCCATGGAAGAGTCACCGGATCTTATTGCTGTTGACGCAGGTTCCTCCGATCCAGGCCCCCACTATCTGGGGGCGGGTAAACCCTTTACCGACCGGGCCGGTGTGAAACGCGATCTGCGCTATATGATCGTGGCAGGCGTGAAGAACAACATCCCGGTAGTGATCGGCACGGCCGGTGGTTCTGGCGCAGCTCCGCATCTGGAGTGGTGTCGCCAGATAATCCATGAGATCGCACAGGAAGAAAAACTGTCCTTCTCAATGGCGTTAATCCCGTCTGATGTCGACAAAGAAATCGTTCATCAGGCGCTGGATAACGGCAAAATCACCGCGCTCGATTTTGTGCCTGAACTGACTCACGATGCAATTGAAGAGAGCACCTACATTGTCGCGCAGATGGGCGTCGAGCCTTTTCAGCGTGCGCTCGAAGCTGGCGCGCAGGTGGTTCTGGGCGGACGTGCCTACGATCCGGCCTGCTTCGCCGCGCTGCCAATAATGCAGGGCTTTGATGAAGGTCTGGCACTTCATTGCGGGAAGATCCTTGAGTGTGCTGCCATTGCTGCCACCCCTGGCTCCGGCTCAGATTGTGCGATGGGGATCATTGATGACAACGGCTTTACGCTGAAGGCGTTCAATCCCAAGCGTAAGTTCACTGAAACTTCCGCTGCGGCGCACACCCTGTATGAGAAGTCCGATCCGTACTTCCTGCCAGGACCAGGCGGCGTGCTGAACCTGAAAGCGTGCACCTTTACCCAGGTTAACGAGGGCGAAGTGTATGTCAGTGGTTCACGTCATGAAGAAACACCGTATGCGTTGAAACTGGAAGGCGCGCGCCAGGTTGGCTTCCGTTGCCTGACCATCGCCGGAACGCGCGACCCAATTATGATTGCCGGGATTGACACCATTCTCGAAGAGGTACAGGCAAGCGTGGCGCGTAACCTCTCACTGAATGACGACAGTATCCGCATGACGTTCCACCTGTATGGTAAGAACGGTGTGATGGGCAACCATGAACCGATGAAAACCGCCGGTCATGAGCTGGGGATTTTACTGGATGTCGTTGCGCCGACGCAGGATATCGCCAACAGCGTTTGCTCGCTGGTACGCTCTACCCTGCTGCACTACGGCTATGAAAATCGCATTGCGACTGCGGGCAACCTCGCCTTCCCGTTCTCGCCATCTGATATTCAAAGTGGACCGGTGTATGAGTTCTCGATCTATCACCTGATTGAAGCGAGCGATGCGCTGCGATTTGATTTCCACATTGAACAGGTGACGCCAGAAGGAGTTCAGGCATGAAACACTCAATTTGTTCACTGGCGCAGGTTATTCGCTCCAAAAACGCCGGACCGTACGAACTGGTTTTAGATATTTTATTTAAAACCAGGGAAGACTATCAGCGGGTAAAAGCCTGCGAGCAATTAACGCCGCAGCTCATTGCCAGTTTATATAATGTTGAACCTGACTTCATTCACAATATCGTGTGGTTCGATCCGGCGAATGCCGTAAAAATCGTCATGCCGCGCGATATTATTTCCGGCAACGTCGGTGATAATGATGTTTATGGTGCTCAGCAACACGCTCCATTATTAAGTATTGAGTTCGACTTGTAACAAAAAACACAATAACAACCATTGGAGCACAGAATTCAGCGGTATCACAGTGCTTCGAATTATTCATGCGGTTGGTCACAACAGGCGTGCGTCTGAGCTGCTGTCCAGGCTCAGGCGCACGCCACCCTACACAATTCCAATTACCAGCCTTTATCCGATGGAGTACACATGAAGAAAATAAGTTTAACGAAGATGATCATATTAGGCCTGATACTCGGCATGATTGCCGGGGTGGCCATAAATAATATGGCCGCGGCTGAAACCGCAAAATCCTATGCAGCAGATATTTCTATTTTTACCACCATATTCTTACGCATGGTAAAAATGATTATCGCGCCATTGGTTATTTCAACTCTGGTTGTTGGTATTGCCAAAATGGGCGATGCCAAAACGCTGGGACGTATATTTTCGAAAACCTTCTTCCTGTTTATTTGCGCCTCTCTGGTGTCAATTGCACTGGGTCTGGTTATCGTTAACATCTTCCAGCCAGGCGCGGGGATCAACTTCGTGCCACATGACGTCGGGGCTGTTGCCGCCGTTAAGTCAGAGCCATTCACGCTGAAAGTGTTCATCTCGCACGCGGTACCGACCAGTATTGTCGATGCGATGGCGCGTAACGAAATTCTGCAGATCGTAGTGTTCTCAATTTTCCTCGGTTGCAGCCTGGCCGCGATTGGTGAAAAAGCCGAGCCTATCGTGAAGGTTCTGGATTCACTGGTACACGTGATGCTGAAGCTGACGGGCTACGTCATGCTGTTTGCACCACTGACCGTTTTTGCCGCTATTTCTGGTCTGATTGCCGAACGTGGTCTGGGTGTGATGGTCAGCGCCGGGATCTTCATGGGTGAATTCTATCTGACCCTGGGTATGCTGTGGGCAATCCTGATTGGCCTGTCAACCATGATAGTCGGGCCTTGCATCGCGCGTTTGACCAAATCAATCCTCGAGCCTGCACTGCTGGCCTTTACTACCTCCAGCTCAGAAGCCGCCTTCCCTGGCACCCTGGACAAGCTGGAAAAATTCGGCGTTTCTTCAAAAATCGCCAGCTTCGTTCTGCCTATCGGTTACTCCTTTAACCTGGTCGGCTCCATGGCGTACTGCTCATTTGCCACCGTCTTTATTGCTCAGGCGTGCAACATTGAGCTGAGCATGGGCGAGCAAATTACCATGCTGTTAATCCTGATGCTGACCTCTAAAGGGATGGCGGGCGTACCGCGTGCATCAATGGTGGTTATCGCCGCAACCCTGAACCAGTTCAACATTCCTGAAGCCGGTCTGATCCTGTTGATGGGCGTCGATCCGTTCCTCGATATGGGTCGTTCTGCTACCAACGTCATGAGTAACGCAATGGGTGCTGCCATTGTAGGTCGCTGGGAAGGTGAACACTTCGGCCAGGGTTGTCGTGGCACTGCACCAGTGAAGACCCCGGAACAAGAACGTCCGGTTACCGAAACAGAAGTCGCGTTGTCCTGATACGACGTTATTGCCGGATGGCGCTTGCGCTTATCCGGCCTGCATAACGTTTCACTATCCGTTGGCCGGATAAGGCGGTACACCGCCATCCGGCACCATGATGAGTACACCAACAGGATTGCACCATGACTAAAACTCTTCTCGGCGTGAGTATTTTTTCCTTCAGCGTTTTGTTCAGCGCAACGACTCTCGCGCAAACCACGCCGGATTACGCAAAGCTTATCGACCAGGCACATCAAAAATATAAAAGTAACCACGATGGAAAAGTCGCCGACTACATCCCTGCTCTGGCGACCTACAGTCCGAATAACTTTGCCATCACCATTGCCACGGTGGACGGCAAGATCTACCAGGTTGGCGATGTTAACAAACCCTTCCCCATGGAATCCCTGAGCAAAGTCTTCACCATGGCGCTCGCCATCGAACAGCACGGCCCTCAGGTGGTGCTGGAAAAACTCGGGGCCAATGCCACTGGCATGCCCTTCAACTCCGGTTTAGCGGTTGAGCTGACCAAAGGCGCGCCTGAGAACCCGCTGGTAAACGCCGGGGCGATGAGCACCGTTAGCCTGATTGAAGCCAAAGACAAAACCGATCGCTGGAACAAAATCCTCGACAACCTGAACGTCTGGGCCGACGCCACGCTCACGGTTAATGAGCCGGTCTTTAAATCCGAGATGGAAACCAACCAGCACAATCAGGCGCTGGCGAAGCTGATGGAATCCTATAACAGCTTCTATGGCAATACCGACGAAGCCGTCGAAATTTATACCCGTCAGTGCTCGGTGGATATCACCGTTGAGCAACTGGCCAAAATGGGGGCGGTACTGGCGAACAAAGGCAAATCTCCATTCAACGGCAAGCAGTTGCTGAATGAAAAATATGTTCCGCAGGTGCTGGCAGAAATGGCGATTGCCGGACTATACGACGGCAGCGGTAAATGGCTCTACACCGTGGGCATCCCGGCAAAAAGCGGCGTCGGCGGCGGCATGGTCGCCGTTGTCCCGGGCGAATATGCGATTGCCGTCTATTCTCCGCCGCTGGATGAAGCCGGTAACAGCGTTCGCGCCCAGAAAACGATCGAATATGTCGCCGAAGCGACAAAAGCCAATGTCTTTTTAGCGCATTAAGCAATTACGGATGGCGTGAGCGCCATCCGACATATTAACTAAAAGGTGAGATGTAAACATGTCTAAACCATTTGTCTGGCAGGAACTCTTTGTTCAGAGTAAAGATAATACCGAATATGAATTACTGAGTAACCAGCACGTTGCAGTAACGGAGTTAGACGGAGAGGAAGTGATTAAGGTTGCGCCAGAAGCGCTAACCTTATTAGCCCAGCAGGCATTTTATGAGGCTTCATTTTTCCTGCGCGCCGGACATTTAAAACAGATAGCCAGCATTCTGCACGATCCGCAGGCCAGCAGTAACGATAAGTACGTCGCATTGCAACTGCTGCGCAATGCTGAGGTTTCGGCCAAAGGCGTCCTGCCCAACTGCCAGGATACCGGGACGGCAACCATTGTGGCCTGCAAAGGACAGCATGTCTGGACCGGCGGCGATGATGCAGAAGCATTAAGCAAAGGCGTGTACACCACCTTCACCGAAAACAACCTGCGTTACTCGCAAAATGCCCCGCTGGACATGTATACCGAGGTCAATACCCAGACTAACCTGCCGGCGCAAATCGACATCAGCGCCACGCCGGGTAACGAATACCGTTTCCTGTTTGTCAACAAAGGCGGCGGCTCTGCTAACAAAGCGGCGCTGTTCCAGGAAACCAAATCTATTCTGCAGCCGGAAAAGCTCACCGCGTTTCTGATCGAAAAAATGAAATCACTGGGTACAGCCGCCTGCCCGCCGTATCACATCGCTTTCGTCGTTGGAGGCTTGTCCGCCGACCAGACGCTGAAAGTTGCTAAACTGGCTTCAACTAAATATTACGATAACCTGCCCACCAGCGGGAACGAACTGGGTCAGGCATTCCGCGATACGGCGCTGGAAGCCGAGCTGCTTAACGCCAGCCGCGAGTTTGGCATCGGCGCGCAGTTTGGCGGCAAATACTTTGCCCACGATATCCGGGTGATCCGCCTGCCACGCCACGGCGGCTCCTGCCCTATCGCCATGGCTCTCTCCTGCTCAGCCGACCGCAACATTAAGGCCAAAATCAACAAACACGGAATCTGGCTGGAAAAACTCGAGCATAATCCGGGCAAATTTATTCCCGATTCACAGCGGGTAGAAAATGGCGCCCAGACCGTACAACTGGATCTGAATCGTCCGTTGCGCGAGATCCTGCAGGATCTCACCACTCTGCCAATTGGGACGCGTTTATCGTTAAACGGCCCGATTGTTGTGGCTCGCGATATCGCGCATGCCAAAATCAAAGAGCGCCTGGATAACGGCGAACCGATGCCAGATTACATGAAAAACCATATCGTCTATTACGCGGGCCCGGCTAAAACCCCCAGTAATCTGGCCTGCGGTTCGCTAGGTCCCACAACCGGCGGGCGCATGGACGGTTACGTCGATGCTTTCCAGGCCGCGGGCGGCAGTCTGATCATGTTGTCGAAAGGCAACCGCAGCGCGCAAGTCACGGATGCGTGTCGCAAACATGGTGGTTTTAACCTCGGCAGCATTGGCGGCGCCGCAGCCTTGTTGGCGCAGCAGTACGTGAAGAGCCTGCACTGCCTTGAATATCCCGAGTTGGGAATGGAAGCGGTGTGGATGATGGAAGTTAAAAATATGCCGGCCTTCGTATTAGTGGATGACAAAGGCAATAACTTCTTTAGCCAGTTTGAGCAGCAGCACCGCTGCGCAACCTGTCCGGCAGGACATTAAGGAGTCACCATGGAAGCGCGAGCCAATAATGACAGACACCGCCAGCGTCAGCAGAAACTGAAAGAACAGGTTGATACCCGCGTGGCGGCAGCAACGGAGAAGAAAGGGATCCTGATTGTCTTCACCGGCAACGGTAAAGGAAAATCCACCGCAGCCTTTGGTACGGCAACGCGCGCGGTTGGTCACGGAAAAACCGTTGGCATCGCGCAGTTTATTAAAGGCCAGTGGGATAATGGCGAGTACAACACGCTTCAACCGCTCGGTGTCGAATTTCATATTATGGGCACCGGATTTACCTGGGAAACCCAAAATCGGCAAGCGGATATCGAGGCGGCAACGGTAGTCTGGCAGGAAAGTAAGCGCATGCTGGCTGATCCGCAGTACGATCTGGTGGTGTTGGATGAGCTTACTTACATGCTGGCTTACCACTATCTGGACACCCAGGAGGTTATCAGCGCCATCGAAAATCGCCCTGCGGAGCAAAGCGTCATCGTGACCGGGCGCGGATGCCATGCGCTGTTACTGGAACTGGCCGATACGGTCAGTGAAATTCGCCCGGTCAAGCACGCGTTTGACCGCGGGATTCAGGCACAGATTGGAATCGACTGGTAGCCGTTCTTTTGCCGGATAACGATGCTAACGCGTCTTATCCGGCCTACCAATCGTTGTAGGCCTGATAAAGCGCAAACCACCATCAGGCAGCCGACACCACGGACTTACTGAGCAACCAGTTACGAAATGTCTGTAAATGCGCAGACTCCGATTTCTCTTCACGCCACGTCATAATGAAACGGTTCCCGGTGCGCATCGGAACATCGCAAGGAATGACCATATCTCCATTGTCCAGATCGTGCTGAATGGCAAAACGAGGAAGCAGCGCAACCCCCAGATTAGAACGGACCGCCGCAATCAACATCGACAACAGATCAAATCTCGGGCCTTTATTTACCAGCGGGCTGCTGACGTTGGACAGCGCAAACCATTCCTGCCAGCCTTTGATTCGCGTACTCTGGTGCAACAGCGGGTATTCGTTCAGCAGTTCGTGGACTGACAGTTTCCGTTCCGGTTCGGCCAGCAGGCAGCGGCTGCAAACTGGCAGAATTTCCTCTTCAAACAGGTACTCAACCTCTGACCACGGTGAGTAGAAATCTTCGCGCATAATTGCCGCATCATACTCACGATTAAGAAAATCACCGATATTCGCCAGCGAATGGATGTTCACAATAATATCAGGATTGAGTTTGTTAAACTCGCGCAGGTTGGGGATCAACCAATGCGTACTAAACGTCGGATTTACCGCCAGCTCAATAACCTGTACGGTCGGTTGCCAGGTCATTATTGTGGTCGTATCACGCTCGAGTTTATTTAACGTTTCTTTAACGATACTTAAATAGTGTTTGCCGGCCGCATTTAA
Organism: Citrobacter sp. L55; assembly: GCF_002850715.1. Taxonomy (NCBI): domain Bacteria; kingdom Pseudomonadati; phylum Pseudomonadota; class Gammaproteobacteria; order Enterobacterales; family Enterobacteriaceae; genus Citrobacter; species Citrobacter sp. L55. The sequence goes on along the minus strand of NZ_KZ559399.1, from coordinate 253,247 downwards.
AAAAATACGTTTTTTGGCATGATTAAATAGCGCGGTATTAAGAAAATCCTCCAGTGCATTCACCTGGCGGAAAACAGCACTTTGTGTTAACGCCAACTCTTCAGCTGCCCGGGTATAACTTTCGTGACGCGCAACCACTTCAAAAGTTACCAGCAACTCCGTCTTGGGTATTTTTCCTCTCATAACCTCTTCCATATGCAGCGTACAAAAATAGTTTAATTTATAAAAAATAATTCAAGGCACCCAGATAAGCACCGAGAGTTATATTTTATTTTCTCCATTGATGTCATTGATCCAATCCATGATTTGCTCACACTGATGGCGGATAAATATTAACCAATAATACTCAAGCACAACAATAAACACAATTTAAATAAGGTTAAACCTAAGTAAATAGTGCCAATAAGTTCTTAATAATTTTTCAAGTCTTCTTGTTTATTGCAGAAAAAACTTTGCGAGATTAATCAATATTATCCACGCGCTAATCCTGGATAATTTCACGTTATAACTTACGGGCAAACGACTGCTTTTAATCATTTATTGATGTCGTTTGTGCCATTTTTTGACAGACGTGATAAAGGACACATTGTGAAAACTTTCGGAAAGGTCTGGCTCGTTGGAGCAGGTCCTGGTGATATTTCATTACTGACCCTCAAAGCAATGATGTGCATTAAACAGGCCGACGTCATTATTTACGATCGGCTGGTCAATCCTAAAATTTTGGAATGGGCATTACCTGACTGCCTGCTTATCAATGTCGGCAAAAATCCAGGCTTCCATTGCGTTCCCCAGGATGAAATCAACGCACTGCTGGTCCAGTATGCCCAAACACACCACAACATTGTGCGCCTCAAAGGTGGCGATCCGTATGTCTTTGGCCGTGGGGCTGAAGAAGTGGAGGATCTGGTTGAAATGGGCATCCCTTTTGAAGTTGTACCGGGTATTAGTTCTACGATTGGCGGCCTGACCTATGCCGGTATCCCGGTGACGCATCGCGATTTTGCCTCCGGTTTTCACGTGGTGACTGGCCACACGCGTGAAGGCAATCAGCAGCAGGACTGGCGTCAACTGGCGAAACTTAACGGCACGTTGGTCATCGTCATGGGTATCGCCAATCTGGCGTTTATCTGTGAAGAGCTGTTGATGGGCGGGAAATCAGCAGACACGCCCGCCGCGCTAATTATGTCCGCGACCCGAGAAAATCAACGTCGCCTGACCTGCACGCTCGGTTCATTATTGAGCAAGGCGCTGGAAGCTAATATTGTTCCACCGGCGCTGATTGTAATCGGAGATGTGGTGACCCTGAGCGATCGGCTCTCTTTTATACCTGAAGCCATCAAGCTGCCAGACAATCTTTACTGCGAAAGTCTGGCGTGACGAAAAGACTGGGGCGACGTTTGATGCGCCGCCCGGAAAACGCGGCAAAAGTAACTGGTTTGCGCGTATTGCAGTTTCCTGGCAATACTGTCTATGGAATGAACCGGATCGTGTAATAACTCCCCTGCTTTTTGCATTTTTTTCTGACTCACCCAGGTTTTAAAATTAACACCCTGGCGTTTCTTGAAAAACCGGCTGAAATAGTTCGCGCTTAAGCACACATGAGCCGCGACAGATTCCAAAGACAATTCACCATACAAATTCTCGTCAATATAACGCAGCGCCGCCATAAGTTTTTTCTCGTGACGTGAAGGCTCAGTGAAATAATGATGAGCGTATCGGGTTGCCGGAACCTCAATCTTCTCAGAGATCAATTGTTCTTTCTCAAAATTATCAACAATAAAACTTAACAAATTTGCTGACGCCACCAGTACATTATTATCCACCATCGCAGACTGGCCCCACTCTGCTTTAATCTCGGGGTTATTAATCCATGAGTTTATGTTATCAATAGCGATAGTTTTATATTCCTGATATTTTACCCGCACCTGCCCGCAGATAATAAAACCGTAAAGATGTCCCTCATGAATTAATGGCATCGAGAACAGACTTAGCCCTGCATGACAGGTGAGTATTCTGGGTTTAAGCTGTTTTAATGCCTCAAAAGCACAGTACTTGTCGCACTTTTGGCAACCTGCTCGATAGCGCTCATCCGCACGCATTAATGTGCAAAACGAATTAAAATTATGACATTTAGACAACGCTATACCGTTAATATCAACGACGACTGTGGCTAACCCAGTGGCTCGGGAGAAGAGTTCTGCGATAGAGAAAAAACGGTGTAAATAGTCATCCTGGATTTTCAGCGGCACGTTATCCTCCGGCATTAATAATATTAAGGCCGCTAATATGCAAAAATTAGCCTCAGGAAAGAATGATGCTCACCGCAAAAAATAATCTCATTTGTGCAGATGATTATGATCAATTGGCAAGAAAATTATAGCGACCACGATAATACTCTGCAGCACACCGCGACTTCGCTTTCTCAAAGATTAACGAATCTTCACACTCTCTTGTGAAACTCTTTTCGCAACACTCAACACCTAACCTCATTATTTTCAATAAATTACCCGTTTTTAATGTGAATCGATGATGTGCTTATTTGTGATAATCATCATGTGAATGTGAAAGGCCCTCCTGAATAATATGTTCAATTAGCAAACAATCTGAACGGAGTTGATCCATGGCCGTCACCACAGGCGTTATCGCCGACGATTTTACCGGCGCAACGGACATTGCAAGCTTTATGGCGCAGCAGGGGTGGCGCGTCGCGCTTCTGCCCGGTATGCCCGATACCGCGCAATGCTGGAATGAAGAGGTTGACGCTATCGTCATCTCGCTGAAAAGCCGCTCATTACCCGCAGAACAGGCCGTCACCCAATCCCTGTCCTGTGCCCGCTGGCTGAAACAAAATGCAGGTGTCCGCCAGATTTATTTTAAATATTGTTCGACGTTTGACTCCACGCCAACAGGCAATATTGGCCCGGTCAGCGATGCATTGATGAACGACCTGCAGGTTCCGCTGATCGTCCACTGCCCCGCTCTGCCGCAAAACGGACGCACGGTGGTGCATGGTCATCTTTTTGTACACGGTGTACTGCTTAACGAATCCGGGATGGAAAAGCATCCGCTCAATCCAATGAACGATGCCAGCCTGCCGCGCCTGCTGAGCGCGCAAACGCCAGGCGCGGTTGGTTGCATCAACCTCACGACCCTGCGTCAAGGTGTGGAAGCGGTCACTTACGCCCTGGCCCAACTTCAGGCTGAAGGTACGCGTCACGTTATCGTCGATACGCTGGATGAAGCAGATCTCAACACGCTGGCGCAAGCTCTCCATGCCAGCCCTCTGTTAGCCGGTGGCTCCGGGCTCGGCGGCGCTCTGGCCGCCTGCAGCGGAGGCCAGCAATCCATGCCGCCGGACTCCTTTCCACTGCCTGCCAAAACGGTGGTGTTCTCCGGTAGCTGTTCGGCAATGAGCAATCGTCAGGTTAATCGCTACAAGGCCGCGGCAGCGTCTCGTTTGCTTGATGTGTCCCGCTGCCTGTCTGATGCCGAACGCTACACCGATGAACTGAGCGCCTGGGCGATGACGCATATCAGCGACTCATTAGCGCCACTGATATACGCCACCCAGCCGCCAGACGTACTCAAACGTATTCAACAGGAGCACGGCGAACAGGTCGCCAGCCAGGCAATCGAACACGCTTTTGCCCGGCTGAGTTCAAAGCTACGAACTGCGGGTGTAAACACCTTTATCGTCGCGGGCGGAGAAACCTCCGGCACCGTTGTGGAAGCCTTGCAGGTGAAGCGTCTGTCCGTCGGCAAAGCCATTGCGCCAGGCGTGCCGTGGGTATTTTCCTCCGGTCTGGCGCTGGCGCTGAAGTCAGGCAACTTTGGTGACGACGATTTCTTTTTTACTGCCCAGGAGTACGCATTATGAATTCGGTGAGTGAACACCAACTGCGCGAACTACTCGTCCACTATGGCCGTTCCCTGTTTATGCGCGGTTACAGCAGCGGCGGTTCCGGCAATCTTAGCGTCAAAATGCCGGATGGCGGCTATCTGGTGACCCCGACCAACTCTTGTCTGGGCGAGCTTGATCCTGCCACGCTAAGTCGGCTGGATGCCAACGGCGTTCATCTTAGCGGCGACAAACCCTCAAAAGAGGTGCCCATGCATCTGGCGTGGTATCGACATCGGCCATCCTGCGGCGCGGTCGTGCACCTGCATTCTCCATGGCTGACCGCGCTCTCCTGCTTGCCGTGCACCACGCCGAAAAACTGCCTGCCGCCATTAACACCGTACTATGTGATGCGCGTCGGGCAGTTACCGCTGCTGCCCTATTTCAAACCTGGCCATGAAGGCATTGCCAGCGCACTGAGTGAAATCGCGGCAGACCATACGGCCGCGCTGCTGGCCAATCACGGGCCGGTAGTAAGCGGTCGCTCGCTGCGTGAGGCGGTGTTTAACGCTGAAGAACTGGAAGACAGCGCCCGCATCTGGCTGACGTTAAAACCGCTTGGCTATGTTCCGCTCTCAGAAGAAGCGGTGGCCGAACTTGAACATTCCCGGCAAGCGTGAGGTGACATAATGATCCCCGAGCAACGACGTGATTTTATCTACCGCTACGTGCACGAAAAAAATGCCGCCTCATTTAATGAACTGGCAGATTTGATGAGCGTGTCGCATATGACCGTGCGTCGCGACATCCAGTTGCTGGAAGAAGAAGGCAAAGTTATCGCCATTAACGGCGGAGTGAAGCTCAATAACCTGCTGAAATCCGAGCTGCCATGGCGGGAAAAAGCCGAGTTGAATCATGACGTGAAACGTAAAATGGGCCAGCTCGCCGCCATGCTCATTGAGCCCGGACAAACGCTGTATCTGGATGCCGGAACGTCGTTGTTTGAAGTGGCGAAAGCGGTCGCCGCCAGCCATTGTTTCAATCTGACGGTAGTAACCAACGATTTTTCCATCAGCCACTATCTGATGGATATGCCGCACATCACGCTCTATCACACCGGTGGTCTGGTGGATCAGCGTAACCGCTCATGCCTTGGAAAAAGCGCCGCCAGTTTTCTGCGCACCATTAATATTGACGTGGCGTTTCTGAGCTCCTCATCGTGGGATACCGAACGCGGCATGTCGACGCCGAGCGAAGGGAAAGCCTCGGTTAAAGAAGCGGTACTCACCGTTTCCCGGCGTCGGGTGCTGGTCTGCGACAGCAGTAAGTTTGGCAAATACGGCATGTTCCATATCTGTGGGCTGGAACAGTTAACCGACATTATTTCTGATAACCGGTTACCGGAAAACGCCCAGCAAACTCTTGCCAGCCAGGGCGTTAAGCTGCATCTGGTTGATAACCGGGAGGGTGCGCGCCATGCTGAAGTTAGCGGCTAACCTCGACTGGTTGTTTACAGATTTACCAATAGCGGCGCGATTTGCGGCGGCGCAGGCGGCTGGTTTTCGCGGCGTTGAAGGGCTATTTCTCTGGCAGCACCCGCTGGCGCATTTGCACGCTGCACAGCGGGAAACATCCCTGCCGGTGGTGCTGATGAACGCACCGGCGGGTAACTGGGCACAAGGTGAGCGGGGACTGGCCGCGCAGCCCGGTCGAGACCCGGAATTTCACCATAGCCTCAACGTGGCGCGTGATTACGCCACGGCGCTGGGCTGTCGTCGGGTTCACGTTATGGCCGGTTCGCGCTGCGACGATCTGACGCTTCACGCTCAGCGCACTCTCCTGACCAACCGGCTGCGTATCGCCTGCGATATGATGGCTGAAGCGGAAATCGATGTGCTGATTGAACCGTTAAATTCGCAGGATATGCCCGGTTATTTTATTGACAGTTTTCCGTTGGCCGAATCTATTATTCAAGAGGTTGGCAAGAAAAATATCGGTTTACAGTTTGATATTTACCACTGTCAGAAAATTCATGGCAATGTGGCAAAAAATATTGAACGCTACTTCACCTTAATTAAACATTTTCAAATTGCTTCTGTCCCCTATCGCCATGAACCGGGAACAGGTGAATTAAATGAAACATGGCTATTCGATTTTATTAGAAAAATGAATTACCAGGGCTGGATTGGCTGTGAATATCAACCATCAACATCAGGGCCCGACTCATTAAACTGGATAAAGCCTTACCTATAATTTAAATATCTCTGTACCGGAGGAAAATATGTCGGATACTGTTATTATTTCGCTGGCACCCGTTGCCGCGGATTGCCCCAGAGTTATACCCGCAGAACTGGCGCAGGAAATACTCGCCAGCGTAGAGCATGGCGCGTCCATCGTGCATTTACACGTTCGCGATAAACAGGGTCGCCTGACGCCGGATACCACCGATTTTCAGGCGACCATTGATAACGTCATGCGCCATTCAGACCTGATTATTCAGGCGTCTACCGGCGGCGTCTCTTCAATGTCCATCGCCGAACGCTGCGCGCCACTCTCCTGCCCCGGCGTAGAGATGGCTTCGCTGAACGTCGGTTCCGTCAACCTCGGAGATGCGGTGTACTTTAATCCCGGTCCGGACGTGGAATATTGCTCCCGGAAAATAGTTGAGCGCAATATTATTCCCGAGTTTGAAGTTTTTGAAATTGGCATGATTAATAACATCCTGAACCTTGAAGATAAAATAAAATTCCAAAAACCCATGCTCTTTAATATCGTCCTCGGCCATCGCGGCAGTACGCCAGCAACCATTGACGCTTTAATTGCTCTGCGTAGCATGATCCCGCGCGATGCCTTATGGGGTATTACTCATTTTGGCAGAAAGAACTTCGATATTATTGCCGCCGCCGTCGGCATGGGGGCCAGTGAAGTACGAATCGGCTTTGAGGATAGCTATTATTTAAGCGCTGAAGAAAAAGCACAGCATAATTACCAGCAGGTTGCCAAACTCGCCACGCTCATTCGCAGCATGGATAAAAAAGTCGCCACGCCAGAAATTGCGCGGCACATGTTATCTATTCCATCCCGGCAGCAATAACAACAGCAAGGACATTTCAACATGACTATGACCACTGTTATTCACAAAACCGGACTCGGCGTCAGCGTTGCGGGCGCGGCGCTGGCGATTATCGGTGCGCTAATCCAGTCCGCGGCGCTCTGGCAGCCAGGGCTGGTGATGTTCACCGCCGGATTCGCCGCCGGAGCAGGCTACTGGCCGGGTCTACGCAGCTATCAGTTTACGCTATGGATCATCGCCGGGTTTGTCGCCGCCATGACCTGGTCTACGGATCTGATCGTCTGGGGCGGTTTCAATATCACCCATAAATGGATCGTGTTTCTCGTCATTCAGGCCACCATGTTTAGCATGGGCACTAAGCTAACGATCCAGGATTTTATTGACGTCGCCAAAATGCCGTGGGCGGTGTTTATTGGCACCTTCTGCCACTTCGTCATCATGCCTCTGCTCGGCCTGAGCATTACGCTTATCTTTAACTTTCCGCCTGAGGTGGCGGTCGGGATTCTGCTGATTGGCGCCTGCCCAAGCGGACTCTCCTCTACCGTCATGGTCTATATCGCGAACGCCAACCTGGCGCTGGCGGTCTCGATCGCCGCAGTCTCAACGCTGGCGGCGACGGTGATGACGCCGCTGTGGGTTAATCTGCTGGCGGGGTCGATGATCGATATCCAGCTCACCGCGATGGTAATGGATGTGGTGAAAATCGTATTGATCCCCATCGGCGCGGCAATTCTGCATGACTATCTGAAAACCTATGCGGGCGTGCGCGGACGCCGTGTCGTCCAGATGCTGGCCGGGATCGGCGCTCTTTGGCTGCTGTATATGATTGCTGGCGGCTGGGACGCACTGTTTGGTCACGCCAGCGCCGACGCGCAAATGTACGCGGTGGTGCTCAACTTCGTGGCAGGCGGTCTCGTCTGGGCATTGTTCTACAACTGGCTGTATGGCCGCGTGGCGGGCGTGAAGAAAATCATGCCGACCATCTCAATGATGGGGATCATTTTCTTTACGACCACCGCAGCCGCAGCCGGGCGCGAGAACCTGGTGCAGGTCGGCTTCCTGCTCTGCTTCGCCATGTTGATGCATAACCTCGGCGGCTTCCTGATTGGCTATCTGATGAGCCGCTGGATCTTCCGCATGGACGTACAGTCTGCCCGCACCGTAGCCTTTGAAGTCGGCCTGCAAAATGGCGGCATGGCGTCCGGGCTTGCCGCAGCGATGGGCAAACTGGCAACGGTTGGCCTGGCCTCGGCGGTGATGACTCCGCTTGGCAACGTCAGCGGCTCGCTGCTCGCGAACTACTGGCGCAAGAAAGACGCCAGACAGGCGCAGGCAGCCGCAGCCAAAGATCCCGTTCAACCCGCTTGCGAAAATCTGTCAAAAGGATAATCACAATGACAACTCTCACTCTGGGGCATGCCCTGCGCGCCGTGGCCTCTGCGCTCGAACTCGCCGAAACATGTTACGCAAAACGCCCGTTAAGCGTGGCCGTATGCGATGCCAATGGCGAACTACTCAGCTTTGCGCGGATGGATAACGCCAAACTGTTAACCATCGAGTTAACCCAGCGCAAAGCACGCACCAGTAGCCGCCTGGGCTGTACCACGCAGGCATTTTTACAGCGACTGCAGAAAGAGCAACTGGATATCGGTTATTTTGCCGACCCGCTGTTTACGGCGCTGCCGGGCGGGATCCCGATTCTGCACCAAGGAAAATGCCTTGGGGCCGTCGCGGTAGGCGGTTTATCCGCGCAGGAAGATCATGATGCGGCGCTGGCCGTCGCGGAAACGTTACTTAAGGAGATTGCCCAATGAAAAAGGTCGCCATGCTGCATACCAGTGCCGCCACGCTTACGATGATGCAACAGCTGATTGCCGACATCATGCCGGATGTTGAAGTCATGCACCTGGTGGAAGAATCCATGATCAAGCAGGTAATGAAGGCCCAGGGCGTGACGCCCAATATTGCCGCCCGCATCGCCGATTATGTACATATTGCCGAAAAGGCGGACTGCGATATCTTTATTACCGCCTGCTCCTCAATTGGTACTGCGGTGGAGCAATGCCAGTTTATGACCCCACTTCAGCTCGCACGCATTGATTGCGCAATGGTGGAAGAGGCGATTGAAAAAGGTGAGCGGATCGCCGTACTGGCGACCGTGGCAACCACGCTGAAGCCAACGCTGGATTACGTACAGCGCAAAGTGCAGCAGAGCGGTAAATCGCGAACCATCACGCCTATATTAATGGAGGAGGCATTCCACGCGCTGCTGGCGGGAGACATGGATACTCATGACCGTATCGTCAGTGAAGGGTTACAGAGCGCCTTTACCCAGGCAGATGTTGTGATGCTGGCGCAGGCCTCGATGGCGCGCGTTTTACAGCAGCTCCCTTCCCCGCCGGTGCCGGTAATGACCTCGCCGGAAAGCGGAATTCGCTGGTTGAAAACACTGGCATCATCCTGATAGCGGCCGGTCAGCGCCAGCATAAGATTGCTGGCGCTGACTCATCACTTCTTTCAGGCCAGTTTCAGACTAAACGTCCGCGACTGCCCTGGCCGAAACACGCCGTTAATTCCCTTCGTATCGCTCTGCTCGCCAGCGGGTATTTCATCCATACCGGTTTCGCGGCAACGCATTACGCTTTGGCTAAACGACACGGCGGCATCGCAGCTGACGCTGTCAGAGGGATTAAATAAACGCAGGATGATTTCATCTCTGTCCTCTGCTTTTTTTAGCGCGCTAAGCTGACAGCCAACCGGTGACATACTCAACAGGCTGTAGCTATCGGGAACAGTAAACGCTGCTTTGTTGAGCTTCATCGCATCCCACGGGATTTTGTTATAACACTGGACGGGCGTCAGCCAGGCACGCGCCTGCTGAGCCAGACCAACGTTAAGCGGCGTCCCGCTATAACTAAACAGGCAAAAGCGCCCGTGCAGCACGCCCCGCATCTGGGAATCCGGTACCGCCATTTTTATGCCTGACGGCCTGCCGGGACGCAATAAGAGATCCTCTTTGCCGAGTAAGCCGACGCCACGGAGCAGCGTCAGAGCAAACGTTTTTCTCTCCTCGCCCACTACCTCAAATTCGCGCAATCCTTCGCTAAACACCGCGAGTCCATGACGCCCCTCCTGCAGCGCGGCGTAGTTGAGCAGATTCCAGACCGGCACCGGCGCTTCTTTCCATCCCTCAGCCTGCCAGTTGGCCATCGCTTCATCGTGAACAGGCCGTAGCAGCGAACCAAACTGGGTATCAGCCAACACGTCATTAGTGTGAAATGGCGTGGGGATAAGCACCCGAACTCGGTGATCGTCAGCCTGATTGTCAATGCGAATATCAACCTCAATCCGCCGGCTGTTATGGCTCAGCGTAACACCTATTTCGATGCTAACTTCACCATTGCACTGACGTGACGCGCGCGCCTCCAGATCCGCCGGAACCGCCATCCGATAGCGAATGATTGCCCGGTCTTGCCATCCCTCGCGGATAATTTCATGCTCAAACGCAACGCCCGCAGACGTGAGGCGCCAATCCTCGCGCGAGGGGGAGTAATCGTACTCATCCCCGTCATCGGCGCTTTCTTCAATCTCCAGTACGCGTTGATAAACAATCCCTGAATCCTTATCGCGTAGCTGTAGCGTTCCATCGTCATTGAGATCGATCAGCCAGAACGCGTTCTCCAACAGTGCCTGGGTCGCCGGAGCGGGTATCGCCTGACGGCCAGCAACATGCGGTTCGATATACAGCGTGCAGTACCCCATCGAAGGTAGAATCTGGTTGAGCTGAATATCAAACTCCATAAACGGCTCGTAGTTGCCGTAATGGACGATTTGCCGGTCGATAAGACCAGGATCAAGCTCGCGCACGCCACGAATAAAATAAGGGATTTCATTTCCACTTCCATCAAGCAGGCGGAACTGGCTGGCGCGAAGACGTACGGTCGTATTGATCACCGCCTCACGCGGCCAGGGCATCAGGTTGAACATCACCAGCTTGTCTTCTTCACTGTGCGCCATGTTGTCAGTGATTTTACGCAGGTAAAAACGAATCAAATTGTCGGCCATATCTTCGGCCAGCACGAAGCGTGAAACGATTTCACGATGCACTTTATCGCTACAGCAACAGCCGATGCTGTCGTGGGCATGATTCTTTAAAATCTCTTTCCACATTTTCTCCAGCAGACCGTGGTGATATTCAAAACCTAAACTCCAGGCCAGCGTGGCGAGCGGTTCCAGCAGGTTAACGATTTTATTCTCAATACGTGCATGGATAATTTTGATATCCATTCGTGTGGAGCCAATCGTACGATGCACGCGCATATATTTACCGTCGATAAACTCGCCGTGCAGGGTAGCCAACGTCTCCCGATGCGCTTCGATATGAGCAAAAATCTCCTCGAAGCGGCTCATGACAAATTTTCGCTGCGGGTAGATTTCACGCAGTTTATCCATCACCGCAAAGATGTTTTGCTGTAACGGCATCTGGTCATGCCCGTTGGGTAATAGGATTTCTTTAGTCACCGAGGCGTTCTCCAGCACCTCGAAGTAGCCGTCAAGTCGCTTACGCAGCCCGGCCTCATCCTCGGGTAAGTACTTACCAATCGCATAGCCCAGCGGCAATACCTGTGTCGTCACCTGGCTACCGTCAGCGCTTTGCCATAAAAATTCGGTTTTATCGGTGCCATGACGTTCAGAGCACCCACGCCAGAACAGAGCCCGGTTGATACCAAAACCATTATAAATATGCGGCATCTGCCCGGACATCCCAAATGAATCAGGTAGATAACCTATCTTCATCGGTTCGCCAAAGGCCATACAATCGCGGATGCCGTACATCAGATTGCGGACAATTGACTCACCGGAAACGAGGGTCGTATCCGTTTGCGTGTACCAGGGGCCGATAATAAGCTTCCCGGCCTGCACCAGCGCTTTAACCCGCTGCCGGTTTTCAGGTTTCACCGCAAAATAGTCTTCCAGCACCGCCGTTTGACCATCCAGCACGTAATATTTGTACTCTGCATCCTGCTCAAGGCGAGTCAGGATCTCTTCCATATTGTTAACCAGCAAAATACGCGACTCTTCGGTGGTGAAGTACCACTCACGGTCCCAGTGCATATGCGGCGTAATGTGAACGCGAGATACTGCTTTCATCGTCATTTCCTGTTGAGTAAGTGCTTACGGCATCACGCTATCGGTGACGTATTTCCCCTGTTTAACCGCTTGACGCCGCCAGAGCAGTAAAATCGCCGTGGAGATAATCGTCCCAATCAGCGCGGCGCCAAACCAGCCCGCGGCGGCCATCACCGCGCTTAGGTCTGTGGGGATAAGTAAAAAGAGCGAGAAAATCCCGGCACCTGGGGTCGAAAGCCCAATCCCCATGGCCCCAACGATGGCTCCGGTCGCCATCGACCCCATCACTAAAGAGCCAATCACCCGAATCGGGTCCTCAATCGCCAGCGGAATCGCGCCTTCGGTAATCCCGGCAAGGCCGAGCAGCCAGGTGGATTTACCGGTCTCAATCTCAAACTGTTTGAACAGGCGTGGCGCCAGCATGGTTGAGGCGGTGACGGTAAAAGCAGAAACCATTTTTACCGAAGCGAAAATGGCGTAGGGACCGAATACGCCGTTGGCCATCGCGCCCAGACAAAATGCATATGCCGCTTTATTGACCGGACCGCCAAGATCAAACGAACACATAAAGCCCAGGATCATACCGAGCAGTAGCGCGTTGGTGCCTGATAACCCATTTAGCCAGGCCGTCAGCGAGGTATTGATCCAGGCGACAGGCTCGCCAATCACAAACAACATCAGGCTACCCGCGCCCAACGTGCCAATCACCGGATAGAGGTAGAACGTTAAAAAGCCATTGAATTTGCTGCTTAAACGCAGATGCTGTTTCACCCAACGCATGAGATAACCGGCAATCAGGCCACCGGCAACACCGCCAAGAAAACCCGAGCCGATTAAGTTCGCCGCCAGACCCGCCGCAAAGCCTGGAGCCAGCGCTGGTTTATCCGCCAGCGAATAAGCGGTATAGGCCGACAGTACCGGAACCATCAGCGTGCCCAGCATCCCGCCGCCGAGTTGGCGATACATCCACAGCCAGGATTTCTCTAAGCTGTACACATCCTGTAGGCCGAAAATCTGTGCAATCAATACCGCCACCGCCAGTACCGTCCCTCCGGCGACGATTAACGGCACGGCAAACGAAATTCCGCTCAGCAGTGCTTGTTTCAGGTCAGTTTTCAGCCCCTTTTTCACCTCTGTCTGTGGCTGAGAAACACGCTGGCTTTGCAGAGGCTCCAGCGCTAACGCCTGTTCAATCAGCGCTTTTGCGTGGCGCAACGGTTCGGCAACCGGAACGGAGATCGCCGGGATACCGTTGAAACGTTCACTTTCTTTAATAGCGACCTCTGCGGCGAAAATGCAGGCGCGCGCATCATTCAGTTGTTGAGCCGTTAAGCGGTCTTCAATGCCATTGGCACCCTGTTTTTCCACCACCACGTTAACGCCCATTTGCCGACCGGCTTTCTCCAGATACTCAGCCGCCATATAGGTATGCGCAATGCCCGCCGGACATGCGGTAACGCAAACAATCGTTGGCGCATCCGCCGTCGCCACTGCGGCCTGCGGCGGTGTTTCGACCACTAATGCCGCCAGCACCGCTTCGGCGCTGGTCGCCGCCATCACGCGAGCACGCAGATCCTCATCCGCAAGGCAGGTGGTCAGTTCGGTCAGGATTTGGATATGAGTTGAACCGGCTTCATCTGGCGGGATCGCCAGTAAAAAAATAAGTTCAACAGACTCCGGGCCATCAATACCTTCCCAGTCCATCGGTTCACTCAGCGTCGCCACCGCGAAAGCCGCCTCTTTCACGGCCGACGATTTACCGTGCGGTACCGCCAATCCTTCGCCAAGCGCCGTAGGTCCCAGCGATTCGCGGTGAAAAACTTCCGCCAGATAAGCGTCGGCATCGGTGATTTTGCCTAATTCGGTCAGCCGCTGCGTAAGTTGGCGAATGGCATCGTCACGATCGGTAAATCTCGCCTGCACACAGACTGCGCGAGGGTGGGACAGTATTGTCAAATTCATCATGGTCCTCAGAGGATTGTCATTATTATGTGCCGCGATTGTCGCAGACAAAACAATACCTTTACGTGATCAATTTCACTAACGAGACAATATTTGTATTTAATTTGTATTATTTACTATTGATAAAATGTACGCATAATTTGTCTTGAATATCTGACTTTATTGCCGACAAAAGCGAAAAGAGATGAGCAAAAAACCGATGTACCGCCAGATAGCCGACGTTCTGCGCGAACAAGTTGCAAAAGGTGAATTAAAACCAGGTGATGCACTTCCCACAGAATCTACGCTACAGAGCCGTTTCGAGGTCAGCCGCGTGACCATCAGGCAAGCACTCAAGCTGCTAACGGAACAGAATATTATCGAGAGCATTCAGGGCAGCGGTTGGTATGTGAAAGAGGAGCGCGTCAATTACGACATTTATCAGCTCACCAGTTTTTATGAGAAGCTTGCCGACCGTCAGGTTGAAACGCACAGCGAAGTGAAGGTCTTTGAGGTCATTCCAGCAGGAGAGATGTTGGCCGAGTGGCTACAGCTGGCGGCTGAAGATAAAGTCTGGCATGTAAAACGAGTTCGTTTTATTAAGCAGAAAGCCGTTACCCTCGAAGAGACATGGATGCCGCTCGCCCTCTTTCCCGATCTCACCTGGGAGGTGATGGAAAATTCTAAATATCACTATATAGAACAGATCAAAAAGATGGTTATCGATCGCAGCGAGCAGGAACTGATCCCGGTTATTCCGGATGAGGATACTGTAGAAATGCTGGGCATGCCGCAGGGGAAACCAGTGCTGGAGAAAATCTCTCGCGGGTTTCTGCTCGATGGTCGTGTTTTTGAATACAGCCGCAACACCTTCAAAAGCGACGATTATAAATTTACGCTGGTGGCAAAACGACGCCATTAAAAAAGGCCATCATCAGATGGCCAACCATGTCGAAACGGGACCAGACCTTGACTATGCAGAGAGTCAGGGCTGTTTTTTTTCTTACTTAATCACTGTTTTCAGCGCTTCGCCGATATCGGCCAGGCTACGAACGGTTTTCACGCCAGCGGCTTCCAGCGCAGCGAATTTCTCATCCGCCGTACCTTTACCACCTGCGATGATCGCACCAGCATGACCCATACGTTTACCTTTCGGCGCAGTCACACCCGCGATGTAACCCACAACCGGCTTGGTCACATGATCTTTAATGTACGCCGCCGCTTCTTCTTCCGCGCTACCGCCGATCTCACCGATCATGACGATCGCTTCAGTCTGCGGATCTTCCTGGAACAGCTTCAGGATATCGATGAAGTTAGAGCCTGGGATCGGGTCGCCGCCGATACCCACACAGGTAGACTGACCAAAACCATAGTCGGTGGTCTGCTTAACCGCTTCATAGGTCAGCGTACCGGAACGAGAAACGATACCGACTTTACCAGGCTTGTGAATATGGCCCGGCATGATGCCGATTTTGCATTCGCCAGGGGTGATAACACCTGGGCAGTTCGGGCCGATCATGCGTACGCCAGCTTCATCCAGCTTCACTTTCACGGTCAGCATATCCAGCGTTGGGATACCTTCGGTGATGGTGATGATAAGCTTGATGCCTGCATCGATAGCTTCCAGGATGGAGTCTTTGCAGAACGGAGCCGGAACGTAGATAACGGTGGCGGTTGCGCCGGTCGCTTCTACTGCTTCACGTACGGTGTTGAACACCGGCAGACCCAGATGCGTGGTGCCGCCTTTGCCCGGCGTAACGCCGCCGACCATTTGCGTACCGTAAGCAATCGCTTGTTCAGAGTGGAATGTCCCCTGGCTACCGGTGAAGCCCTGGCAGATAACCTTGGTATCTTTATTAATTAAAACTGACATTATTTCCCCTCCACTGCGGCAACAACCTGCTGAGCTGCATCCGTCAGACTTTTCGCTGCAATAATATTCAGGCCGCTATCAGCCAATTTTTTCGCGCCGAGTTCAGCGTTGTTACCTTCAAGACGTACCACGACCGGAACGTTAACGCCCACTTCTGCTACCGCGCCGATGATACCGTCCGCGATCAGGTCGCAGCGTACGATACCGCCGAAGATGTTAACCAGTACGGCTTTAACATTGTCGTCAGAGAGGATAATTTTGAACGCTTCGGTTACACGTTCTTTGGTCGCACCGCCGCCAACGTCGAGGAAGTTAGCCGGTTCGCCGCCGTGCAGTTTAACGATGTCCATGGTGCCCATTGCCAGGCCCGCGCCGTTAACCATACAACCGATGTTGCCGTCCAGAGCGACGTAGTTCAGTTCCCACTGTGCAGCCTGTGCTTCACGCGGATCTTCCTGAGACTGGTCGCGCATTTCACGCAGGTCAGCCTGGCGGAACAGCGCGTTGCCGTCAGCGCCCAGTTTGCCGTCGAGGCAGATCAGATCACCCTGCTTGGTCACCACCAGCGGGTTGATTTCGATCAGCGCCAGATCGCGCTCAAGGAAGATAGTCGCCAGACCCATGAAGATCTTGGTGAACTGCTGAACCTGTTTACCTTCCAGACCCAGTTTGAACGCCAGTTCACGACCCTGATAAGGCATCGGACCGGCCAGCGGATCGAGCGCTACTTTGTGGATCAGGTGCGGCGTTTCTTCCGCCACTTTTTCAATTTCCACGCCGCCTTCGGTAGAGGCCATGAAGACCACGCGACGGGAACTACGGTCAACAACTGCGCCGAGGTAAAGTTCTTTACCAATGTCGGTCGCTGCTTCAACCAGAATCTGATTTACCGGTTGACCATGGGCGTCTGTCTGGTAAGTGACCAGACGTTTACCCAGCCAGTGTTCAGCAAAAGCGCGAATGTCTTCTTTGCTGTTCACAACCTTCACACCGCCCGCTTTACCACGGCCACCAGCGTGAACCTGACATTTCACTACCCACGGGCCTGCGCCGATTTTAGATGCAGCTTCTTCAGCTTCACGCGGAGTAGTACAGGCATAACCCACCGGTGCCGGTAAGCCATAGCGGGCAAAAAGTTGTTTTGCCTGATATTCATGTAAGTTCATGTGTTCTGTCCATCCTTCAGGTAATCGTTATCTTTTACCCGTAGGCCTGATAAGCCTCCAGACCTACGGGGCAGGTGATACTCTTATTTACTACACGTCCAGCAGCAGACGCGTCGGATCTTCCAGCAACTCTTTAATGGTTACCAGGAAGCCTACTGACTCACGACCATCGATCAAACGGTGGTCATAAGACAGCGCCAGATACATCATCGGCAGGATTTCAACCTTACCGTCTACGGCCATCGGACGATCTTTGATAGCATGCATACCCAGGATGGCGCTCTGCGGTGGGTTGATGATCGGGGTAGACATCAGGGAACCGAACACGCCACCGTTAGTGATGGTGAAGTTACCGCCCGTCAGATCGTCGACCGTCAGCTTGCCGTCGCGACCTTTAACTGCCAGCTCTTTAATATTTTTCTCGATGTCAGCCATACCCAGCAGATCCACATCACGCAGGACCGGCGTGACCAGGCCACGCGGCGTGGAGACCGCCATGCTGACATCAAAGTAGTTGTGGTACACCACGTCATCGCCGTCGATGGACGCGTTCACTTCCGGATAGCGTTTCAGCGCTTCAACAACCGCTTTCACGTAGAAAGACATAAAGCCCAGACGGATACCGTGACGTTTCTCGAACGCGTCACCGTACTGCTTACGCAGATCCATGATTGGCTTCATGTTGACTTCGTTGAACGTGGTCAGCATGGCGGTGGAGTTTTTCGCTTCCAGCAGACGCTCAGCTACGCGTTTGCGTAGACGGGTCATCGGAACACGTTTTTCGCCACGAGCGCCCAGTTGAGCCTGTGGTGCAGGCGCGGCGGCCGGCGCTTTGGCTTCTGCTTTCGCAGCCGGTGCTTTGGCCAGATGCTTTTCAACATCTTCACGCGTGATACGACCACCGACGCCGGTGCCATTGATGGCGCTGGCTTCGAGGTTATGCTCACCCAGCAGGCGACGGATCGCCGGGCTCAGGGCATCGTTGTTCTGTTCAGCAAGAGACGCCTGCTGGCGTTGTGCCGGAGTAGAATCTTTCTCTTCAGACTTGGCGCTGGTCTCTTTGCCAGAGCTGTTGCCTTCACGCAGGCGACCGAGGATCTGGCGAGAAGTGACGGTTGTCCCTTCATCTTCCAGAACCGCATCAAGAATACCGTCCGCTGATGCCGGTACTTCCAGTACCACTTTGTCAGTTTCGATTTCTACCAGTACTTCATCACGACGTACTGCATCGCCCGGTTTTTTGTGCCAGGTTGCAACCGTTGCATCCGCTACGGATTCAGGCAGGTCGGGAACAAGAATATCTACGCTACTCATTATTTATCCTTTATTTAATCGACGTTCAGCGCGTCATTAACCAGA
Organism: Citrobacter sp. L55; assembly: GCF_002850715.1. NCBI lineage: Bacteria > Pseudomonadati > Pseudomonadota > Gammaproteobacteria > Enterobacterales > Enterobacteriaceae > Citrobacter > Citrobacter sp. L55. The sequence goes on along the minus strand of NZ_KZ559399.1, from coordinate 234,867 downwards.
TCTTGTTGCTGCTTCTGGTGAACGGACATATATCCTACTGCCGGAGAGGCAGAGGCCGGGCGACCTGCATAACGCAGAGCTGACCCAAATGGAATTACTTCACGGAAATGATGCTGGCTGCAGTACCATGCGCCCTGGTTGAGCGGCTCTTCCTGGCACCAGACAAAATCATGTACATGAGCAAACGGTTTCAGCGCTTCCTGCACCGCTTTATGCGGGAACGGATAGAGCTGTTCGATACGCACAATGGCGACATCTTTTTGGTCGTTCTTGCGGCGTTGCTCCAGCAGGTCGTAATAAACCTTACCAGAACACATCACGACACGCTTCACGCCTTTAGGATCAAGTTCATCTACTTCGCCAATGGCTGGCAGGAAGGTGCCATTTGCCAGTTCGTCCAGCGTGGACACCGCCAGCGGATGACGCAGCAGCGACTTCGGTGACATCACTACCAGCGGACGACGCATTCCGCGCAGCGCCTGACGACGCAGCATGTGGTAAACCTGTGCCGGGGTAGACGGGACGCAAACCTGCATGTTTTGCTCAGCGCAAAGTTGCAGATAACGTTCCAGACGCGCGGAGGAGTGCTCCGGACCCTGACCTTCATAGCCGTGTGGCAGCAGCATAACCAGACCGCACATACGGCCCCATTTCTGCTCGCCGGAAGAGATGAACTGGTCGATAACCACCTGCGCACCGTTGGCGAAGTCACCGAACTGCGCTTCCCAGATAGTCAGGGTGCGCGGTTCTGCCGTGGCATAACCGTACTCGAATGCCAGCACCGCTTCTTCAGACAGCACGGAGTCCCATACGCGGAACGTGCCCTGGCCGTTATGCACATGCTGCAGCGGAGTGTACGTTGAACCATTCGCCTGGTTATGAATCACCGCATGACGGTGGAAGAAGGTTCCGCGGCCAGAGTCTTCACCCGACAGACGTACCGGAATGCCTTCATCAACCAGCGTGGCGTAAGCCAGATTCTCTGCGCCACCCCAGTCGAACAGCTTCTCGCCTGCGGCCATGGCCTGACGGTCGCCGTAAATTTTGGCAACACGCGACTGCATTTCCACCGCTTCAGGCACGGTGCTGATGCGTTTTGCCAGCTCCTGCAGACGCTTCATCTCAACTTTGTTCGGGTAGTTTTCATCCCATTCGTGGTTGAGGTACGGTGACCAGGTGAAGGAGTGCATATTCATTGGACGCCACTCTTTCACCACGCATTCGCCTGCGTCCAGCGCGTCACGATACAGATTGACCATTTCGGTCGCATCTTCCAGCGTAGCGACGTTGTCCGCTTCCAGCTTGTCAGCGTAGATTTTGCGCGGAGTCGGATGCTTTTTGATTTTCTGATACATCAGCGGCTGGGTTGCGCTTGGCTCGTCGGCTTCGTTGTGGCCGTGACGGCGGTAGCACACCAGATCGATGAAGACATCGCGTTTAAAGGTATTACGGAAATCCAGTGCCAGACGCGTTACGAAAGCGACCGCTTCCGGGTCATCCGCGTTCACGTGGAAAATCGGCGCCTGAACCATCTTACCGATGTCGGTGCAGTACGGTGTAGAACGTGCATCCAGCGGGTTAGAGGTGGTGAAGCCCACCTGGTTGTTGATAACGATGCGAACGGTACCGCCCACTTCGTAACCACGCGCTTTCGACATGTTCAGGGTTTCCTGAACCACGCCTTGCCCGGTTACTGCCGCATCACCATGAATAGTGATTGGCAGCACTTTATTGCTGCTCGGCTCGTCCAGACGATCCAAACGTGCACGTACGGAACCGATAACCACCGGGCTAACGATTTCCAGGTGCGACGGGTTAAACGCCAGCGCCAGATGCACCAGACCGCCTTCGGTTTCAATATCCGATGAGAAGCCCATGTGGTACTTCACATCACCGGTGCCGAGGTGTTCTTTATGTTTGCCCGCAAATTCGTCGAATAGATCCTGCGGCTTTTTACCCAGCACGTTAACCAGGACGTTCAGACGACCACGGTGCGCCATACCCAGTACCACTTCACGGGTACCGCTGTTACCGGCGTGGCGGATCATCTCTTTGAGCATTGGGATTAACGCATCACCGCCTTCCAGCGAGAAGCGTTTCGCGCCCGGGAATTTCGCGCCCAGGTAGCGTTCCAGACCTTCCGCTGCGGTCAGTTCGCTGAGGAAGCGTTTCTTCTCTTCACTACTGAACGCAGTACGACCAGACTCGATACGCTGCTGAAGCCAGCGTTTTTCTTCGGTGCTGGTGATGTGCATATACTCGGCGCCAATCGGGCCGCAGTAGGTTTGTTTCAGCGCGACAACCAGGTCGCTCAGCTTCATCGTGTCTTTGCCACCGGCAAAAGAACCCACGTTAAAGCTTTCCTGGAAATCCGCATCGGTCAGATCGTGGAAGGAGGGATCCAGATCGGCCACATTTTCTTGCTGCCACAGTCCCAGCGGATCGAGATTCGCATGCTGATGACCGCGGAAACGATAGGCGTTAATGAGCTGCAGGACTTTAACCTGCTTCACATTGGCATCAGGGTCGGAAATAGAAGAAGAGTAACGTGGGGTAATCAACGCCTGTCGACGGAAATAATCACGTGTTTTTGAGTGGAGTTGATCCGGTTTGACTCCGGTACCAGGTAACTGCTGGAACGTCGAACGCCAGTTAGCATCTACCGAGTCAGGGTCGGTTAAGAAGTCTTCATAGAGCTGTTCTATCCAGCTCTGGTTAGAACCAGAGAGGTAAGAAGAGTCCAACCAGGCTTTCAAAGCGCTGTTCTGCATCGTGATCCCTTAAGCATTTGTATGCTTATTTCGCCGTGGATACTACCACGCACACCGATGTGCGTGCCGGGGTTCACTTGTTGCGGACTGTCGTGTCGTCTGCGTCCGCTAAGGAACCTTTAAAAACTGTCTAATAATCGTCGTCGTTCAGGCTGCGATTATTGCTATCAATGTGGCAGTTTTTAGAGGTTTCCCTGCACGGCCGGGGAATTTCTTCCCCGGCAACTACAACTACTTATGCACTACGTTTGAGCAGCATCGACTTAATATGACCGATGGCGCGCGTCGGGTTCAGCCCTTTAGGACATACGCTGACGCAGTTCATGATGCTATGACAGCGGAATACGCTGAAAGCGTCACTTAAACCTTCCAGACGGCTGTCGGTCTCGGTATCGCGGCTATCAATTAAGAAGCGATACGCGGCCAACAGGCCTGCCGGGCCAATAAACTTGTCCGGGTTCCACCAGAATGATGGGCAGGACGTTGAGCAGCATGCACACAAAATACATTCATACAGCCCATCGAGCTTCTCACGCTGCTCTGGCATTTGTAAATGCTCACGAGCCGGAGGATTTTTCCCATTATTCAACAAGTAAGGCTTAATCTTCTCATACTGTGCGTAGAATTGCCCCATGTCTACCACCAAATCGCGCACAACCGGTAAACCTGGCAGCGGGCGAATGACAATTTTCTTGCCCGGCTGATTCAGCGCAGAAATAGGTGTGATACAGGCCAGTCCATTTTTGCCGTTCATGTTCAGACCGTCGGAGCCGCAGACCCCTTCACGGCATGAGCGACGAAACGACAGCGACGGATCTTTTTCTTTCAGCTGCATCAACGCATCCAGCAGCATCATGTCGCGCCCTTCTTCCGCCTCCAGGGTGTAATCCTGCATGCGCGGAGCGTCGTCAACATCCGGGTTATAGCGATAAACTGAAAACTCGAGTTTCATTGTCCTGTCTCCGCATTAATAAGTACGAATCTTCGGCGGGAATGCCGGGCGCAGCTTCGGTTCCATATTGACTTGACGTCGCGTCATGGATTCCGACTCTGGCAGGTACAGGGAATGGCACAGCCAGTTTTCGTCATCACGTTCCGGGAAGTCGAAGCGGCTATGCGCGCCACGGCTTTCGGTACGGAAGTTTGCAGATACTGCAGTGGCGTACGCGGTCTCCATCAGGTTATCCAGCTCCAGACACTCAACGCGCTGGGTGTTGAACTCGCTGGAGGTATCGTCCAGACGGGCATTTTTCAGGCGTTCGCGAATCGCTTTCAGTTCTTCCAGACCCTTCGCCATCGCATCGCCTTCGCGGAATACCGAGAAGTTATGCTGCATACATTCTTGCAGCGCTTTACGAATTGCCACCGGGTCTTCACCGTTACGGTTACCGTTCCAGCGATTCAGACGCGCCAGAGAAGCGTCGATTTCATCTTCGGTTGCATCCAGCAGGTCACCCTGCTCTGCAATAGATTCCTGCAGATGCAGGCCCACGGCACGACCAAATACCACCAGGTCAAGCAGTGAGTTGCCGCCCAAACGGTTAGCACCGTGAACCGATACGCAGGCGATTTCACCGACGGCAAACAGCCCAGGGATCACCACATCTTCGCCCTGCTCATTCACGGTCAGCGCCTGGCCGGTGACTTTGGTCGGAATACCGCCCATCATATAGTGGCAGGTTGGGATAACCGGGATCGGCTCTTTCACCGGGTCAACGTGAGCAAAGGTACGGGACAGTTCGAGAATACCCGGCAGACGGGACTCCAGCACTTCTTTACCCAGGTGGTCGAGTTTCAGTTTGGCGTGCGGCCCCCACGGACCGTCGCAGCCGCGACCTTCGCGGATTTCGATCATGATGGAACGCGCCACCACGTCACGACCCGCCAGGTCTTTCGCATTCGGGGCATAACGCTCCATGAAGCGCTCACCGTGTTTGTTCAGCAGGTAGCCACCTTCACCACGACAGCCTTCTGTTACCAGAACACCCGCGCCAGCGATACCGGTTGGGTGGAACTGCCACATCTCCATATCCTGCACCGGCACGCCAGCGCGGATAGCCATACCGACGCCGTCACCGGTGTTGATATGGGCGTTGGTGGTGGACTGATAAATACGGCCAGCACCGCCGGTCGCCAGCACGGTTGCGCGAGCTTTGAAGTAAACTACTTCTCCGGTTTCGATACACAGCGCGGTACAACCAACAATCGCGCCATCGGCATTTTTGACCAGATCCAGCGCGTACCACTCGGAGAAGATGGTGGTGTGGTTTTTCAGGTTCTGCTGATACAGCGTGTGCAACAGCGCATGGCCGGTACGGTCTGCCGCTGCCGCGGTACGTGCCGCCTGCTCGCCGCCGAAATTCTTCGACTGGCCGCCAAACGGACGTTGATAAATTGTGCCATTATCGAGGCGAGAGAACGGCAGCCCCATGTGGTCCAGCTCCAGAATCGCTTCCGGACCGGTTTTACACATATATTCAATAGCGTCCTGGTCACCAATGTAGTCCGACCCTTTGACGGTGTCGTACATGTGCCATTCCCAGTTATCTTCATGGGTATTACCGAGCGCAACGGTGATGCCACCTTGCGCAGATACGGTATGGGAACGGGTTGGGAACACTTTGGAGAGCAGCGCACAGGTCTGACCGCTCTGGGAAATTTGCAGCGCCGCGCGCATACCTGCGCCGCCGGCACCAATCACAACAGCATCAAATTCTCTGACTGGCAGTTTCATTACACACCCCACACCACAACAAATCCATAAATGACGTAAACCACCAGCGAACGACGATAGCCAGTTGCAGAATCAGGCGCACGGCCAGCGGTTTAACGTAGTCGGTCAACACCTGCCACATGCCGATCCAGGCATGAATCAAGATGGAGAAAAGAGCCAGCAGGGTGAAGACTTTGGTGAATGCCGATGAGAAGAAACCGGTCCAGACTTCAAACGTCAGTTCGCCGCTGGTGGCGAAGAAGCCGACCATATAGATGATGTATAACGTCAGAACGATAGCGGTAGCACGGACCAGAATGAAGTCATGTACGCCGTTGCGTCCTAATGCGGAGGCGTTGCTTACCATACGAGGACTCCTGCGAGAAGTGAAAGCACGACAATGATAACGAAACAAATTTTGGCGGAACGTGTCCCTGCTTCGAGGGTTTCTTCGATATAGCCAAAATCCATCAACAGATGGCGAATGCCCATTACGGCGTGATATGCCAGCGCAATCAGGATCCCCCACAGAATTAACTCCACAAAGAAGTTATTCATAATGGATGACGCCGCGAGGAAACCTTCAGGGGAGGAAAGGCTGGTACCCAATAACCACAACAGAATCCCGACCGCCACGAAGGTGATCACTCCGGATACGCGATGGAGAATGGACGCTATCGCCGTGATTGGGAACCGGATCGTTTGTAGATCCAGATTGACAGGTCTTTGTTTTTTCACATTTCTTATCATGAATAACGCCCACATGCTGTTCTTATTATTCCCTTTGGACTTCGGGTACAGAAGATGAAGACACCTGTAGCCTGAAAGACGACGGGATTTCCTTCCTCCGGTCTGCGTGCGGGTCAGACAGCGTCCTTACTATAACTACGCGTCATATAAAACACTGCTTCCAGATGCTAAAACGACACGTTACAACGCTGGTTGGCTCGGGATTGCAGGGTATTCCGGAGACCTGGCGGCAGTATAGGACGTTCACAAAATCATTACAATTAACCTACATATAGTTTGTCGGGTTTTATCCCGAACAGTGACATAGGTCACGATAACAACATTATTTTAATTTTTAACCATCTAATTTGACAATCATTAAACAAAGTTGTTACAAACGACACCAGAAAAAGCATATAATGCGTAAAAGTTATGGGGTCACTCTTTCACCGGACATTTAGTTATGTAACAGTGTGGAAGTATTGACCAATACAGTCAGGACAGTTATTAGTGATAGACAGGTTTAATAATTCGGATTGCTAAGTTCTTGATTTGCAGTTTATTCGCCATGAAAAGACCGTTTTACCTGCAAGCGCCCATAGCTCTGTACCCAGGTTATCCCCTCTTTCGCAGAGCGGCGAGCCAAATAACAAACTGGTAACGGTTCATTGATGTACGAAGGCAAATGTGAGTTCCAGCAGTCTTAAGCAATAAGGCGCTAAGGAGACCGTAAATGGCTGATACTAAAGCAAAAATCACTCTAAATGGTGACTCTGCTATTGAACTGGATGTGCTGAAAGGTACGCTCGGTCAAGATGTTATTGATATTCGTAGTCTTGGCTCAAAAGGGATGTTTACTTTTGACCCAGGTTTCACCTCTACCGCATCCTGCGAATCCAAAATTACTTTCATCGACGGTGACGAAGGTATTTTGCTGCATCGCGGCTTCCCGATTGATCAGTTGGCGACCGAGTCGAACTATCTGGAAGTGTGTTATATCCTGCTATACGGCGAAAAACCGACGCAGGAGGAGTACGACGAGTTCAAAACCACAGTCACTCGCCATACCATGATCCACGAACAGATCACCCGCCTGTTCCACGGTTTCCGCCGCGACTCTCACCCGATGGCCGTTATGTGTGGTGTTACCGGGGCGCTGGCTGCGTTCTACCACGACTCGCTGGATGTGAATAATCCGCGTCACCGTGAAATCGCCGCTTTCCGTTTGCTGTCCAAAATGCCGACCATGGCAGCGATGTGCTACAAATATTCCATCGGGCAGCCGTTCGTGTACCCGCGTAATGACCTCTCCTACGCCGGTAACTTCCTGAACATGATGTTCTCCACGCCGTGCGAAAAATACGAAGTGAATCCGATTCTGGAACGCGCAATGGATCGTATCTTAATCCTGCACGCTGACCACGAACAGAACGCCTCAACCTCCACCGTTCGTACCGCGGGTTCTTCTGGCGCTAACCCGTTTGCCTGTATCGCGGCCGGTATTGCTTCCCTGTGGGGACCAGCACACGGCGGCGCAAACGAAGCTGCGCTGAAAATGCTGGAAGAAATCAGCTCTGTTAAACACATTCCGGAATTTGTTCGCCGCGCGAAAGACAAGAATGATTCCTTCCGCCTGATGGGCTTTGGTCACCGTGTTTATAAAAACTATGACCCGCGCGCCACCGTCATGCGTGAAACCTGCCACGAAGTACTGAAAGAACTGGGCACCAAAGATGATCTGCTGGAAGTGGCGATGGAACTTGAACACATTGCGCTCAACGACCCGTACTTCATCGAGAAGAAACTCTACCCGAACGTAGATTTCTACTCCGGCATCATCCTGAAGGCGATGGGTATTCCGTCCTCCATGTTCACCGTTATCTTCGCCATGGCGCGTACCGTGGGCTGGATTGCACACTGGAACGAAATGCACACCGACGGCATGAAAATCGCTCGTCCGCGTCAGCTGTACACCGGCTACGACAAGCGCGATTTTAAGTCTGATATTAAGCGTTAATTGTCTGCCGGATGGCGCCAGCGCCTGTCCGGCTTACAGCCATTAATTCTCCCGGGTCGGACAAGGCATTGAAGCCAGAATCCGACCTGTTTTTTTTGATGCATATTATTTTATTCTCATCATGCTTTCTCTATGATTTACTGAGATTTCCGTCATTTCACTCAGGAGCATGGGATGCCTGTTTTGCAGTGGAGCCTGTTGTTTCTGCTATCGCTCCTTCTTTCCCTGTTCTTTTTGTTAATACACCTTCCAGGACCGCTGCTGCTCGGTTCGATGATCGTCGGCATCATATTCAGTATGCGCGGCATCTCACTGCACCCTCCCCGCTGCACATTTCTTGGCGCGCAGGCGATTCTCGGCTGCATGATTGCCCAAAACCTGACTGGCTCAATCTTAACGACCCTTACGGCCCACTGGCCGATGGTGATTATCATCCTGCTGGCGACCCTTATCAGCAGCGCGGTAATCGGCTGGCTACTGGTTCGCTACAGTAACCTACCGGGAAACACTGGTGCATGGGGCTCGTCACCTGGCGGTGCGGCGGCAATGGTGGCGATGGCGCAGGAATATGGTGCCGACATCCGGCTGGTGGCGTTTATGCAGTATCTGCGCGTACTGTTGGTGGTTGGTGCGGCGGCACTGGTCACCCGAGTGATGATGGGCGACCAGGCCCAAACGGTCAGTGAGCAAATCGTCTGGTTTCCGCCGCTGAGCAGCAATCTGTTCAGTACCCTGGCGCTGGCCGCCGTTGCCGGTACGGCCGGGCGTCTATTGCGTATCCCCTCTGGCGTCATGTTGCTACCGATGTTGGCAGGCGCATTGCTGAATGCTGGTGGCGTGATGGTGATCGAACTACCTGAATGGTTGCTGGCGATTGCCTATATGGCCATCGGCTGGCAAATTGGCCTGGGCTTTGACAAGCAGATCTTTTTAATGGCGTTGCGCCCCTTACCGCAAATCCTCTTGTCCATTTTTTCCCTGATGGCGATCTGCGCCGCTATGGCCTGGGGACTGGCGCATTACATGCAGATAGATTTTCTTACCGCCTATCTGGCGACCAGTCCAGGCGGCGTGGATTCTGTTGCGGTGATTGCCGCGGGGAGTCACGCCGATATGGCGCTGATCATGGCGATGCAAACCCTGCGGCTATTCAGTATTTTATTGACTGGCCCGGCGGTGGCGCGGTTTATTTCAGTACACGCGCCAAAGCATCCCGCTTAGTGCTGACATCCTGGACACCAGTAAAAGGGTCGTGAAGAGAGCGTCGTTTTTTCGATGATTCCGCCACAGCGCTCACAGGCTTCACCATCCCGGTGAAAGACCTTAAAGCGAAACAGCGCGCCGTGATGTTTATTCTCATCCACCAGCCCGCGGGTGTTATAGGACAAACGAGGAATATCAAGCAGCGCATGCGCCAGCGCATCCAACTGTTCATCTCCGAGCGTCGACGCTTTATGCTGCCCGGTCAGCCCTACCTGCCAGAGAATCTCTACCCGCAGGTAGTTACCTAATCCCGCCAGAAACGCCTGGTCCAACAGCAGGCCAGAAAACTGGCGATTGCGAAAACGCGGGGATAACAGACGCGCTTTCACGTCATCGGGCGTTAAACGTAAATCCAGGACGTCCGGCCCAACCCGTTGCAGGAACGGGTGGGTAGCGAGCTGTTCCGGCGTCAGCATGTCGATATCAGAGGCGCTATAGAGCAGAATAGTTTTGTCGTGTGTTTGCAACCTGACACGCAGTACCCGCGAAGTCTGCGGTATTTTGCCGGTATCCACCACTCGCCACACGCCATAGAGCTGATTGTGGCTGTACAGCGTCAATCCATTAGAAAAATGGGTCAGCAATGCTTTACCCCGCGTTTCAAGCTGGGTAACACTCTGCCCAATCAGTTGAGATTGATACGGTTTTAGCTGCTCAAAGGCAAACCAGACATCGGTCAGGGGTTTGCCTTTGACTGCCGCCACCAGGTTATCCGCCGCGCGGCGGATCTCCGGGCCTTCAGGCATAAGACTGTCCTTTTTTAATGTGTTGCACCGCCCGTCACTGCGATATCACTCTCCACCTGCAACGCGGTGGCAATCGCAACTTCCAGCGCCCGGCGCACCGTGTCCGCTGCCATACTTGGCGCCCCGGGATGCTGTGCAGCCTGTTGCGGCAAATAAGGGATATGGATAAATCCTCCCTTTACCGCCGGAACGTCACGTAGTTTATGCAGCAGGCCATACATCACGTGGTTACACACGAAAGTGCCCGCGGTCTGGGAAACCGAAGCCGGAATTCCCGCGTTGCGCATGGCAACAACCATCGCTTTGATCGGCAACGAACTAAACCACGCCGCCGGACCATCGGCCACAATCGGCACATCTACCGGCTGTTGACCCTGATTATCCGCAATACGCGCATCGTCAACGTTGATCGCCACGCGCTCCACGGTGACATCCGCGCGCCCACCCGCCTGCCCCACCGCCAGCACCAGTGATGGCGACAGCGCGTCAATCGCACCATTGAGTACGGCAAGAGACTCGCCAAAGACGCACGGCAGTTGGCGGGCAACGACGCGGCATCCGCCGATGATAGCATTGTCGAGGCCCGAGACCACTTCCCAGGAAGGGTTAACTGACTCGCCGCCAAAGGGTTCAAATCCCGTGATGAGTACTGTTTTCATCCTGTCACCTTACAAGAACATCAGGAAATACATCAGGAACACGTTGACCAGCAACAGCAGTATGCCGGTTGGCACCTGCGCTTTAATCACCGCGTTTTTATCCGGCAGCTCCAGCAGCGCTGCAGGAACAATGTTAAAGTTTGCCGCCATCGGCGTCATTAACGTCCCGCAATAGCCAGAGAACATACCAATTGCCGCCATTACTGCCGGATTGCCGCCGTGCTGCAGCACGAGGATCGGAATCCCAATTCCAGCGGTCACGATCGGGAAAGCGGCAAACGCATTGCCCATGACCATCGTCAGCAATGCCATGCCGAGGGTGTACACCGCCACTGCGATAAAGCGGCTATCCACCGCCAGGTATTCTTGCGTCAGCCAGGAAATACCGCTGCCTACGCCCGCTGCCGTAAACAACAGCCCGAGCGTGGCCAAAATCTGCGGCAGGATGAACGCCCAGCCGATGGAGTCAAGCAGACGGCGCGCCTCCTGAATCGGTTGATGAACCCGCTCATGGGTCATTTTTATCGCCATCGCCAGACCAATCAACGAGCCTGCGGTCATGGAAAAGAGCGTCACCAGAGTGGCGTGATTACCCGGCCCAAACAGCGCATCCTGTAAGCCCGGAATATGGTTGAACATCAGCACGCCAATAACCGTTACCACCGGAATTGCCAGCGCCGGGAAAAACAGGCGGTTACCCAGACGACTGGCGCTTTCTTCGCGCTGTTGCTGCGTTCGTTGATGGTAGCTTCCCAGCTTCACGCCGCCAAAACCGGCGATCAGGGCCAGCACGACCACCGCAACGCCAACGGCAATATGCACCGTGCGTTTGTCGCCAAACAGCGAGTATGTCCAGTCGCCAAGCAGAAACAGTACGCCGTATATGCCCCAAAACAGGCCGGTGGTGAAGCGACGCGGGTTCGCTTTGTCCTGCCAGGACATCAGCGCCACAATCAGTAATACCGCTCCCGCCAGCCAGTAGAGATAGCTTTGTTGAAAATTCATTTCGCTTCCCCTTTCGCTGCGGCATTCGCTTTCGCCACCTCACGTTGCAAATAGCTATCCAGACGCCACAGACGCGTACCGTGGATCAGGAATGCACAAATTGCCGTTGGGATCCCCCACAAGGCAATATGCAGCGGTTCGGTCTGGATCCCACCAGACTCCAACATAAAGTTGTGCATAAAAATGATGGCACCGAAGGCAACAAAGATATCTTCACCGAAGAACAGTCCGACGTTATCGGTCGCAGCTGACATGGCGCGCAGACGATAGCGTACCGCCCCAGGTATCTCGCCGTGATTTTTCTCTGCGGCTCCTTCCGCCATCGGCGCCAGCAGCGGACGCACCATCTGCGGATGCCCCCCCAGACTGGTCAGCCCTAACGCAGCGGTCGCTTCGCGAATGAACAGATAGACAATAAGCAGACGGCCACTGGTGGCGCTGCGGATTTTTGCAATCCACGCCTGAGCACGCTCTTTGAGTCCGTGGCGTTCCAGCAGGCCAATAACCGCCAGCGGGATCAGCAGGATAAATGGCAGGTTGCGGGTGTTAAGAAAACCTTCACCCAGCTTCTCAAGGATAGTGGCTACCGGCATATGCGCCGCCAGCCCCGTGACGATCCCGGCAATAATGACCACCAATACCGGGTTAAAACGTAAAAGAAATCCGACCACGATGACGGCGATCCCCGTCAATGGCCAGAGAGAAATTACCTCTCCCATAATTCAGTCCTGTATATGTTGTTGTGTAATATATTATTGTTTTGTATGAATAAATTTATGCGCTAATTTGAATATTGCATGCATTGAATGCGGCTCGCAAGCGACGGGCAAAAGCGAGTGCGTGCTCACCATCCCCGTGAATGCATACCGTCTGGGCTGTCACGCTCGCCCACGTTCCACTCTGGCTTTTTACTCTGCCGGATTGCACCATTTCTAGCGTTTGCGCCAGCGCCTGCTCTTCATCCTCAATCAATGCGTCCGGCTGGCTGCGCGGCACCAGACTGCCATCCGCCTGATAACCCCGATCGGCAAAAACCTCCTGACGTGTTACCAGACCATAGCGTTCTCCGGCACGAATCAGTTCGCTTCCCGCCAGTCCTACCAGAACCAGCGACGAATCGCAGGCATACACCGCTTTAGCAATAGCATCCGCCAACTGAGGATCTTTCGCCGCCTGGTTATAAAGCATACCGTGCGGTTTAACATGACGCATTACGCCGCCCTGCGCACGCGTGATGGCAGCCAGCGCACCAATTTGATACAGCATCTGCGCATACACCGTTTCCACAGGCAGGGTCATGGCGCTACGGCCAAAATTTTCACGATCCGGAAAACTCGGATGCGCGCCTATCGCTACGCCATTTTTTAGCGCTTCGCGCACGCTTAAAAGCATCGTCTGCGCATCACCGGCGTGAAACCCACAGGCGATGTTGGCTGATGACACCAGTTGCAGCAGCGCTGCATCGTTAGGGCATCCCTCACCGAGGTCTGCGTTGAGATCAATTTTCATTGTTAAGTCGCCATGTTAACTGTTCCAGATAACGCTGCCGATCGTGGCGCGCCTTAAGCGCTTCCTCCAGCGAACACTGCACAAAATGGATCGGCTGGCCGAGCGGGATCTGCGCCAGATGATACATATCTGCTTCGATGATACAGGCGATACGCGGATAGCCGCCCGTCGTCTGAGCATCGTTCATCAGCACGATGGGCTGACCATTATGCGGAACCTGCACTACGCCAGGGAGCAAACCATGCGACAATAGCTCGCGATCGGTCGTGCGCGTCAGCGACTGCCCCTGCAAGCGATACCCCATACGGTTGCTTTGCGGACTCAGTTGCCACGGGGAGCGCCAGAAAGAAGCCTGCGATACTTCGTCAAACTCCTGGTATTCAGGCCCAGGGAGCGCACGAATATGGTTGCCCCACATCAGCTGTTTTACGCCCTGCGGCCCGCTGAATTGCCGGGTCGATGCGCCAATTGGCAGCCGATCGCCATCGCGCAGCAGACGCCCTTCCAGCCCGCCAATTCCGACTTTGAGATCGGTACTGCGCGAGCCCATTACTTCGGGTACATCAAAACCGCCCGCTACCGCCAGATAGCTGCGCATGCCGTGATGTGGACGTTTTAGCGTCAGACGTTGCCCGGCTTTCACCGGCAGCCGCCATCCGCTCCATACGGGAGTACGATCCAGGTGCGCTTCACATCCCGCACCGGTCAGGGCAAACCAGCCATCGGTTTCAAATTCCACCACCAACTGCCCCAGTGTGATTTCCAGCGCAGCGGCATTCGCATCATTACCCACCAGCAGGTTAGCAACGTTCAGCGCCGGTTTATCCAGCGCGCCACAGTGACTGATTCCGGATTGACGAAAACTATGGCGTCCCCCGTCCTGTACTGAGGTGTACATGCCAGCGCGAATGATGTTTAACATATCCCCTCCTTCTGCGGGACAAAACGCACGGTATCGCCAGCCCGTAACAGAATCGGCTCCTGCCGTTTTGGATCAAATAACGCAACGGAGGTACGGCCAATCAATTGCCATCCACCTGGCGTGGAAAGCGGATAGACCCCCGTTTGGGATCCGCCAATACCCACAGAACCTGCCGGAACAAGCAGACGCGGTTCCGCACGCCTCGGAGTATGGAGCGGTTCAGGTAAGCTCCCGAGATAGGGAAATCCCGGCTGAAAACCGATAAACCACACCACATAATCAACCGACGCATGAAGTTCGACGACCTGCTTGTCGCTTAATCCACTGTGCCGGGCGACCTCTGCCAGATCGGGGCCGAACTCACCGCCATAGGTCACGGGAATTTCAATAAAGCGCGAGTCCGGCTCCAGCGCCTCACTCTCTTCCCACCAGCGCTGCAGGCGTTCAATCGCATCCAGCGCCAGCGTTTTCGGGTCGCGCAGGGTAACCGTGATATTGTTCATTCCCGGAATAGCTTCCAGCACATTCGGGGCATCAACCAGACGCTGGGCCAGACGCCAGATGCGTTTCTGAGTCGCCAGCGTAATGGGAGGTTCCAGCTCAAGAACCACTGCACTTTCACCTAACAGATAACAACGCGCTCGCTGCACTTTCGTCCCTCTTTATTACGCTGGATTAGGAATATCGATAAAGGTTACGTCCAGATCGGTATTTTCATTCAGCCATTCGCTTAATGCGCGAATGCCGCCGCGTTCGGTCGCATGGTGACCAGCAGCATAAAAATGCAACCCCTGCTCGCGGGCTGAGTGAATGGTTTGCTCTGAGACTTCACCGGTGATAAAGGCATCGACACCAAACCGGGCTGCGCTATCAATGAAACTCTGACCGCCCCCTGTACACCAGGCGACGCGCTGAACTTTTTCCGGCCCGGTATCACCACACCATAACGGTTTACGGCCTAAACGCGCTTCAATCCACGATGCCAGCTCCAGCCCCGGAACCGGCATGGAGAGTTCTCCCCATGGCACCAGCGGCTCGATTTCACCCATGACGGTGATCCCCAACAGCGCTGCCAGCTGCGCGTTATTACCCAGTTCCGGGTGAGCATCCAGCGGCAGGTGCCAGCCATACAGGTTGATATCATTTTCCAACAGCGTTTTCAGACGATGGCGCTTCATTCCGCGAATAACCGGAGATTCGCCTTTCCAGAAATAACCGTGATGAACGATGACCGCATCCGCCTGCAGGCGTACCGCCTCGTCCAGTAACGCCTGACTTGCAGTCACGCCGGTCACGATTTTATGCACCGTCTCTTTGCCCTCAACCTGCAAACCATTCGGCGCATAGTCGCTAATGGCGGCGCTGTTCAGTTTGTCGTTGATCAGTTGTTCCAGTTCGGTGTTTTTCATCATCGTCCTCGTAGTCATAAATTCTGCCTGCCCAATCAGCAACACAGCTTAGGTTAAAATAGCGTCCCCGCTTGCGTTCGTCGATAGACATTTCACTGACACATCAAGAAACAATCACACCCGATTTGAACGCAATTTGCTTACCCCCACGCGATCTAATTCATGTATATTTATGCAATCAGACAGCATATTGCAAAAATAATCAGATCTGTATCAAAGTTAAAACTTTAAGGAAACACACTCGCGCGGCACGTTCAGCCTGTCGCGAGGCATTTACTTCGAGAAAAGAATGAATAAACAAGCATCTCAACCACGGGCGATTTATTACGTCGTTGCGCTACAAATTTGGGAATACTTCAGTTTTTACGGCATGCGTGCATTGCTGATCCTGTATCTCACTAACCAGCTTAAGTACGACGATAATCACGCATATGAACTGTTCAGCGCCTACTGCTCGCTGGTCTACGTCACGCCCATTCTTGGGGGATACCTGGCCGATAAAGTGCTCGGCAATCGAATGGCGGTGATGATCGGCGCATTTTTAATGGCAGTGGGGCATCTGGTATTGGGCGCCAGCGAAATGGCCCCGGCGTTCCTTTATTTGTCGCTGGCGATTATTGTCTGTGGCTACGGTCTGTTTAAATCCAACATCAGTTGCCTGTTAGGCGAGTTGTATCAGCCTGAAGACCCTCGCCGTGACGGTGGGTTCTCTCTGCTCTACGCTGCCGGTAATATTGGTTCAATCATCGCGCCTATTGCCTGCGGCTACGTGCAGGAAGAGTACAGCTGGGCGATGGGCTTTGCGCTGGCGGCGATTGGCATGCTGGCGGGGCTGGTGATTTTCGTATGCGGTAATCGCCATTTCGCCCATACCACCGGCGTCAACAAGGCCGTCTTGTGTGCGAAAAAATATATGCTGCCAAACTGGGCCTGGTTGTTAGTTCTGCTGGTTGCAGCACCGCTGCTGATTACCGTTCTGTTCTGGAAAGAGTGGTCCGTTTACGCACTGATCGTTGCTACTGTTATTGGTCTGGCGGTTCTGGCGAAGATTTACCGCCAGGCGCAGACCCAGAAACAGCGCAAAGAGCTGGGGCTTATCGTTACGCTGACCTTCTTCAGTCTGTTGTTCTGGGCCTTTGCTCAACAGGGCGGCAGTTCGATTAGCCTGTATATCGACCGCTTCGTTAACCGCGATATTCTGGGATATTCCGTCCCTACCGCGATGTTCCAGTCGGTTAACGCCTTTGCCGTTATGCTGTGCGGTATTGTGCTGGCCTGGGTGGTCAAAGAAAGCGTTAGCGGTAATCGTACCGTACGTATCTGGGGTAAATTTGCCCTTGGCCTCGGTTTAATGAGCGCCGGATTCTGTATTCTGACCTTGAGCGCCCGCTGGTCCGCGACTTACGGTCACTCTTCCATGCCGCTGATGGTATTGGGGCTGGCGGTCATGGGCTTTGCCGAGCTGTTTATCGATCCGGTGGCTATGTCTCAGATTACACGTATCGAGATCCCAGGGGTGACCGGCGTATTAACGGGTATTTACATGCTGCTTTCCGGGGCCATCGCCAACTACCTGGCCGGCGTTATCGCCGATCAAACCTCACAAGGTTCGTTTGACTCAGCGGGCGCTATCAACTATTCCATCAATGCATATATTGATGTCTTTAGCGAAATAACCTGGGGCGCGCTGGCCTGTGTGGTGCTGGTACTGCTGATTTGGCTGTACCAGTCGTTGAAGTTCAGAAATCGTCCGCTGGCGGTAGAGTCCTGAGTTTACAGGCCCGATGATGTAATAAGATTCGGGCCTGTTTTTCTGGAGATTATGCATGGTTTACAGCCAAATCCGCTTCTGAAACACCGGTCACCAGTTTTACCATTTCGCGTTCTATTCCCTGTTCCAACATGGTTTGCGCTATACGTAATGCCGCTTCTTGTTTTCCTTGTTGTAGTCCTTGTTGTAGACCTTCCTGTAATCCATCTAACCGTAACCGCTCTGCAATAGTCATCAGCCTCTCCTTGTGTTGGGGGATCCGTTGTGTCATCTCTTGCATAAACTCATTAAAGCGAGATTCATCGCCAGATTGTAGAATGTAATTAAACATCGCTTGTAATTGCGTGTCATTAGCGCATCCAGTAAGTAGCAGCGTGGTCAGTTGCTCTACCAGCCCCATCAAATCCCGCCGACGGATATGTTTTTGCATTAATTCCAGCAGCGCCATTCGCCTGTGAGCCATGATCTCATCATCGGGTACCACCGTTATGTCCACCAACGGAAATGCGCTGGAATAAAGTTGTCTTGCCACCACGGAGTCGGCAAAGGCATCCAGCCAGCACAACGAGTACGGATAAGGGCTTCGGCAGCCATGATAAAACAGCATCGGTATCACCAGCGGCAGTTCCTTATGCCCTGCGTCCAGATGGCGCTGCATCGCCGCCATCGCATAACGCAACAGACGAAAAGCCATATGCTGCTCGGCTGAACTTTGATGCTCTAAAACCACATAGACATAACCGTCGCCGTCGCGAGTGTGCAAAGACCAGAGCACGTCGGAGTAGCGCGAACGTAAATCCGCTTCAATAAAGCTTTCTGACTCCAGCTTCAGCGAATTCAAATCGCAAAGTGTCCGCAGTTCAGCTGGCAGGTGAATGTCGAGAAAATCCCGCGCAGTTTCGGGATGATGTAAAAACGTTTTAAACACCGCATCGTGCGGTGTGGATGTCGTTGGCGTTGTCATTAATTTCCGTCATCTGAATGAAGATGACGGAAATTTACTGCTGAGGGAAAACTTATGCAGCAGGGTATTCACGGTACTGAGAGCACGTTTCAGCGCTAATAGCTCCCGACTGCAACATGTTCATTCTGCTGGAAGGCATTACGCAGAAATCCGTCACATACTTATCCCTTGCGCGCCGCCTCATAGGCCGCCAGCGTCGCCAGTCTTGCCTGTTTATGATCGACAATCGGACGAGGATAGTTAAGCGTAACCTGCGCTTTTTCAGCCCATGTCCACGGGTCATGAATGGCTTTACCCGGCACATCGCGCAGTTCCGGCAGCCACTGGCGGATAAACTCACCGTCGCGGTCAAATTTTTCGCCCTGAGTCGTGGGGTTAAAGATACGGAAATACGGTGCGGCGTCGGTCCCGGTTGAGGCCGCCCACTGCCAGCCGCCGTTATTGGCCGCCAGATCGCCATCGATCAGTTGCGACATAAAATATTGCTCGCCTTTACGCCAGTCGATCAGCAGATCTTTCACTAAAAAACTGGCCGTAATCATGCGTAATCGATTATGCATCCAGCCCGTGGCGTTGAGCTGACGCATCGCCGCATCCACAATCGGGTATCCCGTGTTCCCTGTTTGCCAGGCATGCAAATGTGCCGGATTATTCTGCCATTGCACGCGATCGGTCCAACGGATAAACGGTTGATGCCGACACAGCGCCGGATGGTAAGTCATCAGATGACGATAAAATTCACGCCAGATAAGTTCGTTCAGCCAGACGCTGCCTTCCCCTCCTTCAAGCGCCTGCGGCTGCTCCGCGAGCAGTCGATTCAGGCACTGGCGCGGCGACAATCCCCCTGTCGCCAGGCTCGCGGATAATCGACTGGTACCATCAACCGCGGGGAAATCACGCCGTTGCTCATATTCTCTCGCGGCCTGCTGGCAAAACTGGCGTAATTGCGCGATAGCCAGTTTTTCTTCTGCCACAAACCGCTGCGTATCAAAATCTTGCTGCGGATAGCTCAGCGTTATTGATGTTAACAGAGCGTCAAGAGCGCCGCTTTCTCTCACCTTCGGCGCACTAACGCATTCTGGAACACCCTCTTTAATCCGCTTTAGCCAGGCATTTTTAAACGGTGTAAAGACTTTATACATCTCGTGATTGCCGGTCATGACCGCCCCTGGAGGCAGGATCACGCTGTCGTCAAACCCTTCACACACCATATGGGGTAGTACCTTCTCAACGGCGACATCACGCTGACGTTCGTTTATTTCGTATTGATAGTTATAAAACAATCGGCTGACGCTATGCTGTGCGCAGACGTTTTTGACGGTTTCCACGCTGGTCGCAAAATCTGCAACTTCATCAAACAGAAGCGGGATGCCTTTTTCCGCCAGCGCCGTCTGCAACGCATTCAACTGCGCACTCACAAATGCCGCCTGACGTGGGGCCATTTCATGCGCCTTCCACTGCTCAGGAGTAGAGATATATAGCGCGATGACCTGCGCAGTACGATCCCGACAAGCCGCCGCCAGCGCGAGGTTGTCATGCAGACGTAAATCACGTCGAAACCAGACCAGATGGGTGGTCATAATACTCCCGGATATAAATTAATCATTGCCACTCGTTATCTATTACACCGACAAGTGTAGACGTCGGCGCATAAAAAAAACCGCCACATTACTGTGAGCGGTTTTCTTGAGCAAGAACGATAACTTAGTAGAAATCGCAGGTGGCTTTTTCAGCCTGCTCCATCCACACCGGTTTATCACTGGTTTTAGACCAGACGCGGTGCAGGTAGCTGTAAAAACGAGCGCGGTCTTTCCAGAACAGCATGACCGGTAGCGCCAGCACGCCCGCCACTACGGCAAAGGTACGGCGCAAGAAAACAATGTGTGCTGGATATTCTTTATAAAAGTCCATAATCCTCTCCCATATATCTGTTCGGTGAATAGCACCGGAAAAATAAATTTGGTTAACTGATGAAAATAATACCGCCTTGTGTGTAATTTTGCTACTCATCCGACCACTTATTTTTATCTATTGATGCTCCGTTTAGCATAAAACCGTAATTAAGTTACATAAAGGTTAAATTAATACTAACCATTAGTTAAATAATGGTTTTTGCCATTTTTATACTTTTTTTACACCCCACCCGCTGATTTTTGCGAAATCTTTGCAAGCAAAAACCTACGCTCTGGTTATCACATTTATGCCACTGGAGGTGCACTGTGAGTGCAGGCGTGATAACCGGCATTGTGCTGGTCTTTTTATTATTAGGTTACCTGGTCTATGCCCTGATCAATGCGGAGGCGTTCTGATGGCAGCCCAAGGATTTTTACTCATTGCCAGTTTCTTGCTGGTGCTATTTGTCATCGCCAGACCGTTGGGATTTGGGCTGGCTCGACTGATCAACAATACGCCCCTGCCGGGTCTGGTTGGCGCGGAGCATTTACTCTGGCGCGGTCTGGGCATCTCGCAGCAGGAGATGAACTGGCGGCAGTATCTGCTGGCTATCCTTGCTCTCAATGCGCTGGGCCTGCTGGTCCTGTTTTCGATGCTGATGGCGCAAAACCTGCTGCCGTTAAATCCCCAGCAACTGCCAGGGCTTTCGTGGGATCTGGCGCTCAACACGGCGGTGAGTTTTGTCACTAATACCAACTGGCAATCCTATGCTGGCGAAACCACCTTAAGCTATTTCAGCCAGATGGCCGGGTTGACCGTGCAGAATTTCCTGTCTGCGGCGACCGGAATTGCGGTGATTTTTGCCCTGACCCGCGCTTTCACACGCCAGAGTATGAACACGCTGGGCAACGCCTGGGTCGATCTGGTTCGCATTACGCTGTGGATCCTCGTCCCTATTGCGTTGCTCATTGCCCTGTTCTTCATTCAGCAAGGTACGTTGCAAAACATATTGCCTTATCAGCCCATCACCACCCTTGAAGGGGTGAAACAGCTGCTGCCAATGGGGCCAGTCGCCTCACAGGAAGCGATTAAGATGCTCGGCACTAACGGAGGGGGATTCTTTAACGCTAACTCATCGCATCCGTTTGAAAACCCAACCGCACTGACCAATCTGGTACAGATGCTGGCTATTTTCTTAATTCCCACCGCGCTGTGTTTTGCCTTTGGTGATGTAGTGGGCGATCGTCGTCAGGGGCGGACCTTACTGTGGGCCATGTCACTGATTTTTGCGGTCTGCGTTGCCGTCGTGATGTGGGCCGAAGTTCAGGGCAACCCGCACCTGATGGCATTCGGTGCCGACAGCAATATCAACATGGAGGGCAAGGAGAGCCGCTTTGGCGTGCTGGCCACGAGTCTCTTTTCCGTCGTCACCACGGCAGCATCCTGCGGGGCTGTCGATGCGATGCATGACTCCTTTACCGCACTGGGCGGCATGGTACCTATGTGGCTGATGCAGATTGGTGAAGTGGTCTTCGGCGGTGTGGGTTCAGGTCTGTACGGCATGCTGCTGTTCGTGCTGCTGGCTGTATTTATCGCCGGGTTAATGATTGGCCGTACGCCGGAGTATCTGGGTAAGAAAATCGACGTGCGCGAAATGAAAATGACCGCGCTGGCGATTCTGGTCACCCCTACGCTGGTCCTGCTCGGGACAGCGATCGCCATGATGAGCGATGCCGGGCGCAGCGCCATGCTTAATCCAGGTCCTCACGGCTTTAGTGAAGTCCTGTATGCCGTGTCGTCTGCCTCGAACAACAACGGTAGCGCCTTTGCCGGATTAAGCGCCAATAGCCCGTTCTGGAACTGCCTGCTGGCCCTGTGCATGTTCTTCGGTCGCTTCGGCGTGATCATCCCCGTGATGGCTATTGCCGGGTCGCTGGTCAGTAAAAAGATCCAGCCAGCAAGCCCAGGCACGCTACCTACCCACGGCGCGCTGTTTGTCGGGTTGTTAATCGGTACGGTGTTACTGGTTGGCGCTCTCACCTTTGTTCCTGCCCTGGCGCTTGGCCCGGTCGCAGAATACCTGTCATTACACTGAGTGATGCGGAGCACATTACTATGAGTCGCAAGCAACTGGCGCTGTTCGAACCCTCTCTGGTCGCACAGGCGCTGATGGACGCCGTGAAAAAATTAAGCCCACATACCCAGTGGCGTAACCCGGTGATGTTTATCGTCTGGCTGGGCAGTTTGTTAACAACCCTGTTAACGGTGGCGATGGCAACAGGTCATATGCAGGGCAGCCCGTGGTTTACCGGCGCGATAAGTCTGTGGCTGTGGATTACCGTTCTGTTCGCCAACTTCGCTGAGGCGCTGGCAGAAGGTCGCAGTAAAGCTCAGGCTAATAGCCTAAAGGGAGTCAAAAAAACCGCCTTTGCCCGTAAACTTCGCGAACCCAAATACGGCGCGGCAATGGATCACGTTCCTGCCGATGATTTACGGAAAGGGGATATCGTGCTGGTGGAAGCTGGCGATATTATCCCGTGTGACGGCGAGGTCATTGAAGGTGGCGCATCAGTAGATGAAAGTGCCATTACCGGTGAATCCGCGCCTGTGATTCGTGAATCCGGTGGCGATTTCGCCTCCGTCACCGGCGGGACCCGCATCCTCTCCGACTGGCTGGTTATCGAATGCAGCGTAAACCCCGGTGAAACGTTCCTCGACCGGATGATCGCCATGGTTGAAGGCGCGCAGCGGCGTAAAACGCCCAATGAAATCGCCCTGACGATCCTGCTGATTGCCCTGACCATTATCTTTTTGCTGGCGACCGCCACGCTATGGCCGTTTTCCGCCTGGGGTGGTAGTGCGGTCAGCATCACGGTGCTGGTTGCCTTGCTTGTGTGTTTGATCCCTACAACGATAGGCGGACTGCTCTCAGCGATTGGCGTCGCCGGGATGAGCCGCATGCTGGGCGCGAATGTCATCGCTACCAGCGGACGTGCAGTAGAGGCGGCAGGTGACGTAGACGTACTGCTGCTGGATAAAACCGGCACCATTACGCTGGGTAACCGTCAGGCTTCGGATTTTCTGCCCGCCCACGGCGTGGACGAAAAAACGTTGGCCGACGCCGCACAGCTTTCATCGCTGGCCGATGAAACGCCGGAAGGCCGCAGCATCGTGATCCTGGCAAAACAGCGCTTTAATCTGCGTATTCGCGACGTGCAATCGCTGCACGCTACCTTTGTGCCGTTTACCGCCCAAAGCCGGATGAGCGGCATCAACATCGACAACCGAATGATCCGCAAAGGGTCGGTCGATGCCATTCGTCGGCACGTTGAAGCCAACGGCGGCCACTTTCCCGCCGATGTGGAGCAGAAGGTCGAAAGCGTCGCTCGCCTTGGCGCAACGCCGCTGGTGGTTGCCGAAGGCTCCCGCGTACTGGGCGTGATTGCGCTGAAAGATATTGTGAAAGGCGGGATCAAAGAACGTTTTGCTCAACTGCGCAAAATGGGGATTAAAACGGTGATGATCACCGGCGATAACCGCCTTACCGCTGCCGCGATCGCCGCTGAGGCCGGAGTGGATGACTTCTTAGCTGAAGCCACGCCGGAAGCCAAGCTGGCGCTGATTCGTCAGTATCAAGCGGAAGGTCGTCTGGTGGCAATGACCGGCGACGGAACCAATGACGCTCCTGCCCTGGCGCAGGCCGACGTTGCGGTCGCCATGAACTCTGGAACCCAGGCAGCGAAAGAAGCAGGTAACATGGTGGATCTCGACTCCAACCCCACCAAACTGATTGAAGTAGTGCACATTGGTAAACAAATGCTGATGACGCGCGGTTCGCTGACCACTTTCAGTATTGCCAACGACGTCGCGAAGTATTTCGCTATTATCCCGGCCGCATTCGCCGCCACCTATCCGCAGCTCAATGCGCTGAACGTGATGGGACTGCATTCGCCAGACTCGGCGATCCTCAGCGCGGTTATCTTTAACGCGCTGGTTATCGTCTTTCTGATCCCGCTGGCGCTAAAAGGCGTGAGCTACAAACCTTTGTCCGCATCCGCGATGTTGCGCCGCAATTTGTGGATCTATGGTCTGGGCGGTTTAGTTGTGCCGTTTATCGGTATCAAAGCGATTGATTTACTACTGACCCTGCTGGGTCTGGTGTGAGGTTTCAGATGAGTGGATTACGTCCTGCATTATCAACATTGATTTTCCTGATGCTTATCACCGGCGGGGCTTACCCGTTGCTAACTACTGCGCTGGGGCAGTGGTGGTTTCCCCACCAGGCTAACGGTTCGCTTCTTAGCGAAGGTCAGGTTGTTCGCGGCTCTGAGCTTATCGGGCAACATTTTACCGCTGCCGGTTATTTTCAGGGGCGTCCGTCTGCCACAGCTGAAATGCCCTATAATCCAATGGCTTCAGGCGGCAGTAATCTGGCAGCCAGCAACCCGGAACTGGATAAACAGTTGCAAAGCCGGATTGCCGCGCTGCGTGCCGCCAACCCGCAGGCAAGTCCTGCCGTCCCGGTAGAGCTAGTAACGGCTTCTTCCAGCGGGCTGGATAACAACCTGACGCCAGCCGCGGTGGCCTGGCAAATTCCCCGCGTGGCGCAGGCTCGCAACCTCAGCGTTGAAGAGGTTACGCGGTTGGTTGCACAATATACGCACAAGCCGTTGGTCAGTTTTATTGGTCAGCCGGTGGTGAACCTGGTGGAACTTAATTTAGCGCTGGATAAGCACTGAGAAAAAGGACATGCATAACGAACCCTTACGCCCCGACCCCGATCGCCTGCTGGAGCAGACCACGGCCCCGCACCGGGGAAAACTGAAAATTTTCTTCGGTGCCTGTGCTGGCGTCGGCAAAACCTGGGCCATGCTGGCAGAGGCCCAGCGACTGCGGGCGCAAGGGTTAGATGTGCTGATTGGTGTGGTGGAAACCCATGGACGCAAAGAGACCGCCGCGCTGTTGGACGGCCTCAGCATCCTGCCGCTAAAGCGACAGGCGCGTCACGGCCGCCATATCAATGAGTTCGATCTCGACGCGGCGCTAGCCCGCCGTCCGGCGCTCATTTTGATGGATGAACTGGCGCACAGTAATGCGCCAGGCTCACGGCATCCTAAGCGCTGGCAGGACATTGAAGAGCTGCTGGAAGCCGGGATTGATGTTTTTACTACCGTTAACGTGCAGCACCTGGAAAGTCTCAATGACGTGGTCAGCGGCGTTACCGGCATTCAGGTTCGTGAAACCGTACCCGACCCTTTTTTCGATGCCGCCGACGATGTGGTGCTGGTCGATCTCCCCCCCGACGATTTGCGCCAGCGCCTGAACGAAGGCAAGGTTTATATCGCCGGTCAGGCAGAAAGAGCCATCGAGCATTTCTTTCGCAAAGGTAATCTGATTGCCCTACGTGAACTTGCCCTGCGCCGCACGGCTGATCGGGTAGACGATCAGATGCGCGCCTGGCGAGGACATCCGGGAGAGGAGAAAGTCTGGCATACCCGCGACGCTATTTTACTGTGCATTGGGCACAATACCGGCAGCGAAAAACTGGTACGCGCCGCCGCACGTCTGGCGGCGCGTCTCGGCAGCGTCTGGCATGCGGTGTATGTCGAAACGCCAGCGCTGCACCGACTGCCCGAAAAACAACGCCGCGCGATTTTAAGCGCTCTGCGGCTGGCTCAGGAGTTAGGCGCAGAAACAGCCACCCTTTCCGACCCCGCCGAAGACAAAGCGGTCATCCACTATGCCCGTGAGCATAATCTGGGAAAAATTGTGCTCGGGCGTCCGACTACGCGTCGCTGGTGGCGTAGCGATTCCTTTGCCGACAAACTCGCTCATCGCGCACCGGATCTCGACCTGATGATTGTTGCGCTCGATGAGCCCCCTTCACGCCCTGTGCTGCAAACGGCTGATAGTCGCACCTTTAAGGATAAATGGCGGGTACAAATTCAGGGTTGTGTGGTTGCCGTTGCGCTGTGCGCCATCATTACGCTAATCGCCATGCAGTGGCTAATGGCCTTTGACGCCGCCAACCTGGTGATGATCTATTTATTGGGTGTGGTGGTTATCGCACTCTTTTACGGACGCTGGCCGTCAGTGCTGGCAACCTTTATTAACGTCGCCAGCTTCGATCTCTTCTTTATTGCCCCACGCGGGACGCTGGCCGTTTCAGACGTTCAGTACCTGCTCACCTTTGCCGTAATGCTAACGGTAGGGCTGGTTATTGGTAATCTGACCGCCGGGGTGCGTTATCAGGCGCGGGTTGCGCGTTATCGTGAACAGCGTACGCGTCATTTGTATGAGATGTCGAAAGCGCTGGCCGTCGGTCGGAGTCAGACGGATATCGCCGCCACCAGTGAACAGTTTATCGCTTCAACGTTTCAGGCCCGCAGCCAGGTTTTACTGCCCGGTGAGAACGGCAAGCTGGCCCCGCTCACCCATCAACAGGGCATGACGCCGTGGGATGACGCTATTGCCCAATGGAGCTTTGACAAAGGGCAACCGGCCGGTGCAGGCACCGACACGTTACCGGGCGTGCCGTATCAGATTTTACCGTTAAAAAGCGCCGATAAAACGCATGGGCTGCTGGTAGTCGAACCGGGAAATTTACGCCAGCTTATGATCCCCGAACAGCAACGCCTGCTGGAAACCTTCACTCTACTGGTAGCCAGTGCGCTGGAGCGCCTGACGCTGACCGCCAGCGAAGAGCAGGCGCGGTTTGCCAGCGAGCGCGAAAGCATTCGCAACGCCCTGCTCGCTGCTCTGTCCCACGATTTACGCACGCCGTTGACGGTGTTGTTCGGTCAGGCGGAAATCTTAACACTGGATCTGGCCAGCGAGGGATCGCCGCACGCGCGCCAGGCCAGTGAGATTCGCCAGCACGTTCTGAATACTACCCGACTGGTTAATAACCTGCTGGATATGGCGCGAATTCAGTCTGGCGGCTTTAATCTTAAGAAGGAGTGGTTAACGCTGGAAGAGGTGGTCGGCAGCGCCCTGCAAATGCTGGAGCCCAGTCTCTCTGCCCCGATAAATCTGTCGTTACCTGAACCGTTAACACTGATTCACGTCGATGGTCCGCTCTTTGAACGGGTGCTGATTAACCTGTTGGAAAACGCCGTCAAATACGCGGGGCCACAGGCGCAAATCGGTATTGATGCCAGCGTCGATGGCGCACATCTGCAACTGGACGTCTGGGATAATGGGCCGGGTATTCCGTCGGGTATGGAACAGCGCGTTTTTGACAAATTTTCCCGGGGAAATAAAGAGTCATCGGTGCCCGGCGTTGGGCTGGGGCTGGCAATTTGTCAGGCTATTGTGGACGTGCACGGCGGTACTATTTCGGTCCACAATCGCGCGCAAGGAGGAGCCTGTTTTCGTGTTACACTGCCCCAGGAAATTCCCCCTGAACTTGAAGATTTTCATGAGGATATGTGACGAACGTACTAATTGTTGAAGATGAACATGCCATTCGCCGCTTTCTGCGCACCGCGCTGGAAGCCGATGGCCTGCGTGTATATGAAGCGGAAACGCTGCAACGTGGTCTGTTGGAAGCCGCCACGCGAAAACCCGATCTCATCATTCTCGATCTCGGCCTGCCGGACGGCGACGGCATTGATTTTATTCGCGACCTGCGACAATGGAGCGCGATTCCGGTGATTGTGCTTTCAGCCCGCAGTGAGGAAAGCGATAAAATTGCTGCGCTGGATGCCGGTGCCGATGACTATCTCAGTAAACCCTTTGGTATTGGCGAGCTACAGGCGAGATTGCGCGTGGCATTGCGTCGCCACGCCAGCGGTGCGTCTCCCGAACCGGTGGTACATTTTTCCAACGTCAAAGTGGATATTGCCGCGCGCCTCGTTCACCGTGGTGACGAGGAAATTCATTTGACGCCGATTGAGTTTCGTCTGTTAGCGGTTCTGCTAAATAATGCCGGGAAGGTACTGACGCAACGCCAGTTGTTAAATCAGGTTTGGGGACCAAACTCCGTCGAACACAGTCATTATCTACGTATTTATATGGGACACCTGCGCCAGAAGCTGGAACTGGACCCGGCCCGTCCGCGTCATTTTCTGACCGAAACCGGAATTGGCTATCGGTTTATGCCGTGAATTCTTATTCATTTTTTCTGATTAATTAATAAATATATTTTTCATTACTCATTCCACTGCATAATACTTATTATGCAGCCAGTAGAATATTGTAAAAAAATAATAAAATACAAATAAATAACATATAAACAACAAAACAGCATCTTGTCTCGCACTATACATAAATGGCGACTAAATATTTTATAAACGATCGTTTTTTATTGATCTTCTTCACAGTTCATAGCCATTTCCTGGATAAAATACCCGCACCTTCCACTTATCCAGTAAAGGTAACTAAAATGGAAAATAATAGCCGTACAATGCCACATATAAGGCGAACAACGCATATTATGATGTTTGCCCACCGCAACAGTTTCGACTTTCATTTCTTTAATGCCCGTTAGTCTTCCGACTAAGGGCACTCAAGTATACAGGTCTTCCTGACTCTCTGTATCGCAGGCTAACGCCTGTATCCGCAGTGCTCTCCCTGCATAACCCTGTATTACCTGTGACCGGACCGGTTAGGGTTTATTGCATCTTCAAAAAAGCAATTTACTGATTTATTTATCAGCGGTATGACTTTGCTTTTTTTCCGGAGTTATCAATTTCTCATTTGAGAAATTGAGGACCTGCTATTACCTAAAAATAAAGAGATGAAAATGTCAGAATTAAAAATTGCCGTAAGCCGTTCCTGTCCTGATTGTTTTTCTACGCAGCGTTCTTGTGTAAATATCGATGAAAGTAATTTTATTGATGTTGCTGCTATCGTGTTATCCATCAATGATATTGAACGTGGAAAACTCGATGAAATTGACGCCACCGGCTATGGGATTCCTGTTTTTATCGCCACCGAAAATGAAGAACGTGTTCCATCTGAACATCTGCCGCGGATCTCAGGTGTATTCGAATGTAATGAAGCCCGTACCGCCTTTTATGGCCGGCAGTTAGAAACCGCCGCCAGCCATTATGAAACGCAGTTACGTCCGCCGTTCTTCCGTGCGCTTGTCGACTATGTCAATCAGGGTAACAGCGCCTTTGATTGTCCTGGTCATCAGGGGGGCGAGTTTTTCCGTCGCCATCCTGCGGGTAATCAGTTTGTCGAATATTTCGGCGAAACACTTTTCCGCTCCGATTTGTGTAATGCCGATGTCGCAATGGGTGATCTGCTGATTCACGAAGGCGCTCCCTGCATCGCACAGCAGCACGCAGCTAAAGTTTTCAACGCGGATAAGACCTACTTTGTACTGAACGGGACCTCCTCATCGAACAAAGTGGTGCTTAACGCATTGCTCACCCCAGGCGATCTGGTGTTATTCGACCGCAACAACCACAAGTCAAATCACCACGGCGCGTTATTGCAGGCCGGGGCAACGCCGGTATATCTGGAAACCGCGCGTAACCCGTACGGCTTTATCGGCGGGATCGACGCGCACTGCTTTGAAGAAGGCTATCTACGTGAACAGGTGAGTGAAGTTGCGCCACAACGTTCGAAAGATGAGCGTCCGTTCCGTCTGGCCGTGATTCAGTTAGGTACCTACGACGGCACAATCTATAACGCCCGTCAGGTGGTGGATAAGATCGGTCATCTGTGCGACTACATCCTGTTTGACTCCGCGTGGGTTGGCTATGAGCAGTTTATTCCGATGATGGCCGATTGCTCTCCGCTGTTGCTGGATCTTAACGAAAATGACCCCGGCATTCTGGTCACCCAGTCAGTGCACAAACAACAGGCAGGCTTCTCTCAGACTTCGCAGATCCACAAAAAAGACAGCCATATTAAAGGCCAGTCTCGCTACGTGCCTCATAAACGAATGAATAACGCGTTCATGATGCACGCCTCCACCAGCCCGTTCTATCCGCTCTTTGCCGCACTGGACATCAACGCCAAAATGCATGAAGGCGTCAGCGGGCGCAACATGTGGATGGACTGCGTCGTCAACGGAATTGATACTCGTAAGTTGATCCTGGAAAACTGCCACCATATCCGCCCGTTCGTGCCGGAGATAGTAGAAGGTAAACCGTGGCAGGCTTATCCCACCGCTGAAATCGCCAGCGACCTGCGTTTCTTCCATTTTGTCCCCGGTGAACACTGGCATGCTTTTGAAGGGTATGCCGAACACCAGTACTTTGTGGATCCATGCAAATTGCTGCTCACCACTCCGGGTATTAATGCACGTAACGGCGAATACGATACCTTCGGCGTTCCGGCTACCATTCTGGCTAACTTCCTGCGCGAAAATGGTGTGGTGCCCGAAAAATGCGACCTCAACTCCATCCTGTTCCTGCTGACCCCCGCAGAAGATATGGCGAAGTTGCAGCAGCTTGTCGCCCTGCTGGTGCGTTTCGAAAAACTGCTGGAAGCCGATGCCCCGCTAGCCGAGGTTCTGCCCTCGATCTACAAGCAGCATGAAGCCCGTTACGCCGGTTACACCCTGCGCCAGCTGTGCCAGGAGATGCACGATTTGTATGCGCGTCACAACGTGAAGCAGCTACAGAAAGAGATGTTCCGTAAGGCACATTTCCCGCGCGTCAGCATGAATCCCCAGGATGCCAATTATGCATATCTGCGTGGTGAAGTTGAACTGGTGCGTCTGCCGGACGCTGAAGGTCGCATCGCGGCAGAAGGCGCGCTGCCTTATCCTCCGGGCGTGCTGTGTGTGGTTCCGGGTGAAATCTGGGGCGGTTCAGTATTACGTTACTTCAGCGCACTGGAAGAAGGAATCAATTTGCTACCGGGTTTTGCGCCTGAGCTCCAGGGTGTCTACATCGAAGAACACGACGGTCGTAAACAGGTGTGGTGCTACGTGATTAAGCAACAAAGCGCGCAACACGCTCTGTTGAAAGGGGAAATGTTATGAGCAAAGCCAAATCCAACAAAATGGGCGTCGTCCAGCTCACTATCCTGACCATGGTTAATATGATGGGATCCGGAATCATCATGTTGCCCACCAAGCTTGCGGAAGTCGGTACTATCTCGATCATCTCGTGGCTGGTGACTGCTGTCGGTTCAATGGCGCTGGCCTGGGCCTTCGCAAAATGCGGTATGTTCAGCCGTAAATCCGGTGGTATGGGGGGTTACGCTGAATACGCCTTTGGCAAATCCGGTAACTTTATGGCGAACTACACTTATGGCGTTTCGCTGTTAATCGCCAACGTGGCTATCGCCATCTCCGCCGTTGGCTACGGTACCGAGCTGTTTGGCGCCACACTGACGCCGGTGCAGATTGGCCTGGCAACCATTGGTGTACTGTGGATCTGTACCGTGGCTAACTTTGGCGGGGCGCGCATTACCGGGCAGATCAGCAGCATCACCGTTTGGGGCGTCATTATTCCGGTTGTCGGTCTGTGTATCATCGGCTGGTTCTGGTTCAGTCCGACGCTGTACGCTAACTCCTGGAATCCACACCACGTCCCGTTCTTCACGGCTGTCGGCTCTTCCATTGCGATGACCTTGTGGGCTTTTCTGGGTCTGGAATCGGCCTGCGCCAACGCTGAAGTGGTAGACAATCCGGAACGCAACGTGCCCATCGCCGTATTGGGCGGTACGCTGGGCGCGGCGGTGATTTACATCATCTCCACCAACGTGATAGCCGGGATTGTGCCGAATATGGATCTGGCTAACTCTACGGCGCCGTTCGGTTTAGCCTTTGCACAAATGTTCACCCCGGAAGTCGGTAAGGTGATCATGGCGCTGATGGTGATGTCCTGCTGCGGTTCACTGCTGGGCTGGCAATTCACTATCGCTCAGGTATTCAAATCGTCGGCTGATGGGGGTTACTTCCCTAAAATCTTCTCCCGCGTGACCAAAGTAGATGCGCCGGTTCAGGGGATGCTGGCTATCGTGATCATCCAGAGTGGTTTATCACTGATGACTATCAGCCCGTCACTGAACAGTCAGTTCAACGTGCTGGTCAACCTGGCGGTGGTGACGAACATCATTCCGTATATTCTGTCGATGGCCGCGCTGGTAATTATTCAAAAAATGGCGAATGTTCCGTCGTCGAAAGCGAAACCGGCAAACTTCGTGGCGTTTGTTGGCGCATTGTACAGCTTCTATGCGCTCTACTCCTCTGGCGAAGAAGCAATGCTTTATGGTTCTATCGTGACCTTCCTCGGCTGGACGCTGTATGGCCTGGTATCACCGCGTTTTGAACTGAAAAATAAGCATAGTTAAATCCTGGCATAAAAAAGCCCGGTAGCGCTAACGCTTACCGGGCCTACAAAACGCGTCAGTACAAACAATACTTACGCGTTTTTCAGCACTTCGCTGACAATCTCAACGGCTTCTTTTTCGATCTGCTTGCGATGTTCTTCACCAAGGAAGCTCTCGCAGTAGATTTTATAAGCGTCTTCAGTACCTGACGGACGCGCAGCAAACCAGCCGTTGTCAGTCATCACCTTCAGACCGCCGATAGAAGCACCGTTACCCGGTGCCGCCGTCAGACGTGCCGTGATCGGGTCGCCCGCCAGCGTGCTGGCACTCACCATTTCCGGAGACAGCTTAGACAGCGCCGCTTTCTGCGCGGAGGTCGCGCTTGCCTGCAGTCGGTTGTAGCTTGGCGCGCCGAAGCGGGCAGCCAGTTCGTTGTAGTGCTCTTGCGGATTCTTACCGGTCACTGCGGTAATTTCTGCCGCCAGCAGGCACATGATGATGCCGTCTTTGTCGGTCGACCACGGTGTACCGTCAAAGCGCAGGAAAGAAGCGCCCGCGCTCTCTTCACCACCAAAGCCAAAGCTGCCGTCAAACAGACCGTCAACGAACCACTTAAAGCCAACCGGAACTTCGACCAGTTTACGCCCTAAATCATTCACTACGCGGTCAATCATCGCCGAAGAGACCAGCGTCTTACCAACGGCAACGTCTTTGCCCCACTGCGGACGATGCTGGAACAGGTAGTTGATCGCCACCGCCAGGTAGTGGTTCGGATTCATCAGACCCGCCGGGGTGACGATACCGTGACGGTCATAGTCCGGATCGTTGGCAAAGGCCAGATCGAACTTGTCACGCAGCGCCAACAGTCCCGCCATCGCGCATTCGGAGGAGCAGTCCATACGGATTGCGCCATCTTTGTCGAGATGCATAAAGCGGAAAGTCTGATCAACGTGATCGTTAACGATAGTCAGGTTCAGGTTGTAGTGCTTGGCAATACGCTTCCAGTATTCGATACCGGAACCGCCAAGCGGATCGACGCCCAGCGTCAGGCCCGCTTTCTGGATCGCGGCCATGTCGACGATGTCGGCCAGTCCTTCAACAAACGGCTGAACCAGGTCCTGCTCTTTTACATGACCAGATGCCAGCGCAGCATCCAGCGACATACGCTTCACGCCTTGCAGACCGTCAGCCAGCAGAGCGTTAGCCCTGTCTTCCACCACTTTGGTGACGTTAGTATCTGCCGGACCACCGTTTGGCGGGTTGTATTTAATGCCACCATCTTCCGGCGGGTTGTGGGATGGCGTGATCACAATGCCGTCAGCCAGCGGGCCGCCTTTTTTGTTGTGGACCAGGATAGCATTCGACACGGCAGGGGTTGGCGTAAAGCCGTTATTTTCCTGCACGATGACGTCCACGCCGTTCGCTGCCAGCACTTCCAGTACAGAGATAAAAGCCGGTTCAGACAGCGCGTGGGTATCCTTGCCCACGTAGCACGGGCCAGTGATCCCGTTTTTCGCACGTTCTTCAGCAATCGCCTGAGCGATAGCCAGAATATGCGGCTCGTTAAAACTATGACGACCTGCACTGCCGCGATGTCCGGACGTACCGAACTTGACGGCGTGCTCAGCGTTCCCTGCCGTTGGTTTCAGTACATAGTACTGTGCCGTCAGTTGGGCGACGTTAATCAAATCACTCTGTTGCGCAGGTTGACCTGCACGGTTGTGGATTGCCATTGCCTGGTCCTTCTAATGCAAGGATTAAATTGTTCCGCAAACCTTTTCAATCAATTCCGCAGGGAATTGCATTGACTGCATGATGTGCTCAACCATGCTGCATTTACGGCCGGTATTGGTATTGGTGATCACCCAGTACGGCGTGCCTGGCACGTGTTTCGGTTTGGTTTGATTACCATTTTTCAGCAGCGTCTGTTCATCTGCTGCAAAATAAACGCGCGTACGACCATGCAACGATTCCGTTGCTTCGGCGAACGCGTTTTGATCCAGTGAATAGAGTGTAGACAGCACCAGCATAAAGCGATTTACTGCTTTCTTCTGCTCCGCATATTCGTCGGACAGCAGCAGTTCACGCATCGCGCGCACTTTATCTTTTACGGGGTTAACCGGCTTCGCTTCCACGACAGCTTGCACAGCGCGGACTTCTTTTACTACCGGAGTGACAGGCTGTGATGCGGCGGAAAACTTCAACATACGCCGTAAAATGTCGGATGCGCTCTCGCCGATATGCTTGGTGTGGCTGGCAATATAGCTATAGAGTTCATCATCAACTTCAATCGTTTTCATCTTAATCCAGTGCAGTGTTTAGCTGAATACAAGTTGTTGGGGTCAACACGCTTAGTGTAAAGGCAAATCCCAACAGCGGATAGCGTCAAGCCTGGTGGCTGGCAAAACTCAGAGTAACCGTAGTTGTTGCAGCCATGTGGCAGAATGGTCAACATGATACCCTAACCCGTGAGTGTGAAAAAAAGAACTTTGCCATGAAATTGAATATCCGAGCGCAATCTGCGCAAAACCTGCACAATAATTCTCCCATCGTCCTGGTGCACGGCCTGTTTGGCAGTCTGGATAACCTGGGGATCCTGGCGCGCGATCTGGTGGCCGATCACGATATCATCCAGGTTGATATGCGAAATCATGGCCTCTCCCCGCGTTCACCTGTGATGAATTATCCGGCCATGGCGCAAGATCTGCTGGATACGCTGGACGATCAACAGATCGAAAAAGCGATCTTTATTGGTCACTCGATGGGGGGCAAAGCCGTCATGGCGTTAACCGCGTTGGCCCCGGAACGTGTCGAACGGTTGGTAGCCATCGACATTGCTCCCGTTGACTATCATGTTCGCCGTCACGATGAGATTTTTGCTGCCATTAACGCAGTAACTGACGCGCAGTCCTCTTCGCGTCAGCAGGCGGCGAGCGTCATGCGCCAGCATCTGCAAGAGGAAGGCGTGATCCAGTTTCTGCTCAAATCCTTCGTGGACGGCGAATGGCGCTTTAATGTTCCCGTGCTGTGGGAGCAATATCCTCATATTGTCGGCTGGGAGACCATCCCGGCGTGGGAACACCCGGCGCTGTTTATCCCCGGAGGCAACTCACCTTATGTAACCGAAGCGTATCGCGAACAGCTGCTGGCGCAATTCCCGCAGGCTCGGGCGCACGTTATTGCAGGCGCGGGCCATTGGGTGCATGCGGAAAAACCGGAGGCGGTACTGCGCGCCATCCGTCGTTATCTGAGCGAACAGGTTAACTGATTAAAAACTCAGCGTCTGCGCGTGATTACGCGCGTGGGCGTTGGCGTGTCTCCCCTGCTGATGTATTATGGCGGGCTATCCATCCGGGCAGACGCCTGGCTGATTGTTTCCCCGAAGTCACCAAGATCATGGCCAAAGAACAAACGGACCGTACGACATTAGATCTGTTCGCGCAGGAGCGTCGCCCGGGACGACCCAAAACTAATCCGCTCTCGCGTGATGAACAGTTACGTATTAACAAACGTAATCAGCTTAAACGCGATAAAGTTCGCGGGCTTAAGCGTGTCGAACTGAAACTGAACGCTGATGCCGTTGACGCTCTGAACGAGCTGGCCGAGGCGCGCAACATGAGTCGCAGTGAACTCATCGAAGAGATGCTGATGAACCAACTCAGCGCATTGCGCGGTCAGGCTTAGTCTGAATTTCTGCTCTAAATCATAAATCGTGTAGCACAGAGTGCAGTCCTGCGTGTTTGCTGTTTCCGCATGCCTGACTGTTCTGCTATGATTGCCCTTATCCGTGGGCAATGCGCCACCACCATTTCAATAAGTTTCAAGAGGTTATTTTACTCATGGCAATCACTGGCATCTTTTTCGGCAGCGACACCGGTAACACCGAAAACATCGCAAAAATGATTCAAAAACAGCTTGGTAAAGACGTTGCCGATGTACATGACATTGCAAAAAGCAGCAAAGAAGACCTCGAAGGGTATGACATTTTGCTGCTCGGCATTCCAACCTGGTACTACGGTGAAGCGCAGTGTGACTGGGACGATTTCTTCCCTACCCTCGAAGACATTGATTTTAACGGCAAACTGGTTGCATTGTTCGGCTGCGGCGACCAGGAAGATTACGCAGAATATTTCTGCGATGCGTTGGGTACAATTCGCGACATCATCGAACCGCGCGGCGCAACCATCGTTGGTCACTGGCCAACGGCGGGTTATCACTTTGAAGCGTCCAAAGGCCTGGCTGACGACGACCACTTTGTGGGTCTGGCCATTGATGAAGATCGCCAGCCTGAATTGACCGCCGAACGCGTGGAAAAATGGGTTAAGCAGATCTCTGAGGAGCTGCACCTCGACGAAATCATCAATGCCTGATTTTGTGTGGCGCAGATTTCCATCTGCGCCACATCAATAGATAAAACCAATCAAAATAATTGCTACAAATTTGTAACTTTTTCGTCTGACCCTGTACAATGGCCGGATGCCAATCGGGTATTGCACAGTGTGTTTGTCGGCGATACCACGTTTTGATTAACAATATATGCCAGAGACTTGCAGTTTTCATTTAGCCATGGCAGTTCTATAATGAATCGCATTATCTCAAGTGCAATTTCTGTCACTTCTGTTAATGAAGTGAATCGTTTAGCTACAGGACAGATTCCGCATGACTGACAACAATACCGCATTAAAGAAGGCTGGCCTGAAAGTAACGCTTCCTCGTTTAAAAATTCTGGAAGTTCTTCAGGAACCGGATAACCATCACGTCAGTGCGGAAGACTTATACAAACGTCTGATCGATATGGGTGAAGAAATTGGTCTGGCGACCGTGTATCGCGTGCTGAACCAGTTTGATGATGCCGGTATCGTGACCCGCCATAATTTTGAAGGTGGTAAATCCGTCTTCGAACTGACTCAACAGCATCATCACGATCACCTCATCTGCCTCGACTGCGGCAAAGTGGTCGAGTTCAGCGATGATTCCATCGAGGCGCGCCAGCGTGAGATTGCGGCTAAACATGGTATTCGTTTAACCAACCATAGCCTCTATCTTTACGGTCACTGCGCCGAAGGCGATTGCCGCGAAGATGAGCATGCTCACGACGGTAAATAATGTGATGCTTTCTGAAAAGCCAACCATTCGGTTGGCTTTTTTTATGGGCGTTATCACCCCTTTTCCCCTTCCCTCCACTCCTTTGTTGCTTTAATGTAAAATCAATAGTCCCTTCCCGGAGAGTCGAAATGGAACTTCGCCAGCTACGCTATTTTGTTCGCATTGTAGAAACTGGCAGCATGGGTAGCGCGGCGCTCGATCTCAATATTGGGGTTTCGGCACTCAGCCAGCAAATGTCCCGCCTGGAAAACGAACTCGCTATTCGCTTGCTGCAGCGCACCTCGCGTGGCGTGACGCCCACCAGCGCCGGACTGGCATTTTACTCCCAGGCGCAGCTGGCGCTCCGCCACGCAGACGATGCAATCCTCGCCGCGCGAGAGTCCCGGCTTTCCGGGCACGTCAGCGTCGGTATGGCCCCCAGTACCGCTTCCGTTCTCGGCATGCCTTTTATTAACGCCATGCGGGAAAGCTATAGTGATGTCCGCCTGCATGTGGTGGAAAGCCTCTCTGGCAACCTGGAACGGATGATTAATACCCGCCAGATTGATCTGGCCGTGGTATTTCAAAAAGAAAAGATCCTGCGCTGGAGCGCAAGACGATTCTCGAAGAGCGCCTGTTTTTGATTGGGACTCATGCCTTACTGGCCGATATTGCCGATGACAATATTGCGCCAGCCCAGCTGGCAAGTATCCCATTGATAATGCCCAGCCCAGGCCACGGTCTGCGCGGCAGGCTGGAAGCAATTTGTCAGGAACACGCGCTGCGCATTGAGATCGCCACAGAAATTGATGGTCTGGCGCTGCTAATGCGCGCCGTTCGCAGTGGAATCGGCGCTACTCTCCAGCCCGGCGCGGCGATTTCCCATCTCGATAAAGAGACGCTAAGAGTGATCGGCGTCCATAATCCAATACTGAGTCGCCCCAACTTTCTGGTCAGCCTTTCTGATGATGAGCTCACCCCCGCGGGCCTCGCCGCCCGCGTCGTACTAACGAAAGTGATGCATCAACTGGTGGAAGCAGGAAGCTGGCCAGGCGCCATCCTTTACAATAACTAAAGCCCTCTTTAGCACTTCGTCATAGCGCCCGCACAAGCTGTGCGTATACATTTCAATTACAAATTTAACAATTAGTTAAATGGTAATGGAGTATACGATGGTTGATGTTCTGGTGATTGGCGGTGGCAATGCCGCGTTATGTGCTGCCCTAACCGCCCGTGAGCAAGGAGCTTCGGTACTCCTGCTCGAAGCGGCTCCACGGGAATGGCGCGGGGGAAATTCTCAACACACGCGTAATCTGCGCTGTATGCATGACGCGCCGCAGGATGTGCTAGTGGAAAGCTATC
Source organism: Citrobacter sp. L55 (assembly GCF_002850715.1). Classification (NCBI taxonomy): domain Bacteria; kingdom Pseudomonadati; phylum Pseudomonadota; class Gammaproteobacteria; order Enterobacterales; family Enterobacteriaceae; genus Citrobacter; species Citrobacter sp. L55. The sequence continues at coordinate 195,809 of NZ_KZ559399.1, read as the reverse complement.
CTGAAGAGGAGTTCTGGCAGGATTTGCGGCGCGTCACCGAGGGAAATACTAACGAAGCCCTGGCGCGTCTGGTGATCCGCACCTCTTCACAATGCCGCGACTGGATGCGACAACACGGCGTTAATTTTCAACCTCCTCTCTCCGGTGCTTTACACGTAGCGCGAACCAACGCCTTTTTTATGGGGGGCGGGAAAGCCCTCGTGAATGCCTATTATCGCAGCGCAGAAAAGTTAGGCGTGCAAATCCGCTACAACACACCGGTGCAGGCGCTTGAACTGCATAACGGTGAGTTTGTGGCAGCGCTGGCAGGCGAAGAGCGCATAACCGCTAAATCCTGCGTGCTTGCCGCTGGCGGATTTGAGTCAAACCGCGAATGGCTGCGCGAAGCCTGGGGAGAGAACGCCCGCGGCGAGTGGCCTGCGGATAACTTCCTGATTCGCGGCACGCGCTTTAATCAGGGCGTACTGCTTAAATTTATGATGGATGCCGGGGCGGACATCATCGGCGAACCCTCCCAGTCACACTGCGTAGCCATTGATGCCAGAGCGCCATTATATGACGGCGGGATTTGCACCCGCGTGGACTGCGTTTCACTTGGCATAGTAGTCAACCGTGACGCAGAACGTTTTTATGATGAAGGCGAAGATTTCTGGCCCAAACGCTACGCCATTTGGGGACGCCTGGTCGCCCAACAGCCAGGACAGATTGGCTATTCCATTATCGACAGTAAAGCCATCGGCCACTTTATGCCACCGGTATTCCCCGGCGCACAGGCGAATACGCTGGCGGAGTTGGCGCATCAGTTGGGGCTGGATGCCGAACGCTTTACCCACACCGTGACGGCGTACAACAACGCCTGCCAACCAGGTCAGTTCGACCATACCGTCCTGGACAACTGCACGACGAAGAAGTTAACCCCCGCGAAAACACACTGGGCGCGACCGCTGGACCAGCCACCTTACTACGGCTATGCCCTGCGGCCAGGGATCACCTTCACCTATCTTGGGTTAAAAGTGAACGAACGCGCTGCCGTACACTTTGCCGGGCAACCAAGCCGCAACCTGTTCGTCGCCGGAGAGATGATGGCGGGCAACGTGTTGGGCAAGGGTTACACCGCAGGCGTGGGCATGTCGATCGGGACAACCTTTGGCCGCATTGCCGGAAAAGAAGCCGCGCTGGCAGCACGAAAGGAGGCACGTCATGAAGCAGCTTGAGAAACTGATCATCGAAGCACAAATTATCACCGAGCCGGAAGCAGAAGTTGAACGTGTGATGCAGGTCTGTAACGCCTGCCGCTATTGTGAAGGTTTTTGCGCCGTGTTCCCGGCAATGACTCAGCGCCTGGAATTCGGTAAAGCGGATATCAATTATCTGGCTAACTTGTGCCATAACTGCGGCGCCTGCCTGCACGCGTGTCAGTATGCCCCACCTCATGAATTTGCCATCAACGTACCGAAGGCGATGGCGGAAGTGCGGCTCGAAACCTATCAGCACTACGCGCAACCCGCCGCCTTTGGCGCGCTTTATCGTCGCGCAGGCATCACTGTGACGCTGGCGCTGGTTTTCGGTCTGATCCTGTTTTTACTCCTCGCCATGAGTTTAAAGGGCTCGTTATTCCATCCTCCGCTGGCCGGGGATTTTTATCAGATTTTCCCGCATAACCTGCTCGCATGGATGTTTGGTTCGGTATTTATTCTGGCGATAGGTCTGCTGATGGCGGGTGTTCTGCGCTTCTGGCGCGAAATCTCTCCGGGTGTACCGCGTTCCGCTGAAATTGCTGAAGCCTCGCACAATGCGCTGACGCTGAAGTATCTCGATGGTGGGCATGGCAAAGGTTGTAACGAAGCAGATGATGCCTTCACCCTGATGCGCCGCCGTTTCCATCACTTCACCTTCTACGGTTTTATGCTCTGCTTTGCCGCCACCGTGGTGGCAACGGGCTATCACTACTTTGCAGGTATAGAAGCGCCCTATCCGTTCTTCAGCGTTCCGGTAATGTTGGGCACGTTGGGCGGCATTGGCCTGACTGTCGGCCCGGCTGGCTTGCTATGGCTCAATTTTAAGCGCTCACCGCTGCATGGCGACGCACGGCAAAAACCGATGGATCGCGGTTTTATTTTGCTGCTGCTCCTGACCAGTCTGACCGGTTTAGCGCTGCTGGCGGGAAGAGACACCTCCTGGATGGCTATTTTGCTCGCCATTCACCTCGGCGTGGTCATGGCGCTCTTTCTGACCATTCCTTATGGAAAATTTGCCCACGGATTTTACCGCTGCGCAGCCTTACTCAAGTGGGCGATTGAGAAACGGCGCGGCAAACAGGCGGGGGTCGCAGGCGACTAACCCGCAAACTCTTACCTCTATAAATATTATGATAAGACAGTGGAGCAAACCCAATGACACAACAACCATCGCGCGCCGGAACTTTCGGCGCAATACTGCGGGTAACCAGCGGTAATTTCCTCGAACAGTTTGACTTTTTTCTGTTCGGTTTTTACGCCACCTATATCGCAAAGACCTTCTTTCCTGCAGAGAGTGAATTTGCCGGGCTAATGTTAACTTTCGCCGTGTTTGGTTCAGGTTTCTTAATGCGGCCTGTTGGCGCAATTGTGCTGGGTGCTTACATCGACAGAATTGGTCGCCGTAAAGGACTGATGGTGACGCTGGCGATTATGGGCTGCGGTACCCTGCTGATTGCCCTGGTACCCGGTTATCACAGTATTGGTCTGCTGGCCCCTGTCCTGGTATTACTCGGCCGATTATTACAGGGCTTTTCTGCAGGGGTGGAACTGGGCGGCGTCTCGGTTTATCTTTCTGAAATCGCCACCCCTGGCAATAAAGGCTTCTACACCAGTTGGCAGTCCGCCAGTCAACAGGTCGCCATTGTGGTGGCGGCTCTGATTGGTTACGGCCTGAACGCCACCCTGGGACACGATGAGATCTCTGAATGGGGCTGGCGTATTCCATTCTTTATTGGTTGCATGATTATTCCTTTGATCTTTGTGCTCCGCCGCTCGCTTCAGGAAACAGACGCCTTTTTACAACGCACACACCGTCCCGACACCAGGGAAATTTTTACTACCATCATCAAAAACTGGCGTCTCATCGCTGCGGGTACGCTGCTGGTGGCGATGACCACAACGACGTTCTACTTTATTACCGTCTACACACCGACCTACGGTAGGGCTGTACTTCACCTGAGCGCTCGCGACAGCCTGATCGTCACCATGCTGGTCGGTATTTCTAATTTTATCTGGCTGCCGATTGGCGGGGCGATTTCTGACCGAATTGGTCGTCGTCCGGTGTTGATGGGGATTACCATCCTTGCACTGATCACCACCTGGCCGGTTATGCACTGGCTCACCGCCGCGCCAGATTTCACGCGCATGACGCTGGTTCTGCTTTGGTTCTCGTTCTTTTTTGGTATGTACAACGGGGCAATGGTCGCCGCACTCACCGAGGTGATGCCTGTCTATGTGCGTACGGTGGGCTTTTCACTGGCATTCAGTCTTGCCACGGCGATTTTTGGCGGCCTTACTCCAGTCATCTCCACAGCGCTGGTCCAGCTAACCGGGGATAAAAGCTCACCGGGGTGGTGGCTGATGTGTGCGGCACTTTGCGGGCTCGCCGCCACGGCAATGCTGTTTGTCCGGCTGAGTCGGAGTTATCAACCGGTGGAATATAAACCCTGAAATGCAAACGGGCGGAAAACTCTCCGCCCGTTGTCTGTTTCATTTTTCGATTTACTGCGCAGTATTCTTGCTACGAATTTCCTGCCAGACCTTGTCGCAATCAGCATTAACGGACTGACCATTACCCGTGCGCGTGGCCTGGATGCATTGCTGATAATCCAGTACGCGTACGCTTTCTTCATTGGCAAACTGCTGATGCTGCTTTTCTTTCTTCAGCACATTCAACACGCTTTGGCAGGCTTCGATTTTCTCCGGCGATCCTTGCGCGGTAGTAATGCACGCGCTGTAGGCTTCTTTCAGACGACTGTCTTCTTTTGGTGCCGGGGATTGTGCGCAAGCCACCAGCCCGGATGCCATAACAGCGATGAGTATCAGTTTTTTCATAGCACTTTCCTCAACGATGCGGCAGGCGCCCGGCCTGCCGCTGTTGGCATTAGAAGATGGTGAACGGAGCAATAACGATGAATTTCACGTCGCGCTCATCCTGGAAGATGTTGCCGTAACCACCGCCCCAGCTCGGAATGTCTGAATGGTTGTCGTACTGGGTGAAGTGCAGTTTAAACATGGTGCCCTTCGCACGCCCCTCTTGCAGGGTATAGACCGCATCCAGGCTGTAAGAAGATTCTTCGATAGTCCGGTTTTTGTCGTAGTACGCATCCGGATTGATCTGCCAGGTTGATGGCTTGGCATCCCATGCGTAAACGTAGGACGCGCCCACTGCCCAGCCCGGCAAATTCCAGTTCTTCAGGTCATACATTGCGCCGAAGAAGACAGCCTTTTCGCCGTTGGCGTTGAAGTCGGAACGGTTATCCCACCAGATATCCAGGCGACCGTTTGATGAGGCGTAGGTCGGGGTCATACGCTGCAGGAAGTACCCCTGCTGCCCGTCCGCTTTAACCCAGGTCCCTTCCAGACGCAGGTCAACCACTTCCGCCACTTTGTAGCCAAAGGTCAGCGCCTGCAGCCAGGCCGTACCGTCATAAATATCGTTCACGGTGCGATCATCAACTTTGTCGCGCGCGCCGTAGAACTGGTAGCTGGTGGTAAACGGGTTACCGCCTAAATCGAATTTATAGCTGGCTTTTGCGAAGTACTGATCGACGTAACCTTCAGACTGACCAAATGCGGCTTCCAGCAACAGGTTATTTTTGAAGTCATATTTCGCGCCGATTGAGTGCAGATAATCTACGCTGGTCTTTTTATCAGCCTGATAGAATTTATCGACTTCAGTGTGCCATGGTGCTTTATATTCGTTGGCCCACATATAGGAGAAGCTCAGTGCACCAGCATCACCATAGTCGAAGTTGGCTCCGGCTTCAGCACCCTGATAGGTACCTGGCATAAAGCTCCAGTGCGGAGCCAACAGAGTCTGTCCGGTTGGTTGAATGTAACCAGCGCGCGCCCAGGTTGGGCCGAATTTAAATTTGGCTGCTGCTTTATAAAGGCTAATTCCGCTCTTATCGCCGGAGTAATCTTCATCATAGCCTTTATTTTTTGACGAGAATGCAATTTCGTTTGGATGGCCGCTTTCGCTACTTTCGTTCATTTCAATAGCGGTAAATGCTGCGATATCAATACCAAACATATCAGCCGCATAACCGGACTGGAAGTCGAGGTTAGCGTTCCAGGTGGAGTGAGAAAGGTTGGTTTTGTATTTGTCGTGATCGGTCACATCTTTACGGTCACGCTCACGCTGCCAGTAATAGATGCCGCCGGTTAAGGTTGAGTCATCAATAAATCCTTCGGCGTGTACCTGGGGAGCGACAACGAAACCCGAGATTGCTGTGATACCGGCGATAGCCAGCGCCAGCGTACTACGTTTGCCACTAAACGTACGCATATGTTAATCCTCTTTGACGTATAACCCTTCGTTTTTCAAGCTGCATCAGTGTTGGCTTTACTCGGCCTTTGGCCTCGCCCCATCGGGGACAGCGCACACGCTGCGTCTCCGCCTTGATGCAACTCGAAATCCATTGGGTATAAAATGCTGCCGACAAAAGCGGACAGCGAAAAAACAAAAATTAAAAAAGTAGCGCTGAGAAAACCTCAGTGACTACAATGAATAGACTATTTTTCGCGACGCGAATTATCAATCTCTTTCTGTAACGAGTATGTAATAGTATGAGCAACCGCACATATTTTCTTGTTTTCTGTTACATTTTGCTTTGGGAGTAAAAAAAGTCACAAAAATAAGAAAAAATACTTTATATACATATAGATATCTTCAATTTTATTATTATATATATAATTCCACCCCTAATAATTGTCTTTGCATTCGCAAAACAAATTAATTCTCGAACGTCATTAATTCGCTCTGCAAACAGAACGTTCGAGCTCCTGAATTCACTCTCCGTCGTTGATGTGACCGTCCTCGGATTTTCCACACAAATACACTCACTTTATAAGGTTTTTATTGACAGCTACCGGGTGTCCCATTATTCAAAGATGCAGGTTATACGTATAAGTTGATAAATAAATGACAAAACGCATCACGCAGAAAGACGTCGCGGCCCTGGCTGGCGTTTCACAGGCGGTGGTATCCGTGGTACTCACCAAAGGAAATCACACCTACCCACAGGAGACAGTGATCCGGGTTGAGCAAGCGGCTAATCAGCTGGGATATATACCGAACCGTTTTGCACAAGCGCTGAAAACCAATAAAACCATGTCGATCGCCTGCATCGTGCCGGATATCGCCAACCCTTTTTATGCCTCACTCGTCCGTGGCGTTCAATCGGTGACGGATAGGTATCACTACGATGCGATCGTGGCCAGCACCGATGGATTACGGGAAAGAGAGCTGCATTTTTTGCGCTGGTCAGCGCAGGGGCGGGTCGACGCCGTGGTGGGGACATTTTTTAACGTCGGGATGAAAGATTTTGCCCCGTATCTTCAGGCAGGGATCCCGATTGCACGTATTGAAGCCAGAATGAAAAAAAACGGCCCGCTACCGCTGCATAATGTTTATATCGACAACGCCGCTGCCGCGCGCAGCGCCGTCGAATATCTGCTGGCACAGGGGCACCAAAATATCACGATGATCGCCAGCGCTGGCGGTCCTGAACCTGCCAGAGTGGAAGGATATCGCCAGGCGATGACCCAGGCTGGCCGCCTTCCGCGCATCAAAATTCTGCCTGGTTTTAACGAACAGAGCGGCTATCAGATCGCGATGCAGCTGATTAATGACGGCACGCTCCCGGATGCGATTTTCGCCGCCAACGATTTAATGGCTATCGGCGTGATGCGTGCCGCAAGGGAGAAAGGCATCACTATCCCGGAGCAGCTTGCGGTGATGGGTTTCGATGATATTCCCGCCGCCGGGCTGGTGACTCCTTCCCTGACTACTATCGCCCAGTACCCGGAGCAGCTTGGGCAAAAAGCGGCCGCCCTCCTCCTGGCGCAAACTGATATCACCGCACAGCTCCAGGGCAGCACCACTGAAATGCCCTGGGGCCTGGTAAAAAGAGAATCCGCCTGAACGGCTGATAAAACACCACACAAGGATCAAACAGATGGAATTGCCTTCAGATTATGAGTCGCGCGTTTATGCAGGGGTGTTAGGGAAATTAATCGGCGTCTACCTTGGCCGCCCTTTTGAAGGGTGGACCTACGAAAAAATTATGCAGGAGCTGGGGCCGATTCAGTATTACGTCCACGAAAAATTTAAGCGTCCGCTGGTTGTCACCGACGATGATGTCGCCGGAACCTTTACCTTTATCCGCGCACTGGAAGATTATGCCCTGCCGCCGGATCTGAGCGCGGAACAGATGGGGCACTGCTGGCTTAATTACATCATTGATAAGCGCACCATCCTCTGGTGGGGCGGAAACGGTAATTCGACGGAACACACCGCCTGGCTGAATCTCAAAAAAGGCATTCCGGCTCCGCTAAGCGGAGCCATTGCGACCAACGGGAAAACGATTGCCGAACAGATTGGCGCACAAATCTTTATTGATAGCTGGGCGCTTGTCGCACCGGGACAACCCCGTCTGGCGGCAGAACTTGCCAAAAATGCCGCCAGCGTGAGCCATGACGGTGAAGCGGTGTATGCCGCTATGCTCTGGGCGGCGATGGAGTCACAGGCCTTTATTTGCCAGGAGATCGAACAGCTTATTGACGTTGGACTATCCGTGATCCCGGCAGAGTCGCAAATAGCCCAGCTGGTTGGCGATATCCGTCGCTGGCGACGGGAAGATAACGACTGGCAGACGACCCGCCAGCGAATCGACGACAACTATGGCTATCACAAATATCCCAGCAATTGTCACATCATCCCTAATCATGCGCTGATGATTATGGCGATCCTTTACGCGCCGGACGACTTCCAGCAGGCCCAGTGCATTGTCAATACGTCAGGATGGGACACTGACTGCAATGCGGGGAATGTCGGCTGTCTGTCCGGCATTATGCTGGGACTCCAGGGTATTGACGCAGGCCCGGACTGGCGCGGGCCGCTGGCGGACAGAATGCTGATCTCCTCAGCCGACGGGGGGTTCTCCATAAACAACGCCGTGCGGATCACCGATTACCTGGTCGGGCTGGGACACCAGATTGCCGGTCTGCCGCGCCCTGAAGCCAAAAAATCCGGCGCGCAGTACCATTTCTCACTACCGGGCAGCGTGCAGGGTTTCCGCTGGCTTAATGAAGAAAATGCGGCCGCGGTTGAGGTTAAGAATGAGGCGCACCTGGGGCGGCAGATGTTGAGTCTGCACTATCGCCATCTTGCGCCCGGACTTCATGCCAGCGTGACCACGCAAACCTTTACCCCGCCTGAAATCGTGGAAATGCGCAGCTACGATTTAATGGCTACCCCACTTATCTACCCAGGCCAGCGTCTTCAGGCCACCCTGATTGCGCCACCAGATAACACATCCGCGTTAAACGTGCGGCTCTGCTACCGGGTTTATGATGACAACAATCAGCTGACGCCCCAGTACGGCGACGCGCAGAGCATAGCCCCGGGTGAATCGCTAACGCTGGCGTTGGATCTCCCGGACTGCCAGGGCCAACCGATCGGCGAGATTGGCGTAACAATCAGCACAGATGCCCGCGTTGCCCGCGGTCGCCTGCTCATCGACAGTATGCGCTGGGACGGCGCACCTGAGCTGACCCTGCGTAAACCCACAGGGGAAAATAATTTCTGGTGGCGGGCCTGGGTAAACGGCGTGGATCTCTTTTCACGCCACTATCCCACCAGCTTTCGCATCTCCAAAGAGTACGACGAGGGATTGATTATTCACGGAACGCGGCAGTGGGATAACTACCGCGTTCAGAGTGACATTACGCTGCATTCAGGGGAGTACGGCGGTCTGGCTTTTCGGGTGCAGGGGATGAGGCGCTATTACGCCGTACGCATCCTGCGCGACGGAAAATTACAGATCGTCCGCGTGCGTGACACCAGCACCAAAGTTCTGGCAGAAGCGACGTTATCCGACGTGTACGAGCGCCCTGTGTCGTTCGATATCAGCGTCAACGGGCAGATTATCTCCGCGACCGTTGACGGTAAAACGCTGCGCGTGGAGGACGCTGAACGCGAAGCCTTGATGGATGGCGGGATCGGTTTACTGATTTGTGCAGGTGCGCTGTCGACGGACGCTATCCATATCAGCGCCAGTTGTTAATTAACGGAAATGGACGACAACAAGGGATTAAAAATGAACATACCAAAAACAATGCTGGCGCTGGTAACCGCCGTTTTGCTTTCAGGCTGTGAGGATAAACCGCAGCAGGTGACCATCGAATTTATGCACTCCGCCGTTGAGCAGGAGCGCCAGACCGTCATTGCCGGGATCATCAACCGCTTTCAGCAAGAGAATCCGGATATTATTGTGAAGCAGGTTCCCGTCGAAGAGGATGCCTATAATACTAAAATCATTACCCTCGCCCGCTCAGGGTCACTGCCGGAGGTCGTCGAGGTCAGCCATGACTATGCCAAAGTCATGGATAAAGAGCAGCTTATCGACCACAAAGCGGTGAAAACGCTGATCGACAGGCAAGGCGAAAGCGCCTTCTACGACGGCGTGCTGCGCATTGTTCGTACCGAAGACGGAACGGCCTATACCGGCGTGCCGATCAGCGCCTGGCTACAGGGAGTCTGGTATCGGAAATCGGTACTGGCTAAAGCAGGAATCGACGAACCCAAAAACTGGACGCAGCTGCTGGAAGCGGCACGCAGGCTGACCGACAGCACCAGTAAAAAATATGGCATCGCGCTGCCGACGGCTGAAAGCGTCATGAGCGAACAAACCTTCTCCCAGTTCGCACTTTCAAACGGTGCCAATGTGTTCAACGCAAACGGCGACATCACGGTTAACTCAGCGGAAATGCAGGCCTCGCTGAACTATTATCGCGAACTGGCCCGCTATACCATGCCTGGCTCGAACAACGTAACAGAGATCAAAGACGCCTTTATGAACGGCACCGCGCCGATGGCGGTCTATTCGACCTACATCCTGCCAGCGATTTATCAGGATGGTTCACTGGCGGATTTAGGCTTTGTCGTGCCGAGCGAAAAATCACCTGCCGTATTTGGCGTTATCACATCATTAACGCTCACGACCGGTCAGACTGAGGCAGAGACAAAAGCCGCCGAAAAATTTGTCAGCTTTATGGGACAGGCGCAGAACGCGGCTGACTGGGTATTGATGTCTCCGGGGGCGATGCTGCCGGTGACGAAGGCCGCCGCGCAAAACGTCAGCTGGAAGGACAACCCTGCCGTCAAAGTCTTTGGAACTCTCCCTGAACAGCTGATTGCCCAGTACCCGAATATGCAGGTCTTTGGATCGGTCGGCGAGAAGAACTTTACGCGGATGGGGGATATTACCGGCTCCATGATCCTCAGTGAAATGGTCAATCAGGCGACGGTAGGTAAGCAGGAGACATCGGTGGTGCTGGAACGCAGCCAGCAGCGGGTTCAGGCGTTAATGCAGCATAAGTAAAACAGAAAAATCCGCCTCAAACGTCGCGTTAGCGGCGTTTGAGGCAGTGTGACAGCAATTACTCGCCGACTTTAGCCCACGTATCGCGCAGACCTACAGTGCGGTTAAATACCAGCTTGTCAGCCGTTGCATAGCGGCTGTCCAGGCAGAAATAGCCTTCACGCTCAAACTGGAACGCTTTACCTGCAATCGCAGCCTGCAGTGACGGCTCACCGTAGCCCTGCTTAATGACCAGCGATTCCGGGTTGATAACGGACAGGAAGTCTTCCGCCGCACCTGGGTTTGGCACGCTAAACAGACGATCGTACAAACGGATTTCAATCGGCAGCGCATGGGACGCGCTCACCCAGTGAATAACACCTTTTACTTTACGACCATCAGCCGGATCTTTGCTCAGGGTGTCGGCATCGTAGGTGCAGAAAATGGTGGTGATATTCCCTTCTGCATCTTTCTCTACACGTTCAGCCTTGATCACGTAAGCATTACGCAGACGTACTTCTTTGCCCATCACCAGACGCTTGTACTGCTTGTTCGCTTCTTCGCGGAAGTCTGCGCGATCGATCCAAATTTCACCGCTAAACGGCACTTCACGGCTGCCCATTTCCGGTTTGTTCGGATGGTTAGGCATGGTAACCAACTCACTTTCGCCCTGCGGGTAGTTTTCGATAACCAGTTTCACCGGATCGATAACTGCCATCGCGCGCGGGGCGTTTTCGTTCAGATCTTCGCGAATGCAGGACTCCAGAGAAGCGATCTCAATGGTGTTATCCTGCTTGGTCACGCCAATGCGTTTGCAGAACTCACGAATAGCGGCAGCGGTATAACCACGACGACGCAGGCCAGAAATCGTCGGCATACGCGGATCGTCCCAGCCTTCAACGTGCTTGTCGGTCACCAGCAGGTTCAGCTTGCGTTTGGACATCACGGTGTATTCCAGATTCAGGCGCGAGAATTCGTACTGGCGCGGGTGAACCGGAATGGTGATGTTGTCCAGCACCCAGTCGTACAAACGACGGTTATCCTGGAACTCCAGCGTACACAGTGAATGCGTAATGCCTTCCAGCGCATCGCTGATGCAGTGGGTAAAATCGTACATCGGGTAGATGCACCACTTGTTGCCGGTCTGGTGGTGTTCGGCGAACTTAATACGGTACAGCACCGGATCGCGCATCACGATAAACGGCGAAGCCATATCGATTTTCGCGCGCAGGCAGGCTTTACCTTCTTCAAAACCACCGGTACGCATTTTTTCGAACAGTGCCAGGTTCTCTTCGACGCTACGATCGCGGAACGGGCTGTTTTTACCTGGCTGCGTCAGAGTGCCGCGGTATTCGCGGATCTCCTCCGCTGACAGTTCATCAACGTACGCCAGGCCTTTATTAATAAGCTCTACCGCATAGGCGTGAAGCTGATCGAAGTAATCCGAAGAGTAGCGAATATCGCCAGTCCAGTGGAAACCTAACCATTCAACGTCGTTTTTAATCGACTCAACGTACTCGATATCTTCTTTAACCGGGTTCGTATCATCAAAACGCAGGTTGCACTGGCCCTGGTAATCTTGCGCAATGCCAAAGTTCAGACAAATGGATTTCGCGTGGCCAATGTGCAGATAGCCATTTGGCTCCGGCGGAAAACGTGTATGGATAGTGGTGTGCTTACCACTGGCCAGATCTTCATCGATGATCTGACGAATAAAGTTACTCGGGCGGGCTTCAGCCTCACTCATCGTGGATTCCTCAAAGCGTAAACAACGTATAACGGAACATGATCTTATAAGCGACGTCAGGAGACAACTATTAGTTGCACAAAAAAGGTGTTTCAACAGGATATATGAGGGTATTTGCTGCAAAAAAAAGCGGCGGAGGAATATCCCCCGCCGCTTAAGGCACTTAACTCACTTTACTCAGGAGCAGTTATTTACCTTTAATCTCATACAGTGGTGTTTGACCAGCAACCACATGACCTTCGGCTTTAATGACCAGAGCACCGAAATCATCGCTGTTGCTGCACACAACCGGGCTAATCATGGAACGTGCGTTGGCGTTCAGGAACTCCAGATCCATTTCCAGAATCGGTTGACCTGCAGTCACTTCCGCACCTTCTTCAACCAGACGCTTAAAGCCTTTACCTTCCAGCGCTACTGTATCGATACCCATGTGGACCACGATTTCCGCGCCTTTAACGGTTTCCAGACAGAACGCATGGTTAGTGTTGAAGATTTTCACGATGGTGCCGGCAGCCGGAGCAACCACGATTTTATCCGTTGGCTTCACCGCCACGCCGTCGCCTACAGCTTTGCTGGCGAAGGCTTCATCAGGCACCTGCTCCAGCGCAACCACGTCACCGGTAATCGGAGAAACTAAAGTTTCAACGGTTACTGCGTTCGCTACAGCTTGCGGTTTAGCAACCGGAGCCGCTGCTGCTGGCGCACTTTCACCAGACGCTGCAGCCACCGGGCCACGCGCAACAACTTTCTTCATTTCGTCGCCGATAGATTCGGCCTTCGCACCCACGATGACCTGGATAGTTTGCTTGTTCAGCTTAACCACTCCAGATGCGCCTAAACGTTTACACATCGCATCATTTACGCGACCGGAGTCGGCAACGGTCAGACGCAGACGAGTGATACAGGCATCAATCGCTTTCAGGTTATCGGTACCGCCAACTGCTGCAATGTAGTTGGTTGCCAGTTGAGCCAGACCTTCTTCAGTGTTGCTGTTCGCTTCTTCAGTAACGATATCGTCTTCTTTATCTTCACGGCCCGGCGTTTTCAGGTTAAACATACGAATAACCGCGCTGAACAACACAAAGTAAATGACGAAGAACACCAGGCCCATCACGACCAGCATCCAGACGTTCTGACTTGCCGCCGGCAGGTTGTACATCAACACGTAGTCGATAGCCCCTGCGGAGAAGGAGAAGCCCGCGTGGATCCCCAGCAGTGTTGCAACGAACAGGCTGATACCCGTTAACAGTGCGTGCAGGAGGTACAGCAATGGCGCCAGGAACATGAACAGGAATTCCAGCGGCTCGGTAACACCGGTCAGGAACGCGGTGATCGCAACGGACAGCAGCATACCGCCAACCATCGGACGACGTGCTTTCGGAGCGGCGAAGTACATTGCCAGCGCCGCACCCGGCAGACCAAACATCATGATCGGGAAGAAGCCAGACATAAACATACCCGCAGTGCCGTCACCCGCGTAGAAGCGGTTGATGTCACCGTGGAATACGGTACCTGCAGCGTTAGTGAATTCACCAATCTGGAACCAGGCGATAGTGTTCAGCACCTGATGCAGACCGGTTGGGATCAGCAGACGGTTGATGAAACCAAAGATACCGGAACCCAGCGCGCCAGCGCCCACGATCCACTCACCTCCCGCATGGATGGCGTTCTGCACCGGCGGCCACACGTAGCCGAAGATAGCAGCCAGCACCAGACAGAAGAAGCCAGTGGCGATCGGCACGAAGCGTTTGCCGCCAAAGAAGCTCAGGAAGTCAGGTAGTTTGATACCAGACCAACGGTTATATACCGCACCGCCGACCAGACCAGTGATGATACCTGCCAGCACGCCCATATTGATGGCCGGGTTAATGGTAACCATTGCTTTGGTCAATATGAAATAACCGACCGCACCCGCCAGCGCTGCAGCACCCGCGCTGTCTTTTGACCAGCTGGAAGCCACACCAATAGCGAAAATTAACGCCAGGTTATCAAAGATGGCCCCACCCGCTTGCGCGATGAAGGGTACGTTAAGTAAATCTGGTTGGCCGAATCGCAGCAGCAGTGCCGCGACTGGCAGCACAGCGATGGGGAGCTGTAACGCCCTACCCAGCCGCTGGAAAAAACCTAAAATATTCATTTTATTCCCCCTACGAGACCCCGATTAGGCTTCTTTGAAGCCATATTTTTATTGTGCGACCATTCCTGACAGCAAGATTCTGGAACAACAATATTAACCATTCATCTACATTCAGAGTGTGTGAAAATTTAATTCGTATCGCAAATTAAATGCGTGTTTTTTGTGATTCCAGTCACCAAATATCGTTATTAACCCTCCCTTCCACTGGCTAACTACGAAAACTTATTTTATCATTCAAAAAATCGAAACGGATTGATCCTTACCGATGCAAAACCAGGTTACGCTTAATACTGCACAGAGACTCAATCCGCCAATTGCTTACATTTACTTTTGAGGTGAAGAATGAGACTGATCCCCCTGAATACCGCTGAACAAGTCGGCAAATGGGCTGCTCGCCATATCGTTAACCGTATTAACGCGTTCAAACCAACGGCTGATCGTCCGTTCGTTTTGGGCCTGCCGACTGGCGGTACTCCGCTGACAGCCTACAAAGCATTGGTTGAAATGCACAAAGCGGGCCAGGTAAGCTTCAAGCATGTTGTAACGTTCAATATGGACGAATATGTTGGCCTGCCGAAAGAGCATCCGGAAAGCTACCATAGCTTCATGCATCGCAACTTCTTTGATCACGTTGATATTCCAGCAGAAAACATCAACCTCCTCAATGGTAACGCACCGGATATTGATGCAGAATGCCGTCAGTATGAAGAGAAAATCCGTTCTTACGGTAAAATCCACCTGTTTATGGGCGGCGTAGGCAACGATGGTCACATCGCGTTCAACGAACCAGCCTCTTCTTTGGCTTCCCGTACCCGCATCAAAACGCTGACTCACGACACGCGTGTTGCGAACTCACGCTTCTTTGACGGCGACGTCAGCCAGGTGCCTAAATATGCGCTGACCGTTGGCGTGGGAACCCTGCTGGATGCCGAAGAAGTGATGATCCTGGTACTGGGCCACCAGAAAGCGCAGGCGCTGCAAGCCGCCGTTGAAGGCAACGTTAACCATATGTGGACCATCAGCTGTCTGCAGCTGCATCCGAAAGCCGTTGTGGTCTGCGATGAGCCTTCCACCATGGAACTGAAAGTGAAGACGCTGAAATACTTTAACGAGTTAGAAGCGGAAAATATTAAAGGTCTGTAATTGATGTCTCCGCCCTGTCGATAAGTTGCAGGGCGGCATTTTTTGAAATCGGGGGTCGGAATGTATGCTTTAACCCAGGGCCGGATTTTTACCGGTCACGAAATTCTTGATGACCATGCGATTGTTGTCGCCAATGGCCTGATTGACAGCGTTTGCCCACTGACTGAGTTACCGTCAGGAATTGAACAGCGCTCACTGAATGGGGCCATTGTTTCCCCCGGTTTTATCGATGTACAGCTAAACGGCTGCGGCGGCGTACAATTTAACGATACGGCAGAAGCCGTGACCGTTGAAACGCTGGAAATCATGCAGAAAGCCAATGAAAAATCTGGCTGCACCAGCTACCTGCCAACGCTTATCACCACCAGCGATGACCTGATGAAACAAGGCGTTCGCGTCATGCGTGAATACCTGGCGAAACACCCGAATCAGGCACTAGGGCTTCATCTGGAAGGTCCGTGGCTGAATCTGGTGAAAAAAGGCACCCATAATCCGGGATTTGTCCGTCAACCGGACGCTGCGCTGGTTGATTTCCTGTGCAATAATGCCGATGTGATCACCAAAGTAACGCTGGCGCCAGAAATGGTCCCGGTAGAGGTCATTACCAAACTGGTGAATGCGGGTATTGTGGTTTCTGCGGGTCACTCAAATGCAACGGTAAAAGAAGCAAAAATCGGGTTCCGCGCAGGCATCACCTTTGCGACGCATCTGTTCAACGCGATGCCGTACATTACCGGCCGCGAACCTGGTCTGGCGGGCGCTATTCTTGATGAAGCCGATATCTACTGCGGTATCATCGCCGATGGCCTCCACGTTGATTACGTTAACATTCGTAATGCCAAACGCCTGAAAGGCGACAAGCTGTGCCTGGTCACCGACGCAACCGCACCAGCAGGTGCAAACATTGAACAGTTCATTTTCGCTGGCAAAACAATATACTACCGTAATGGATTGTGCGTTGATGAGAACGGTACACTGAGCGGCTCATCATTAACCATGATTGAAGGCGTACGCAATCTGGTCGAACATGCGAATATCGCTCTCGACGAGGTCTTACGTATGGCAACGCTCTACCCTGCTCGCGCCATTGGCGTCGACAAACAACTCGGCAGCATCGCGCCAGGCAAAGTAGCCAACCTGACTGCGTTCACGCACGACTTTAAAATTATCAAGACCATCGTTAATGGCAACGAGGTCGTTACTGAGTAAGAGAAAGAATGACACCAGGCGGACAAGCTCAAATAGGTAATGTTGATCTCGTAAAACAGCTTAACAGCGCGGCGGTTTATCGCCTGATTGACCAGCATGGGCCAATCTCGCGAATTCAAATTGCCGAGCAAAGCCAGCTTGCCCCCGCCAGCGTAACGAAAATTACGCGTCAATTGATCGAACGCGGGCTGATCAAAGAAGTCGATCAGCAGGCCTCTACCGGGGGCCGCCGCGCTATCTCTATCGTCACCGAAACCCGCAATTTCCACGCCATTGGCGTACGCCTGGGCCGCCACGATACTACGCTCACGCTCTATGATATGAGCAGTAAAGTGGTCGCTGAAGAGCATTATCCTCTCCCGGAGCGCACCCAGGAAACGCTGGAGTATGCGCTGCTCAACACCATTGCCACCTTTATTGAGAACTGCCAGCGGAAAATCCGCGAGCTGGTTGCGATTTCCGTCATTCTGCCAGGCCTGGTTGATCCTGAAAGCGGCGTCATCCGCTATATGCCGCACATTCAGGTCGAAAACTGGGGGCTGGTCGAAGCACTCGAAAAACGCTTTAAGGTCACCTGCTTTGTCGGTCACGATATTCGCAGTCTGGCGCTGGCCGAGCACTATTTCGGGGCAAGCCAGGATTGCGAGGACTCCATTTTGGTGCGTGTTCACCGCGGAACCGGGGCGGGAATCATCTCCAATGGCCGAATTTTTATTGGTCGCAATGGCAACGTGGGTGAGATTGGCCATATTCAGGTAGAGCCGCTGGGTGAGCGCTGTCACTGCGGTAATTTCGGCTGTCTGGAAACAATTGCCGCCAATGCCTCTATTGAACACCGCGTGCAGAACTTATTGAAACAGGGTTATCCAAGCCGACTCACGCTGGATGATTGCGGCATTAAAGCCATCTGTAAGGCGGCTAATAAAGGCGATAACCTGGCATCAGAAGTCATTGAGCACGTTGGTCGTCACCTGGGTAAAACCATCGCCATCGCCATCAACCTGTTTAATCCACAAAAAATCGTCATTGCGGGCGAAATTACCGAGGCTGATAAAGTGCTGCTGCCTGCTATAGAAAGCTGTATCAACACGCAGGCGTTGAAAGCGTTTCGCCACAATTTACCGGTGGTTCGTTCCACGCTGGATCACCGTTCAGCCATTGGCGCCTTTGCGCTGGTGAAGCGTGCGATGCTCAACGGTACATTGCTGCAACGTTTGCTGGAAAGCTAATACCAAGCTGCCTCTGCGTTAGCTGCATCTGCTCACCCTAGTCACTTACTTCAGTAAGCTCCCGGGGTTCTCAGACTTGCCGCCTTGATGCAACTCGAATGATTTAGTGTATTTTGTGTATAGTAATGCCTTCTTTTTTTGATGTCGGATTGTCCATGGCCATTAAGAATGTAATTTGTGATATCGACGGCGTGCTGATGCACGACAATGTTGCCGTACCGGGTGCGGCAGAATTTCTGACTGGGATCCTGGAAAAAGGCCTGCCGTTAGTTTTGCTGACTAACTATCCTTCACAGACCGGGCAAGATTTGGCAAACCGCTTCGCCACCGCGGGTGTGAATGTCCCTGATAGCGTCTTTTATACTTCCGCCATGGCTACCGCTGATTTTCTTCGCCGCCAGGAAGGGAAAAAGGCCTACGTGGTAGGTGAAGGTGCGTTAATTCACGAGCTGTATAAAGCCGGGTTTACTATTACTGACGTGAACCCCGATTTTGTGATTGTTGGCGAGACGCGATCCTATAACTGGGACATGATGCATAAAGCAGCATATTTTGTGGCCAACGGTGCGCGTTTCATCGCCACAAACCCAGATACTCACGGACGCGGTTTTTATCCTGCCTGCGGTGCGCTGTGCGCCGGTATCGAAAAAATCTCTGGCCGCAAGCCGTTTTATGTGGGCAAACCCAGCCCGTGGATTATTCGCGCGGCGCTCAACAAAATGCAGGCGCATTCGGAAGAGACCGTTATCGTTGGCGACAACCTGCGTACCGATATTCTGGCGGGCTTCCAGGCGGGTCTCGAGACCATCCTGGTATTGTCTGGCGTTTCGACGCTCGACGACATTGACAGCATGCCGTTCAGACCAAGCTGGATTTACCCGTCCGTTGCGGAAATTGATGTGATTTGATGCGTAAGCCGGATAAGACGCCCCCGCGTCATATCCGGCCAGAAGAAGTTCTTCCATTTAATAAAACCGCCATAAAATTATCGATTCATTAATAAACCCGTCTATTCTGTAATCTTTTTTCACCAATCCACAATGACCATTGCGTTTTTTATTTTCTGACCCGTAATTCACTTGCGCCCTCTCCAGCTTTGCGGCATTTTCTTTATCAAGCAAACATAAAAAGCATCACGCAACAGGTTAACGGAGAAGGTTATGTGTTCTATTTTTGGCGTATTCGATATTAAAACTGACGCAGTTGAACTGCGTAAAAAAGCCCTGGAATTGTCTCGTCTGATGCGCCATCGCGGCCCGGACTGGTCGGGTATTTACGCCAGTGATAACGCCATTCTGGCGCACGAACGTCTGTCCATCGTCGACGTCAACGCCGGTGCTCAGCCGCTGTACAACGTGAAGAAAACGCATATCCTGGCGGTTAACGGTGAAATTTATAACCATCAGGCGCTGCGCGCTGAATACGGCGATCGCTATCAGTTCCAGACCGGTTCCGACTGCGAAGTTATCCTTGCACTGTATCAGGAAAAAGGCCCAGAGTTTCTGGATGACCTGCAAGGCATGTTTGCTTTTGCTCTGTACGACAGCGAGCAGGACGCTTATCTGATCGGTCGCGATCATATCGGGATCATCCCGCTGTATATGGGTTACGACGAGCACGGTAACTTCTACGTTGCGTCTGAAATGAAAGCTCTGGTTCCCGTGTGTCGCACGATCAAAGAATTCCCGGCCGGTAGCTATTTATGGAGTAAAGACGGCGAAATTCGTCAGTACTATCAGCGCGACTGGTTTGAATACGATGCGGTAAAAGACAACGTTACCGATAAAAACGAGTTGCGTCAGGCACTGGAAGATGCAGTGAAAAGCCACCTGATGTCAGATGTTCCTTATGGTGTATTGCTGTCCGGCGGTCTGGATTCATCCGTCATTTCCGCAATCACCAAAAAATACGCCGCGCGTCGTGTTGAAGATCAGGAGCGTAGCGAAGCCTGGTGGCCGCAGTTGCACTCCTTCGCCGTAGGCCTGGAAGGCGCTCCGGACCTGAAAGCCGCGCAAGAGGTGGCGAACCATCTGGGTACTGTGCACCATGAGATCCACTTCACCGTGCAGGAAGGTTTGGATGCTATCCGCGACGTGATTTATCACATCGAAACTTACGATGTTACGACGATTCGCGCCTCGACCCCGATGTACTTAATGTCGCGTAAAATTAAAGCGATGGGCATTAAAATGGTGCTGTCGGGCGAAGGTTCTGACGAAGTATTTGGCGGCTATCTCTATTTCCACAAAGCACCAGATGCAAAAGAGCTGCACGAAGAGACCGTGCGTAAGCTGCAGGCGCTGCATATGTTCGACTGTGCCCGTGCCAACAAAGCTATGTCGGCCTGGGGAGTGGAAGCTCGCGTGCCCTTCCTGGATAAGAAATTCCTTGATGTGGCGATGCGCATCAACCCGCAGGACAAAATGTGCGGCAACGGCAAAATGGAAAAACATGTTCTGCGCGAATGTTTTGAGTCCTACCTGCCAGCAAGCGTTGCATGGCGCCAGAAAGAGCAGTTCTCCGATGGTGTCGGTTACAGCTGGATTGATACCCTGAAAGAGGTGGCCGCTGAGCAAGTTTCTGACCAACAACTGGAAACCGCCAGCTTCCGTTTCCCTTACAACACGCCATCATCTAAAGAAGCGTATTTGTACCGTGAGATTTTCGAAGAGCTGTTCCCGGTTGCGAGCGCTGCGGAATGTGTGCCTGGCGGGCCGTCTGTTGCCTGTTCTTCTGCCAAAGCAATCGAATGGGATGAGGCGTTTAAAACCATGAACGATCCTTCTGGTCGTGCGGTTGGCGTACATCAGTCCGCTTATAAATAAGTTAATCCTTAGAAAGGGCCCTGCGGGGCTCTTTTTTATGTCTGTTTTCTGTGCAAAAAAACAATTAATAACTAATAATTGCCGAATATTGCGTCATGCTGTTCGCAACCTAACCAAACAGTCACATTCCAGCTATTTTCAATGAAAAAGGGGTTGACGCTTCAAGGCTCAATACGCATAATGCGCCCCGCAACGCCGATAAGGTTACGCGAAAAAAAGATGGCTACGTAGCTCAGCTGGTTAGAGCACATCACTCATAATGATGGGGTCACAGGTTCGAATCCCGTCGTAGCCACCATCTTTTTTGCGGGAGTGGCGAAATTGGTAGACGCACCAGATTTAGGTTCTGGCGCCGCAAGGTGTGCGAGTTCAAGTCTCGCCTCCCGCACCATTCACCCGTAAGCGTTGCACGGATGGGGTATCGCCAAGCGGTAAGGCACCGGTTTTTGATACCGGCATTCCCTGGTTCGAATCCAGGTACCCCAGCCATTTTTTCTTCGATGTAGCGGTTCACCGCAACGGTCATTGGGGTATCGCCAAGCGGTAAGGCACCGGTTTTTGATACCGGCATTCCCTGGTTCGAATCCAGGTACCCCAGCCATCGAAGAATATGATAATATCTGGCTACGTAGCTCAGCTGGTTAGAGCACATCACTCATAATGATGGGGTCACAGGTTCGAATCCCGTCGTAGCCACCATATTAAGGACGTATCGACTCGTTCGGTAAATCCAAAAAATTGTTGGGGTATCGCCAAGCGGTAAGGCTCTGGTTTCTGATACCAGCATTCCGAGGTTCGAATCCTCGTACCCCAGCCAATTTCAAAAAGCCGTCCATTCTGTGGATGCACCCGTTGGGGTATCGCCAAGCGGTAAGGCTCTGGTTTCTGATACCAGCATTCCGAGGTTCGAATCCTCGTACCCCAGCCATATTAAAAAAGCTCGCTTCGGCGAGCTTTTTGCTTTCCTGCATTTATTACCTGATGGCGTCATGCTTACCTGGCCTACAACGTTCTCTGTAGGCCTGTCTGAATTACAATCCTAACGCG
Source organism: Citrobacter sp. L55 (assembly GCF_002850715.1). NCBI lineage: Bacteria > Pseudomonadati > Pseudomonadota > Gammaproteobacteria > Enterobacterales > Enterobacteriaceae > Citrobacter > Citrobacter sp. L55. The sequence continues at coordinate 173,866 of NZ_KZ559399.1, read as the reverse complement.
TACTTGAGTGCCTGGCGTTTCAACATACCGGCGCGCTCTGCGGCCATTAGCCCAAGATTACGCATGATACGCAGCGGCTGCAGGTTGTTGCTAAATCCTGCGTAGAACAGATCCATGCCGCTTTGCATGATGAAATTGTCAGTCATGCGACGGTTCTGATAGCGCTTCAGCACCGGCTGACTTGCCCAGGACTCACCGTAGCTGCGCGCATTCACCAGCACGTCAATCAGCGCATCCACATCACGGAACCCCAAATTAACGCCCTGCCCCGCCAGCGGATGAATGGTATGCGCGGCGTCCCCCACCAGCGCCAGTCCTGGCTGCACATATTGCAGCGCGTGACGGCGCGTTAGCGGGAATGCCCCCCCTGCCACAGGCGTAACGTTACCGAGTCGCGATGGGAAATGTTTGGCGATCTCCACCTGCAGTTGCGACATATTCAAACCTTGCAACTGGCGGATACGCGCCGGTGAGTCGTACCACACCAGCGAGGCCCAGTTATCAAACAGCGGTAAAAATGCGCGCGGACCGTCAGGGGTGAATTGCTGCCAGGTGCTGTCTCCCGGCGAATTCTCGCATTGTACGGTTATCAACATACAGGACTGCGCATATTGCCAGGCATGGATACCAATCCCGGCCATTTTCCGCACCTGAGAATTTGCGCCATCGGCGCCGATGACCAGCTTCGCGCTGATTTTTTCGCCACCAGCCAGCTCAAGCTCATGCCGATCGTTATGTTGATGCAGAGAGATTAGCGACGCAGGCACGCGCAGCGTGACTTTGGGGTGAACGTCCAGAGCCTGCCAGAGCGCCTGTTGCAGGACCGTGTTTTCCACCATATAGCCCAGCAAGGGCAGCTTAAGCTCGGCGGCATCAAACATCACATGGGCATTTTCCCATTCCCACGTTTCCAGACGACGGTAAGGATGGCTGCGCATCCCCTGAACCGTATCCCAGACGCCCAGCCCTTTTAGCAACGACACGGAGGCGGAGCTGATGGCCGAAATTCTGACATCTGGCGGTCCGTCAGCCACAAACGGCGCGGGAACGGCATGTTCAATGACCGTTACCGTAAATCCATGCTGCGCCAGTCCTAGCGCCAGCGCGCCGCCGACCATCCCCCCGCCGACAATGGCAATTTCCGTTGGTTGATTTGTCATGGTCAATTATCCTGTTACATGTATTGTGTAAGTTTACAGGATTTTTTACCCCTTGAGGCTGACATCCGTCATACTGGTCACAACCGCGCCAAAGCAGTACACTATGCGCCCTGCATTTCAGCCACAATTTCGCAAGAGCAAGTCGATGACCAAAAAACTCCATATTAAAACCTGGGGCTGTCAGATGAACGAATACGATTCATCGAAGATGGCCGATCTGCTGGATGCCACCCATGGGTATCAACTGACCGACGTGGCCGAAGAAGCGGATGTGCTGCTGCTGAATACCTGCTCTATCCGTGAGAAGGCTCAGGAAAAAGTCTTCCATCAGTTGGGCCGCTGGAAGCTGTTAAAAGAGAAAAACCCCAAGCTGATCATCGGTGTCGGTGGCTGTGTTGCGTCTCAGGAAGGCGACCATATTCGCCAACGCGCACACTATGTCGATATTATTTTTGGGCCGCAAACCCTGCATCGTCTGCCGGAAATGATCAACAAAGTGCGTGGAAGCACCACCCGTAGCCCGGTGGTTGATATTAGTTTCCCGGAGATCGAAAAATTCGACCGCCTACCGGAACCGCGTGCTGAAGGTCCAAGCGCTTTCGTGTCAATCATGGAAGGTTGTAATAAATATTGTACTTACTGCGTGGTGCCATACACCCGCGGTGAGGAAGTAAGCCGTCCGGCGGACGATATCCTGTTTGAAATCGCCCAGCTTGCGGCGCAAGGCGTGCGTGAAGTGAACCTGCTGGGACAGAACGTGAACGCCTGGCGCGGTGAGAACTACGACGGCACGATCGGATCTTTTGCCGATCTGCTGCGGCTGGTCGCGGCGATCGATGGCATTGACCGTATCCGCTTCACCACCAGCCATCCGATCGAATTCACCGATGATATCATTGAAGTGTATCGTGACACGCCAGAACTGGTGAGCTTCCTGCACCTGCCGGTACAGAGCGGTTCAGATCGCGTACTGAACCTGATGGGACGCACCCATACCGCGCTGGAATATAAAGCGATCATCCGCAAACTGCGCGCAGCGCGTCCGGATATCCAGATTAGCTCCGACTTCATCGTTGGCTTCCCAGGCGAAACCACGCAGGATTTCGAGCAGACCATGAAGTTGATTGCAGACGTCAATTTTGACATGAGCTACAGCTTTATCTTCTCTGCGCGTCCTGGCACCCCTGCCGCCGATATGGTTGACGACGTGCCGGAAGAAGAGAAAAAACAGCGCCTGTATATTCTGCAGGAGCGTATTAACCAGCAAGCCATGGCCTGGAGCCGTCGCATGGTCGGCACGACCCAGCGCATTCTGGTTGAAGGCACATCGCGTAAAAGCATCATGGAACTGTCTGGCCGTACCGAAAATAACCGAGTGGTGAACTTTGAAGGCAACCCGGAGATGGTCGGTAAGTTCGTGGATGTAGAAATTACCGATGTCTGGACGAACTCCCTGCGCGGTAAAGTAGTGCGCACCGAAGACGAAATGGGTCTGCGCATCGCTGAATCCCCTGAGTCGGTTATTGCGCGTACCCGCAAAGAAAACGATCTGGGCGTCGGTATTTATCAGCCTTAATCTTCAATGCCCGATGGCGCTACGCTTGTCGGGCTTACTCTTCTGGGCTCGCTGCCCCGGCGGGCCTTGTAATCTACCTCATCATCCCCATATTTATCGCAATGCTTGCGCCTTTCCCCCATGGCGTGAATAATTTCCTTAGATGCCGGTAAATGTTCAGCGTCCGGCAAGACATGCAAAAGAGGAACAGTTTGAACATAGACACTCGTGAAATCACACTTGAACCCGCAGACAATGCCCGCCTGTTGAGCCTTTGCGGCCCATTTGATGACAACATCAAGCAGCTGGAACGTCGCCTCGGCATCGAAATTAACCGCCGTGATAACCACTTTAAGCTGACCGGTCGCCCAATTTGCGTCACCGCGGCGGCAGATATTTTACGTAGCCTGTACGTCGATACTGCCCCAATGCGCGGTCAGACGCAGGACATTGAGCCTGAACAAATTCATCTGGCAATTAAAGAAGCGCGAGTGCTTGAGCAAAGCGCAGACAGCGTGCCGGAATTTGGCAAAGCGGTGAACATCAAAACCAAACGCGGGGTAATTAAGCCGCGTACGCCGAACCAGGCACAATACATTGCGAATATCCTCGACCACGACATCACCTTTGGCGTTGGCCCTGCGGGTACGGGTAAAACGTATCTTGCGGTTGCCGCTGCGGTCGATGCGCTTGAGCGTCAGGAGATCCGTCGAATTCTGCTGACCCGTCCGGCAGTGGAAGCGGGCGAAAAACTCGGCTTCCTGCCGGGTGACCTCAGCCAGAAAGTCGATCCCTACTTACGACCGCTGTATGACGCACTGTTCGAAATGCTCGGGTTTGAGAAGGTCGAAAAGCTGATTGAGCGTAACGTCATTGAAGTTGCGCCGCTGGCCTACATGCGCGGTCGTACATTAAACGATGCGTTCATCATTCTTGATGAGAGCCAGAACACCACCATCGAACAGATGAAAATGTTCCTGACCCGTATCGGCTTTAACTCCAAAGCGGTTATCACCGGCGATATCACCCAGATTGACCTGCCGCGAAGCACCAAATCCGGTCTGCGTCATGCCATTGAAGTACTGGCTGAAGTCGACGAAATTAGTTTTAATTTCTTCCATAGCGAAGACGTGGTTCGCCACCCGGTGGTCGCCCGTATCGTCACGGCGTATGAAGCCTGGGAAGAAGCAGAACAGAAACGCAAAGCCGAGCTGGCTGCAGAACGCAAGCGCGAAGCTCAGGAGCAGGAACAAAAATGAGTCAGGTTATTCTCGATTTACAGCTGGCATGTGAAGACGAATCTGGTTTACCAACAGAAAGTCAGTTTCAGGGTTGGCTGGATGCGGTGATCCCACAGTTTCAGGAAGAGTCTGAAGTTACCATTCGTCTGGTCGATGACGCGGAAAGCCACGAGCTGAACCTGACCTATCGCGGGAAAGATAAATCAACCAACGTACTCTCTTTCCCGTTTGAAGCCCCGCCGAGCATTGAAATGCCGCTGCTGGGCGATTTGATCATCTGCCGTCAGGTAGTCGAGAAAGAAGCGCAGGAACAAGGCAAACTGCTTGAGGCCCACTGGGCGCACATGGTGGTGCACGGTAGCCTGCATTTACTCGGTTACGACCATATCGAAGACGATGAAGCGGAAGAGATGGAATCCCTAGAAACAGAGATTATGCTTGCTCTGGGCTATGAGGATCCGTACATTGCCGAGAAAGAATAAGCATTTCGAAATCTTGTAAGCCTGATAAGGCGCAGCCGCCATCAGGTATTGCGCCTTATCCGGCTTACCTGGTTTGAAGTACGATGAAGAGACATGCCGTCAACAGCTGAATATACGCATGACGAGCTTTGTATTAACTAACATGAGAACCCATACGACGCCATGAGCGACGACAATTCACACAGTAGTGACACCTTAAACAGCAAAAAGGGATTTTTCTCCCTGTTACTGAGCCAACTTTTCCACGGTGAACCAAAAAACCGCGACGAACTGTTGGAGCTGATCCGTGATTCCGGGCAAAACGACCTTATCGATGAAGATACGCGCGATATGCTCGAAGGGGTGATGGATATTGCGGACCAACGCGTGCGCGACATCATGATCCCTCGCTCTCAGATGATTACCCTGAAACGCAACCAGACCCTGGACGAATGTCTCGATGTCATTATCGAGTCTGCCCACTCGCGTTTCCCGGTGATCAGCGAAGACAAAGATCACATTGAAGGGATTCTGATGGCCAAAGATCTGCTGCCGTTTATGCGCAGCGATGCCGAAGCCTTCAGCATGGAGAAAGTGTTACGCCAGGCGGTTGTCGTACCTGAAAGCAAGCGAGTTGACCGCATGCTGAAAGAGTTCCGCTCCCAGCGTTATCATATGGCTATCGTCATCGACGAATTCGGCGGTGTCTCAGGTCTGGTGACCATTGAGGACATCCTTGAACTGATCGTGGGTGAAATTGAAGATGAGTACGACGAAGAAGACGATATCGATTTCCGTCAGCTCAGTCGCCACACCTGGACCATTCGCGCTCTGGCGCCGATCGAAGACTTCAACGACGCTTTCGGTACCCATTTTAGCGACGAAGAAGTAGATACCATCGGCGGGCTGGTTATGCAGGCCTTTGGTCATCTGCCCGCGCGCGGGGAGACTATCGACATTGATGGTTACCAGTTCAAAGTGGCAATGGCCGACAGCCGTCGTATTATTCAGGTTCATGTCAGAATTCCGGACGACTCACCCCAGCCCAAACTGGACGAATAAACCCGAAACTGGATCTAAGACTACATGGCATTTGCCCCATTAATTGAACGCCAGCGCATTCGCCTGCTGCTGGCGTTATTATTCGGTGCCTGCGGGACGCTGGCTTTCTCTCCGTATGACATCTGGCCCGCTGCGATCGTTTCGCTGATGGGCCTGCAGGCTCTTACCTTCAATCGCCGTCCGCTCCAGTCTGCCGCAATCGGCTACTTCTGGGGATTGGGGCTGTTTGGCTCCGGCATCAACTGGGTTTACGTCAGCATCGCGCAGTTTGGCGGTATGCCGGGCCCCATTAATGTGTTCCTCGTGGTTCTGCTTGCCGCATACCTTTCCCTCTACACCGGCCTGTTTGCCGGCGTGTTGGCGCGTCTGTGGCCGAAAACCACCTGGATACGCGTGGCGATTGCCGCGCCGGTCGTCTGGCAAATAACCGAATTCCTGCGCGGCTGGGTACTGACCGGCTTCCCGTGGCTACAGTTCGGCTACAGTCAGATCGACGGTCCGTTAAAAGGGCTGGCTCCGGTGATGGGCGTTGAGGCGATTAACTTCCTGCTGATGGTGGTTAGTGGCCTGCTGGCGCTGGCGCTGGTGACGCGTAACTGGAAGCCGCTGATTGCCGCGCTAGTGCTCTTTGCTCTGCCCTTTCCGCTGCGCTATATCCAGTGGTACACGCTTGAGCCGGAAAAAACCACTCAGGTCTCGATGGTGCAAGGTGACATTCCGCAGTCGCTCAAATGGGATGAAGGTCAGTTACTCAACACCCTGAAGATTTATCTCGACGCCACCCAGCCTGAGATGGGCAAATCACAGCTGATCATCTGGCCAGAATCCGCTATTCCGGACCTGGAAATTAATCAGCAGCGTTTTCTGGGCATGATGGATGACCTGCTGAGATCGAAAAACAGCACGCTGATTACCGGTATCGTTGACGCACGTCTGAACAAGCAGAATCGTTACGACACCTACAACACCATCATCACGCTGGGTAAAGACAGCCCGTACAGTTACGACTCCAGCAACCGCTATAACAAAAACCATCTGGTACCGTTTGGCGAGTTCGTCCCGCTGGAATCGATCCTGCGCCCGTTAGCGCCGTTCTTTGACCTGCCAATGTCGTCTTTCAGCCGTGGGCCTTATGTGCAGCCACAGCTGCATGCGCACGGCTTTAAGCTGACGGCTGCCATCTGCTATGAAATCATTCTTGGCGAACAGGTACGGGATAATTTCCGCCCGGATACGGACTACCTGCTGACGATTTCCAACGATGCCTGGTTTGGTAAATCCATCGGCCCGTGGCAGCACTTCCAGATGGCGCGTATGCGTTCCCTCGAGCTGGCGCGCCCTCTGCTGCGTAGCACCAACAACGGTATTACGGCGGTGATTGGTCCACAGGGTGAGATTCAGGCGATGATCCCGCAGTTTACCCGCCAGGTCCTGACCACCAGCGTGACGCCAACGACGGGCTTAACCCCTTATGCCCGTACCGGTAACTGGCCGCTCTGGCTGCTGACCGCGCTGTTTGGCTTTGGTGCGGTGGTAATGAGCCTGCGCCAGCGTCGTAAGTAACCTTCCTTCCCCGGCCGGATAACGTTTCGCTTATCCGGCCCACAAAACATTTCCCGCTCCCCATTCTGGCACGTCTATTGCTTTGTTCTACAAGACAAATGCAGTTTTGGCTGAATGTGCAACCTGGTCGCACCAACGTTGAGCGCCGGTAGCACCTGAAAAGTGCAACAAGATATTTTTGCCCCCAAATGGTGCGGCGCACTTCGCAAAAATAAACAATAAAACAGCAAATTCTTTACATTCATCCAAACTAAATGTTAACAAACATATACAAGACTGCACGTTTTAGTAGCAAACAATAACAACATCACAATGGGTATCAATGCGTCCCTGGCGCAGACGATAAAGGAGTTGGATATGCAATTACGTAAGCTCGCCACTGCCATGCTGGTCATGGGAATGTCCGCCGGTCTGGCGCACGCAGAAGACGCAGCACCAGCGGCAGGCAGCACGCTGGACAAGATCGCCAAAAACGGCGTGATTGTGGTCGGCCACCGTGAATCATCGGTACCGTTTTCTTACTACGATAATCAACAAAAAGTGGTCGGTTATTCACAGGATTACTCCAACGCGATCGTTGAAGCCGTGAAGAAAAAGCTGAACAAGCCTGACCTGCAGGTGAAACTGATCCCGATTACTTCACAAAACCGTATCCCGCTGCTGCAAAACGGCACCTTCGACTTTGAATGTGGCTCCACCACCAACAACGTCGAGCGCCAAAAACAAGCGGCTTTCTCTGACACCATTTTCGTTGTCGGTACTCGTCTGCTGGCGAAAAAAGGCGGCGACGTCAAAGATTTCGCCGATCTGAAAGGTAAAGCCGTAGTCGTGACTTCGGGTACCACCTCAGAGGTGCTGCTGCACAAGCTGAATGAAGAGCAAAAAATGGATATGCGCATCATCAGCGCGAAAGACCACGGTGACTCTTTCCGTACTCTGGAAAGCGGCCGCGCCGTTGCCTTTATGATGGATGACGCCCTGCTGGCTGGCGAGCGCGCGAAGGCGAAGAAACCAGACAACTGGGAGATCGTCGGCAAGCCGCAGTCTCAGGAAGCTTACGGCTGCATGCTGCGTAAAGATGACCCTCAGTTCAAAAAGCTGATGGATGACACTATCGCCAAGGCGCAGACCTCAGGCGAAGCTGAGAAATGGTTTGATAAGTGGTTTAAAAATCCAATTCCACCGAAGAACCTGAACATGAATTTCGAACTGTCAGACGAGATGAAAGCCCTGTTCAAAGAACCGAATGATAAAGCGCTTAACTAATTAATTAGAAGAGTACACAAAACCTTTCAAGTTATATCGAGGCGGCAACTGAGCGAATTCCCGGGCGCTTACATGAGTAAGTAACCGGGATGAATAAAGGCAGCCAACAACGAGATATCTTGAAGGATGAAGTGTAATCAGGGAGGCTTCCCCTCCCTCTCGATTGCTACTCAGCACGGACAGACTATAAGCCTGATGGTCGTTCCCCATCAGGCCTGAAAACCGCAAAACGCTGAATAACAATCTTCGGGGGTAGCGCTGCTACCCTTTTTTTTCTGGAGTAGATTTATGTCTATAGACTGGAACTGGGGTATTTTTTTACAACAAGCCCCGTTCGGCAACACCACCTATCTCGGCTGGCTCTGGAGTGGTTTCCAGGTCACTGTCGCGTTATCTATCACCGCCTGGGTTATCGCTTTCCTCATCGGCTCTTTATTCGGCATCTTACGTACCGTACCAAATCGTTTCCTTTCCGGGATCGGCACGCTGTACGTCGAGCTGTTTCGTAACGTTCCGCTCATCGTCCAGTTTTTTACCTGGTATCTGGTCATTCCTGAACTGCTGCCGGAAAACATCGGGATGTGGTTTAAGTCAGAACTGGATCCCAACATTCAGTTCTTCCTCTCATCCATGCTTTGTCTGGGGCTGTTTACCGCTGCGCGCGTCTGCGAACAGGTTCGTGCTGCTATTCAGTCTCTGCCTCGCGGACAGAAAAATGCCGCACTGGCGATGGGACTGACGTTGCCGCAGGCCTACCGCTATGTTCTGCTGCCAAACGCTTACCGCGTGATTGTTCCGCCAATGACCTCGGAGATGATGAACCTGGTAAAGAACTCCGCGATCGCCTCCACTATCGGCCTGGTCGATATGGCTGCGCAAGCGGGAAAACTACTGGATTACTCCGCCCACGCATGGGAATCGTTTACGGCCATCACTCTGGCCTACGTACTGATTAACGCCGTCATCATGCTGGTGATGAATCTCGTCGAACGCAAAATCCGCCTGCCTGGCAATTTGGGAGGCAAATAATGTACGAATTTGACTGGAGTTCTATCGTCCCTTCCCTGCCGTATCTGCTGGATGGGCTGATCATCACGCTGAAAATCACCGTCACGGCAGTCGTCATTGGTATCGTCTGGGGGACCATCCTTGCAGTAATGCGTCTGTCCAGCTTCGCGCCAATTGCCTGGTTTGCGAAGGGCTACGTCAACGTATTCCGCTCCATTCCGCTGGTGATGGTGCTGCTGTGGTTCTACCTGATTGTGCCCGGCTTCCTGCAAAACGTGCTGGGTCTGTCGCCAAAAACCGATATTCGCCTGATCTCAGCGATGGTCGCATTTTCGATGTTTGAAGCCGCGTACTATTCCGAGATTATCCGCGCCGGTATCCAGAGTATTTCTCGCGGGCAGTCCAGTGCCGCGCTGGCGCTGGGGATGACCCATTGGCAGTCGATGAAGCTCATCATTCTGCCGCAGGCATTTCGCGCGATGGTGCCGCTGCTGCTTACCCAGGGCATCGTACTCTTCCAGGATACCTCGCTGGTCTATGTATTGAGTCTGGCAGACTTCTTCCGTACCGCCTCCACCATTGGTGAGCGTGACGGCACGCAGGTTGAAATGATCCTGTTTGCTGGCGCCGTTTATTTTGTATTCAGTCTGAGCGCATCGTTGTTGGTCAGCTATTTGAAGAAAAGGACAGTTTAATGATTACCCTGAAAAATGTTTCTAAATGGTATGGTCACTTTCAGGTGCTGACCGACTGCTCACGGAAGTGAAAAAAGGTGAAGTGGTGGTGGTCTGCGGCCCGTCAGGTTCAGGTAAATCAACGCTTATCAAAACGGTGAACGGGCTGGAGCCGGTACAACAGGGCGTCATCACCGTTGATGGTACCGTGGTGAATGATAAAAAGACCGATCTGGCCAAACTGCGCTCCCGCGTTGGCATGGTGTTCCAGCACTTTGAACTGTTCCCGCATCTGTCGATTATTGAGAACCTGACTCTGGCGCAGGTAAAAGTGCTTAAACGCGATAAAAAGCCGGCCCGCGATAAAGCACAAAAGTTACTGGAACGCGTTGGTCTGTCAGCGCATGCCGAGAAGTTTCCTGCTCAGCTCTCCGGGGGCCAGCAACAGCGTGTCGCCATCGCCCGGGCGCTGTGCATGGATCCTATCGCTATGCTGTTTGACGAACCGACATCAGCACTCGACCCAGAAATGATCAACGAAGTACTGGACGTCATGGTTGAACTGGCCAATGAAGGGATGACCATGATGGTGGTTACCCACGAAATGGGCTTTGCGCGTAAAGTGGCGAACCGGGTGATCTTCATGGATGAAGGGAAGATTGTTGAAGACTCACCGAAAGAAGAGTTCTTCGCTAATCCAAAATCAGACCGTGCCAAAGACTTCCTCGCGAAAATCCTGCACTAATTTTGCTGGCGCGCACCTCCATGTGCGCGCCACCTCACGATTTATCTCTTCACTTCTCGAAACAGGCACAGCCCAGCGTTAACCTTGTCACAAAGTCCCACTTACAAGGAGCAACAATGGCACTTCCTATCCTGTTTGATTGCGATCCAGGTCATGACGACGCTATCGCAATTGTTCTCGCCCTCGCTTCACCTGAACTGGATGTGAAAGCGATAACCTCCTCTGCCGGTAACCAGACCCCCGACAAAACACTGCGTAACGTATTGCGTATGTTAACGTTGCTCAACCGCACGGATATCCCAGTGGCCGGTGGCGCAGTCAAACCGCTGATGCGCGACCTGATAATTGCCGATAACGTCCACGGTGAGAGCGGGCTTGATGGCCCGGCGCTGCCTGAACCCGCTTTTGCTCCACAGGACTGTACTGCCGTGGAATTGATGGCGAAAACCCTGCGTAACAGTCAGGAACCGGTGACGATTGTCTCCACCGGGCCGCAAACTAACGTGGCATTGCTACTGAATAGCCATCCTGAACTGCACCCCAAAATCGCCCGTATCGTGATCATGGGTGGTGCAATGGGCCTCGGAAACTGGACGCCCGCCGCCGAGTTCAACATCTTCGTGGATCCAGAAGCCGCTGAGATCGTGTTCCAGTCGGGCATTCCGGTGGTGATGGCTGGACTAGATGTCACGCATAAAGCGCAAATACATCGTGAAGATACCGAACGGTTCCGCGCTATCGGCAATCCCATTTCGACAATCGTTGCTGAACTACTCGACTTCTTCTTTGAATATCACAAAGATGAAAAATGGGGATTCATTGGCGCGCCGCTGCACGATCCATGCACCATTGCCTGGCTGCTGAAACCTGAACTGTTTACCACCGTTGAACGCTGGGTTGGTGTGGAAACTCAGGGCAAATACACCCAGGGAATGACCGTGGTTGACTACTACTTCCTGAGCGGCAATAAGCCAAACGCCACCGTAATGGTGGACGTGGATCGCGAAGGTTTTGTCGATCTGCTGGCAGAACGGTTGAAGTTTTACGCCTAATGCGTAGGCCGGATAAGACGCAGCGCGTCGCATCCGGCAACATTATCACGGCTCAAACGGTCGACGCTGGAACTGATCGTGTCCGCATTTCGGGCATAGCGGCAGCACGTCAGGAGTGTACACCGCTAAATGGAAGTGGCACTTCTCGCAGACCAGATTGCCCAACCCGACCACCTCGCCGCTGTGATAAACCCCGTGATGGCTGAGGTCCTGGAACACTTCGCGCCATTCGAGCTGCGTTTTATCGGTAATATCGGCCAGTTCCTGCCAGATACTCTCTTTGATAACCCGCATAAAGACGCTGTCGGTCTCCTCATCGAGGCTTTCTTCATAGCTCAGAGCAAACTCTTCCAGGTCGCGTCTGACGGCCCGGGTGAGCTCTTCCACCTCGGTGCGCGTTAACTCCCCGGTCTGCATAACGCGCTGACGCGCCTGTTCCACCAACGCATCAATATCGCGTTCGCCATTACGCAGGCGTTCACTCAGTGAAGCCACCAGTTCACGGTAATATTGAGCAACCTTGTTCATCGCTTCGCCTCCTGGGTCGTTAACTGTCTATAATAATAGACGTTATTTACGCTACGCTTTGCAAGACTGTCCACAGAGTGTGTAAATTCGTGCAAGAATTATCCTTACGGGAATTCAACGTTGAATGCGCGAAAGGCTGTTTTGGCGCGGGCGTTTGGGCTATGCTATGCGGATCTAAAACACCACATCTAGAGCTACGTTTGTAGCTGTATTGAAAACAGGACCACTGGCTGCCATGCAAGAGCAATACCGCCCGGAAGAGATAGAATCCAAAGTACAGCTTCACTGGGATGAGAAGCGCACATTTGAAGTTACCGAAGACGAGAGCAAAGAGAAGTATTACTGCCTGTCTATGCTTCCCTATCCTTCTGGTCGACTACACATGGGCCACGTACGTAACTACACCATCGGTGACGTGATCGCTCGCTATCAGCGTATGCTGGGCAAAAACGTATTACAGCCAATCGGCTGGGATGCGTTCGGTCTGCCGGCGGAAGGTGCAGCGGTCAAAAACAATACCGCCCCCGCGCCTTGGACGTACGACAACATCGCTTACATGAAAAACCAGCTCAAAATGCTGGGTTTCGGTTACGACTGGAGCCGTGAGCTGGCGACCTGCACCCCGGAATACTACCGCTGGGAACAGAAGTTCTTCACCGAGCTGTACAAAAAAGGGCTGGTGTACAAGAAAACGTCTGCCGTTAACTGGTGCCCGAACGACCAGACCGTACTGGCGAACGAACAGGTTATCGACGGCTGCTGCTGGCGTTGCGACACCAAAGTTGAGCGTAAAGAGATCCCGCAGTGGTTCATCAAAATCACCGCTTACGCTGACGAACTGTTGCGCGATCTGGATAATCTGGATCACTGGCCTGACACCGTGAAAACGATGCAGCGCAACTGGATTGGCCGTTCTGAAGGCGTGGAAATCACCTTCGATGTGAACGATTACGACAACACGCTGACCGTCTACACCACACGCCCGGACACCTTTATGGGTGCGACCTACCTGGCGGTTGCTGCAGGTCATCCGCTGGCGCAGAAAGCCGCTGAAAATAACCCAGAACTGGCTGCCTTCATTGACGAATGCCGCAACACCAAGGTTGCTGAAGCCGAAATGGCGACCATGGAGAAGAAAGGCGTCGACACTGGTTTCAAAGCCGTTCACCCGCTGACTGGCGAAGAGATCCCGGTTTGGGCGGCAAACTTCGTGCTGATGGAATACGGTACAGGCGCAGTTATGGCCGTTCCGGGTCACGATCAGCGCGATTACGAATTTGCGACCAAATATGGCCTGACCATCAAGCCGGTAATTCTGACCGCTGAAGGCGCAGAGCCGGATCTGTCTGAACAAGCGCTGACTGAAAAAGGCGTGCTGTTTAACTCCGGTGAGTTTGACGGCCTCGACTTCGAAGCGGCCTTCAACGCTATTGCTGACAAGCTGGTAGCTAAAGGCGTGGGTGAGCGTAAAGTTAACTATCGTCTGCGTGACTGGGGTGTTTCCCGTCAGCGTTACTGGGGCGCGCCGATTCCGATGGTGACGCTGGAAGACGGTACCGTCCTGCCAACGCCAGAAGACCAACTGCCGGTTATTTTGCCGGAAGACGTAGTCATGGACGGCATTACCAGCCCAATCAAAGCCGATCCGGAGTGGGCGAAAACCACCGTTAACGGTATGCCTGCGCTGCGTGAAACTGACACCTTCGATACCTTTATGGAGTCGTCCTGGTACTACGCGCGCTACACCTGCCCGCAGTATCAGGAAGGTATGCTGGATTCCGACGCGGCGAACTACTGGCTGCCGGTTGATATCTACATTGGCGGTATTGAACACGCCATCATGCACCTGCTCTACTTCCGCTTCTTCCACAAACTGATGCGCGACGCAGGCATGGTCAACTCTGATGAACCAGCTAAACAGCTGCTGTGTCAGGGGATGGTTCTGGCCGATGCGTTCTACTACGTTGGCGCCAACGGCGAACGTAACTGGGTTTCTCCGGTTGATGCCATCGTTGAGCGTGACGAAAAAGGTCGCATCGTTAAGGCTAAGGATGCAGAAGGCCATGAACTGGTGTATACCGGCATGAGCAAGATGTCCAAGTCGAAAAATAACGGTATCGACCCGCAGGTCATGGTTGAACGCTACGGCGCCGACACCGTACGTCTGTTCATGATGTTCGCTTCTCCGGCTGATATGACGCTGGAATGGCAGGAGTCCGGCGTTGAAGGGGCGAACCGCTTCCTGAAACGTGTCTGGAAACTGGTTTACGAACATACGTCCCAGGGAGATGTTGCTGCCCTGAACGTTGATGTGTTGAGCGAAGATCAAAAAGCGCTGCGTCGCGACGTGCATAAAACCATTGCTAAAGTCACCGATGATATCGGTCGTCGTCAGACCTTTAACACCGCGATTGCGGCGATTATGGAGCTGATGAACAAGCTGGCGAAAGCACCGCAGGCAGACGAGCAGGACAGAGCCCTGATGCAGGAAGCATTGCTGGCTGTTGTACGCATGCTTAACCCGTTCACCCCACACGTTTGCTTCACCCTGTGGCAGGCGCTGAAAGGCGAAGGCGATATCGACAACGCGCCGTGGCCGGTGGCGGACGAAGCAGCAATGGTTGAAGACTCAACGCTGGTTGTGGTTCAGGTAAACGGCAAAGTACGTGGCAAAATCACCGTTCCGGTAAACGCCACTGAAGAGCAGGTTCGTGAACGTGCTGGCCAGGAGCATCTGGTGGCAAAATATCTTGATGGCGTTACCGTACGTAAAGTGATTTATGTACCGGGTAAACTCCTCAATCTGGTCGTTGGCTAAGCGCGGGAGGAAGCGTGCGACTTCTGACAACATTGTTGTTATCGCTGGCGGTGCTTGTCACCGCCGGGTGTGGTTGGCATCTGCGTAGTACTACGCAGGTTCCCCCCTCAATGAAAACCATGATCCTGAACTCTGGCGATCCGAACGGCCCGTTAAGCCGCGCGGTGCGTAATCAGCTGCGTCTGAACGGCGTTACGCTGCTTGAAGACGGTACTATGCGTAAAGATGTGACGTCCTTACGTCTGGGTGCGGTCAGCCTTTCGCAAGATACGGCATCGGTATTCCAGAACGGTCAAACGGCTGAATACCAGATGGTGATGTCCGTGAGTGCTACTGTGCTGATTCCTGGTCATGATATTTACCCAATCAGCGCCAAAGTTTATCGTTCGTTCTTTGACAACCCACAGGCTGCACTGGCGAAAGATAACGAGCAGGACATGATCATCAAAGAGATGTATGACAAAGCGGCTGAACAGTTGATTCGTAAGCTGCCAAGCGTACATCTGGCCGATACTCAGTCATCCAATGCTGATGCTGAGCCTGCGGTGAATAAAACCGCAGCGCCTGCGTCATCTCCGGCGCGTGTCTCCACCACGCTGGGTAACTGATGCTCAAGTTGTACCCTGAACAACTCCGCGCACAGCTCAATGAAGGGCTGCGCGCGGCGTATTTACTCTTGGGCAACGATCCCCTCTTATTGCAGGAAAGCCAGGATGCCATCCGTCAGGCTGCCGCAACACAAGGATTCGAAGAACACCACGCCTTCACTCTGGACAACAGCACCGACTGGGGAGAGATATTTTCACTCTGCCAGGCGATGAGCCTGTTTGCCAGCCGTCAAACCCTGCTTCTGCAGTTGCCTGAAAATGGCCCTAATGCCGCCATTAATGAACAGCTCGCGTCACTCGTCACTCTGTTACATGACGATCTGCTGCTGATGGTTCGCGGCAACAAACTCACCAGGGCACAGAAAAACGCCGCATGGTATACGGGGCTTGCAAATAATGCGGTTCAGGTAAGCTGCCAGACGCCGGAACAAGCACAGCTTCCTCGCTGGGTTGCCGCCAGGGCGAAACTTAACAACCTGCAACTGGATGACGCGGCCAATCAGCTTTTGTGCTATTGCTATGAAGGTAATTTGTTAGCACTGGCGCAAGCGCTGGAACGATTAGCGTTGCTTTGGCCTGACGGCAAGTTAACGCTGCCTCGCGTGGAGAAAGCGGTTAACGATGCCGCGCACTTTACCCCATTCCACTGGGTAGACGCGCTGCTGATGGGCAAAAGCAAACGCGCGCTGCACATTCTGCAGCAGCTACGCCTGGAAGGTAGCGAGCCGGTTATTTTGCTGCGTACGATCCAGCGTGAGTTGCTGTTGCTGGTTAACTTGAAACGGCAGTCGGCCCATACGCCTTTGCGCACGTTGTTTGATAAACACCGGGTGTGGCAAAATCGCCGGGGCATGATGGGAGATGCGCTAAACCGGCTGAACCCGGCGCAACTGCGTCAGGCTGTTACGCTTTTAACGCGTACGGAAATTACGCTTAAACAAGACTATGGTCAGTCAGTGTGGGCGGAACTTGAGGGGCTTTCCCTTTTGCTCTGTCATAAATCGCTGGCCGATGTTTTTATTGATGGTTGATATGAAATCATTGCAGGCTCTGTTCGGTGGCACCTTTGATCCGGTGCATTACGGTCATCTTAAACCGGTTGAAATTCTGGCGAATCTGATTGGCCTTTCCCGGGTCATCATCATGCCCAATAACGTGCCGCCACATCGTGCGCAGCCCGAAGCGTCCGCTGAGCAACGTAAGCGTATGGTTGAACTGGCCATTGCTGATAAGCCGCTGTTTTCCCTGGATGAACGCGAGCTGAAACGCGATACCGCCTCCTACACCGCGCAAACGCTAAAAGAGTGGCGCGAGGAGCAAGGCCCGAACGTGCCATTAGCGTTTATCATTGGTCAGGATTCGCTGCTTACCTTCCCTTCCTGGCATGACTACCACACGATTCTGGGTAATACCCACCTCATCGTGTGCCGACGTCCGGGTTATCCACTCGAAATGGCGCAGGAAAAACACCAGCAATGGCTGGAGGATCATCTGACCCATTCAGCAGATGACCTGCACAACCTGCCTTGCGGGAAAATTTACCTGGCCGAAACGCCGTGGTTTAACATCTCCGCCACGCTCATCCGTGAGCGCCTGGAAAAGGGCGAGCCGTGCGACGACCTGATGCCAGACGCGGTGCTTGACTATATCAATCAACAGGGACTGTACCGCTAAGCGCCTTGCGTAAGGCCGTCAGCAGGTGGTTATTCTCTTCCTGGCTGCGAACGGCTACCCGATAATAGCGCGCATCCAGCCCCGGATAATTGGCGCAACTGCGAATCAAGACATGCTGTTTCAGCAACGCAAGTTGCAGATCAATATCCGCACGATCGCAGCGTAATAAACGATAATTTGCCCGGCCGGGATACGCCGTCAGGCCGGGCAGATCTTGCAGTTGTTGATCAAACCGCTCCCCCTCTTGTTCCAGCCATTTCCACGTCGCCCGCTGATACGCGCTATCGCGTAAGATAATCTCGCCTGCCAGGGCAGCAAACGCATTAATTGACCACGGCATTTGTTGGCTGCGCATCTGTGCAACCGCCTGTTCGTTACTGTTGACCAGATACCCCAGACGCAGTCCCGGGATCGCATAAAACTTGGTGAGCGAACGCAGCACCCAAATATGCGGGTTCTCTTGCAGTAACGGGATAAACCCCGACTCCTTGGCAATAAAATCGATAAACGCTTCATCAAGGATCAGGGCGATCCCCAGCGACTCACAACGCGTGGCAATTTCACGCAGCAGGCGGGTTTCGGGCAACAACCCGGTGGGATTATTGGGCGTACAGAGAAACAGGCAGTCCAGCTCAAGCGTTAACGCATCGAGGATCGCATCGGTAAGCTGCCAGCCATCGTCTTCGCACAGCGCAAACTCATGGATCGTACACTCTCCCCATTGCAGCGCCCGACGATATTCCGCAAACCCGGGCGTCACAATCATCGCGTGGCGTGGCTTCAGGCCATGCACCAGGGTAAAAATGGATTCGGTTTCACCGTTCCCGGCCAGGATCCACGAGGACGGAATTTGATGATGCTCCGCCAGCGCGGCATGCAGTTGCGCGTAATCGACATCCGGGTAACGCTCCGTGCAGTCCAGATTGTCGATAATCGCCCGTTTTAAACTTACTGGCATACCCAGCGGGTTAATATTCGCGCTAAAATCCAGCAACTGCTCAGGCAAGATGCCCAACAATTCGGCGGCTTCTCGGGTGTTACCGCCATGTGCGCTCTTCAATAAAGACATCGTGCCGCTCCAAGTAAAAAAGGGTATTTTAGTGAAAAATCACTGCGCAATCAGGGCAAACATCATATTTTGTGCGAATAGCCTCACGAGGAAAACATGAGACTCTGGTTAGTACGTCATGGCGAAACCGAAGCCAATGTCGCTGGTTTATATAGCGGCCACGCCCCCACACCGCTAACGGAACGGGGGATCGCTCAGGCGCAAACGCTGGGTACGCTGTTACGCAATGTCCCTGTCGACAACGTTCTGTGCAGCGAACTGGAACGCGCCCGCCATACAACGCAGTTGATTCTGGCGGAACGTGAAGTTCCTGTGCGCAACATGCCTGAGCTTAATGAGATGTTTTTTGGTGACTGGGAAATGCGTCACCATCGCGATCTGGCGCGCGAAGACGCCGAAAATTACGCCGTGTGGTGTAACGACTGGCAGAATGCGACGCCCACCAATGGCGAAGGTTTTCAGGCGTTTTCCCGGCGAGTGGAACGTTTCATTGCCCAGCTTGCTGATTATAAAGCGAGCCAAAATCTGCTGGTGGTGAGTCATCAAGGCGTGCTGAGCGTGTTGATCGCCCGTCTGCTGTCCATGCCCGCTGCGGCAATGTGGCATTTCCGCGTCGAACAAGGCTGCTGGAGCGCAATTGATTTTTGTGACGATTTTGCGGTTCTGAAAGTGCTTAACAGCCGGGCCGTATGGCGCGACGGGGAGTGAAAGCGCTGTTTTTTATGCCGAAGGGCCTCTCTCCCATTGACACCCCATGACAGGCTGTTATTCTCCGCAGCCTGACTTTTCCCGCCCTTCAGAGCTTTGCAGAAATTGTTTTACAAAAATGGCGATGCATTCTGTGGCGTGGGGTGGGATGATAGCGCACTTCACAAGCGCATTCGGAGACATTTGTCCCGATATCGCCTCTGGTTCAGGTATACTAACAGACGTTTTTAACTCTTTTCACCCAGGGGGAACACTTGCAGGGTAAAGCACTCCAGGATTTTGTAATCGACAAAATTGATGACCTGAAAGGTCAAGACATCATCGCCTTAGACGTTCAGGGCAAATCCAGCATCACTGATTGCATGATTATCTGCACCGGTACATCCAGCCGTCACGTTATGTCTATTGCAGACCACGTGGTTCAGGAGTCCCGCACTGCTGGCCTGCTGCCGCTCGGCGTGGAAGGCGAGAATGTCGCTGACTGGATCGTCGTTGACCTCGGCGATGTGATTGTCCACGTAATGCAGGAAGAGAGTCGTCGCCTGTATGAACTGGAAAAACTCTGGAGTTAATGCGTGAAGCTGCAACTTGTCGCTGTGGGTACGAAAATGCCTGACTGGGTACAAACCGGATTTACCGAGTATCTCCGTCGGTTTCCGAAAGATATGCCCTTTGAGCTGATCGAAATCCCGGCAGGAAAGCGCGGCAAGAACGCGGACATTAAACGCATTCTCGACAAAGAGGGTGAGCAGATGCTGGCTGCCGCAGGCAAAAACCGCATCGTCACCCTTGATATCCCGGGTAAACCCTGGGACACGCCGCAGCTGGCGACCGAACTGGAGCGCTGGAAACTGGACGGTCGTGACGTCAGCCTGTTAATTGGCGGGCCGGAAGGTCTCTCTCCTGCCTGTAAAGCGGCAGCGGAACAAAGCTGGTCACTCTCTGCATTAACCCTTCCACACCCTCTTGTTCGGGTTCTGGTTGCGGAGAGTCTGTACAGGGCGTGGAGCATTACCACCAACCATCCTTATCACCGTGAGTGATCATTGATTCTTGAGTAGATTAAGCAGCGGATGAAACTACAGAATTCTTTTCGCGACTATTCGGCTGAGTCCGCGCTGTTTGTGCGCCGGGCGCTGGTCGCTTTTTTGGGGATTTTGCTGCTAACCGGCGTGCTGATCGCCAACCTTTATAATCTGCAAATCGTTCGCTTCACTGATTATCAGACCCGTTCGAACGAAAACCGCATCAAACTGGTGCCTATCGCGCCGAGTCGCGGCATCATTTATGACCGCAACGGAATTCCTCTCGCCCTTAACCGCACCATTTATCAGATAGAAATGATGCCGGAAAAGGTAGACAACATTCAGGATACCCTCGACGCGCTGCGTAACGTCGTAGACCTGACGGACGACGATATTGCTGCCTTTAAAAAAGAGCGCGCCCGTTCACACCGTTTCACCTCAATTCCGGTAAAAACCAACCTGACTGAAGTTCAGGTCGCACGCTTTGCCGTGAATCAATATCGCTTTCCTGGGGTCGAAGTTAAAGGCTATAAACGCCGCTATTACCCATACGGCTCTGCGCTGACCCACGTAATTGGCTACGTATCGAAGATCAACGATAAAGACGTAGACCGCCTGGACAAAGACGGCAAACTGGCTAACTACGCGGCAACGCATGACATCGGCAAGCTGGGTATTGAACGCTATTATGAGGACGTGCTTCACGGCCAGACCGGGTATGAAGAAGTTGAAGTAAACAACCGCGGTCGCGTCATTCGCCAGCTGAAAGAAGTGGCACCGCAGGCCGGGCACGATATCTATCTCACCCTTGATTTGAAACTCCAGCAGTATATTGAAACGCTGCTGGCGGGCAGTCGTGCCGCCGTGGTGGTTACCGACCCGCGTACCGGTGGCGTTCTGGCGCTGATATCTATGCCGAGCTACGACCCGAATCTGTTCGTGGATGGTATCTCCAGTAAAGATTACTCCGGGTTGCTCAATGACCCGAACACCCCCTTGGTTAACCGCGCCACACAGGGTGTTTACCCCCCTGCTTCGACGGTTAAACCTTACGTTGCGGTTTCTGCGTTAAGCGCAGGCGTCATCACCCGCAATACCGGCCTGTTCGATCCGGGCTGGTGGCAGCTACCGGGCTCTGAAAAACGTTACCGCGACTGGAAAAAGTGGGGGCACGGCCATCTGAACATCACCCGCTCTCTGGAAGAGTCCGCGGATACGTTTTTCTATCAAATCGCCTATGATATGGGGATTGACCGGCTTTCCGAGTGGATGAGCAAATTTGGCTACGGCAAATATACGGGCATCGATCTTGCCGAAGAGCGCTCCGGCAATATGCCAACCCGCGAGTGGAAGCAAAAACGGTTTAAAAAGCCATGGTATCAGGGTGATACCATTCCCGTCGGCATCGGCCAGGGTTACTGGACAGCAACCCCAATCCAGATGAGTAAAGCGCTGATGATCCTTATCAACGACGGTTTGATAAAAGTCCCGCATCTGTTGATGAGCACGGCAGAAAACGGCAAGCAGGTGCCGTGGGTACAGCCGCACGAACCGCCCGTTGGCGATATTCATTCTGGTTACTGGGAAATCGCGAAAGACGGTATGTACGGTGTTGCGAACCGCCCTAACGGAACTGCGCATAAGTATTTTGCTGGCGCGCCTTACAAAATTGCGGCGAAATCCGGTACCGCGCAGGTCTTTGGCCTGAAAGCTAATGAAACCTATAACGCACATAAGATCGCCGAGCGTTTACGTGACCACAAGCTGATGACGGCCTTCGCCCCCTATGATAAACCCCAGGTCGCTGTCGCCATGATCCTTGAAAACGGCGGTGCGGGTCCGGCAGTGGGTACCATTATGCGCCAGATCCTTGACCATATTATGTTGGGCGACAACAACACCAATCTGCCTGCGGAAAACCCAGCGGTTGCAGCAGCGGAGGACCAATAATCGTGACGGATAATCCGAACAAAAAAACATTCTGGGACAAAATCCACATCGATCCCACAATGTTGCTTATTTTGCTGGCTCTGCTGGTTTACAGCTCACTGGTCATCTGGAGCGCCAGCGGCCAGGATATTGGCATGATGGAGCGCAAAGTCGGCCAGATCGCAATGGGCCTGGTCATCATGGTAGTGATGGCGCAAATTCCCCCCCGGGTGTATGAGGGCTGGGCGCCCTATCTCTATATCTTTTGCATCATTCTGTTGGTGGCGGTAGACGCCTTCGGCGCCATTTCCAAAGGTGCGCAGCGCTGGCTAGATTTGGGTATCGTGCGTTTTCAGCCTTCTGAAATTGCCAAAATCGCCGTGCCGCTGATGGTTGCGCGCTTTATTAACCGTGACGTTTGCCCACCATCGCTAAAAAATACCGCCATTGCGCTGGTGCTGATTTTTATGCCCACACTGCTGGTCGCCGCCCAACCTGACCTCGGCACTTCAATTCTGGTCGCCCTTTCCGGTCTGTTTGTCTTGTTCCTTTCTGGTTTGAGCTGGCGCTTAATCGGCGTTGCGGTGGTTCTGGTCGCGGCGTTTATCCCGATACTGTGGTTCTTCCTGATGCATGATTACCAGCGTCAGCGCGTCATGATGCTGCTCGACCCGGAAACCGATCCGCTGGGCGCGGGTTATCACATAATTCAGTCTAAAATTGCTATTGGCTCCGGCGGGTTACGCGGCAAAGGCTGGCTGCATGGTACACAATCGCAGCTTGAGTTTTTACCCGAACGCCACACCGACTTTATCTTTGCTGTCTTAGCGGAAGAGCTGGGTCTGGTGGGGATCTTGATTCTGTTGACGCTCTACATTTTGCTGATTATGCGCGGATTATGGATCGCTGCCCGCGCGCAAACCACCTTTGGTCGCGTCATGGCGGGTGGCTTAATGTTGATATTATTCGTTTATGTCTTCGTAAATATTGGTATGGTGAGCGGTATTCTGCCCGTGGTTGGGGTTCCACTCCCACTGGTCAGTTACGGAGGCTCGGCACTTATCGTGCTGATGGCCGGGTTCGGGATTGTTATGTCGATCCACACCCATAGAAAAATGTTGTCGAAAAGCGTGTAAGGGGTACGCAATGCGTAAGCAGTGGCTTGGTATCTGCATCGCAGCAGGAATGCTCGCGGCGTGTTCGAGTGATGATGGTCAGCAACAGGTTGCTGTCGCGCCGCAGCCTGCGGTGTGTAATGGTCCGATTGTTGAAATCAGCGGGGCCGATCCGCGCTTTGAACCCCTGAACCCAACGGCGAATCAGGACTACCAGCGCGATGGTAAAAGCTACAAAATCGTGCAGGATCCCTCCCGCTTTAGCCAGGCCGGACTTGCCGCTATCTATGATGCGGAACCAGGAAGCAACTTAACCGCGTCTGGCGAAGCGTTCGATCCGATGCAGCTGACCGCTGCGCATCCGACGCTGCCAGTCCCCAGCTATGCCAGAATTACCAATCTGGCGAACGGCAGGATGATCGTCGTGCGCATTAACGATCGCGGGCCTTATGGCAACGATCGCGTGATTTCACTTTCGCGTGCCGCAGC
Organism: Citrobacter sp. L55; assembly: GCF_002850715.1. Lineage (NCBI taxonomy): Bacteria > Pseudomonadati > Pseudomonadota > Gammaproteobacteria > Enterobacterales > Enterobacteriaceae > Citrobacter > Citrobacter sp. L55. Next base: position 150,116 of record NZ_KZ559399.1, on the reverse strand, counting down.
CGATCGTCTGAACACCTCCAACAATACTAAAGTGCGTATCGACCCAATCATCGTCGCCCAGGATGGTTCATTGTCCGGACCGGGTATGGCTTGTACCACTGTCGCGAAACAAACTTATGCCTTGCCTGCGCGTCCTAATTTAAGCGGTGGCGGCAATATGGGAAGCATGCCTTCGCCATCGGATGCAGGTCAGCCGCAAGGCGATATTCGTCCGATCAGTAATTCCACGCTGAAAAGCGATGACCCAACCGGTGCGCCAGTAAACAGCAGTGGATTCCTCGGTGCGCCAACCACGCTCGCATCAGGCGTGCTGGAAAGCAGCGAGCCGACTCCGGCGCCGCAATCGACAACCACCGCACCGGTCACGTCAACCGCGCCGGCAACAACACCAGCAGCCGTCACAGCCCCTGCGCCTGCGGCAACTGCCAACGGACGCTATGTGGTTCAGGTTGGCGCAGTCAGCGAGCAGTCGCGCGCGCAGCAGTATCAAAAGCGTTTAAGCCAGCAGTTTGGCGTTCCTGGCCGGGTGGTACAAAACGGCGCAGTCTGGCGTATCCAGATGGGGCCGTTTGCCAGCAAAGCTGAAGCCTCCACATTGCAGCAGCGTCTTCAATCCGAGGCGCAATTACAGTCCTTCATCACCGGCGTGTAATAACGTAAATCAGGTATCTGAACTGTCAGTTTCTGTAAATGACATTAACAAAGTCACGCGGAAAGTCAGATGCCTGCCAGTTATGCATTTGCTATAGTAGGGCACTTTTTTTAATTTCATCACGGACGTCGTAGTTCAGACCATGAAGACCACTTTTTCCGCTCGTTTCGTGCAGCGTATGGCGCTCACCGCGGCTCTCTGCGCAGCCTCTCTCTCTGCTGCCCATGCCGATGACCTGAATATTAAAACCATGATCCCGGGTGTTCCGCAGATCGATGCGGAGTCGTATATCCTGATTGATTACAATTCAGGTAAAGTTCTGGCAGAACAGAACGCAGACACTCGCCGCGACCCCGCCAGTCTGACCAAAATGATGACCAGCTACGTCATCGGCCAGGCGATGAAAGCCGGGAAATTCAAAGAAACCGATCTGGTCACCGTCGGCAATGACGCATGGGCTACGGGCAACCCGGTCTTCAAAGGTTCATCGCTGATGTTCCTCAAGCCAGGCATGCAGGTTCCTGTTTCTCAGCTGATCCGTGGTATTAACCTGCAATCCGGAAACGACGCGTGCGTGGCGATGGCAGACTTCGCAGCCGGTAGCCAGGATGCTTTCGTCGGCCTGATGAACAGCTATGTGAATGCGCTGGGCCTGAAAAACACCCACTTCCAGACCGTTCATGGTCTCGATGCTGACGGTCAGTACAGCTCGGCTCGCGACATGGCGATGATTGGTCAGGCTCTGATTCGCGACGTGCCTAACGAATACTCTATCTATAAGGAAAAAGAGTTCACCTTTAACGGCATTCGTCAGTTAAACCGCAACGGCCTGCTGTGGGATAACAGCCTGAATGTCGACGGTATCAAAACCGGTCACACCGATAAGGCTGGCTATAACCTCGTTGCATCCGCAACCGAAGGCCAGATGCGTCTGATCTCCGCCGTTATGGGTGGTCGCACCTATAAAGGCCGAGAAACCGAAAGTAAAAAACTGCTGACCTGGGGCTTCCGTTTCTTCGAAACCGTGAACCCGTTGAAAGTGGGTAAAGAATTTGCCTCAGAACCCGCCTGGTTTGGTAACACCGATCGTGCGTCGTTAGGCGTTGATAAAGACGTCTACCTGACCATTCCGCGCGGCCGCATGAAAGACCTGAAAGCCAGCTATGTGTTGAACACCACTGAACTGCACGCTCCGCTGCAGAAAAATCAGGTTGTCGGCACTATCAACTTCCAGTTGGATGGCAAAACCATTGAACAGCGCCCGCTGGTGGTGCTGCAGGAAATCCCTGAAGGCAACTTCTTTGGGAAAATCATTGATTACATTAAATTAATGTTCCATCACTGGTTTGGCTAAAAATCGAACACTTGAAAGTGTGATTTACGTCCCCATATACTAGGTATCCAGATAACTCCCACGCGCAGTGGGAGTTATTATTTTTTGATGTAACGCCGGAGCTGACATGAAAACCAAACTTAACGAACTGCTTGAATTCCCTACTCCATTTACTTACAAAGTAATGGGGCAGGCGTTGCCTGAGCTGGTTGATCAGGTGGTTGAAGTGGTACAGCGCCATGCGCCAGGTGATTACTCTCCGACGGTAAAACCGAGCAGCAAAGGCAACTACCACTCGGTCTCAATCACCATCACTGCTACACACATTGAGCAGGTTGAAACGCTGTACGAAGAATTAGGCAATATCGATATCGTACGCATGGTGCTGTAAAAACCTGTCGGTTACCCGCTGCATCCCCGCTCGGGTAACCCCTCCCCCCTGTGATATACTTTTCCCCTCTTTAACATTCTCTACGGAGATGCCGTTTTGTATCAGGATAAAATTCTGGTCCGCCAGCTCGGTCTTCAACCTTACGAGCCAGTCTCTCTGGCCATGCATGAATTTACCGATACCCGTGATGAAAACAGTCATGATGAAATCTGGCTGGTAGAGCATTATCCTGTCTTCACCCAGGGTCAGGCAGGTAAAGCTGAGCACGTATTGATGCCGGGAGATATTCCGGTGATCCAGAGCGATCGTGGCGGTCAGGTGACCTACCACGGGCCAGGCCAACAAGTCATGTATGTGCTGTTGAACCTGAAGCGTCGTAAACTTGGCGTTCGCGAACTAGTTACGCTGCTGGAGCAAACCGTCGTGAATACCCTTGCGGAAATAGGCATTGACGCCCACCCGCGAGCCGATGCGCCTGGCGTATACGTGGGTGAGAAGAAAATCTGCTCTTTGGGATTACGTATCCGTAAAGGATGTTCATTTCACGGCTTAGCGCTCAACGTGGATATGGACTTGTCACCTTTCCTGCGAATCAATCCTTGCGGTTATGCCGGAATGGAGATGGCGAAAGTATCGCAGTGGGATAGCACAGCCACGACCGAGAGCATTCGCCCCCGCCTGCTGGCCAACATCTTCGCGCTGTTGGGTAACCCACCGCACGAGTACATCGCGGACTGAAAATACGGTCATAGTTTGCCACGGCATATGTTGTGGCAAATGGCACAAAACAACAACTATTTTACATTTTGCCAGCCTGTCAGGCTGCTTTCTGGCCCGTTTCAATGATATACTGCGTATCACTAATTCAAAAATAGTTGATAAATGCAACATTCCCTTGAATTGAAACGCTTTCCTTCGTAATTCGCAACTGGAACACGCAAGCTATGAGTAAACCCATTGTGATGGAACGCGGTGTTAAATACCGCGATGCCGATAAGATGGCTCTTATCCCGGTAAAAAATGTGGCAACAGAGCGTGAAGCCCTGCTGCGTAAACCGGAATGGATGAAAATAAAACTGCCAGCTGACTCCACTCGCATCCAGGGCATCAAAGCGGCAATGCGCAAAAATGGCCTGCACTCTGTCTGCGAAGAAGCTTCCTGCCCTAACCTGGCTGAATGTTTCAATCACGGAACAGCAACCTTTATGATCCTCGGCGCAATCTGTACTCGCCGTTGCCCATTCTGTGACGTTGCCCATGGCCGTCCGGTTGCTCCTGACGCCAACGAGCCGTTAAAACTGGCTCAGACGATTGCGGACATGGCGCTGCGCTATGTCGTGATTACCTCCGTTGACCGCGACGATCTGCGTGACGGCGGCGCTCAGCACTTTGCTGACTGCATCACCGCGATTCGTGAGAAAAGCCCGTCGATTAAAATCGAAACGCTGGTGCCTGACTTCCGTGGCCGTATGGATCGCGCGCTGGATATCCTCACAGCCACGCCGCCGGACGTGTTTAACCACAACCTCGAAAACGTACCGCGTATTTATCGTAATGTACGCCCTGGGGCTGACTACAACTGGTCGCTGAAGCTTCTGGAACGCTTCAAGGAAGCGCACCCGGAGATTCCGACCAAATCGGGTCTGATGGTGGGTCTGGGTGAAACCAATGCTGAAATCATTGAGGTCATGCGCGACCTGCGCAGCCATGGCGTGACCATGCTGACGCTGGGGCAGTATTTACAGCCAAGCCGCCATCACCTCCCGGTTCAACGCTATGTAAGCCCGGATGAGTTCGATGAGATGAAAGCAGAAGCCATGGCTATGGGCTTTACCCACGCTGCTTGCGGTCCATTCGTGCGTTCTTCATACCATGCTGACATGCAGGCCAAAGGGCTGGAAGTGAAGTAATCGTGTAATACTCACTTACATATCAGCAATAAAAAACCGGCAAATCGCCGGTTTTTTTTCATGCAGAGTTTGCAGTATTACTCTTTATGAGAAAGCTTCTCAGCCTGAACGCTACCATCAGCCTCTTTCTTGGCATCGGCATTATCGTCGTTCATTGCTTTCTTGAAGCCCTTGATTGCCGTCCCCAGGTCTCCACCCAGAGTACGTAACTTCTTGGTACCAAACAGCAGAACAACCAGTGCGGCAACCACCAGCAGTTTGGTAATACTAATCTCACCCATAGATACCTTCTTGACTTAAACCAGGCTACATAAAGCGCCATATTAACCTGAGAATATTAACGGCCTTTCGACGCGCGCACACAATAGCAATCTGTAACAAGGTGAATCAAGCCTTGTTTAAAAAAACGTCATAATAATTGCGGTGGCGCAAAGCGTCGGTTACTTAACACCGGAAGTTGTGCCCTGACCTGCCTCACCCGCTCGGCGGAAACCTCGGCCATAATGAGCGCGGGCGTTTCAGCCGCCGCCGCAATAGTCACGCCAAAGGGATCGATGACCCGGCTTTGGCCGATATTCTTGTTACCGCATTCTCCAGCCGCAACCAGATAACACGTGGCATCCAGCGCTCTTGCCGCCAAAAGCGTGGCCCAATGATGCTCTTTTAACGATCCCCGCACCCAAGCCGCAGGTAAAACGAGAATCTCAGCCCCCTGCAACGCGTGCGCCAGCGCCAGCTCAGGGAAGCGCAGGTCATAGCAGGTCATTAGCCCTACTTTTAATCCGCCTACGTCCAGCAGCGGTGCTATGGCGTCCCCTGCATCGACATTACGTGACTCCTGAATCGAAAAGGCATCATAGAGATGTAATTTAGCGTAATGGGCCACTACCCGACCAGCCCGTAGCGCCACCAGCATGTTAAATGCCCGGCCTGGCACAGAGGGAACATGAATCGTCAGGATTGTCGTCATCTCATTTTGTGCGCTTTCTCGCAACAAATGCGTCAGAAACCCGCCTTCCAAAAGCTGAGCTGATTTCACTGACAGGTCAGGGTCTAAATCGTCACGCGCCAACAATGCCTCCGGTAATACCAGTAGCGACGCCCCCTCTCCAGCAGCCTGAGACATCAGTAAGGCGCAGGTTTCTGCATTTTTTTCCCATGAAGGTCCCACGGCAAATTGCCCTGCTGCAACGAACATATTCCCTCCAGAAAACTTTGTTAAGCTCGCCAACAACAATTATTCAGCGTTACACTCACCCTCTATACAATCAAATAGCAGGATTACGCAGTGTTACAACTCCTTTTAGCGGTTTTTATCGGTGGTGGCACAGGTAGCGTAGCAAGATGGATGTTGAGTATGCGGTTTAACCCGCTGCATCAGGCCATTCCATTCGGTACGCTGGCTGCAAACTTACTTGGCGCATTTATCATTGGTATGGGTCTGGCATGGTTTAATCGCATGACAAATATTGACCCAATGTGGAAAGTGCTGATTACTACAGGCTTTTGCGGGGGACTGACAACGTTTTCCACTTTCTCTGCTGAGGTAGTGTTTTTACTGCAGGAAGGACGCTTTGGTTGGGCTATGGTGAATGTACTGGTTAATCTGTTGGGATCATTCGCGATGACCGCCCTGGCATTCTGGTTGGTATCTGCCTCTCCCGCACATTGAAGCGAAAAAAACCCGCAATTAAGCGGGTTTTGAATGCTTGCTGTCGTATGCTTACAGAGCGATTACGTTTGCAGCAGAAGGGCCTTTGGCACCGTTAGTGATTTCGAACTCTACACGCTGACCTTCAGCCAGAGTTTTAAAACCATTGGTCTGGATTGCAGAGAAGTGTACGAACACGTCTTTGCTGCCATCTTCCGGAGTAATGAAACCGAATCCTTTGGACTCATTAAACCACTTAACGTTACCTTTAATCTTAGACATCAAAATTACCTTTACATGAAAAATAGACACAAATGCTGTGTCGGGTATCAGTACAACAATTGTGGTGCACTTTGTCCAGTCGAACTTTATCAAAAAGTGATAAATGTCGCGTTATTTTTCAGTTAAACTCCCTATCGCTATGTTTTTAAAGTACTTTCTAATAAACCACCTGACAATACAGGTAGTCCATCAAAACTGGAACCGCATCCACGCAAAGTAGACGTTGCCGTTGTTATACGTTCCAGGAATGTAGGTCATCTGAAACGTTGCCGGGCCATAACCAATTGATGCCAGCGGTAACAGCACCGGTACCGGAATGTAGTTCCAGTTATCACGCGCGGTGAAACCGGCGGTAAAGCCGAGACCTGTATGGAAGTTTTCATCAGCCAGCGGTCGCCAGGTTTTTTCCCAGCCATAGCCGCCAATGGGTTCCCATTTATTGTAGGAATCCTTAAACGCCATGATATAAAGTCCGTGCCAGTTACCTTTATCATCCCAACGGGATTGACCAAATCCTGCACCCCACGGCCGTTCATTGTAGCGATCCGTTTTTTCTTTATCGTAGGCAAAACGCGCATGCCAGGTAATAGCAGGTACATACAGATCATAATGTTCCGGCTGCTGCCAGGTTTCACTAACATTATCTTTAAAAGTAGCAAACCAGCCTTTATCTTCAGCAGCCGCCAGGGAAGTGAAAGCTAACTGAATAAAAATAAATGAAAAAATGAGAAAATATCGTTTAGCGAAAATCACAACTTAATTACCATCCTGGGATTTATTATTAATTTTAGCAAACCCAACCTTAATGTCAGCTTAACAAAAATGCGCAAATAAAAAATCAGAATATTCCTCAGCCTATAAGTTATCCCTTTATTTACTGAGCCATTTCATAGGAACTATTTTCTCTTTATTGCCAATAAATTGTGCTTTCCTGCGGCGAGAGTTAAATAACATCACAATAAATTAACAATAAGTCATCAATATCACCACAAAACACACACACCAACGCTGCGCTTCACAGTTTTTTATTGTGATATTCTTTTTTTAATCGCGATGCTGAAAAAACGGCTTAGCCATCGCTTGAATCCGTATTTTTATTGATTTCAATCAGCAAGAGTTATCGGTTTATTAGGCACATTCTGTCACCACTTTTTACTTTTTTTAGTTTTTTAACTTTCTGGGCAGCAATGCGACAGGGGAAACAATGTTGACATTTATTGAACTCCTTATTGGAGTTGTGGTTATTGTGGGTGTAGCGCGCTACATCATTAAAGGTTATTCCGCGACAGGCGTACTGTTTGTCGGCGGTCTGGTTTTGCTGATTATCAGTGCGTTGATGGGCCATAAAGTTTTGCCGTCTAGCGCGGCAACGACGGGCTATACGGCAACAGACATTGTTGAATATATTAAAATTTTGCTGATGAGCCGTGGCGGCGATCTCGGCATGATGATTATGATGCTGTGTGGTTTTGCCGCCTACATGACGCATATTGGCGCGAATGATATGGTGGTTAAGCTGGCCTCTAAGCCGCTGCAGTATATCAATTCACCTTATCTGCTTATGATTGCCGCCTATTTTGTCGCCTGCCTGATGTCCCTGGCGGTCTCTTCAGCAACCGGTCTGGGCGTATTGCTGATGGCGACATTGTTCCCGGTCATGGTTAACGTTGGGATTAGCCGTGGCGCCGCAGCGGCCATTTGCGCCTCCCCAGCCGCTATTATTCTTTCGCCAACATCCGGTGATGTAGTGCTGGCTGCAAAAGCCGCGGAAATGCCGCTGATCGATTTCGCGTTTAAAACCACGCTGCCAATTTCCATTGCCGCCATCATTGCTATGGCGATTGCCCACTTTTTCTGGCAGCGTTATCTGGATAAAAAAGAGAACATTTCTCATGAAATGTTAGATGTGGCTGAAATTACCACTACCGCCCCGTCGTTTTACGCCATCTTGCCATTTACCCCGATCGTTGGTGTCCTGATTTTCGATGGAAAATGGGGCCCACAGCTGCATATCATTACGATTCTGGTGCTGTGCATGCTCATCGCTGCTGTACTGGAGTTCGTACGAGGATTCAACACCCAGAAGGTTTTCTCGGGTCTGGAAGTCGCCTACCGTGGTATGGCGGATGCCTTTGCTAACGTGGTGATGCTGTTAGTCGCGGCGGGCGTTTTTGCCCAGGGTCTGAGCACAATCGGCTTTATTCAGAGTCTGATTTCTATCGCCACCTCGTTTGGCTCCGCGAGCATTATTCTGATGCTGGTACTGGTGATCCTGACTATGCTGGCGGCAATGACCACGGGGTCCGGTAACGCACCGTTCTATGCCTTCGTTGAGATGATCCCGAAACTGGCGCACTCTTCTAGCATTAACCCGGCTTACCTTGCTATCCCGATGCTGCAGGCATCAAACCTTGGACGCACAATCTCTCCGGTCTCCGGTGTGGTTGTTGCTGTCGCAGGGATGGCAAAGATCTCTCCGTTCGAAGTAGTGAAACGTACCTCGGTTCCGGTTCTGGTTGGACTGCTGGTTGTGATTATCGCAACTGAAGTGATGGTGCCGGCGACGTCCGCCCTGATTGGCGGTTAACGATAACTGTCAGCATCTGACCTTGATACGCAAAATCATTTAAGCTGCCTCAAAGCGGCAAGTGAAGACATCCCCAGTACCATAGATAATTATGTGACTGGGGTTTCTTCACGCAGCCCACAAAGAGGCAGCTTCAAGGATGACGTGAATTAGCCGCCGTGATAAATACGCTGCGGCCTCCCCACCTTACCGTGAATAATCTCCGCAATAATCAAATGACGGCTGGCACAGTACTCCAGGTAGCGCCTGGAGGTGGTACGGCTGATAGTGAGCGCCTGGGCGATCGTTTCCGCAGTATGATGTACCGTCGGATCGGCAAATAATTTCAACACCGCATTCAGCGTTAACGCATCAATTCCGGTCGGCAAATCACCTTTCGGTTCGCCGCGCGCATAAGCATTAAACATTTCATCAATCTGCTTTTGACTGGCGCTGTCATTACCGGCCAACATGCGTCTGCGCTGTTGATAACGCGTCAGCGTCTGTCCCAGGCGCTCGTAGGCAATGGGTTTGACCAGATAATCAAACGCGCCGCTGCGCACGGCCTCGGAGACCGTTTCCATGTCGCTGGCCGCCGTGGTAAACACCACGCCCCCCGGATAACGCGTCTGGGTTAGCTCATGCAACAACGTAATTCCCTTGCCGTCCGGCAAGTAGTTATCGAGCAGAATCAAACCGGGCTTAAAACGCTCAATCATCATCCTCGCTTGCGCAAGATTACCCGCCAGCCAAATCTGGCTGAAGCCGGGTATATGGCGGATATATTCAGCATGCATTTCCGCCAGTAGCGTTTCATCCTCAACGATCAATAGCGTTAATGGTTCCGTCATTATTTTTTTTCACTTTCGGAAGAAATAAAGAAAATAAGGTGCCGCAGGGGGAGTTATCTTCGAGTGTAATCACCCCGTTACAGCGCCTCACATAACTTGCAATCAGATACAAACCGATGCCATGTTCACCTGGTTCATCGGTACGGGTGCTCACACCCTGTTCAAATATTTTTTCACGTAATGCTTCCGGTACACCGCATCCCTGATCGGCAACTTCGATGATCACGTCATCCCCTTCATCGCTCAAATAGAGTTCGACGATCTTGTTGCCTTGCTGGGTGCGCAAGCTCGCTTCAAATGCATTATCAAGCAGATTGCCAACAATTGCTGCAAACTCTGTGCTATCCAGCCCCTCAGGGAGTTGATGCAGTTGACTGCCAGGAACGATAGTCATAGTGAGGCCCAGTTCACGTGCACGCTGCACCTTGCCAAACAACAGACCGGCTACCTGACGATCGGCAAACGCGCCGCGCAGACTGTCAATCAGTTGCTGTTGCGCCTGCGACTCCCCCTGCACCATTGCCAGTACCCGGTCATACTCTTTCATTTGCAGCAGGCCATTAATGGTCGACATCCAGTTAAGGTGTTCATGACGCAGCGTTCTCAGGCTCTCTACATACTGTTTGATCTGCGTTAATTGCGCATTAAGAGTAGCAATTTCATCTTTACTACGAAAACTGATGATTGCCCCAAGCAGTTCATCGCCGGAGCGAATCGCCTCACGGTTAGCGATAACGCTCAGGCCATTAAAGTTCACCATCGCGTCCTGTCGTTTTTCCGCAATCTGCTGGGTGAAAAAGTCAGTCGGCTGAACCACCTCACTAACCGGTTTTCCAAGCCACTTTCGCCCTGGCGAAGACAGCCCCAGCATTTTCCTCGCGCTGCGGTTTATTGCGGTGATATACCCATCAGGGTCCACGGCGATCAAACCTTCATATACCGAGCTGAATAGCGCTTCCTGCTGACGCACTACCCGCGCGATTTGCTTAGGCTCCATCCCCAACATCTGCCGGCGAATATGGGCGGCAAATAACCAGGAGAGCAGCATAAGTACCAGCAACAGCAGGATAAACACCCCTGCCATTGGGAGTAAAAAGTCCGATCGCCAGCTATCGATTTTACTGATCAGATAGCCAATTGAGACCACGCCAATGATTTTGCCATCGTCATCAAAGATGGGCGTTTTGGCGCGCATCGCCATCCCAATCGACCCTTTGCCGGTAATAAAGTAACTCTCCCCTCTTTCCAGCGCACCGGGTTTGGTGAACTGCATCGGGTAGCCAATTTTTTCCGGATTTGGGTGGTAAAGGCGGACAGAGTTGGTATCCCCGATCACCACATAATCGAAGTCAGTCCCGCTCTGCAGTTTGTCGGCAATGGTCGCCAGACGCTTGTAATCACGATGCTTCACCGCCGCGATGATACTGTCGTTAGAGGCGATGATTTTGGCCTGGTTCATCGCCATATCGCGGACATGCGTTGCCAGATAATCTTCAAAACTGGCGGTAAAGTATTGTGCTAACGCTGCGATAATAAAAACAGAAACGACCAAAATAAGCAGAAAGATACGCAATGGAAACGCCAGACTGCGAAAAAAAGGAAACCGTGTTTTATTTTTCTGCTCTGCCATATTTCTTCCTCAGCGACGATACCCGAAACTTATTTCTCATTGTAGTTGTAATAAAAATGTTTTATTTGCAAGTCGCGGTATAAAACAGGATCGTTGCAGATTCCCCACCTTAAATCAATTAAACAAATTAAAACCACACGCTATTTCGGAGTTAAATTAATTAAAAAACTTAAAACCATAAAACACATTAAAACCTTCTAACTTATTGTGAAATAAATCAAAAATTACCTCCAAAATACTCCTTACGATGTATGCAGCAGGGAAAAAAAGAAATACTCCGTAATAAAAAAACATTCCCTTCAATTGCAAACAAGAAGTTATCAGGTTGCTAAACAGAGCAACAAAAACAGAAACCCAGTAACAAATATAGCATCGGGGCTCTATTCACTATGTTCGGTAATAATATATTCACGCAAGTTAAACGCTCAGAAAATAAAAAGATGGCGGCTATCGCGCAATTTCTGAAAGAGAATGATTTGAGCGTTGATACAACTGTCGAAGTATTTATCACCGTCACCCGTGATGACCGCCTGATTGCCTGCGGCGGCATTGCCGGCAATATCATAAAGTGCGTCGCCATCTGCGAATCCGTAAGGGGTGAAGGCTTAGCGCTGACGCTGGCGACCGAGTTAATCAACCTCGCCTATGAGCGCCACTGTACTCACCTCTTCATCTATACAAAAACCGAGTACGAGTCGCTGTTTAAGCAGTGCGGTTTTTCTACGCTGACCAGTGTTCCCGGCATTATGGTGCTGATGGAAAACAGCACCACACGTCTGAAACGCTACGCTGAATCACTGGCGAAACAGCGCCATGAAGGGAAAAAAATTGGTTGTATCGTCATGAACGCCAACCCCTTCACCAACGGACATCGTTTTCTGATCCAACAAGCAGCCGCGCAATGTGACTGGCTGCATCTGTTTTTGGTGAAAGAAGATACCTCGCGTTTTCCGTATGAAGACCGACTGGATCTGGTGCTTAAAGGGACAAAAGACATTCCACGTTTAACCGTTCATCGCGGTTCGGAATACATCATTTCCCGCGCCACATTCCCGTGCTACTTCATCAAAGAGCAGAGCGTTATTAACCACTGCTATACCGAAATAGACCTGAAAATCTTCCGCCAGTATCTGGCCCCGGCTCTCGGCGTCACGCACCGCTTCGTCGGTACCGAGCCGTATTGCACCGTCACCTCCCAGTACAACAACGATATGCGCTACTGGCTGGAGACCCCAACGCTTCCCGCCCCACCGATTGAACTGGTGGAAATTGAGCGGCTGTGCTTCCAGGAGATGCCGATTTCTGCCTCCTGGGTGCGCAAGCTGCTGGTTAAAAAAGATCTCACGGCTATCGCATCCCTGGTCCCTGACGCCACGCTGCACTATCTGCAAAGCATGGTTGAGCGGGCCTCATCGGGTGCGGCAGTCCGCCAAAATACCCCCGCATTAGCAACAGGTGAAAAATGAAAATAAACCAGGCAGCCGTCGCAGGCACACTCGAGTCCGGTGATGTGATGATTCGCATCGCCCCACTCGATTCGCAGGATATTGACCTGCAGGTTAACAGTAGCGTCGAAAAGCAGTTCGGTGATGCCATCCGGGCCACCATTCTGGACGTTCTGTCCCGCTACAACGTACGCGGCGTGCAATTAAATGTTGATGATAAAGGCGCACTGGACTGCATTTTACGTGCGCGACTGGAAGCACTACTGGCCCGCGCTGGCGGTATTCCTGCACTGCCATGGGAGGATTGCCAGTGATTAGTGAATCTTTGCAGCAACGTAAAACCCGTACCCGCCGCAGCATGCTGTTCGTACCGGGCGCCAATGCCGCCATGGTCAGCAACTCGTTCATCTATCCGGCAGATGCGCTGATGTTCGACCTGGAAGACTCCGTCGCGCTGCGCGAGAAAGATACAGCTCGCCGTATGGTGTACCACGCACTGCAGCATCCGCTGTATCACGACGTTGAAACTATCGTGCGCGTAAACGCCCTCGACTCCGAATGGGGCATTAACGATCTCGAAGCCGTGGTACGCGGCGGCGCTGACATCGTGCGTTTACCGAAGACCGATACCGCGCAGGACGTCATCGACATCGAAAGCGAAATCCTGCGTATCGAGAAAGCCTGTGGCCGTGAGCCCGGCAGTACCGGTCTGTTAGCTGCCATCGAATCGCCGTTAGGCATTACCCGTGCGGTAGAAATTGCCCACGCTTCCGAGCGCCTGATCGGTATTGCACTGGGTGCGGAAGATTATGTGCGTAACCTGCGCACTGAACGCTCTCCGGAAGGGACTGAACTGCTGTTTGCCCGCTGCTCTATTTTGCAGGCGGCACGCTCTGCCGGCATTCAGGCGTTCGACACCGTTTATTCCGATGCCAACAACGAAGCGGGTTTCCTGCATGAAGCCGCACACATCAAGCAACTGGGTTTTGACGGTAAGTCGCTCATCAACCCGCGCCAGATCGAGCTCCTGCACAACCTGTACGCGCCGACACGCAAAGAGCTGGCTCACGCGCGCCTGGTCGTGGAAGCCGCTGAAGCCGCCGCTCGCGAAGGCCGTGGCGTAGTTTCCCTGAACGGCAAAATGGTCGACAGCCCGGTTATCGAGCGCGCCCTTCTGGTTATCTCCCGTGCAGAACTTTCCGGCATTCGCGAAGAATAAGGCAAAAAAATGACGCAGAAAATCGAACAGTCTCAACGCCAGGATCGCGTGGCGACCTGGAGCCGTCATGCAGAAAGTGAGCTTTCCGCTTATCAGAGCACCGCAAAAGTAGAATTACAGGCGCAAAAACCGCGCGACAAGAAGCTGTGCGCTAACCTGGAAGACGCCATTCGTCGTTCAGGTTTACAGGATGGCATGACCATCTCTTTCCACCACGCTTTTCGCGGTGGCGATCTGACGATTAACCTGGTGATGGACGCCATCGCCAGAATGGGCTTTAAAAATCTGACGCTGGCCTCCAGCTCCCTGAGCGACTGCCATGCTCCGCTGGTTGAGCACATCCGTCAGGGCGTGGTCAGCCGTATTTACACCTCCGGGCTGCGTGGTCCGCTGGCGGAAGAGATCTCCCGTGGCCTGCTGGCCGAGCCTGTGCAGGTCCACTCCCACGGCGGCCGTGTACACCTGGTGCAAAGTGGCGAACTCAGCATTGATGTGGCGTTCCTCGGCGTACCGTCCTGCGACCAGTTTGGTAACGCTAACGGCTATACCGGTAAAGCGTGCTGTGGTTCACTGGGCTATGCCCGCGTCGATGCCGAAAATGCAAAACAGGTTGTCCTGCTGACTGAACAGCTGCTGACCTATCCGCATAACCCGGCCAGCATTACGCAGGATCAGGTGGATCTGATTGTACAGATCGATCAGGTCGGCGATGCGGACAAAATCGGTGCTGATGCGACACGCATGACCACCAACCCGCGTGAACTGTTAATCGCCCGTAGCGCGGCAGACGTCATTGCTAACTCCGGTTACTTCAATGAAGGCTTCTCACTGCAGACAGGAACCGGCGGCGCTTCTCTGGCCGTTACTCGTTTCCTGGAAGACAAGATGCGCAGCCGCGATATCCGTGCTGACTTCGCGCTGGGCGGCATCACCGCTACCATCGTTGACCTGCACGAAAAAGGCCTGATTCGCAAACTGCTGGACGTACAGAGCTTTGACCGTAACGCGGCTGAGTCGCTGGCCCGCAATCCAAACCACATTGAGATCAGTGCCAACCAGTATGCCAACTGGGGCTCAAAAGGCGCCTCCGTCGATCGTCTGGACGTCGTGGTGCTGAGTGCGCTGGAAGTTGATACCAGCTTCAACGTTAACGTACTGACCGGTTCTGACGGCGTACTGCGCGGCGCATCCGGCGGTCACTGCGATACTGCGGTTGCCGCTGCGCTTTCCATCATTGTCGCTCCGCTAGTTCGCGGACGCATCCCGACGCTGGTTGATAACGTCCTGACCTGCGTAACCCCGGGCTCCAGCGTAGACATCCTGGTCACTGACCACGGTATCGCCGTTAACCCTGCGCGTCCGGAACTGGCTGAACGTCTGAAAGAAGCCGGTATGAAAGTAGTGTCCATTGAATGGCTGCGCGAACGTGCACAGCAGCTCACCGGTCAGCCACGCGCTATCGAATTCACCGACCGCGTGATTGCCGTTGTGCGTTACCGCGATGGCTCGGTGATTGACGTTGTGCATCAGGTGAAGGAATAAGCCATGCGCCTGTTCCCTGAACACGCCACCCAACACGCGGTTTCGATTCCCGAGCTGCTCGCCAGCCGGGATGAGAGACAAGCAAGGCAACATGCCTGGCTGACGCGTCATCACGCGCCACTGGTCTCGTTTACCGTGGTCGCACCGGGTCCGATTAAAGACAGCGCATTAACCCGTCGCATCTTTAATCACGGCGTCACCGCCCTGCTCGCGCTGGCGGAAAAATCCACCTGGATTATCAGGGAGCAAACGGCGCTGGTTTCTGCCAGCGGTCCGGAAGGTCTTTTGTCTATTGAGGCCCCGGCCCACGATCTCAAGCTCGCCACGATTGAACTTGAGCATTCACATCCGCTGGGACGGCTATGGGACATCGATGTCCTGACCCCTGAAGGGGAAATTCTGTCCCGGCGTCATTTCGCACTCCCTGCCCGCCGCTGTCTGCTGTGCGAGCAAAGCGCTGCCGAATGTGCGCGGGGTAAAACCCACGCGCTTTCCGACTTACTCTCTCAGATGGAGGCTCTGCTGCATGATGCCGATTCCCGCAACATCAACCAATAACGCAGTCCTTCCTCTGGATCTGCCTGACGCTTACGCAACGCTTGCGTGGCGGGCCATGTTGACTGAAGTCAACCTGTCGCCCAAACCGGGTCTGGTGGATCGTATTAACAACGGCGCACATAAAGATATGGCGCTGGAAGATTTTCATCGCAGCGCTGAGGCAATTCAGGCCTGGCTGCCGCGTTTTATTGAATATGGGGCGTTTAGCGCACAGCTGTCGCCCGAAGATGTGTTGAAAGGACTGCGCCCACTGGGCATGGCCTGCGAAGCCGATATGTTTCGCGCCACCGAGGGGGTAAACACCCATAAAGGGAGCATCTTTTCACTGGGGTTGCTGTGTGCCGCCATTGGCCGCCTGCACCAGCTCCAACTGACTGTTACCGCTGAAACCCTTTGCTCAACGGCAGCAACATTTTGCCGTGGCCTGACCGAGCGCGAACTGCGCCAGAACAATCAACAACTCACGGCTGGCCAACGTCTTTATCAGCAACTGGGATTAACCGGCGCACGGGGCGAAGCCGAAGCGGGATACCCGCTAGTCATCCAGCATGCCCTGCCGCACTACCGCGCACTGCTGACTCAGGGCTGCGATCCTGAACTGGCGCTACTCGACACGTTATTGCTGCTGATGTCTATCAATGGCGACACCAACGTGGCTTCACGTGGCGGCGCAGAAGGTCTGCGCTGGCTACAGCAGCAGGCCACAACTCTATTGCAGCAAGGGGGGATTCGCACCCCTGCCGATCTCGAATACCTGCGCCAGTTCGACCAACAGTGCATTGAACGCAACCTCAGCCCAGGAGGCTGCGCCGATCTGCTGATCGTCACCTGGTTCTTAGCTCAGATTTCACAAGTTCATCATTATCACAATTAAAGATCCTTTCCGGAGAATCACACACATGTCTTTAGCAAAAGATAAAATATGGAAATTACTGGCCCCATTGGTCGTAATGGGCGTCATGTTTCTTATCCCTGTCCCTGATGGAATGCCCCCGCAGGCCTGGCACTATTTTGCCGTTTTCGTGGCAATGATTGTCGGGATGATCCTGGAGCCAATCCCGGCAACAGCGATAAGCTTTATCGCCGTAACGATCTGCGTCATCGGCAGCAACTATCTGCTGTTTGATGCTTCAGAGCTGGCAGACCCGGCGTTTAAAGCGGGTAAGCAAGCGCTGAAATGGGGTCTGGCAGGCTTCTCCAGCACTACCGTGTGGTTGGTGTTCGGCGCGTTTATCTTCGCGCTGGGCTATGAAGTCACCGGTCTGGGTCGTCGTATCGCGCTGTTCCTGGTAAAATTCATGGGTAAGCGCACCCTGACGCTGGGCTACGCGATTGTCATCATCGACATTCTGCTGGCGCCGTTTACACCGTCCAACACCGCGCGTACCGGTGGTACCGTATTCCCGGTTATCAAAAACCTGCCGCCGCTGTTTAAATCATTCCCGAACGATCCGTCCGCGCGCCGTATCGGCGGATATCTGATGTGGATGATGGTAATCAGTACCAGCCTGAGCTCCTCTATGTTCGTTACCGGTGCTGCACCTAACGTGCTGGGTCTGGAATTCGTCAATAAAATTGCCGGTATTCAAATCAGCTGGTTGCAATGGTTCCTCAGCTTCCTGCCGGTTGGTATTATTTTGCTGATCGTTGCTCCGTGGCTGTCCTATGTTCTTTACAAGCCAGAAGTTACTCACAGTGCTGAAGTTGCCGCGTGGGCTGGTGATGAACTGAAAACCATGGGTAAACTGACGCGTAAAGAGCTGACCCTGATCGGTCTGGTTCTGCTCAGCCTGGGTCTGTGGGTCTTTGGCGGTAAACTGATTGATGCGACCGCTGTGGGTCTGCTGGCAGTCTCGCTGATGCTGGCGCTGCACGTTGTCCCGTGGAAAGACATCACCCGTTATAACAGCGCATGGAACACCCTGGTTAACCTCGCCACGCTGGTCGTTATGGCGAATGGTTTAACCCGTTCAGGCTTCATCGACTGGTTCGCCAACACGATGAGCTCGCACCTGGAGGGCTTCTCGCCTAACGCGACCGTGATCGTTCTGGTGCTGGTGTTCTATTTTGCTCACTACCTGTTTGCCAGCCTTTCCGCACACACCGCCACCATGCTGCCGGTTATTCTGGCCGTCGGCAAAGGCATCCCGGGCGTTCCGATGGAACACCTGTGTATCCTGCTGGTACTGTCCATCGGTATCATGGGCTGTCTGACTCCGTATGCAACTGGCCCTGGCGTTATTATCTACGGCTGCGGTTATGTGAAGTCCAAAGACTACTGGCGTCTGGGTGCAATCTTCGGCGTTATCTACATCTCTATGCTTTTGCTGGTCGGCTGGCCGATTCTGGCAATGTGGAGCTAATCATTCGGGTTCCCGCCTGATGAAAATGATGCCAGTCAGCTAAACCTGACTGGCATTTTTTATGATTAAATAGATGATATTCAGAATTTATATAAGTATCCGAAATCATCATGACATCAAGATGGCGTTATTCTTCGCTGCTGGCAGCACTTCTGCTCCCAGTTTCTGTAGCTCAGGCCGACGAACTTCAGGCAAAACAGTACGCTGATTTTGACAGCTACGTGCTGGCCCTCTCCTGGCAAACCGGATTTTGTCAGAGCCAACACGAGAGAAATCGTCAAGAGCCCGACGAATGTCGTCTGCAAAAAGAGAGCGCGGACAAAGCAGATTTCCTGACCGTTCACGGTTTATGGCCCAGCCTGCCAAAATCCATCGCCGCCCGTGGAGTAGACAACCGCCGCTGGATGCGCTTTGGCTGCGCGACTCGCCCTATTCCCAACCTGCCTGAAGCGCGCGCCAGCCGTAAATGCGCGGCTCCCGAAACGGGCCTGTCGCTGGAAAGCGCGGCAAAACTCAGTGCCGTAATGCCCGGTGCCGGCGGGAGATCGTGTCTGGAACGTTACGAATATGCCAAACATGGCGCCTGTTTCGGTTTTGATCCCGACGCATACTTCGGCACGATGGTACGGATGAATAATGAGGTTAAGAACAGCGAAGCTGGCAAATTCCTCGCGGAAAACTACGGCAAACCGTCAGCCGCAGCGCATTTGACGCGGCCGTCGCTAAAAGCTGGGGCAGAGAGAACGTTAAAGCCGTGAAGCTAAGCTGCCACGGCAATCCGGCCTATCTCACAGAAATCCAGTTGTCCCTGAAAGCCGACACCATTAACCAGACGTTATCCGCACAGTCATTCTTACCGCAACCGCATCCGGGTAACTGCGGTAAAAAGTTTATTATCGACAAAGTGGGATACTGAAAATAACGACCGGCGCGGCAAGCTGGCGTCGGTCCATATGGTTAGCGTTTTGAACGAGCATCCGGGCGAACTAAATCAAAGCGGTGTGTTTCACTGATCGAATAATACGCCGTTGGCCCGCCCGCACGCAGTACCGGTTTTGCTTTCGCCGTCTGGTAGATGCCGCCTTCCAGTAGCGTTTCATCAATATGAATGCCCACCACTTCTCCCAGCACCAGCCAGGTTTCAACAGGCGAACCATCAGCGGTGGTCAGTTGCAGACTTTGCGATAAGCGACACTCAAAATTGACTGGGCTTTGCGCCACGCGCGGCACGCTGACTATCCGACTATCTGCTTTGCTAAGCCCGGCGGCAAAAAACTCATCCTCGCCGTGAGGCAAGCTGGCTGACGTTTCGTTCATCGCGCTGGCCAGCTCAAGAGTCGTCAGATTCCAGACAAACTCACCGGTGTCGATAATATTCTGCACGCTATCTTTCCAGCCGCTGCTGGCGAAACCGATAATCGGCGGATGATAATTAAAGCAGTTAAAGAAACTGTACGGTGCAAGGTTATGCCGACCATCGCTGTCGCGGGAGGCAATCCAGCCAATAGGGCGCGGTCCAATGATGGCATTCAGCGGGTCATGCGGTAAGCCGTGTCCTTGTGATGGTTGATAGAAATACATAGCGTTCTCTGTTGAAGTTAACATCAGCGCAGCACAAATTATGCTTCGCTCATCTCCCTGGAAAAAGAAGATCAGCGTAGAACAATCCGCTAAAGATTACGATTGAATAAAGTTGAGCAGATCGCCGTTGATCTGTTGTTTATGGGTAGTGCAAATGCCATGCGAACCGCCAACATACACCTTCAACTGCGCGTCAGGCAGTATTTCCGCCGCAACCTTTCCGCAGGTTTCAAACGGGACAATCTGATCGTCATCACCATGGATCACCAGCGTCGGGATAGTCATCTTTTTGAGATCCTCACGCAGGTCAGTTTCTGAAAACGCGTGAATACAGTCGTACAACGCTTTAATGGAACCTTGTAAGCCCTGTTCAACAAAGCTTTCACGAACGGCTTTCGACGCATTTACGCCCGGGCGGTTGTAGCCATAAAATGCAGCGGTCAGTTCATAGAAGAAAGCAGCGCGATCGTTTATCACTCCCTCACGGATGCCATCAAACACCTCTTTCGGCACACCATTTGGGTTAAAGTCGGTCTTGATCATTATGGGCGTCACCGCGCCGATTAACACCGCTTTGGCTACCCGCTGCGTTCCATGGCGTCCAATGTACCTCGCCACTTCCCCGCCCCCGGTAGAGTGTCCGACATGTACGGCATCTTTAAGATTGAGATGCGCGGTAAGTTCAGCCAGATCGTCAGCATACTGATCCATATTGTGACCATCCCAGGGTTGGGCTGAACGCCCATGCCCACGCCTGTCATGGGCGATCACCCGAAATCCTTTCGACCCGAGGAACAGCATCTGATCCTCAAATGCATCTGCCGTCAGCGGCCAGCCATGGCTAAAGACGATAGGCTGTCCACTTCCCCAATCTTTAAAATGCAAATAGCTGCCGTCTTTCAAGGTAAGTTTGTCGTACTGGCTCATGAGATCTCCTGTCGCGGAACACTGAGTTGTTTGACGCGCCCGCAGCGAGCGCTTAAAAAGCATAATGCAAATTGGAGAACGATCGCATTTTTCGGCTAAAATCACACCATACGCAACAATATTGATGATTTGCCTGAATGTGAACTAAATCACTTCAAACCAAGGGTAAGTCTCAGTATCATCATAAAAGCTAAACCCTTGCCGCCTGACGGTGAGGGTTTTCTTTTGGGATTATTTACCTGCGCACCCGCAGTATCGACGACATGGAGTAACAAATGTCCAGACCAACTATCATCATTAACGACCTCGATGCGGAACGCATTGACCGCCTGTTGGAGCAACCTGCGTTTGCTGGTTTACCGATTGCCGACGCCCTGAACGCCGAGCTGGATCGTGCCCAAATGTGTTCACCAGAAACCATGCCGCACGATGTCGTGACCATGAACAGCCGCGTGAAATTCCGCAATCTGAGTGATGGCGAAGTCCGTGTGCGTACCCTGGTGTATCCGGCCAATATGACTGACAGCAGCACACAGCTTTCGGTAATGGCACCTGTTGGCGCGGCACTTCTGGGCCTGCGCGTTGGCGACACCATTCACTGGGAACTACCAGGCGGGACCTCAACACACCTCGAAGTCATCGAGCTTGAGTACCAACCTGAAGCTGCGGGCGACTACCTGCGCTAACTCTGTCTTATCAAAGCCACTCGCTTTATCTTACAGGGGATGCATCCGCATCCTCTTTCCGGTTAGTCCTCTGCTCCTGACTCTCACCTTATCTCCTGTTCGCAAAACATAAATCTGTGTCGTGACTGACAGAATCATTTTTAATACTATGCTGATATGTGTTCATGTAATGACAAGGAGAATGTTTATGTACAACACAATCATAATGCCTGTTGATGTATTCGAAATGGAACTGAGCGACAAGGCTATTCGCCATGCAGAATTTCTGGCACAGGAAAACGGGGTTATTCATCTGCTGCATGTGCTGCCAGGCTCAGCAAGCTTAAGCCTGCACCGCTTTGCAGCCGATGTCCGTCGTTTTGAAGAGCATCTACAACACGAAGCGGAAACTCGTCTGCAAACGATGGTCGGTCACTTCAGCATCGATCCTTCCCGTATTAAACAACACGTCCGCTTTGGCAGCGTACGTGACGTCGTCAACGAGTTGGGTGAAGAGTTGAATGCGGATGTGGTCGTCATTGGATCGCGCAACCCATCAATCAGCACTCATCTGCTCGGCTCAAACGCTTCCAGCGTTGTTCGCCACGCTACTCTGCCAGTGCTGGTTGTACGTTAATAGCCTCTAATTTGCTAAAGAAAACCCCTGCCAGGTTAATGCCTGACAGGGGTTTTTATTGCCTGACGATCAGTACAAATGACCGATATTCACGATAGTACTAACCGTATCGCCAAAGAACGTCAGACGACCCAGGAATACGCCAACAAACAGCAGGACAAAGAGCGCTTTTGCACGACGCTCGCCCTGGCGGCTGAGGACAAAGGCCACCGCCAGACACACCAGACTTGCCAGATAAAGCGGCGACGTCAGCCAGGCATGTGCCGTCATCTGCATGATGGTGCCACCACTTAGCCAGATAATGGGCGCGGCAATCATGACCGCCATACAAACGACAATCCCCTGACGCAATGCGGCAACGGCAGGCGTGAGGTTAAGCAGCGGAATCGCCGCACAACCCATAACCCACACCGTGATGAAGAACAGCAGCATCGTCAGACCGTTGGCGATCGCCACCATCGCCGGGGCGGCATAGGTCATCCCCTGTACCGCCACCAGCGCGATCCCGAGAACAGAGGCCAGAACGGCCGGCGCTTTGTGCCCTTTTGCCAAAAACGTCACGCCCACCGCCGCGCCGTATAAAGTTGCGCCGAGAATCTCACGGCTCAGCCAGGCATGCTGGAGGTTAATCAGGGCATTGTAGGCGCGATCCGGATGCGCCAGGTGCAATACCGCCGCCACGGAAGCAGCCGCCAGAACCAGCCCGCTTACCAGCCAGTACAGGCGCTTGCTTTCCAGTTTCCCTTGCAGCGTGCGCAGCGTCAGAATGAGCGTTATACCAACCGACATCTGGCTCAATACGGTAAAAATAACCAGAGGGAATTCATACTTTTCCATTACTTGCCCTCCGGTTGCTTCGGTTGACGCGCGAGGATAAAACGCGTGCCAGGGTTAAGCTGCGGCATACGTGGGAATCCCGGCGGATACTGTACGGCATTGTTGGGGATCGGATCGGCATCCAGATCGATAAGCGTCAGGGCGCCTACCGGGCAGGCACTCACGCACGCCGGCTGCATACCGACATCGAGACGCTCGTAGCACATGCTGCATTTTTCCGCTTTTTTCATCTCTTCATTAAAGCGCGGCGCACCGTATGGGCAATTGCGGATACAGTTTTTGCATCCGATACAACGTTCCGGATTATGCACCACAACACCATCCTCGCGTTTGGTGTACGCCTCTACCGGACAAGCCGCCAGGCAGGCCGGATTTTCGCAATGGTTACAGGCCAGCGAGTAGAACGCTCGCTCCTCATGCGGGTAAATTTCTTTATCCAGCGGGTAGACATAGCGCCAGAAACGTTCAGGCTCCAGCTGATTAAAACTCTTACACGCCATCGCACAGCCACGGCAGCCGATGCACTTATCGCTATTGACTAAAAACGCGCGTCTCATGCCGCAGCTCCTTCATTTCCTGACAGAGTAATATCTACAAATTGACTGTGTATGGCCGCACCGGGCGCGCCTGTCGCCATTTTTCCCATATCGGCGGGCGTATCTTTGACCACATTCTGTACGTTGTAACTAAGCTTGTTGAACCAGGATTCGTACATCACAAGAAAATCTTCCGGCACATTAGTGGTAATTTTGGCTCGCAACTCAACATGGCCCACCTCGTTGAAGACTTTGACGTGAGCGCCCTCAGTGATGCCCTTTTTCTGTGCAGCAAGCGGGTGGATATAAACAAAGGGTTCTGGCCAGAAAACCTGCATCCAGTCCAGATTGACAAACTGCGAGTGCAGACCGTACTGAAGATGAGGTGTAAACAGGTGGAACGGCAGCGCACCCTGTGCACCCGCTTTATATTCCGGCAAAGCCGTGTGACCATTTTCCGCACAACGTTCTGATTTGAACTCGTACTTGCCTGACGGCGTTTTGAACTTGCGATCGTACCAGGCCGCGGTGCTGACCATTTTTGCTTTGCGTGGTCCTTCCAGCAGGTCATCCCAGCCCGCAATGCCAAACTGTTTCCCCATCCCCTCATTAAATTCCTGATCCAACCAGCGTTTAGCATCAAACGCCTGCGGGAAGGTACATGAACCGGGTTCCAGTTTATTGATGGTTTTGGACAGCAGCGCCGCGATTTCCGCATCGCTCTTGCACTCATACAGCGGTTTGATAGCCGGCTCGTTGACGGATAACCAGTAGTGCCAATAAGACGAAGAGACATCCCATTGTTCAAAGGTGGTAGTGACAGGCAGCACGATATCCGCATGCTGGACGGTTTCGTTGAAGAACTGGTCGACACAAACCACCATTTCCAGTTTATCAAACGCTTTGATCATCTTGTTGCGGTCGAAATCCTGAGCAAACGGGTTTTTAGAGGCCACCCACAGCATCCGTACCGGTGGTTCACTGGCGTCCAGAATCCCTTGCGCCGTCTGGTTGATATTCAGCGCACGATCGGAGTATTCGCTCTTCTCACCGCTATCGCTGACAAACTCACCCACCGGACCACCTGCGCCTTTTATTCCGACAGAACCTGCAGGGGGCTTCTGCATCATTCCATGGTAGTTATAACCCCATGTCTGCAGATGACCGTAGCGGGCACCGCCTCCCTCAATACCAATATTGCCAGTCATTGCCACAAAGGCATCGATCGCCCGTACGTTAGCGCCGCCGTTAACATGGCGCTGCATGCCGTAGCCAATCCACACGGTGGCAGGATTAACCGCCGTAAACTCTTCCGCTAACTGGCGAATGACATCTGCCGACAGACCGCAAATTTCAGCGGCCCACTCGACGGTCACACTGCTGCGCAGATAAGCTTCGAATTCCGGGTATCCGTGGGAATAGTTATTGACGAAATCCTGATCAACTAAACCTTTATCCACCAGGTGACGCGCCATGCCCAGCGCCAGAGCGCCATCTGAGCCAGGGCGAACACGTAAATAAAGATCGGCTTTCGCGGCGGTCTGCGTTAACAGCGGATCGATAACGACCACTTTTGCGCCTCTCTCCCGCGCCTGATAGATGTATTTCATAGTGTGCATAGAGCACCAGGCCGGATTCGCGCCCCAGATGATGATATATTTTGCTTTAACAAAATCTTCCGGGTCGTTACACCACATATCCCCCATATCATAGTTCTGGGCGTCGATACCGGCTGGCCAGCAAGGTGTCCCGGCAAAACGGGTGGTGTAACCCAGCGAAGACATCATCCCTTCAACGGCATAACCCATCACCCCAAGGTTGCCTGAGTATTTTGACAGCGCCAGCCCCAGCATTGAGCCGTCTTTCTTTTTAATCTCCAGCATCTTGGTCGCAATGCGCTGCATTGCTTCGTCCCAGGAGATACGACGCCAGTTACCGCTGCCGCGAACATCCTGAACCATCGGATATTTAATGCGATCCGGGCTATACACTCGGCGAGGATAAGTCAGACCTTTTACACAGGGTGTTCCATGCGTAAACGTTGACTCAGGCGCGCCTTCCACAAAGGTGATGACGTCATCCTTCACCCAGGTTTTCAGGCTACAGGTGTCATAGCAGTTACGCGGACAGGCGTTGCGAGAAATTTTGTAAGTTTTAGGGTTAAACGGAATTGGCGGTTGCGCCAATGCGCAGCGTGAAGTCAGCAACCCCCCAGGCAGGGCAGCCACGGTTCCAAGGGCAACTAACCCTTTCAAAAATGAACGTCTGTTCAGAACTCCCGGTTCATTACTCATATTGATACTCTCGTGTTTAATTCATTAAGCCAAGAAGACAACCTTCCCGCTACGGTTTTCAGCGTGGAGGTTTGTGCATTTATATTTATTTTTTCGATATACTCGGGCACCCACAGCGCTATATACCCACTTACATATCGAGTGAAGGCGACCTGGTATTTAGCTGATGTTCTGGCATTAGCCGATAATAAAACCGCCAATTCCAATACATATGAAATATGATCATCCGGTATATTATTTTTGTGGTTTATAGATAAACCTATATTTGCCATGAATTCCCGAATGCTCAAAGTTGATTTACCCATTACGAGGGCATCTTCTTCGAGATAAACTGAAGCGAACGGCGCAGCCTTTAACGTCTGTGGCCCAACAAATAGCGCATTGAAGTCGTACTCCGCGTCCAACCACTCCTGTTCTGTTAGCCTCGAGGCATGTGCTTCCAGAGCTGAATAAGCCGCTTTCAGCGTGTGACTATCGTGAGAAATAAAAAAATCACGCAACAATAACCCTGTCGATTCAAAGATCGTCAGGGTTTCATATATTTCACCCATGAATTAACCAACCATTTATTCATAAAACAAATGAAAACGTAACGCAGGTTGATATAATAAAGAAAACGCCTCATCTTTCTTTGATGAAACTAATGGTCAGACTCATTAAATAAATGTGTTACGCGGTTTATTGTTTCAAGAATTGACAATCTGAAAGCGTGGAAATAAAAAACCGCCAGCGGATGGCTGACGGTTTTGGCATTGCAGGTGTGTCTTACTTTTTTTATGCTACTGTCGTGCGAATCAGATAATCAAACGAACTCAATGAGGCCTTCGCGCCTTCACCGGTCGCGATGATGATCTGCTTATATGGTACGGTGGTGCAGTCACCAGCGGCGAAAACCCCCTTCACGCTGGTTTCGCACTTGGCATCGATGATGATTTCACCCATGCGATTACGCTCGACGGCACCTTCCAGCCAGTTGGTGTTTGGCAGCAGACCTATCTGTACAAAGATACCCGCCAGTTCCACACTGTGAACGTCGCCACTCACGCGGTCACGATACTCCAGGCCGGTGACTTTGCTGCCATCGCCTTTCACTTCTGTCGTTTGCGCATTCAGAATAATATCGACGTTTTTCAGACTGCGAAGCTTATTCTGCAGCACCTGATCAGCCTTCATTTCAGGTGCGAACTCCAGCAGCGTCACATGTTCAACAATGCCTGCCAGGTCAATAGCAGCTTCAACACCGGAGTTGCCGCCACCAATCACCGCAACGCGCTTGCCTTTGAACAGCGGGCCATCGCAGTGCGGGCAGTAGGTTACGCCTTTGGTGCGATACTGATCTTCACCCGGAACGTTCATGTTGCGCCATTTCGCACCGGTGGCAATGATAATGCTGCGTGCTTTCAGCACCGCGCCGGATGCCGTTTCAATCTGATGTAAACCGCCTTCCTGCGCCGCCGGAACCAGTTTACTTGCGCTCTGGCTGTCGATCACATCAACATCATAGTCATCAACGTGTGCTTTCAGCGCGCCCGCCAGTTTCTGGCCTTCGGTTTTCGGTACCGAGATGTAGTTTTCAATATCAACGGTATCAAGAACCTGACCGCCAAAACGTTCGCCCATCAGACCGGTGCGAATACCTTTACGTGCAGAGTACACTGCCGCTGCCGCCCCCGCAGGACCGGAACCGACAATCAGCACGTCA
The DNA here is from genome assembly GCF_002850715.1 of Citrobacter sp. L55. NCBI lineage: Bacteria > Pseudomonadati > Pseudomonadota > Gammaproteobacteria > Enterobacterales > Enterobacteriaceae > Citrobacter > Citrobacter sp. L55. Next base: position 122,544 of record NZ_KZ559399.1, on the reverse strand, counting down.
TAAGCATCACGTTTGTTCAGCTCTTGTGCCGCACGTTTTTCTGCGCCGCTATCTACTTTCGCCACGATCTCAGTCAGCGTCATACGCCCCTGACCGAACTCTTTGCCGTTCATATACACCGCCGGAACGCCCATCACGTTGCGATCGGTAATTTCGTTCTGGAATGTACCGCCGTCAATCGCCGTATGCTTGATGCGTGGATTCAGTACCGACATCAGGTTCAGCGCCTGTACCACGTCCGGACAGTTATGACAGGAAAGCGAATAATAGGTTTCAAACTCAAAATCACCGTCAAGATCGCGGATCTGCTCCAGCAACGCCTGCGCCTCTTTTGACGGATGACCACCGGTCCACAGCAGCGCCAGCACCAGGGAGGTAAACTCATGGCCCAGCGGAGAACCGGCAAAGCGCGGCCCCTGGTGAGAACCTGGATTGGTGATCAGGAACGATGGCTTGCGTACCGCCAGAGTATTGTCTTCTTTAAAGGTGACTTTTTCTGACAGTTCAGCAATTTCAGTCAGCAGTTCCTTGATTTCTGCCGATTTAGCGCTGTCATCCAGCGTAGCAATCAGCTCAACAGGTTTGGTCAGTTTCTCAAGATAAGCCTTGAGCTGGGTTTTCATATTTGTGTCGAGCATTCTTCTTCCCTCTCTGAAAACATCATCATGCAAGCCGACTTTGCGGGACTGCATTAATGCAACTTGCGTCATGGTGCTGGAATGAAACAGGCGCAAACTGCGCCTGTGGAATGGCCGGATGCACTGCGTTTATCCGGCCTACAAATTATGCGACTTAAATCTTACCGACCAGATCTAAGGATGGAGCCAGGGTCGCTTCGCCTTCTTTCCATTTCGCCGGGCAAACTTCACCTGGGTGAGAGGCAACGTACTGTGCGGCTTTAATTTTACGCAGCAGGTCAGACGCATCACGGCCGATACCTTCAGCGGTAACTTCGATTGCCTGGATGATACCCTGCGGGTCTACAACGAAGGTTGCGCGGTCAGCCAGACCTTCATCTTCACGCATGTTGTCGAAGTTACGGGTCAGGGCGCCAGTCGGGTCGCCGATCATCGCGTATTTGATTTTCGCGATGGTGTCAGAGCTGCTGTGCCATGCTTTGTGGGTGAAGTGGGTGTCAGTAGATACGGAATAGACATCTACGCCCAGTTTCTGCAGTTCTTCGTAGTGGTCAGCCACATCACCCAGCTCGGTCGGGCAAACGAAAGTAAAGTCAGCCGGGTAGAAGAAGAAGACGCTCCAGCGACCTTCGGTATCTTTCTCGGTTACTTCGATGAACTCACCGTTTTTGAACGCCTGGTTTTTGAAAGGTTTAATTTTGGTATTAATCAAAGACATCTGTACTTCCTCCGTGTTTTCGTTGAGAGATAAGTTAACGAAAATCTCTTCGCAGGGCTAATGCGTTTCCTTTATCAAATCAATAAGCGTTAACTAACAACCCACTCAAACTCATGTTGTGAACCTAAAGATAAAAGTAAAAAAGGCCCCCTTTGCAGGGAGCCTCATTACCCGAGCTACCCGCAGGTAACGTCAGTGCCAGCAGGGCTGGCTATGTGTTGCGCTCTACATTACCTTAACAAAGGTCGTAACAGCGATTGGGATTACATCACCCCACTCAAGAAAGGGCAATCGACAGACGGTCGATCTTACCTATGGCTGCGATAGGTTTTGCAACTTAGCCCCCTTTCCTTCTGATTTTATAAGGAAAATCAATGTTTAAACGTACCTTACTCTTAACCCTGCTTCCTGCCGTGGTGCACGCCGAAGAACTTCCTGCCCCCGTTAAAGCTATTGAGAAACAGGGCATTACTATTCTCAAACCCTTCGACGCGCCGGGTGGAATGAAGGGCTACCTGGGAAAATACCAGGATATGGGCGTTACTATCTATGTTACGCCTGACGGCAAACACGCCATTTCCGGTTATATGTATAACGAAAAAGGTGAAAACCTCAGTAATACGCTGATAGAAAAAGAGATCTACGCCCCTGCCGGGCGCGAAATGTGGCAGCGAATGGAAAAAACATCCTGGATTCTGGACGGGAAAAAAGAGGCTCCAGTCATTGTCTATGTGTTTGCCGATCCCTTCTGTCCCTATTGCAAACAGTTCTGGCAAAAGGCTCGCCCGTGGGTAGACTCAGGTAAAGTTCAGTTGCGCACAATACTGGTTGGCGTAATTAAACCCGAAAGCCCGGCTACCGCCGCTGCGATTCTGGCCGCAAAAGATCCGGCCAAGACCTGGCATGACTATGAGGCATCTGGTGGGAATATGAAGCTAGAAATCCCGACCTCCATTTCACCGGAGCAGATGAAGGTATTGAATATCAATCAAAAGTTGATGGATGATTTAGGCGCCAACGTCACGCCGGCTATCTATTACATGAGTAAAGACGATACGTTACAACAGGAAGTCGGCTTGCCGGATAAGGAGAAATTAAACATTATCATGGGTAATAAATAAAAGTAACAAAATGAGTGGTTGTTATCATTTTCATGTCAATCACTCATTTAAATTAACTTTTTTGGTCAAAATTATGCAATATGTGCTATTTTAGTTTAAATTAATAATTCATTAAGCACACAAACATAAATCACAAGAATAATCACAACTTAAAATATTTCAAAATTAAATCTTTCAAAACATGACCATCACAGGAAGGTATGCATGGCTAACCTCTATGACCTCAAAAAGTTCGATCTCAATCTGTTGGTTATCTTTGAGTGTATTTATCAACATTTGAGTATCACTAAAGCTGCTGAAACTTTGTATATTACCCCCTCTGCCGTTAGCCAGTCACTGCAACGGCTACGCACACAATTTAATGACCCACTGTTTATCCGCTCCGGAAAAGGCCTAACGCCAACGATTATGGGGATTAACCTCCATCATCATCTTGAGAAAAACCTCAACAGTCTGGAGCAGACAATAAACATCATGAATAACTCCAGTCTGAAGAAAAAATTCATTATTTACTGTCCACAACTGCCAACCATTATCAACATCGAGGAAGTTATTCATTTTCTCAGAGAAGACTCACATGTCGAAATTGAGCACCATAACATACTCATCACTGCTGAAAGTACGGAAAATCTGTTGGCTTACAGAAAAGCAGATTTAGTCATTGCTACCGCCCCAGTGAGTAATCGCTCGATAATATGCTCACCATTTAAAACTGCTGAAACAATATTAGTTTGCAACAAAAACCATCCAAGAATTAATGGAGAAAGCACGCTTGAAACAATATTAAAAGAACAGTTCACGCAACTTATCTCTGAAGACCCTGGCGTTAAAGAATACTGGCAAAAAACCAGCGCCTTGCTGGCTAATCGAGATATTGGTTTCCGCAGCGACTCATTAATAACGATCATTAATATTATTTCAAACACAGATATCATAGGTCTGCTACCAAGGGATGTTTACGAACAATATACCGGCTCATTTAATTTAAAAGAGATCTGTATCGATATCCCCTTACCAAAAATAAATTTATTTTTGATGTATAACAGAGCATCACTCAACAATACTGGCTTCGTTAATTTAATTAATAAAATAAATGATAAAAATGACCAGAGGACTAACAAATAGAGCTTTAGCTATTCATTTTATATTTTTATGAATAAAGGCAATTCAAAACAACCATGAATGTATTAAAACGTTGCACCTGAAAAAAATTAGCATATCTTATTGTCAGCATTTGTTATTGTTTTGAATAATAATTCTGATATGAGCTTAATATGTCTATTTATAAAATCCCGCTTGCTCAAAACGTGCTGGACGCCGCTCTGGAGCGCATAACCTGGGCGCTGGAAACTCTGCCTCGGGTTTGTGTCTCTTTCTCCGGCGGGAAAGATTCAGGACTGATGTTACATCTGACAGCTATGCTTGCACGCCAACTGCATAAAAAAATTGATGTACTATTTATCGACTGGGAAGCCCAGTTTTCCTGCACTATTGATTATATTGAGGCGCTTCGTGCACGTTATTCTGATGTCATCGAGCGCTTTTATTGGGTGGCTTTACCGCTCACCACCCAGAATTCCCTCTCTCAATTTCAGCCAGAATGGCAGTGTTGGGAACCAGGTACTCCGTGGGTTCGCCAGCCTCCCACGGATGCCATAACCGATCCAGAGTATTTCTCCTTCTATCAACCCGGCATGACCTTTGAACAATTTGTTCGCGAGTTCGCTGACTGGTATTCAGAGAAACGTCCAGCCGGCATGATGGTCGGGATCCGCGCCGATGAGTCATATAACCGTTTTGTCGCCATTGCCAATTCGCAAAAGCAGCGCTTTGCCGATGACAAACCCTGGACCACCAGCGCCCCCGGCGGGCATACCTGGTATATTTACCCGATTTATGACTGGAAAACTGCCGATATCTGGACCTGGTTCGCAAAAACCAGAATGTCGTGCAATCCCTTATACAATCTCATGTATCAGGCCGGTGTCCCAACACGTTACATGCGTATTTGTGAGCCCTTTGGCCCGGAACAGCGTCAGGGATTATGGCTATATCACGTCATTGAACCCGAGCGCTGGGCAGCCATGTGTGCCCGTGTCAGCGGTGTAAAAAGTGGCGGAATTTATGCCGGTCAGGACAACCATTTTTACGGGCACCGCAAAATATTAAAACCCGAACATTTAAACTGGCAGGAATACGCCATGCTGCTACTCAATAGCATGCCGGAAAAGACCGCTGAGCATTATCGCAATAAAATCGCCATCTATTTGCAGTGGTATAAGAAAAAGGGCATGGACAATATCCCGCAAACTCAGGAAAAAGATATTGGCTCAGCGGATATTCCGTCGTGGCGGCGTATCTGTAAAGTCCTGCTGAATAACGACTACTGGTGCCGGGCGCTGTCATTCAGCCCCACAAAACCCAAAAACTACCAACGTTATAATGAACGCATGAAAATAAAACGCCAGCAATGGGGAATCTTATGCAACACCGACTAACTCAAGAACTCACTGGTTTTCTTTCTGGGCTGTCAGAAGAAGAACGAATTGAAGCAATCAACCAATTCAGAATGGCTATCCACAGCGTCAGCCCTTTTCGCGAAGAGCCAGTAGATTGTGTACTATGGATTAAAAATGAGCATATCTCACCCAATGACTATAACCCCAATAACGTTGCGCCTCCGGAGAAAAAACTGCTGCAGAAATCCCTCGAAGCAGACGGATTCACGCAGCCCATCGTGGTAGTTCACTCCACGGCGGAAGAATACGAAATTGTCGATGGTTTCCACCGTCATGAGCTAGGTAAAAGCAAACCGTCGCTGAAATCACGCCTGCATGGCTACCTGCCGGTCACCTGTTTACAGCGTGAACGCCATGAACGCATGGCAGCGACAATTCGTCATAACCGTGCCCGTGGGCGGCATAAAATTCATGCCATGTCGGAAATCGTTCGTGAATTATCGCTCCTGGGATGGAGCGCAGAGAAAATCAGTAAAGAGTTAGGTATGGACGACGATGAGGTTTTACGTCTGAAACAAATTAACGGTCTGCAAGAGTTATTTGCCGACCGTCGCTTCTCCAAAGCCTGGACAGTAAAATAACTACAGCGCAACCAGACGTTCGGCTGCCGCCAGCAGCGTCGATTCTTGCTTGGCAAAACATAGGCGAATCAGCTTATGCGGGAAAGGATCGGCGCAGAAAACCGACAACGGGATCGCGGCAACGCCCACTTCTTTGGTCAGCCACTGGCAAAACTCAACGTCGTTAAGCGTGGAGACGGCACTGTAATCGACCAGCAGAAAATAGGTGCCTTCACACGGCAAAATTTCCAGTCGGCTGTCACGCAGCACGTTCACCAACACATCGCGTTTTTTCTGATAAAAGGCTGGCAACTCACGATAGTGTGTTGGATCCTCCCGCAGCATATCCGCCAGCGCCAACTGAGCCGGCGTATTCACTGAGAACGTCAGATACTGGTGTACCTTGCGTAATTCAGCGCTAATGGCGGCAGGCGCAACGCAGTAGCCGACTTTCCAGCCGGTCATATGGTAGGTCTTCCCAAACGATGAAACTGCAACCGCGCGTTCGCGCAGCTGTGAATGCGCCAGCACGCTGGCATGTCCCTGTCCGGCGAAGCAAATGTGCTCATAAACTTCGTCACTGATGACAAAGATCTCGCGTTCTCTAATCGCCTGCCACAGGGCATCAAAATCGGCGTGATGCCATACGGTGGCGGAAGGATTGTGCGGCGTGTTAAGGATCACCAGTCGGGTACGTTCGCTGAGTACAGCGCTAAATTCCTGCCAGTCGACGCGAAAAGACGGCGGTTGCAGCGCGATACGTTTAACTACGCCGCCGGATAATTCGACCGCGGGCGCATAGCTGTCGTAGCTCGGGTCAAAACAAATCACCTCATCGCCAGGACGCACCAGCGCCGTAATTGCGGCGAACAGCGCTTCTGTGGCCCCCGCCGTCACGGTCACTTCACTATTCGCATCAGGTTTATAGCCGTACAACTGCGCGGTTTTATCCGCAATGGCTTCGCACAACGGCTGTACGCCCGTCATCGGCGCATACTGGTTTGCGCCATGCGCGACGTGATACGCCAGACGTTCCTGCAAAAAAAGTGGGCCGTCAAAATCAGGAAATCCCTGCGAGAGGTTAATGGCCTGATGCTGCTGCGCCAGCGCGCTCATTTGCGTGAAGATAGTGGTGCCAAGATTAGGCAGTTTGCTTTGCGGAATCAGTGGGTTATTACTCATTATTGTTATCCCAGCGGGTGATGTTGTGGTTGAAGCCACTATAGCACGATGCTAGTATTTGGCAATCAAGACGTTCAGACGTCTATATAAAAATAACCTGCATTGACAGGACAGCCAGAAGGACAACACAACATGAGTAATACCGAGATTCGCGTCGTCACCGGCCCGGCCAACTATTTTTCCCATCCCGGCAGCCTGTCAAGACTCAACGATTTTTTCACCGCAGAGCAACTCTCACGCGCCGTCTGGGTTTACGGTGAACGCGCCATCGACGCGGCCCGCCCTTATCTGCCTGAGGCATTTCATCTTGCCGATGCCAGACACCTGCTGTTTACGGGACATTGCAGTGAAACAGATGTTACTCAACTGGCAAAAGAGTCAGGAGAGAATCGCAGCGTGGTGATTGGTGTGGGCGGCGGGACATTGCTCGACACGGCCAAAGCGCTGGCTCGTCGTCTGGGTCTGCCTTTTGTCGGTATTCCTACTATCGCAGCGACCTGCGCCGCATGGACACCGCTCTCCGTCTGGTACAACGATGCAGGCCAGGCGCTGCATTTCGAAATTTTCGCTGACGCCAATTTCCTCGTGCTGGTCGAGCCAGAGATCGTTCTCAATGCGCCTGAAGAATACTTACTGGCGGGGATCGGCGACACGCTGGCGAAATGGTACGAGGCAGTCGTGCTCGCACCTGAGCCGGAAAACCTGCCTCTGACCGTACGTCTGGGTATCCATGCTGCGCAGACGATCCGCGACGTCCTGTTGGAAAGCAGCGAGCAGGCGCTGGTCGATAAGCAACAAGGTACGTTAAGCCGCACGTTTTGCGATGTAGTGGATGCAATTATTGCCGGAGGCGGCATGGTCGGCGGTCTGGGTGAGCGCTACACCCGCGTGGCGGCGGCGCATTCGGTACATAATGGCCTGACCGTGCTCCCGCAAACGGAGAAGTTTTTGCATGGCACCAAAGTGGCGTACGGCATACTGGTGCAGAGCGCGCTGCTGGGACAAGATGATGTGCTGGCGCGGTTAATTACCGCCTATCAGCGCTTCAACCTGCCAACCCGGTTGGCTCAACTGGACGTGGACATCAACAACCGCGCTGAAATCGACAACGTGATTGCGCACACCCTGCGCCCGGTGGAGTCCATTCATGCACTGCCGGTAACGTTAACTCCACAGACGCTGCGCGCAGCGTTCGAAAAAGTAGAATCGTTTACGGTGTGATTATGGTGTGAGATGCCTGATGGCGGCAACGCAGCGAAACCCTGGAGCTTACAAAGGTAAGTGACCAGGGTGAACACGCCTGCAGCTTGAATGATGAAGAGCATTAACAGCAGCGCGCGCCGCCTTTCCCCCCGTAGCGCGCATCCTGGCGTTCGCGGAAAAATTCTTCGTAGGTCATTGGCGTCAGGTCCGGATGCGTGATGCGCATATGCTCAACATAGTTGTCGTAATCCGGCACACCTATCATTAATCGGGCGGTTTGACCTAAATACTTCCCGGCTTTAGAGAGCGTTTCAAACATAGTGGTTCCCTGTCGAACAAACGCCCTCCCCATTCAGGAGAGGGCTCGTTGGTTAAGAGAATATTAGTGCGCGCCTTTCGCCTGCGCCACGATCTCTTCGACATTCTCAGGCATCGGTTCGTATGGCGTTTCTTTCGACGTAGGTTTGTCCTCTTTCAGTGCTGCCAGTGCAGTTTTGATGGAGAACAGACCCAGCACCACAACGACTACCATGAAGAAGATAGTGAGACCCGCATCCAGGCGGTTGTTAAACACCAACTGCGTCAGCTGCGACTGAGTGTACTGCGCCGGAATATTACCGCTGTCGATCATCGCCTGGAACTTGTTAGCGATGGCGAGGAAGCCAATTTTCGCATCCGGGCTAAACGCTTTCTGCCAGCCGGCGGTCAGGGTACAAATCAGCAGCCAGGCCGTTGGCACCAGCGCCACCCACGCGTAGCGTTGACGTTTCATCTTGAACAGCACCACCGCGCAAAGCATCAACGCCATACCGGCCAGCATCTGGTTGGCGATACCAAACAGTGGCCACAGGGTATTAATACCACCCAATGGATCCACCACACCCTGGTGCAAGAAGTAACCCCAGGCCAGCACGCACAGCGCCGTTGCCAGCAGGTTCGCAGGCAGCGAATCGGTACGTTTCAGACCCGGTGACACCACGCCCAGCAGATCCTGCAGCATAAAGCGTGCGGCACGGGTACCGGCGTCTACCGCCGTCAGAATAAACAGGGCTTCAAACAGAATGGCGAAGTGATACCAGAACGCCACATCCATCATTCCGCCCAGTGCACCATGCAGAATATACGCCATGCCCACCGCCAGCGTCGGCGCACCGCCTGCGCGGGAGATAATGGATTGTTCGCCGACATCGTTCGCAATCTGGTGCAGCGTATCAGGCGTGATAACAAAGCCCCAACTGCTCACAACCTGTGCCGCTGACGCAACCACATCGGTGGTTCCGGCAGGTGCCAGTACAGCCATCGGGCTGTTCATCGCAAAGTAGACGCCCGGGTCGATAACGCAGGCCGCCACCAGCGCCATAATGGCGACAAAGGATTCCATCAGCATCCCGCCGTATCCAATAAAACAGGCCTGACCTTCATTCGCCAGCATCTTCGGCGTGGTGCCGGAGGCAATCAGCGCGTGGAAACCAGAGACCGCACCGCAGGCGATGGTAATAAACAGGAACGGGAACAGGTTACCGCTCCAGACCGGGCCTGTACCGTCAACAAACTTGGTCAGCGCAGGCATGGTCAGCGTCGGACGCATGATCAGAATCCCTACCGCCAGACCAACAATGGTACCGATTTTCAGGAAGGTAGAGAGATAATCACGCGGCGCCAGCAGCAGCCACACCGGCAGTACGGCGGCGACAAAGCCGTATCCCACCAGCATCCAGGTCAACTGTACGCCGGTAAAGTCAAAGTACGGTGCCCAGGTCGGGCTTTCAGCCACCCAGCCGCCGGAAATAATAGCAAACACCAGGAATACCAGACCGATGACCGACACTTCACCAATGCGGCCCGGGCGCAGATAACGCAGGTAAATCCCCATGAAGATCGCCAGCGGGATAGTAAAGGCGACGGTGTAGGTTCCCCACGGGCTGTGGGTCAGCGCTTTCACGACGATCATCGCCAGTACCGCGAGGATAATCACCATGATCATAAAACAGGCCACCAGCGCAATGACGCCCGCCGTTGGGCCCATCTCTTCTTTCACCAGTTCGCCAAGGGAACGACCATCGCGACGGGTAGAAACAAACAGCACCATAAAGTCCTGCACCGCCCCCGCCAGTACCACCCCGGCAAGCAGCCAGATCATACCCGGCAGATAGCCCATTTGCGCCGCCAGCACCGGTCCAACTAATGGACCCGCTCCAGCAATCGCCGCGAAATGGTGGCCAAACAGCACTTTTTTATCGGTAGGAACATAGTCCAGACCATCGTTATGACGCACGGCAGGCGTCATACGCGTCGGGTCCAGCGCCAGTACATTTTTCGCGATGTACAGGCCGTAGAAACGATAAGCGATAAGGTAGACACAGACCGACGCCACGACTATCCACAACGCGTTGATCTGTTCGCCACGATTTAATGCGATATAGCCGAGGGCAAATGCTCCCATAACGGAGAGCACTGTCCAGACGAGGTACTTCCCTGATTTATTCATACTTGGTTTTCCGTTGTCCTGGTCAGAGAGATGTTACATTTTGTTTCTATAACATCTTTTCTGAATTTAACAACCTGACAACCATGTAAACCCGAAGTATCACTGAGTATTTACATTGCATTGTTAACTGGATCACTTCATTTAGCCGTTAACCCTGCAATTTCATTTTACTTTGTCGGGCGACTTCACCCCATCACCGCAGTGCCTAAACGACAGGTGCAACAGCGTCGTCCCTGCTCATCAAAGATGACGATTTCCCAGCTTTGACTCTGACGCCCGAGGTGCAGCGACTGGCAAACGCCGCGCACTTTCCCCTGCGCAACCGCCCGATGGTGCGTGGCGTTCAATTCCGTACCCACCACACACTGCCCGTCGCGAGTCATCAGATAACCCGCCATCGAACCCAATGTTTCCGCCAGGGCCGCCGACGCGCCGCCGTGCAGCAGACCAAACGGCTGATGCGTCCGGCTATCCACCGGCATTTCGGCTTCCAGCACATCATCCCCCAGTCGGGTATAGACCATGCCTAAATGCGCCACCATCGTGTTCTGACTGGTGGCATTCAGTTCATCCAGCGTTAAATGACGTTTCCAGATCATCGTCATGCCCCCAGCGTGGAGCCGCCGTCCACCACGATATCCTGAAGCGTAATGTGGCTCGCCAGATCGGAAGCGAGGAATAAAATAGTGTTAGCGATTTCCTGTGGACGCGCGATTTTCCCCAGTGGAATGCCGAGCTTAAACTGCTCGCCAAACCCACGAATGCGCTGTTGCTCCGCATCATCGCTGACCCACAACGTACGCTGCATGTCGGTATCGGTCGAGCCTGGCGAAACCACATTGCAACGCACACCGCTGCCTGCCAGTTCAAGTCCGACGGTCAGTGCCAGGTTTTTCAGCGCGGCTTTTGACGCACCGTATGCGCTCATACCGATACGCGGCGTGTGCGCCGCATCCGACGCGACGGTCACGATTGCCCCGCCCTGCTGGCGACGAAACTGCGCCATCGTCTGTTGAAACAGATTGAACGCCCCACCAACGTTAACCGCAAACGTCTGCTGCCACTCCTCAATACTCAGCGCATCGGTGGCCCCCATACGCAAAATACCCGCCGCATTGACCAACACATCCAACCGCTCGCGCGTTTGCAGGACGCGCTGACACACCTCAGCCACCTGTTCAGCATTCGCCACATCCAGCACTTCGGTGGCAAACGGGTAGTTATTCTGAGAAAATTCACGATCGAATCCTGTCACCTCAGCACCCGCTTTCACAAACGCCAGCGCCGTGGTGTAGCCAATCCCTTTTCCCGCGCCGGTTACCCAGACGGTTTTCCCTGCGAAGTCAAATCCAGACATTACTTCACCTCGCGAGAGAGCAGCGTCCACCAGGCGTCAATGGTCGGGTTTTTCGCCAGCATCACGAAGTCAATATCGCCATGAACCTTACGCCAGCGCGCCGCCAGCGCCATCATGCGCACGGAATCCAGTCCGTAGTCGATCAGGTTTTCGTCATCCATCGGCTCTTCGGACTCATCGAGCAGCGGCAGAATAATGCTGCGTAACGCATCTTTGCTGGCCGGTACCGGCGTCGGTAATAATTCCTGAGTCATCACCACACGCCCGGAGCGTCCCGCCACGTATTTCAGCGACATCAGATGTTCGTCACGGCTAAAGTCTGCCAACGCATCGGCAACCATAAACGGCTTGATGTCGCGCATAAAGGCGTCCGTTGCGGTGGTCATACAGCCAATATGCGCATACACGCCGGTAATGATCAGTTGATTACGTCCGGTCTCCTTAAGCATCTGTTCCAGCGGGGAGCGATGAAATGCGCTGTAACGCCATTTCACCAGAATGGTATCCGCTTCATCCGGCGCCAGCGCCTCAACGATTTTCTGCTGTTCCGGCGAACGCGTCAGTCCCGGTCCCCACATATCATTGAGCAGAGCGCGGTCTTCATCACTCTGTTCTTTCGGCTGAGCGGTGTAATACACCGGAATGTTATGCTCTTTGCAGTACTGACGCAGTGCGGCGATGTTAGCGACGACCTGCTCCATCATCGGGCAGTTATCGCCCCAAAAACCGATAAAATAGTCCTGCATGTCGTGGATCAGCAGTGCGGCGCGTTCGGGGTCAAACGCCCAGTCCACTTTGTTCACCGGAACATCAAGCGCCGTGGGTAGCGCATAAGCCTGCAGTTTAGGAATTGCCATCTCTTATTCTCCTTCAGGCCAGTGAACGTGATGCCAGCCACTGACGTAATTGTTTTTTATCTACTTTCCCAACCGGAGTCAGCGGTAACGACTCAACGCACTCCACGCGGTCAGGTAATTTAAATTCCGCTACGCCCTGTTCGCGTAGAAAACGACGCACCTGCACCGCTCGCAGCGGCTCTTTTACCACCAACCAGGCACAGCTTTTCTCGCCCATCAGTTCGTCATCCATACTGACCAGCGCGGCATGGATCACCATCGGGTGGCGCAGCAGCAGGTTTTCAATCTCTTCTGCAGCGATCTTCTCTCCACCGCGGTTGATCTGATCCTTCTCGCGTCCCTGGACGGTGATGTAGCCATCTCGATCGATGGCGATCAGATCGCCGGAGCAGTAAAAACCGTTGGCGTCAAAGGCGCTGGCATTGTGCTCAGGACTTTTGAAGTAGCCGCGGAAGGTGTATGGGCCACGTGTCATCAGGCGCCCGGTTTCTCCCTGGGCTAAAGGGTTGCCGTCAGCGTCTGCTACCCAGACTTCATCATCGGGACACATCGGGCGGCCCTGGGTATTGATGATGCGTTCAGGACTGTCGTCCAGACGGGTGTAGTTCACCAGCCCTTCCGCCATGCCGAAGACCTGCTGCAGCTGGCAGCCAATCTCCGCCGGAATACGCGCCGCAAGCGAGGCGGAAAGCCGTGCCCCACCGACCTGTAGCAGCGTCAGCGAAGCCAATTGCGCATTGCTCCCCCACTCCGCAATTGCCTGCAGCCACAGGCTCACCGCTGGCGGCACTAGCGCCGTGACGTTAACCTGATGCTGTTCAATCAGAGGGAAGCACAGGGTGGCGCTCGGGTCAGCCGCCAGCACGACGGTGCCGCCAGCCAGGAATACCCCCAACGCGCCAGGCGAACTCATCGCGTAGTTATGCGCCGCCGGGATCGCGCATAAATAACGCGTTTCCCCGGTGAAGCGGCAAATCTCATTGCTGCGACGCACGCTGTAGTAGTAATCGTTATGGGTACGAGGAATCAGCTTTGGCGTCCCGGTAGTCCCGCCTGAAAGCTGGAAATAGGCCACCTCATCAGCAGGCGATGGCGTGGCGGAAAAATCAGTCGCAGGCTGGCTTATCGCCGTTTGCAGATTGTGTTCGCCTTCGTCATTGCGCAGTTGCACCACGCGCACTGAATTGTGTTCAGCCACAAAAGCGTTAAGAAAATCGTCTCCGCTAAACAACGCATGCTGACGATCGGCAATCAGCAGCGCAGGTTCGATCTGTTTGGCATAGGCGTTAAGTTCGTTTCGCTGATGGCTGAATAATGCCAGCACCGGGGCTACACCCAGCTTGAGCAGCGCAAAGAAAGTGATATACAACTCAGCCACGTTGCCCAGTTGCACCAGCGCGGTTTCGCCGGGTTTGATCCCCTGACGGCGCAGGCTGCAGGCGAGATTGTCAGTGGCCTGATTCAGTTGGCGATAGCTCAGGTGGCGTTCGCCATCGATCACCGCCGTATGGTCGCTGTCGGCGTGACGGGTCAGAATGTCGGTCAGCGGCAAATCCTGCCAGTAACCTTTTTCACGATAGCGGCGGGCAAACTCCTCCGGCCAACGGGTGAAAGGAATACTCATTATCGCTCCTTAGAGGCCTGGTCAATAAGGCTCTTAATGCAGTCCAAAAACATTCAACATCGTGGAGAGTTTGGCTCCCGTTTCACGCCATTCCGCAACCGGGGACGAAGCCGGAACAATCCCGGCACCGGCAAAGAAACGTACCTGATTACGCAGCAGCTTCGCACAACGGATCGTCACCACCCATTCGCCGTTACCTTGGGCATCACACCAGCCGACAATGCCACCGAACAGTTCGCGATCGAACGGCTCCAGCTCGGCGATAAGTTTGCGCGCAACCTGATGCGGGAAACCGCTCAGCGCAGGCGTCGGATGCAGCAGGCACGCGAGCGTCAGGGCGTTTTCTTGCGCGTTGGCTTTACCCTCAAACGGCGTGCCGAGGTGCCAGAGCGTAGGCGTGGTGACCAGTTGCGGAGAAGAAGGGAGTTGCAGTTCACGGCTGCGATCGCGCAGGACATTTTTCATGGCCTGCGTCACCAGTTCGTGCTCATGGCGATCCTTTTCGGACGCCAGCAGGCGGATGCCCGCCTCCCGGTCCAGCACATCGTCCGGTTGACGACGTGCCGAGCCTGCCAGCGGTAATGAGCTGAAACGCTCGCCTTCTTTGCGTAACAGCAGTTCCGGACTGGCGCCAATCAATACGCCACCGTCTTCAAGGGGAACGTGGAAGTTGTAGCTCGCCGGATTTTGCGCCACTAGGCGCTCCAGCAGCGCCCCGCTGTCAATATTGGCATCAGCGGTGATATCGATCAGGCGTGACAACACCACTTTGTCGACTTCCGGGGTTGCCGTCAGCGCAGCCGCACGAGCGACCATATCTTCAAAGAAGTTCTGTTCCGGGATCGATTTACGTTCAACGACGTTCAGCGACTGATGCGCGTTAAAGTAACGAGATGATTGCTGCTTCGCCGTTCGGGAGAACGTCTGCCACGACTGGGGAATAAACAGCGATGACGGCTGGCGGGTGTCAAAAGGAATCGCCCCGACCATGATGGGGTTAGCGATACCCTGCGCTTTGGCATCAGCAAACAGTACATGCATTTTCTGTTGGAAAGGGCTGTCTGGCGAATCGCCATCAATTGCCGGTTCCGCATAGCGGGCGAAGCATCCTGACGTCGTAAAACTACGGTACGGCGACATAAAGAAAAAACTGTCGGGAGCGAGCGTCTGCATAGTCTGCGTTTTTTCCTCGGCCAGTGACGTTTCCATATCATCCTCCAAAAATGATAAAAGCTCTAATAATGATTATCATTTATATTTTCGGTCGCTAACCTAAAAGCAAAGCGGCGGTATGTCAACTCTTGTGGCAGCACAATGTGCGACTTTGGCTTGCATCCTTGTCCACTAACAATGAAAATGAGAAGCATTACTTATACTGATAACAGGATGCTGATTCGTGAGTCTCCCCTCTTTTTGCCGCACCGTGCTCTTACTGGCAGGTTTGTCTATTTCAGGAATTTCTTCAGGTTATGCCGCCGACTGGCCGCGTCAGGTTACCGACAGTCGTGGTACGCATACGCTGGAACATAAGCCGCAGCGAATTGTCTCCACCAGCGTCACCCTCACCGGCTCGCTGCTGGCAATTGATGCCCCGGTCATCGCCAGCGGCGCCACTACGCCGAACAATCGCATCGGCGATGCACAGGGCTTTTTACGCCAGTGGAGCGAAGTGGCAAAAGCGCGCAAACTGAGCAGGCTGTATATCGGCGAACCGAGCGCTGAGGCCGTGGCGGCGCAAATGCCGGATCTGATTCTGATCAGCGCCACCGGGGGAGATTCAGCCCTCGCGCTATACGATCAGCTGTCCACCATTGCGCCAACGCTCATCATTAATTACGACGACAAAAGCTGGCAGTCGCTGCTGACGCAGTTAGGTGAAATTACCGGTCAGGAGCAACAGGCGGCTGCGCGTATTGCCGAGTTTGATAAGCAACTGCAGGCGGTCAAGCAGCGTATTACCCTACCGCCGCAACCGGTCAGCGCGCTGGTGTACACCGCTGCAGCGCACAGCGCCAACCTGTGGACGCCTGAGTCGGCGCAGGGCAAGCTGATGGAGCAGTTAGGTTTCACCCTGGCACCGCTGCCTGCCGGATTACACACCAGCCAGAGTCAGGGCAAACGCCACGATATCATCCAGCTTGGCGGTGAGAACCTGGCGGCTGGCCTGAACGGCGAAGCGCTGTTCCTGTTCGCTGGCGACAACAAAGATGCCGACGCCATTTATGCTAATCCGCTGCTGGCACATCTGCCGGCCGTGCAGAATAAACGTGTTTACGCCCTGGGTACGGAAACCTTCCGTCTCGACTACTACAGCGCGACCTTGCTGCTGCAACGTCTGTCAGCTCTCTTTTAATCGCCAGCGCCGGATACGGCTAACGCCTTATCCGGCCTACAAACCGTAGAAGACAACGCTATCCGGCATTCACAGGCATTTGTCGGAATCGGCGCACTTCTCCCAGCAACAGCAGCAGTAGCAGACCGACAATCACCAGCCCAAACCCACTTACGCTTGCCGAAGCAACCGGTGTCATCATCGCCCCCAATCCCCCTAACAGCGCCGCGCCGATCGCATCTCCTGTAACGTTCTGCGCAGTCCACAAACCGTTAATTCGCCCGAGCATCGCTTCTGGCGTCTGCGTCTGTAACAGGGTGTACTGCAACAAAGAGCTGACCGCACTCAGCCAGCCGAACAGCGCCAGGCAGACAACGCCAAGCTCCCAGACCGGCATCACCCCAAACAGACCGATAGCCAGGAACGAAGCCACGGTCGATACCAGCATGATCAGTCCCGGACGCACGCTGTGCGCCAGTTGTCCGCTGGTCAACGCGCCCACCGCCGCGCCAAGAGGAATGGCCGCATACAGCAGACCTATTTGCGCACTCGACATTTGCCAGTTAATCGCCAACGCGGGATACAACACGCGCACGGCGCTCGCCATAGTCAACAGACCGCCAAGCAGCGCAATGCCGCCAATCAGCGGGCTGGCAAGCAGAAAGCGAAATGCTGCCAGCAGCGATTTTAACGGATGCTCGCGCGGCTGAGTCGGAGGCGGCAGCGCGGGAAGGCTCAGCAACGGCAGCAAGGTAATGAAAGTGCCCGCCGCCGCCAGACCGTAGTTCCAGGCCACGCCACCGGTCGCGAGCAATACCCCGCCAAGCATCGGCGAAATAACCGAACCCAGACGTACCGTCAACATGGTAATCGCCCCGGCCTGCATCAAATTCTCCCGACCAACCAGCGCCGGTGTTGCCGCCAGCAACGCGGTCACGCCCAGCGAGGCAAAGAAACCGTCCCATAAGCCAAGCAAATAAATCGCCAGTAACGACGGTTCGGGCAGCAGCGCATTCAGACACAGGCCAATAAAGCCGATTCCGCAAGTTCCACGAGCCAACAGGATCACTTTTTTACGCTCATAGCGGTCGGCCAGCACCCCGCCCACCATCAGACCAATAAACATTGCGCTGCCGGTCAACGTTACTGACAAACCGACCTGCCAGGTCGACTGGGTCATCATCTGGATCTGTACCGGAACCGCCACGCCGAGTAGCCCCAGAGAGACAATGGAAATAAAACGGGCGAGGAAGACGGCGCGAAATGCAGGGTGGGTCTTTAACAGGCTGAGATTGAGCAGCCAGGATTGTCGATTCATTACAGAGCCTTACCAGGTACTTTTTCAATATCCATTCGATGGCTGCACATGCTAACATATCCAAATAAGATCGATAACGATAATTACTATCATTATCAGGGAAGTTGATATGTCATGCTCTGTTTCCGCGACACGTGCCTTCGCCGTGCCCGGACTATTGTTATTACTTGTTCTCACCACGGTATTAAGTCTGGTTATTGGCGCCAAGTCGCTACCTGCCTCCGTGGTGCTGGATGCACTTACCGGCAGTTGTCAAAGCGCTGATTGCACCATCGTGCTGGACGCGCGACTGCCGCGCACGCTGGCGGGGCTGCTCGCCGGTGGGGCGCTGGGTCTGGCTGGTGCATTAATGCAAACGCTCACGCGTAACCCTCTCGCCGATCCCGGCATTCTGGGCGTTAATTCCGGTGCCAGCTTCGCTATTGTGCTGGGAGCCGCGCTGTTCGGCTTTTCCTCTGCGCAAGAACAACTGCTGATGGCCTTTTCCGGGGCGCTGGCCGCGTCGCTTATAGTGGCATTTACCGGCAGCCAGGGCGGCGGGCAGTTAAGCCCGGTACGCCTGACGCTGGCGGGCGTTGCGCTGGGCGCGGTGCTGGAAGGATTATCCACCGGAATCGCCCTGCTCAACCCGGATGTCTACGATCAGTTGCGTTTCTGGCAGGCCGGTTCATTGGATATCCGCAGCCTGCAAACGCTGAAGGTCGTCCTGGTGCCGGTACTGATTGCCGCGGCTGTCGCGTTGTTCCTTAGCCGCGCCCTGAATAGCCTGAGCCTCGGGAGCGACACCGCCACCGCGCTTGGCAGCAAAGTCGCTCGCACGCAGTTTATTGGCCTGTTGGTGATTACCGTACTGTGCGGCAGTGCGACCGCGATTGTTGGCCCTATCGCCTTTATCGGCCTGATGATGCCGCATATGGCGCGCTGGCTGGTGGGGGCAGATCACCGTTGGTCGCTGCCCGTTACCCTGCTGGCAACCCCCTCTCTGTTGTTAATTGCCGATATCATCGGTCGCCTGATTGTCCCCGGCGAACTGCGCGTTTCAGTGGTCAGCGCATTTATCGGCGCGCCGGTGCTTATCTTTCTGGTACGCCGGAAACCGCGCGGGGGTGGCGCATGATGCACCTCTCCCGCCGCCTGATAGTCAGCAGCCTGCTGCTGGTTGTAGGTTGTCTCGCCGTTGGCTTATGGAGCCTGCGTAGCGGCGTCGTGACGCTGGAAACCCAGCAAATTATTGCCGCTCTGCTTGGCGATGCGCCGCGCAGTATTACGCTGGTGGTGACCGAATGGCGTTTGCCACGCGTGCTGATGGCGCTATTGATTGGCGCGGCGCTCGGCGTGAGCGGTGCAATATTCCAGTCGCTGATGCGCAACCCGCTGGGCAGCCCGGATGTGATGGGTTTCAATACCGGTGCCTGGAGCGGTGTGCTGGTGGCAATGGTGCTGTTCGGACAGCATCTCACCGCTATCGCGCTTGCGGCCATGGTTGGCGGGGTCCTGACGTCTCTGGTGGTCTGGGCGCTCGCCTGGCGCAATGGTATCGACACCTTTCGGCTGATTATTATTGGGATCGGTATACGCGCCATGCTGGTTGCGTTCAACACCTGGCTACTGCTGAAGGCATCATTAGAAACCGCGCTGACCGCCGGACTGTGGAACGCCGGATCGCTCAATGGCCTGACCTGGGCCAAAACCTGGCCTTCTGCCCCACTGATTATCCTTATGCTGGTGTGCGCCACGCTGCTGGTGCGCCGGATGCGTTTACTGGAAATGGGTGATGACAGCGCCTGTGCGCTTGGCGTCAGCGTAGAGCGCTCACGTCTGATGATGATGCTGGTTGCGGTTGTACTGACCGCAGCCGCCACCGCGCTGGCTGGCCCTATCTCGTTTATTGCCCTTGTCGCCCCACATATCGCGCGGCGGATTAGCGGCACATCGCGCTGGGGATTAACCCTGTCGGCGCTGTGTGGCGCGTTGCTGCTGTTGATGGCGGATTTATGCGCCCAACAGCTGTTTATGCCTTATCAGCTTCCGGTGGGCGTTGTCACCGTAAGCCTCGGCGGTATTTATCTTATCGTCTTGTTAATTCAGGAGTCCCGCAAAAAATGATCGAATCAGTAGCCCGTTTGCGTGGCGACCAGTTAACGCTGGGTTATGGCAAATTTACCGTAGCGGAAAACCTCAATGTGTCGATTCCAGACGGTCACTTCACCGCAATTATCGGGCCAAACGGCTGCGGAAAATCAACACTACTGCGCACGCTTAGTCGTCTGATGACGCCCGCGCACGGTAAGGTCTGGCTCGACGGCGAGCATATCCAGCACTATGCCAGCAAAGAGGTTGCTCGCAGAATAGGTTTGTTGGCGCAGAACGCCACCACGCCGGGTGATATTACGGTACAGGAGCTGGTTGCCCGTGGGCGCTACCCGCATCAGCCATTGTTTACCCGCTGGCGAAATGAGGATGAAATCGCGGTCTCAAACGCAATGCAGGCGACGGGAATCACTCATCTTGCGTCACAAAGTGTGGATACCCTTTCCGGTGGACAACGCCAGCGCGCATGGATTGCGATGGTGCTGGCGCAGGAAACGTCGATTATGCTGCTCGATGAACCTACCACCTGGCTGGATATCAGCCATCAGATCGATCTGCTAGAGCTGCTGAGTGAGCTAAACCGGGAGAAAGGGTATACGCTGGCCGCCGTTCTGCACGATCTTAATCAGGCGTGTCGCTATGCGACGCATCTGATTGCGCTGCGTGACGGAAAAATTGTTGCCGAGGGTGCGCCGAAAGAGATCGTCACCGCGCAGCTTATTGAAAAAATCTATGGTCTGCGCTGTATGATTATCGACGATCCGGTTGCCGGAACGCCGTTAGTGGTGCCGCTTGGGCGTACACCGAAAATTCATACCCAGTCATCTCTATAGGGATGACTACACGGGTCAGCGTTTAACACGCTGACCCGATGACGTTTATTGGATATTTTGGAGCAGGTCACGCATGACAGGCCCAATCTTCTCAAACGCTTCAGGAGTTATGATATCGACATGCGCGCAGTCCTGACGATATACATCCAGACTGGATATCCACGGTGACCAACTGCGTTCAGGACTGACCCCCGGCACTAAGGTGCGCTCAGCGACGAACAGTGTGGCGTGACCAGCAAACGGCACGCTGTGTGCGGTGGTGAGCAGGCGAACCGCATCGGCGTAGTTGCCTTCGATAGCATTAAATAAGGCCTCTGACGCATTCCCCTGCTGCGCTGCCAGAAACGCTTCACGTTCACGCTCGATCTCGGCCAGTACCGCGGGATCCAACCCATTGGCCTCCTTTTCCTGCCAGTTTTGCGTTTCCGGCGGCCAGGTATCCAGCAGCCCCAGGAATGCAACTGTCTCTCCTCTGGCATGTAAGCGTGCGGCGATTCCCTGCGCCAACGTCCCACCCAGCGAGTAGCCTAATAAATAATAGGGACCATGAGGCTGCTGGCTGAGCAGCGTTGCCAGGTGATGTTCGCATACCGCATCAAGGTTTTCCGCCGTCTGCATAGGGCCATCCGGTCGCGGCGACTGAATGCCAATAATCGACCACTGCGGGCTGAGGTAACGCGACAGCACGCTAAACTGCCAGGCGAAACCCGACGCCGGATGGAAGCAAAACAGCGTTGGGCCATGACTTTCACGCAGCGGCAGCAGCGTTTCGAATCCCAGACGCTGCGACTGTTCATCATCATTGCTCTCCAGCAGTGCACTCAGTTGTTCAACAGTAGAAGCCACCATTATTTGCCCAGGCGTTACCTGACGCTCAAAAATCCGGCTCAACTGCGCTGCCAGCTTCATCGCCAGCAGCGAATGTCCGCCAAGCGCAAAGAAGTCAGCCTCTACGTCATTAACCTCGCAATCCAGCAAAGCCGCAAAAGACTGCGCGATGGCGGTTTCAGTCCCTGCTCGCGGCGCACGTCCTGACGTACGCGACGTCAACTGCGGCATCGGCAGCGCTTTACGATCCAGTTTACCGTTTGCACTCAGCGGCAGCTCCGCCAGTTGCAACAATACCGTCGGCACCATATGCGCAGGCAGTTTTTCACGCAGAGTTTCTCGCAATGCAGACGTATCCAGCGGTAACCCCGATTGCGACACCAGATACCCCACCAACTGTCGCGCATCGCCGCCTGTCGCCGCCGCCTGGTTGAATACGCAGGCGTGGGCAACGGCATGTTCGACATCTGGCAGTTGCTGCATCACCCGATCAATCTCACCGAGCTCAATGCGCTGTCCGCGAATTTTAAGCTGGTCATCGCTGCGCCCGAGGTATTCCACTGCGCCATTCTCCAGCCAACGCGCCACATCCCCGGTACGGTACATGCGTTCACCAGGGTTAAATGGATCGGCGATAAAGCGGCTCGCAGTTAGATCCGCTCGCCCGAGGTATCCTTGCGCCAGTTGGATCCCCGTCAGATAGAGATCACCTGCCACGCCAAAGGGCACCGGGCGCATCATGGCGTCCAGGATCCGTAAACCGGTATTCCATACCGGATAGCCAATCGGCACGCTATTGCCCGTTACGGCAGCGAGATCGTCCCCCCAGGCCGGATACCAGCTCACATCGACCGCCGCTTCCGTTGGCCCGTATAAATTGTGCAGTGGCGCATGAGTCAACTGTTCCCATTCGCGGCATAAATCTGCAGGTAAGGCTTCGCCGCTGCAGAATACCCGTTTCAGCGAGGCACAGCTCTCCCGCGCGGTTTCCGGCGTCAGTGAAGCAACAAAAGCGGCCAGCATAGAGGGAACAAAGTGCGTGGTCGTCACCCCTGACTGCGCAAAGAACTGCTGCATCGCCAGCGGATCGCGGTGCGCTTCAGGTTCTGCCATGACCAGTTTTGCCCCAGCAATAAACGGCCAGAAAAACTCCCATACCGAGACGTCAAAACTGCACGGTGTTTTTTGCGCCACCACATCATCCGCGGTCAGAGGATAGTGATTTTGCATCCACAGCAAACGGTTAACGATGGCTGTTTGCCCAACCATCACCCCTTTTGGTCTGCCGGTAGAACCGGAAGTAAAAATAATATAGGCCGTATGATTAGGTTGAGATAGCGCCAGCGGTGCAGCATCCTCTTCTGGCAGCGGCGCGTTGTAGCACAGACTTTCCAGCTCCGGAATATCGCTAAAGCGCGCCAGTTGCTCTTCGGTCGCGATCAACAATTTTGGCTTCGCGTCTTCGAGCATCATCCGCAGGCGATCGTCCGGGTATCCGGTATCCAATGGCAGCCAGGCGGCTCCCGCCTCAACAATACCGTGCAGCGCCAGCGTGAGGAACACGGAACGCGGTAATGCCACGGCAACGCTGTCACCAGGCTGTACGCCACGTTCGCGCAGGCGGCGCGCCAGCGCCACAACCTGTTGGCGCATTTCACGATAGCTAAACTGATAGCGGGCATCAGCCAGCGCCGGGGCATCCGGCGTTTTATCGGCCTGCTGTGCCACCAGCGCGCTCAGCGTGGTAGACGGGATCGCCACGGTCGTGTCGTTAATCTTCGCCAGCCGCTCATGTTCTATCGGCAACAGCATCCCGGCATCGCCGCAGCATAGCGACGGATTGTCGGCAAACTGCGCGATAAGCGCGGTTAAACGTGATGCATGTTGCGCCAGCGTCGCGGCATCGTAGCGCTGTTTATTGGCCAGGATTTCAATACTCAGCCCGCCGTTTTCATCCGGGAACAGCGCCAGCTCCAGATCGTTCACCGGACCTGTCGCCAACGTATGGGTTTGCGCCTGAACGCCAGGAATATTCAGTTGATAGTCGAATATTTTCACGTTTAGTACCGGGCCAAACAGCGGTTCGGCACCGGCTGCGCGCCCGCTGTCGCGAACAATTTGCTCAGCATCATATCGCTGATGTCGGCGCATTTTCTTCAACTGTGCGGCCAGTCGTTGGGCAAGTGCAGGCAAGCTTTCTGCCGCATTCAACTGCACGCCAAATGGCAGGACGTTTAAAACCGGTCCGGTGGACGTGAGCGCCGCCGACCCCATACGCCGCATAAAGATAAACCCGGCGGCATATTCCATTCGGCTGCATAAACGTCCGAGCCACAGCGCCACCAGCGCAAGGGCCAGATCCGCACGCTGAACGTCTGGCATACGTGCCGCAAGCCGGCGAAACTCCCCTTCAGGCGCGGTTAACTTCAGACGAATAATATCCGCGCTGGCCGACCGCCCTGGCAGGGGTTTGTTAGACAGCGAAGCCGGAGGTGGGAGTTGCTTTCGCTGCTCGGTCCAGAAGGCGCCGTCGCGTTGCCAGGCATCGCTTTGCCGATACTGTTGATACTCTTCCACCACCTCAGAAAATGGCGTAAAGGTGATTCCGGCGTGGGCTCGCCATGCAGCCATACGCGGTAAATCGCGGCTATCTGGCGGGTAATGGCCGGGAAACTGAAGCCATCAACCAGCAGATGATGATAACGCTGATACCAATACCAACGCTTTTCTCCCACCTGAATGAGCAGGTGAAAAACCAGCGGCTTAGTGCCATCAGCACGGATGTCCTGCTGCAGGTCTGCCTGCATCAAGGCGCGCGCTGCCGCATGCGGATCGGATTTTTCGCGCAGATCGATAATTTCTGGTGGCGCAAAGGCAAGCGCAGAGTCTACCCATTGCCAGACCTCGCCGTTATCTTCGCTAAACCGCATCCTTAGAGTATCGGCCTGCTCCAGACCCGCCACTACCGCTTTCGCCAGCAACGGTGCGTCCAGTTCGCCGGTTAATTCTACGTAGTGCGCCACGCTCCACGCAGAGGGCAATGTGGAGAGTTTTTCCGCCATCCAGATCCCCGGCTGAGCCGCAACTAACGGTAAACGTTGAGTCATGGAGCCTCCTGCACATCGACGTAGTTCGCTGGCGTCAGCGTGGTCCAGTTTGCATCCAGCCATTGCTGGCAGGCTTCCTGTGATTGGGGTTCGCACGCGACCGTCCAGCCAGCAGGAAGTGAGCATTGCTGCGGCCAAAGGCTAAACTGACGTTGGGGATTTTGCAGAATGTAAAACTGGCCCTGCGGATTATCGAAGGGGTTACTGAATTCCATACTCAACTCCTGTCGTGGAACATCGTCCGGTTAAATCGTGTCGGTAAGCGGTTGCCAGAGCGTGATCAGCCCTTGCATCAGTCCGCCGCGCCAGCAAAGCGCATCGTGTCCACCATCAACCTGACGCCAGAAAATAGACTGTGGTGCAGAGGGTAACTGGGCATAAAGCGCCTGATTTGCGCGATAAATAATGGGCTCGCGGATCCCGGCTTCCAGGACAATACGCAGCCCCTGGGCGCTTATCTTTCCGCTCTTCAGTTGCTCAACGATCGCCCCATCCTGATGACCACCGCGATGCGGCCACCAATAAGAGCCCGACTGGCTGAGCACGCAGCCAAAGCGCGCGGGCCAGTTAAGCCCGGCATATAGCGATGACAGCCCGCCAAAACTTTGCCCGGCGACGACGGTACGCTGCGGGTCGTCACTGAACGCGGTCGTGGTCTTCACCAGCGGCAATAGTTCCTGCTGTACTGCCAACCAAAAATCCGCATTACACGGCAATTCGCGGCTGCGGTGAGCCGTGTCGATGGTATCAATCAGGAGATAAACGGCGGGCGGGAGGTGTCCGCGATGGGTGAGTGAAGTCAGCGCAGGCCAGACCGGCATACTTTGTGCCCAAAACTGTCCGTCCAGCAGGATAGCCAGCGGACGCGCTTCCGGTTGGGCTTCACCAGTGGTAAACACCCACACGCGGCGTGTATTGCCGAGCCTGGCGCTACGCCATTGCAGGCAAACTGCGGGCGAGTCGGGGTTTTCAGGTCGATCCCATCCCGGTTGTACGGGTGCATCAGGCATTTCCAGCGCAGACACCGCATGGCCACGACCGCCCTGCCAGCTCTGCGGATTGAGGGGATCGGCAATAGCCTGCGGCAACAATTGCCGCCAGCCTTCACGCAGCACGGTTCGGTCAGGCGCTTCGCCCGGCGTCTGCGCAGCAAAAATATCATTTCGTTCTGTTGGGATAAAACAGTAACTGCCGCGCCAGTTGGCGCTAAGGGAAACACTCCAGCACCAAACATTTGTTCCGTCAATGCGTTGCATCGACTGCGGGGTGGCATTTTGATGGTGGTCGGTGACGCCGGTGATATAGACCCATACGCGATGAATGGCTGACTCTTTTTCCGTTCCCTGCGGGTCGCGCCACCAGAAGGTTACCCGATAATTTCCGTTGTCTTCACGCTCCCACTCCGGGCCTTTTTTTGACTGCCACCACGCCTCGCTTCCCATCTTTAACGTCGTCACCGCCATAACCCCATGTTTATTGTCGAATTTTATGATCTAGCGTGAAATATATTGATAATATTATTGATAACTATTTGCATTTGCAATAGCGTATTGTCGCGCTGTGGGAAGCGCGCACAGTTTTTCACCACTTATAAACCGGCCTGGCGCTGCGTACTTTTTCTGGAATGGAGGGTTTACGCGGATGCGGGCGACATCAGACCAAATGCCGCACCACGGCACATTGGTACTCGTGGCTAAAAGAACAGCAGGACATACAATGAACAACAAGATTCATTCACTGGCCTTATTGGTCAATTTAGGGATTTACGGGGTAGCCCTGCCAGCGATGGCAGAAGATCAAACCGATAGCGCCGCTGTCTCTCATGAAGACACCATCGTGGTTACCGCCGCCCAGCAGAACCTGCAGGCACCGGGCGTTTCAACCATTACCGCTGATGAAATTCGTAAGAATCCTCCCGCTCGCGATGTGTCGGAAATCATCCGTACCATGCCAGGCGTCAACCTGACCGGTAACTCAACCAGCGGTCAACGCGGCAACAACCGCCAAATCGATATTCGCGGCATGGGGCCGGAAAACACCCTGATTCTGATCGACGGCAAACCAGTAACCAGCCGTAACTCTGTGCGTCAGGGCTGGCGCGGCGAGCGTGATACCCGCGGCGATACCGCCTGGGTGCCACCAGAAATGATCGAACGTATTGAAGTGCTGCGTGGTCCTGCCGCGGCACGCTATGGCAACGGTGCGGCTGGCGGCGTGGTGAATATCATCACCAAAAAAGGCAGCAACGAATGGCACGGCTCCTGGGATACCTATTTCAACGCCCCGGAACATAAAGACGAAGGTTCGACCAAACGCACCAACTTTAGCCTGAACGGCCCGCTGGGCGGGGATTTCAGCTTCCGTTTGTACGGTAATCTCGATAAAACCCAGGCCGACGCGTGGGATATCAACCAGGGTCATCAGTCAGAACGTACCGGCACGTATTCAAATACTTTACCGGCCGGTCGTGAAGGGGTGATCAACAAAGACATTAACGGCGTGGTTCGCTGGGATTTCGCCCCGCTCCAGTCACTGGAACTGGAAGCTGGCTATAGCCGTCAGGGCAACCTGTATGCGGGCGACACTCAAAACACCAACACCAACCAACTGGTGAAAGATAACTACGGGAAAGAGACCAACCGTCTTTACCGCCAGAACTACTCTCTGACCTGGAACGGCGGCTGGGATAACGGCGTCACTACCAGTAACTGGGTGCAGTATGAACATACGCGTAACTCCCGTACGCCGGAGGGCCTGGCGGGGGGTACCGAAGGGATTTTCGACCCGAATGCGTCACAAAAATACCTCGACGCCGACCTGAGTGACGTCATGCTGCACAGTGAAATCAGCATTCCGTTAGATCTGCTGGTTAACCAAAATCTGACGCTCGGTACCGAATGGAACCAGCAGCGCATGAAGGACATGTTGTCCAATTCGCAGACCTTTATGGGCGGTGATATTCCAGGGTCCAGCAGCACCAACCGCAGCCCGTACTCAGACGCAGAGATTTTCTCTCTGTTTGCTGAAAACAACATGGAACTGACCGACAGCACCATGCTGACGCCAGGTTTGCGTTTCGATCATCACAGCATTGTGGGCGATAACTGGAGTCCGTCCCTGAACCTGTCTCAAGGTCTGGGCGATGACTTCACCCTGAAGATGGGGATTGCGCGCGCCTATAAAGCGCCAAGCCTGTATCAGCTCAACCCGAACTACATTCTGTACAGTAAAGGTCAGGGTTGCTACGCCACCGGCTCCGCGACCGGTATTGGTTGCTACATGATGGGCAACGATGATCTGAAGGCCGAAACCAGTATCAACAAAGAGATTGGTCTGGAGTTCAAACGCGACGGCTGGCTGGCCGGGGTAACCTGGTTCCGCAACGATTACCGTAACAAGATTGAAGCAGGTACGGTCCCGTTCGACAGAACGTCTATCACCAACAAAGGGAAAACGACTTATACCGATATCTATCAGTGGGAAAACATTCCTAAAGCGGTAGTTGAAGGTCTGGAAGGGACGTTGAACGTGCCGGTTAGCGAAACCGTTAACTGGACTAACAACATCACCTACATGCTGCAAAGTAAGAATAAAGAGACCGGCGAGCGTCTGTCGATTATTCCTGAATACACGCTGAACTCGACCCTGAGCTGGCAGGCACGCGAAGATTTGTCGCTGCAGTCAACCTTCACCTGGTACGGCAAACAGCAGCCGAAAAAATACGATTACCAGGGTAAACCCGTTACCGGTAGCTCGGCCAGTGAAGTCAGCCCATACAGCATCGTCGGCCTGAGTGCGACCTGGGATGTGACGAAAAACGTCAGCCTGACCGGCGGCGTGGATAACGTCTTTGACAAACGTTTATGGCGTGAAGGGAATGCCCAGACCACGGGCGATATCGTGACCGGGAACTATATGGCGGGCGCAGGCGCGCACACCTATAACGAACCGGGCCGGACGTGGTTCATGAGCGTTAACACACACTTCTGATAACGTTTTTCCCTCTCCTCGCTGCGGGGAGAGGGAAACCGTAAGAAATCATGCACACAACGCACATCCCGCTCCCTTTCGCAGATCATACGCTGCACATTGTCGAATTTGATCCCGACACTTTCCATGAGCACGACCTGCTCTGGCTCCCCCACCACACTCAGCTCCACTCCAGTGGGCGTAAGCGTAAAGCTGAGCACTTAGCGGGGCGTATTGCTGCAGTCCACGCACTGCGTGAATTTGGCCACAAAACCGTGCCCGGCATCGATGTGCAACGCCAACCATTGTGGCCGCAGGATCTGTTTGGCAGCATCAGCCATAGCACAACAACGGCGCTGGCGGTCGTATCAACGCATCCCATTGGGCTGGATATAGAAGCTATTTTTACACCACAAACCGCAGTTGAGCTGGCTGATGGCATTATTGATAACCACGAACATCAGATTTTGCAGCATGCCTGCCTGCCCTTTCCGCTCGCCTTAACCCTGGTATTCAGCGCAAAGGAGAGCCTGTATAAGGCGTTTTCCAATCAGGCATCGGGGCTACCAGGTTTCACCAGCGCAAAAATCACCGCACTCACGACTCAGCAATTAACATTACAAATCATGCCGTCATTTTCGGCAAACCTCGGCAATCAAGAAGTTAACGTTCATTGGTTTCAGCGTGATAAAAATATCGTGACGCTATTTCCATTCTCACCATCAGGATCGTGATCCTTTTCTCTTTTTAAGAAATTAGCTGCGCAAATCGTAGACAGTTCGATTATCTCGACTTATCGTTAACTTGAATAATAAATCATATTTGAATAAATATTCAAAGTGGAGAAAGAGATGAACAAGACCTTGATTAAATCCGTATTACTGGCCTCGATCCTTACCACATCGGGTTCGCTGTATGCTGCCGACAACGGACTGATTGCGATTATTACCCCTTCTCACGATAACCCGTTTTTTAAAGCCGAAGCCGACGGTGCAGTCGCCAAAGCAAAAGAGCTGGGATACGCCACGCTGGTTGCCTCTCATGATGATGACGTCAATAAACAAAACCAACTGATTGAGACTGCTATTGCTCGTAAAGCGAAAGCGATCATTCTTGATAATGCGGGTGCAGATGCCACTGTAGGGCCGCTGGAAAAAGCCAAAGCAGCGGGTGTAGCTGCTTTTCTGATCGATCGCGAAATCAATAAAACCGGCATCGCGGTGGCGCAAATCGTGTCGAATAACTATCAAGGCGCACAGCTCGGCGCAGAGAAGTTCGCCAGGTTACTGGACGGAAAAGGGAAGTACGTTGAACTGCTGGGACGTCAATCCGACACCAACGCCCATGTACGCTCGCAGGGGTATCACGATGTACTCGATGACTATCCGGACATGAAAATGGTAGCCCAGCAGACGGCAAACTGGAGCCAAACCGAAGCCTTTACCCGAATGGAAGCCATTCTACAAACCAACCCAGATATCGTAGGCGTGATCTCAGGTAACGACACTATGGCGCTGGGTGCAGAAGCCGCACTAAAAGCGGCGGGGAAAAATAATGTCATCGTGGTCGGTTTTGATGGCAGCGACTACACCCGCGATTCAATCATTAATAAAAGCAATATTAAAGCGACAGTACTGCAGCCCGGCTGGCAGCAGGCACAAATGGCTGTTGAGCAGGCGGATTACTATCTGAAAAACGGCAAAGCCCAGAAAGAAGAAAAACAGCTCATGGATTGCGTGCTGATTGACGAAACCAATGCCAGCAAGCTGAACAAGTTCAACCTGAGCCACTAAGCGGAGGCACTATGTCGTTAACACAATGGGGTGCCGCGCTGGTTGGATGCGCCACCCTGTTGCTGACGGCCTGTACGGTAGTTGACCTCGACGAAAACGGCAAACCAATTATCCCGGCCGATCCTCAGGCCAAAGCCAGTTTCGACAACCAGACTCCCGATCAGATCGCGCAACAAACCTGGCAATCCCGCGTCCTGGAAGCGGCACAGCAACATGTTCTGGATGCTTCAGCGCTGACCACTCGCCTGAAGGCCCCCTCACCCGCTCCCGAAAGCGTGTTTGTACGCCTGACCAGCCAGATTGATAGCGTCGACACCACCAATGGGCGAGAGCACACCATCGTGGTGAGGGTCAATGATATGCCCGTCACGATTCAGATTGGCCCGGTAATGCGTGGCAATGCTATTCGCGATGCCAGTGGTTTCAAGTTTGAAGATTTTACTAACCAGGTTCAGTTTGCCCAACTGTCACGGGCTTATAACCGTGAAGCGGCGAAACAGTTACCCGCCGTAGACACTAGCTGGCAAGGGAAAACTGCCACGGTGCTGTTTGCCGTGACGTTGAATGCTGGAAAAGCGGAAAACGCAGCAGCACTGACGCTGGAACAGGAGGCTCACTAATGCGCAATACCTCAGCTGATGACATCATCCTGCGCACGCATGCCATTTCAATGCTGTTTCCCGGCACAATTGCACTGGACAGCGTCGATTATCAGGTCTGGCGTGGCAAGGTGAATGTGATTATTGGTGAGAATGGTGCGGGGAAATCGACGTTGATGAAGATCCTCGCAGGCGTTCAGCAACCCAGTAGCGGTGAGATGTCGCTCAATGGAAATCCCGTGCGCTTTGCCAGCACCCGGGATGCTGCGGCACATGGAATTGGTATGGTGCATCAGGAGTTAAACCTGTTTGAGAACCTCACCGTCGCGGAAAACATTTTCCTCGGTCGGGAGATTCAAAAAGGCATGGCCCCCATCAATGAGGCCGAGCAAGAGAAACGCACCGCGGAATTATTAACCCGGCTCGATCAGCCGATATCACCGCGCGACCTGGTTGGCAATCTCAAAGTAGGGCAGCAACAGCTGGTCGAAATCGCCAAAGCACTGGCTGAAGATGCAGATATCCTGATTCTTGATGAACCCACCTCAGCGCTCAGTAAAACTGAAGTCGAGATTCTGTTTCGCGTGATCCGTGAACTTACTCGCCAGGGCGTGTCGATAATCTATATCTCCCATCGCCTCGAGGAATTGATGGCAATTGGCGATGTGATCACTATTTTACGCGATGGTAAATTTCAAGCCGAAGCCAAGGTTAGCGACATCGATGTCCCGTGGATTGTGCGCGAGATGTTGGGCAGTGACCCGGTAAGTAACTTTCTCGAACCCGGCCGCACGTTTGGAGCTCCGGTTCTGGAAGCTGAACATATCACCTGCGTGAATACCGCTGGCAGCGCAGTCGTCAATGACGTCACCTTTAACGTTCACGCCGGTGAAATTGTCGGTATCTATGGACTTATGGGGGCTGGGCGAACCGAATTGTTCGAGTGCTTGTTAGGTACTGAGCGCAACTACCTCGGAAAACTGTGGCTCGACAGCAAACCGGTCCCGCAGCGCTTAACCACCGCCGATCGCATCCGTATGGGAATGAGTCTGGTGCCGGAGGATCGCAAGCGCACAGGGATTTTCCCCATTTCATCCGTCGCCACCAATCTGACCATTGCCAGCCTTTGGCGGCGTCTGCAACGTGGCTTTGCCATTGCCCGCAAAGACGAAGAGGCCGTGGTCGCCAGCACAATTGGCAATCTGTCGATAAAAGTCTCCTCGCCAGAGGTTGAAATTCAGGCGCTGAGCGGGGGGAACCAGCAAAAAGTGGTGATTGGTCGCTCTCTGCTCACCAATCCCAAAATTCTATTTCTTGACGAACCCACACGCGGCATCGATGTCGGGGCGAAAGCCGATGTGTTCCGCATGATGGTCCAGCTTTCCCAGCAGGGTATTGCTGTGGTCTTCT
The DNA here is from genome assembly GCF_002850715.1 of Citrobacter sp. L55. Taxonomy (NCBI): domain Bacteria; kingdom Pseudomonadati; phylum Pseudomonadota; class Gammaproteobacteria; order Enterobacterales; family Enterobacteriaceae; genus Citrobacter; species Citrobacter sp. L55. The sequence goes on along the minus strand of NZ_KZ559399.1, from coordinate 89,997 downwards.
CCACCTCAGATTTAAAAGAAATTATGGCGGTTTCTGACCGCATTCTGGTGATGTCCGGCGGCAAGCTAACTGCCGATATCGCCCGCGATCGTGCCGAAGAATCGGCGCTGGTAACCGCAAGTGCTCAGGGGTTCTGATATGAAAACACTACAATCTGCCGCCATCGCGCCTCGCTCCACAGTCGCCTTCTCTCGGGAAAATATCCTGCTACTAATCCTAAAACTGCGCACTTTTATTGCACTGTTTTTAATCGTCGGGTTCTTTGCCTTCACCGTACCGGGATTTCTCTCTGGCGGCAGCATGGTCATTATGATCAAGCATATCGCCATTAACGCCTTTCTGGCTCTGGGGATCACGTTTGTCATTATTACCGCCGGGATTGATCTCTCAATTGGCGCTACGCTTGGGCTGTGCGGCATGGTCGCGGGATGGCTAATCACTAAAGGCATTGTATTGCCAATGTTCGGCATCGCAATTTTCCCCAGCGTCTGGGTGATTGTGCCTGTCGTCTTGTTGATTGGTGGGCTGATTGGCGCGGCGAATGGTTGGATCATCACCCACTATAACGTCGCACCGTTTATTTGTACGCTCGGAACCATGTACGTTTTGCGCGGGGCGGCGATGCTGACCTCCGATGGGCAAACCTTTCCCGGGCTTTCCGGCAATCCGCAGCTCGGCAATACCGGTTTTGATGAGATTGGTGCCGGTACACTGTTTGGGATTCCGTGGGCCATCTGGATGATGATTGTGCTGGCACTGGTCATTGCTTACGTCGCTCGTCGTCTACCTTTTGGTCGCCACGTTTACGCCATCGGGGATAACGAACGCGCTGCTGAGCTGTCAGGGGTAAAAGTAAAACAGGTGAAAATCTGGGTGTATACCCTATCCGGACTGTGTGCCGCGATTGCTGGAATTGTGGTCTCGGCACAGCTTTCCGCCAGCCATCCGGCCAACGGTACGGCATTTGAGATGAACGCCATTGCCGCAGTGGTTCTCGGCGGTACGTCACTGGCCGGTGGACGGGGCACGATTTTAGGCACGCTGATTGGCGCTTTCGTTATCGGTTTTCTGGCCGATGGTCTGGTGATGATGGGCGTCAGCGAGTTCTGGCAAATGGTGATTAAAGGTATCGTGATTATCGTCGCGGTCATCATCGACCAGATGCAAAACCGGATGCAGCAAAAAGCCGCGGTGGTAGCACAAAAGGCGGCGATGGAAAGCCAGTAATCCCCTCTGAAAAGTCTGATATGCACAACCAGACAGCTCCAGGAACCTCCTGGGGCTGTCAATTGTTTAACTCACCGTGACATCACCCTTTCACCAGACTGCGGGCTGTCGGGTAGTCGGTGATCAATACGTCAATATAATTCCCCTGCAATGCCCCGCGTATCGCATTCTGTTTTTCCACACCACCAGCCAAAGCAATCACGTGGTTACACTCCCGGATCTGCGAAAGCTCCATTCCGATGACCGGGTCTTCCTCATGGCTGAGTACCGGGTTACCTGCTGCATCGTAATAATGCAGACAGATATCGCCTACTGCGCCGCGCTCGGCGAGCAGTCGCAACATTTCTTCGTTGTAGTAGTTGCCTGAGTTTTTCAGCAATTGAGAAGGCTCCAGTTCGCCAATACCGACAATTGCCACATCCACTTCAGCAAACTTTTCAACCACCGCGGCAACGTCAGGGCTGTTAACCAACCGTGTACGCTCTTCAACCGAATGCTCAATACTTTGTGAAGGCAGCAGCCAGGCCGGACAGCCAAGGTGCGCTGCCAACTGTTGCGTAAGAATCGTGGCCTGCACGTTACCATTCGGCCCTACGCCGCCCAGCAGTTGGATCACCCCCGCCGCACGGATATTTTGCGGGTGCATCTCATCGACCATACAGCGAATGGTGCTACTCCAGGAGGAAATTCCAACCAGGTCCTCGGCTCGCAAGCGGGTTTCAACGTAATGCGCCGCCGCACTGCCAATAGCATGCTTAATTTGCGTATTGCTAGGGTTGTCACCGACATCCACGACAATCGCCTGACGAATACCAAACTGCTCTTCAATGGCTTTTTCCAGCGCCACAAAGATATTGGTCGGCTGTACGACGGTGATTTTCACCAGCCCTTCTTTCTGACAACGCGTTAAAGCACGGGAGACAAAGGACTGCGACAAATGCAGCAGCGTGGCGATTTCAGACTGTTTTTTATTTTCGGCGTAGTAAAGCGTGGCAATCTTAACCAGCAACCGCTGTTCATCCTGCTTTGACATGGCATTCCCCCTGATAAACTGCCTGTTATTTTTATTCATACCTGAATAGATAACAAGTCATCAGTACCTTTCCAGTTATCACGTTAGTGTGATCCTTTTCTCTTTTCTCCAAAATTTGGTGGCACAAGCCGTAGACAAACCGCCAGACAAGGCATATCTTTAATCGTGAATAATAAATCAGTAGTGAATATTTATTCTAACCAATAACGACTGACTGTTTTATCTGCAGATTACGTGGTGGGTAGAGAGACAGTTGCACTACTGCACTCACATGGAATATTTATTCATTCAAGATTAAACATTCAAGAGGTGTCTTATGAATCCGTTTTCGCTCTCAATACCAGAGCTAGAAAAGAAAGCACGTGCCGTGCGTCGCCGCATTATCGTGTTGAATGCTGAAAGCCCGGCTGGCGGGCACACTGGCGCAGACCTGTCGCAGGTTGAACTGCTGACAGCACTCTATTTTCGTATCCTGAATTGCTCCCCGGAGATTAAAGAGAGCGACGAGCGCGATATCTACATCCAGTCAAAAGGTCACGCTGTGGGCGGTTACTACTGTGTCTTGGCAGAAGCCGGTTTTATTCCTGTGGACTGGCTGGCGACCTATCAACACGCTGATTCGCATCTGCCGGGACATCCGGTAAAACATAAAACGCCAGGAATTGAATTGAATACCGGAGCTCTTGGTCACGGTCTGCCGGTTGCAGTAGGGATTGCGCTGGCGGCTAAACGCAGCAACAGCAAACGCCGGGTGTTTGTCGTCACCGGTGATGGTGAACTGGCCGAAGGCAGCAACTGGGAAGCGGCACTGGTCGCTGCCCACTATAAACTGGATAACCTGATTATCATCAACGACAAAAATAACCTCCAGCTTGCCGGCTCAACCAAAGAGATCATGAACACCGATCCGCTGGATGAAAAATGGCGAGCCTTCGGTATGCAAGTCACAGAGTGTCGCGGGAACGATATGAGCGATGTGGTGCGCACGCTGGAAGGATTAACCCCTGAAGGCAAGCCATATGTCGTCATTGCACACACCACCAAAGGAGCCGGGATCTCTTTTATCCAGGGCCGCCCGGAATGGCACCACCGCGTGCCAAAAGGAGAAGAAGTTGAACTGGCGCTGGAGGAACTGAAAGATGCGTAATAGCGAACACCTCGCCACCGTCATGGTGAACACGTTAATTGCCGCGGTCAAACGTGGAATGGATGTTGTGCCGGTGGTGGCTGACTCAACATCAACAGCAAAAATCGCCCCATTTATGAAGGAATTTCCCGGTCGTCTGGTCAACGTGGGTATTGCCGAACAGACGTTGGTCGGTGCTGCTGCCGGACTGGCGCTGGGCGGTAAAATCGCCGTCACCTGTAACGCTGCGCCCTTCTTGATTTCACGGGCCAATGAGCAAATTAAAGTCGACATTTGCTACAACAATACCAACGTGAAGTTGATTGGCCTGAACGCAGGGGCCAGCTACGGACCGCTCGCCAGTACGCACCACAGCATTGATGATATTTCCGTGCTACGCGGTTTTGGCAATATTGAGATTTACGCCCCGTCCTGTCCGGTGGAATGCCGACAGATTCTCGACTACGCCTTAAGCCACATAGGTCCGGTTTATATTCGCTTGGATGGCAAAGCCTTACCCGAATTACACGACGAAAACTACCAGTTCGCGCCGGGTAATATCGATATTTTGCGCAAAGGAAAAGATGTCGCACTGGTGGCAATGGGCTCAACTGTGCATGAAATTGTCGAGGCTGCCACAGTGCTGGAACAGGCGGGTATTGACGCCAGCGTAATCAGTGTACCGTCAATTCGTCCCTGCAATACCCAACAGTTACTGGCAGCTTTAACCCACTGCAAGGCAGTGGTTAGCGTGGAAGAACATAACATTAATGGCGGCGTGGGAAGTCTGGTGGCTGAAGTGCTGGCAGAAGCTGGCTGTGCTATTCCACTGCGTAGATTGGGGATTGCCGATGGCCAATATGCAATCGCAGCCGATCGTGCAGCAACGCGCGCACGCCATGAAATTGACGCGGCGGGTGTCGTGAAAAACGCCACCGCACTGTTGCTGGCAACACGATAAAACAATAACAACAACAGAACACTTACTGGAGAAAGCGATGTCACGAATTCCTCATCAGTTGACCATGGCGGTGATTATTGGCAATCGGGGATTTTTCCCGAGCTATCTGGTTGCTGAAGCCCGCGAACAAGCCAGCGTGCTCTTTGAGCGGCTGGGCATTAACACCATAATGCTCAACGAAACGCAGACAGAACTCGGCGGTGTTGAAACCCGTCAGGATGCGAAAGTTTGTGCTGAACTTTTCCGCGCTCACCGCGACAAGATTCACGGTGTGGTGGTACTACTGCCGAACTTTGGCGATGAAAAAGCGATAGCGGAAACGCTGCGACTTTCCGGTTTAGATATCCCGGTTCTGATCCAGGCGCAGGAAGACAACCTGGATAAAATGGGGCTTGCCACTCGCCGTGACAGCTTCTGCGGCAAGATCTCCCTGTGCAATAACATGCGCCAGTACGGTATTCCGTTTACGCTAACCACCCAGCATGTCTGCGACCTGTCAGGCGAGGTGTTTGCACAAGACCTGAAACGTTTCGAACAAATCTGTCGCGTGGTCGCCAGCATGCGCGGAGTTCGCGTCGGCGCTATCGGCGCACGTCCAGCCGGGTTTAATACCGTCCGTTACAGCGAAAAATTGCTCGAGAGACTGGGTATTGCCGTCGAAACACTGGATCTGTCTGAAGTCTTTACCCGCATCAAACGACTGCGCGACGACGATATCCGGGTGGATGAAAAACGCCGCCTGTTGATGGATAACGCCGACGCCAGCGCCATTCCAGCCGACAAACTGGTCACCATGGCAAAACTGTTTGTCGTTATCAGCGAATGGGTCATCGCTAATGATATTGATACGACTGCCATCCAGTGCTGGACATCGCTGCAGGAAAATTTAGGCATCAACGTGTGCTCAATCATGAGCGTGATGTCCGGGCAGTTAATGCCCAGTGCCTGCGAAGTGGATGTGATGGGCGCGTTGTCAATGTACGCCCTCGCCAGCAGCAACTTAAGTCCAGCGTCCATTGCCGACTGGAACAATAATTTCGGCGACGATCGTGATAAATGCGTTCTTTTTCACTGCGGTAATTTCGCATCAGCCAGTCTGGACAGCCCGAAGATGGGGACGGCGGATATCATCGGTACCACCGTCGGTAAAGAGAACACCTGCGGTGCAGTTCACGGTCGTATGAAAAGCGGTGCCTTGACCTACTTCCGCCTGAGTACCGACGATTTAACCGGCGAAATCAAAGCCTACGTCGGTGAAGGGCTATCGGTTGACGATCCGCTGGACACTGTCGGCTGCCGAGCGGTAATCCAGGTACCTCATCTGGAGAACCTACTGGCCTGGATTTGTCGTAATGGCTTTGAGCATCACGTGGCAATGAACCATTCCGCCAGCGCAGAGGTGCTGCATGAAGCTTTCACCCGCTATCTCGGGGTGGATACCTTTTTCCATCGCTAATACTCAGGGAAACCGAAGGGCTGGAGAAAACAATGTCAGCACAAAAAGACATTATTATTGCGCTTGATGAAGGCACCACCAATGCCAAAGCCGTAGCGCTGGATGGTCAGGGAAACGTGGTCGCGAAGTTCTCCCGCGCGCTGGCGATCCACACGCCCCGTGAAGGCTGGGTTGAACAGTCAGGTGATGCACTTCTGGACGCATCGCTGGATGTTGTGGCACAAACCATTACCTGCGTCGGCGCACAACGCGTCGCAGCGCTGGCGATCAGCAATCAACGTGAAACGGCGATAGGCTGGTATCGTGCCAGCGGTCGCCCTCTCGGCCCTGCTATCACCTGGCAATGTTCGCGCACGGCCGATTTTTGCCGTGCATTACGTGAACAGGGGCACGAGGCGTACATAAAATCCATCACCGGATTACCCGTTGCCCCACTCTTTTCCGCCTCTAAAATGCGCTGGCTGCTGGAGTCAGTTCCCAACGGTATGACGCTCGCACAGCAAGGGGAAATATGTCTCGGGACCATCGATAGCTGGTTACTGTGGAACTTAACGCACGGCGAGGAATTTCGTTGCGACATCTCCAACGCTTCACGCACGCAGTTGCTCAATCTCAACAGCGGACAATGGGATAGCGAGATGTTGGCTCTATTCGGTATTCCGCAGCAGGCGTTACCCGAAGTTTGCCCTTCCAGCCACCATTTTGGCGTAACAAAAGGTCTGGAGAGGATACCTGATGGAATCCCTATTCTGGCGATGATTGGCGACTCTCATGCTGCGCTTTTTGCCCATGGGCTGGGTATGGAAGGCTGCGTCAAAGCGACCTATGGCACCGGATCTTCCATTATGGCACCCGTATTCTCGGCGCAGTCCGAGGTGAGCGCGCTGGCAACGACCATTGCCTGGCATGACGGTGACACCCTGGTCTACGGGCTGGAAGGTAATATTCCGCATACGGGAGATGCCGTCGCATGGATGGCCGATAGCACAGGTCTTAGCGAATTACCGGAAGAGCAACTGCTTCATGAGCTCAATACGCTGCCCGCCACGGTTGACTCCACGCTGGGCGTCTATTTTGTTCCGGCCCTTACCGGGCTGGGCGCGCCCTGGTGGGATGAAGATGCCCGGGGGTTGATTCACGGTCTCAGCCGCGGAGTGAAACGCGCACATCTGGTACGTGCGGCACTGGAGTCGATTACCTATCAGATTGCCGATGTTGTTTTAGCGATGCGCCAGCACAACGGTTTTCGACTCAGCGCGTTAATGGTTGATGGCGGGCCAACAAAAAATGACTGGCTAATGCAGTATCAAGCCGATTTATTGGGCTGTCCGGTGATGCGCAGCGATATCCCTGAACTTTCCGCTATCGGTGCCGGATTGCTGGCACGCAAGAAGCTGCAAGGTGCATCTACCTGCCAGTTGCGAGATTATCTGCCCGATCACGTATCGTTCCAGCCAAACATGGCGCGCCATGGGAGATTGCAAAAACGCTGGCATGAATGGCAAGGAGCCGTCGAACGCACCCGTTGGCAAACCCGTTAATAAATCAACGCTAATGATAAATGCGCCCGCAGCCATAACTGACTGTGGGTGCACTGTTAATTCTTCAAAAGCGAGCTACTGCGGCTGACACGCCGCCAGCGATCGGCGTTGCTGTCCTTTTTCATCGAAGTTGTCGGCAGCCAGCCAGTGCTGCAAAACAGCGTCGCACTGGGGCCATTCGCTATCAATCATCGATAACCAGTCGCTGTCGCGATTACGCCCCTTGCGCACAATCTTCTGGCGAAAACGTCCTTCGAAGATAAACCCAAGGCGCTCCGCCGCCCGACGGGAAGCCGTGTTCAGAGAGTCACATTTCCACTCCACGCGACGATAGCCCAACGCAAACGCCTGGCGCAGCAACAGCCAGATGCTTTCGGTGCCGAGTACCGTATTTTTCATGCGCGGTGACCAGGTTACATGACCAATTTCAACCGAACCATGCTCCTGTTCGATCGCCATAAAGCACACCAGTCCCACCGCACGACCGGAACCCTGTTCAATGACAGCATAGGGAACCAGAGATGCATCCGTAGATTTGCCCTCTACCCAGCAAGCTGTGGCCTCAACGCTCGTGGGGCGAGAACTTGCAAGCCAGGTCCAGTCGCGATCGTCTGGCGCCTGCGCGTAAGCATCAAACAGATCGGCGGCATGGCTGTCGGCATCCAGGGGAACCAGTCGACAATATTGCCCTGCAAGTTCTTCCCGCGGCAGTACGGCGGCACCATTCCTGTCAGGCACAATATCGCCGACGGTCTGTCCATAAAGATTAATTTCCGGCACGATTCAACCCCTGTTGCGAAGTAAAAAATAGTTATAACACCGGCCATTTCGCCGTCAAAGCATCGCGGGGGGATTTCTGACATCGAACAGAAATTCAGCGGCCCTTCTATATGCAGCTTGCAAGATGACGCGTCTATACTGATTAAAAATCAACGCTGAAGAGAACACTATGTCCCTACCCGATTTTCATGTTTCTGACCCTTTTACGTTAGGCATTGAACTGGAAATGCAGGTGGTCAATCCTCCGGGCTACGACCTGAGCCAGGACTCTTCCCGACTGATTGACGCCGTAAAGCCGCAGCTCACCGCCGGAGAAGTAAAGCACGATATCACTGAAAGTATGCTGGAGATGGCGACCGGGGTTTGTCGCAATATCGACCAGGCGAGTGCTGAATTATCCGCCATGCAGCAGATAATCTCACGGGTTGCTGCCGAGCATCACCTCGCCATCTGTGGCGGCGGTACGCATCCGTTTCAAAAATGGCAACGTCAGGAAGTCTGCGATGACGAACGCTATCGGCGCAACCTGGAAAATTTTGGCTATCTTATTCAGCAGGCGACGGTATTCGGCCAACATGTGCATATCGGCTGCGCAAACGGCGATGATGCTATTTACCTCCTGCACGGCCTGTCGCGATTTGTTCCCCATTTTATTGCACTCTCTGCCGCCTCACCTTATATGCAGACGTCCGACACGCGGTTTGCCTGCGCGCGGCTGAATATTTTCTCCGGATTTCCCGATAATGGCCCGATGCCGTGGGTGAATAACTGGCAGGAATTCGAGGGGTTATTTCGTCGACTGGCTTACACCAGCATGATTGATAGCATTAAAGATTTACACTGGGATATCCGCCCCAGCCCGCACTTTGGTACGGTAGAGGTTCGCGTCATGGACACTCCGCTAACCCTTGAACACGCAGTCAATATGGCGGGACTTATTCAGGCTACCGCCCACTGGTTGCTCACTAAACGGCCATTCAAGCACCAGGAGCGTGATTACCTGCTGTATAAATTTAACCGTTTCCAGGCCTGCCGCTTTGGCATGGCGGGAATCATCACCGACGTCAATACCGGCGATGGGCACCGCCTGTCAGATGACACGCTACGGCTACTGGAGAATGTCGCCGCTTCTGCGGACAAAGTGGGCGCGACCAGCGCGATTGAATCCTTACGGCTGCAGGTTAAAAATGGTCATGATGAAGCGCAGAGCATGCGTGATTTCGTCGCCGACGGCGGATCTCTGAGTGGTCTGGTGAAAAAACATTGTGAGATTTGGGCCGGGCTGTAAGCGTGGCGTTTGCGTTGCCCACAGAGATCCCGGACAATGGCTTTTTAACTCAAGTTTAACAATGCCATGAAACACCCGCTTGAATCACTGATGACCGCCGCAGGGATCCTGCTACTGGCTTTTTTGTCTTGCCTGCTGCTGCCCGCCCCCTCACTGGGCATTGTGCTGGCGCAAAAACTCGTCGCCACCTTTCATCTAATGGATCTCAACCAATTTTATACTTTGCTGTTTTGTCTGTGGTTTTTACTGCTGGGGGTGATTGAATATTTTGTACTGCGTTTTATCTGGCGGCGCTGGTTCTCGCTGGCGGATTAGACCCGCGAGAACCCTTTGCCGTTAATGCGTTCGGCTATGATTTTCTTTGCGATACGCGCCCGGCGGCTGGCTGAACGTACGGGTGAAAATTCGCGTAAAGGTCTGCTGCGAATCGAATCCGTATTTCAAACAGATGTCATACACTTTCTGGTCGGTATCGCGTAGATCGCGCGCCGCCAGTAGCAGCTTACGCTCGCGGATGTAGCGCCCGAGGCTTTCACCTTTGTACTGCATAAAAAGACGCTGCAGGTGCCATTTGGAATATCCCGCATGGCGTGCAATATCATCAATGCGCAATGGCTGATTCAAATTATCATCAATCCATTCAACAATCGTATCAATGACCTGAGCAGAAATCGTCATCATGCTCTCCCCTGTATTCATTGAGTCGCCTGTTGCCACCAGGCCGTAAACGGTTGGTCCGGTTCGGACAAAATTACCGGTTCACCCAGCATTGGCGTCAGTAGTCGGTAATCCTGACGACGGCTGGCAAGCGCCAGTCGTTTGTAAGGATCATCCCAGGTATGTTTCGCCAGAACGAAACGGCCGGCATGCCCTGGCAACACGGTTTTCGCATGCAGATCGGCCGCGGCCTGCGCCGTCTCTTCTGGCATCATGTGAATAAACTTCCAGTCCTGGTCATATTGACCGTTCTCCATAATCGCCAAATCAACCGAGCCAAACTGCTCACCGATGGCTTTAAAATGCGGTCCATAGCCGGAATCTCCGCTGTAATAAACGTTCTGCTCCGGCGTTTCGAACATGAAGCTCGCCCATAGCGTCTGGTTGCGCTTGATACCGCGCCCCGAAAAATGACGAGCAGGCAGCACATGAACGATCAGTGAATCCGTCACTCTGACGGACTGATTCCAGTCCCGCTCTTCGATTATCTCGCTGCGCATCCCCCAGTAACGCAGATGCGACCCTACGCCGAGCGGCGTAATCACCCGCTTAATTTTCGGCATTAACGCCTTGATAGTGGCGAGATCCAGATGGTCATAGTGATCGTGCGAGATAATGAGCAGATCGATCTCCGGCATCGTCTGCGCAGTCCACGGATAATCCCCGGCAAAGGCTTTGTTCAGGAATGAAAACGGTGCGGCATAATTGCTAAATACCGGATCAATCAGGATACGTTGACCCGCCAGCTGCAAATACCATGAGGAGTGGCCCAGCCAGACCAGAGTATCCTGCTGTGGCGAAAGTCCGGCGAGATCGGTTGCCACCAGCGGTAACGGCTGCGCCGGGCGCGCATTATCACGCTTAGCGACCAGAAATTCCCACCAGGCCGCCAGCATGCCTTTGTTGCCGGTATAGCCCGGTGTCGGCACCTGGTTATGAAACTGTCCATCACGATAGTGAGGTGACTGTTCAACCAAACTCAGTTGTGCCCCTTGCGGGGCCTGACCAAACCCGGCATTGAGTACAAACGGTAAACTTGCAGCTGCGGCAATAAGCATAATAACAACCACATAAACTGTGAGACGCTTCATATCCTGACCTTAAACGCGCCCCTTTCCGCTGGTTTGCGCGACTGACTCTTGATTATGAGTGAGTAAGCACTCATTATAGAAATCGAAAGTTCGCCGTCAAGATGATTTTCAATCTTTGACATTCGCCGTTGCGGTGCTGCAAAGGCCGTGATTCAATCATGTTTTTTACAGACTTAAGGGTAAAGTGTAGTGGCTCGTCCGAAGAGTGAAGACAAAAAACTGGCATTACTGGAAGCTGCAACCACAGCATTTGCACAATCAGGCATTGCGGCATCTACCGCCGTGATAGCCCGCAATGCAGGGGTTGCGGAGGGGACGTTGTTTCGCTATTTCGCGACCAAAGATGATTTGATCAACGAGCTTTACCTCTTTTTGAAGCAAGACCTTTGTCAGTCGATGATGGCAAATTTGGATCGATCGGTGACCGATGCCAAAACCATGACTCACTACATCTGGAACAGCTACATTAGCTGGGGCCTGAACCATACCTGCGGGCATCGCACGATTCGTCAGTTGGCCGTCAGCGAGAAAATCAGTAAAGAAACGGAACAGCAGGCTGACGATATGTTCCCGGAACTGCGCGATCTTTGTCATCGCTCCGTACGACCTGAGTTTATGTCTGACGAGTATCGCGCCTTTGGCGACGCGCTGTTTCTTTCTCTGGCAGAGACCACCATGGAGTTCGCCGCCCGCGACGCGGCTCGCGCAAAAGAATATATTTCGATGGGATTTGAGGCGATGTGGCGCGCACTCTCACCCGTGAGGAAAAATAATGGACGGCCAGACCTTACATGCCTGTGCAAAGCGCCTTGCGCTTGAACTGCCTTTTACCGAGCACTGCTGGCCATTCGGCCCGGAATACGATGTCTTCAAAGTCGGCGGCAAAATTTTTATGCTGGTCTCAGAGCTTCGCGGACGCCCGCTGGTTAACCTGAAAGCCGATCCGCAAAAGTCACTGTTAAATCAGCAGATCTACCCCAGCATTGAACCCGGCTATCACATGAATAAAAAGCACTGGATATCGGTCTACCCAGGCGACGACATTACCGAGTCATTACTGACGGAGTTGGTAAATGATTCATGGCATCGCGTCGTAGACGGCCTGGCGAAGCGGGATCAAAAACGCCTGCGTCCAGGTTGATTTATCGTTAACTCCGATAAGTGTTTTTGCATTTTCCTGTCTTATCTTTTTCTTGCTAACCCTGTACTCTGCTGAAACAAAACGCACCCGCAGGGTATGAAAAATCACCAGGAGTAGTTATGGATATTGTTTCTGTCGCCTTAAAACGTTACTCCACTAAGGCATTCGATCCGAATAAAAAACTGACCGCAGAGCAGGCCGAAAAATTAAAAACGCTGCTGCAGTTTAGTCCGTCCAGCACCAACTCTCAGCCGTGGCACTTTATCGTTGCCAGCACTGACGAAGGTAAAGCGCGCGTGGCGAAATCCGCAGCCGGCGGCTTTGTATTCAACGAACGTAAAATGCTGGATGCTTCCCACGTCGTGGTGTTCTGCGCCAAAACGGCGATGGACGATGCCTGGCTGGAGCGCGTGGTCGATCAAGAAGAGCGCGATGGCCGTTTCGCCACCCCTGAAGCCAAAGCTGCAAACCACAAAGGCCGTACCTTCTTTGCCGACATGCATCGCAAAGAGCTGAAAGATGACAACCACTGGATGGCAAAACAGGTGTATCTGAACGTCGGTAACTTCCTGCTGGGCGTGGCGGCGATGGGTCTGGATGCGGTGCCGATCGAAGGCTTCGATGCGGCGGTGATGGATGCAGAATTTGGCCTGAAAGAAAAAGGATTCACCAGCGTAGTTGTGGTCCCGGTGGGTCATCACAGCGTAGAAGATTTCAACGCCGCGTTGCCAAAATCTCGTCTGCCGCTGGAAACAACACTGACGGAAGTTTAATCCCCGCATTTGCATAAGCTCTACACAGCGGTCATCATAGACCGCTGTTTATTAAGGAGACGTTATGCAGGAATTGATATCTCAGGTAGAAGAACTCGGCATTGAAATAAATCACACCACCTCACTGGTGATGATTTTTGGCATTATTTTTATCACCGCCATTATTGTTCACGTTATTTTGCATTGGGTGGTATTACGCGCATTTGAAAAGCGCGCCAACGCCAGCTCCCGCCTGTGGCTACAAATCATCACGCAGAACAAGTTATTTCATCGGCTGGCATTCACCCTGCAGGGTATCATTGTCAATATACAGGCCGCACTCTGGTTACAGAAAGGCAGTGAAGCAGCAGAAATATTAGTAACCTGCGCACAGCTGTGGATCATGATGTACGCCCTGTTGTCCTTGTTTTCCCTGCTGGACGTCATTCTCAATCTGTCGCAAAAATTCCCTGCCGCATCGCAATTGCCGCTAAAAGGCATATTTCAGGGCATCAAGCTCATCAGCGCTATTGTCGTCGGAATATTGATGATTTCCCAGCTGATTGGTCAGTCACCGGCAATATTGATAAGCGGTCTGGGTGCCATGGCCGCCGTGTTAATGCTGGTGTTTAAAGATCCGATCCTCGGGCTGGTGGCCGGAATACAGCTTTCAGCCAACGATATGTTGAAGTTGGGTGACTGGCTGGAAATGCCTAAATACGGCGCAGATGGCGCGGTAATTGATATTGGCTTAACCACCGTAAAAGTGCGCAACTGGGATAACACCATCACCACTATCCCAACCTGGTCACTGGTATCGGACTCTTTTAAAAACTGGAGTGGGATGTCGGCTTCCGGTGGGCGACGCATTAAACGCAGCATCAGCATTGATGCTACCAGCATTCATTTTCTTGATGAGGATGAGCGTCAGCGGCTGCATAAAGCGCACCTGCTGAAACCGTATTTGACCACGCGCCATCAGGAAATTGACGAGTGGAATCAGCAGTTAGATGCGCCTGAATCGGTATTAAACCACCGTCGGATGACGAATATTGGCACCTTCCGCGCCTATCTGAACGAATATTTGCGTCATCATCCGCGGATTCGCAAAGATATGACGTTAATGGTGCGCCAGCTTGCGCCAGACGATCACGGCTTACCGATCGAAATTTATGCCTTTACCAATACGGTGGTCTGGTTGGAATATGAAAGTATTCAGGCTGATATTTTCGACCATATATTCGCCGTGATCGAAGAATTTGGCTTGCGCATTCATCAGTCGCCCACCGGAAATGATATTCGCGCGCTGTCAGGCGCGTTTCAACGCTAACGCTCAGGTACTGGCGCGTGAAATATAGCGCCAGTCCATCATCACCCTTTCCGTCTGCGCGTCAGGATTTTCTATTTTATTCAGCAGCAATCCTACCGCTTTGCGGCCTATATCCCGCGAGGGCTGCTCAATGGTCGAAAGCTGTGGGGAAACCATTTCTGCCAGTTCCGTACCGTCGAAGCCCACGACGGCGATATCCTGCGGGATCTGTAATCCGGCATTGAAAATAGCACGCATCGCGCCAGCGGCCAGCGTGTCCGATACGGCAAACACCGCGTCGGGTTTCACCTCTGCGGCAAGCAATGTTTTCATCGCCGCAATTCCTGCGCTGGAACTTAATTCGCTGGCGTATTCTACGGCCTGATACTCAAGCGACAGCGCATGCAGCGCCGCTTTATAGCCACGTTCGCGCAACCGGGCGTATTTATAACTCAGATCATGATTGATTAGCGCAATGCGTCGATAGCCCTTTTCCACCAGGTGAGATATTACCGACTGCGCAGCGTCAACATCGTTAATCCCTACGCAGGAAACCGCGCCTTTATCAGCATATTCCGCACACTGAACCCAGGGAGCGTCGCCAATCAGCGTGGTCAGTTCCGGTAATTTTGAGAATGCATCCATGGTGATAATGCCATCAACGATTTTCCCCGACAGCAGCTTTAGCGCCGATTTTGAGCGGGCGGTATCCGAGCCGGAATTACACAGCAAAATGCGATAGCCATTCTTTTCCGCCTCTTCTTCAATGCCTTTAACAACCTCTGCACAAAAAGGATTGGCAATGTTGGAAACCATCACCAGAATCATCGAACTGCGTGCCGTACGCAGCTGACGAGCCAGCAGGTTGGGCTGATAATTGCTTTCTTTAATAGCCTGTAGCACGCGCTCGCGATTTTTGGCTTTGACGGTATCACTGTGATTCAGCACACGCGATACCGTCGCCACCGACACACCGGCAAGCTGGGCGATTTTTTGAATAGACATAACGACGACAAGTCCTGCGGTTTAGGCTTTACGTTGAGGCTACCATAAAATCACTGCCCGGCGAACCGGGTGCGTGTTTAGCGCTGCACTGATACCCAGCGCTGCTGCTGATGGCTTTTTATAATCGCATCAATGATATACATCACATCCGCACCATCAGAAAATGACGCAAATCGACGCTCAGCCGTCGCGGGCATTTTGCCTGCCTGCACCGCCTGATAGAACTGCTGCATCATATTCTTGAACGCATCCGGCCAGCCCTCAATATGCCCACCCGGAAAGTGCGCACTGGCAGCAACATCCGCATTCATCAATCCTGGGTCATCGGTCAGGATCTGGTTCGCCTGCTGACGGTGCCCGATCCAAAGCTGTTGCGGCGTTTCCTGATCCCAGTGCAGTGAACTCTGGCTACCGTTAATTTCAAAGCTCAGGTGATTCTTGCGCCCGGCACTCACCTGTGAAACGCTAAAGCAGCCTTTGCTACCATCGTCAAAACGTACCAGCACCGATCCACAATCTTCCGTCGTCACCGCTTTATCCTCAAATTGCAGGTCAGCCGTTTGCTGGCCAAACGTAGCGTTACTGGCGATGCTGGCTTTTCGTACCGGCCAGACGATAGCCAGATCGGCCATCACCTCGACAATACGTTTTCCAGTGACGAATTGCACCGTGTCACACCAGTGGGAACCGATATCCGCTACCGCCCGTGAGTTGCCGCCCTGTTTGGCATCGACCCGCCAGTTGTAGTCAGTTTCCAGCAGCATCCAGTCCTGCAAATAGCTCCCCTGGACGGCAAACAGACGCCCCACGCTACCGCGCCTGACCATGCTGGCAGCCTGTTGTACCATCGCAAACTGACGATAGACAAAGCTCACGCCGTGCACCACTCCTCCCTGCTCCGCCAGCGTTTCCAGTTCACGAGCCTCCTCAGGCGTCATACACAGCGGCTTTTCTGAAAACACATGCAGACCCGCGCGTAGAATCTGCCGATTGATGTCGGCATGCAGATGATTCGGCGTACAGTTATGCACCACCTGCAGCCCGGGATGCGCCAGCAGCGCCTCAACGCTGCCGTACGCCTGAGGAATATGAAGAGCATCTGCACGTTCCTGAGCAACCGCCAGCGAGCTATCACAAAGCGCCACCACGTTCACACCGCCGAGTCGACGCAACGCCTCGATATGTGCAGGCCCAATAAAACCGCTGCCAATAATGCCAACCTGTATCATTTGCGTACCTCATCGCCAGCGGCGAAATCATCAAATGCGCGTGAAGAAACCGGAATAATGTGGCGGCGTATAAAATCGCTCCCCTCACGCGCCCCGGTTTGCGCGTCTTTCAGGCAACACTCCCATTCCAGTACCGCCCAGCCAGGGAAATCATATTGTGTGAGCTTGCTGAAGATGGTTTTGAAATCGACCTGACCGTCCCCCAGGGAACGGAAACGCCCAGCGCGATCGAGCCACGGCTGATAACCGCCATAGACACCACTGCGGCTACTGGCATGGTACTCAGCGTCCTTGACGTGAAACGCTTTAATGCGCGAGTGGTAAACATCGATAAACCCAAGGTAATCCATCTGCTGCAATAACAGATGGCTCGGGTCATAGAGAATGTTGCAGCGAGGATGATGATTAACCAGCGCCAGAAAGCGCTCGAACGTTACGCCATCGTGCAGATCTTCACCGGGATGGATCTCAAAGCAAACATCCACCCCATGATGATCAAAGCGATCGAGAATGGGTCTCCAGCGGCGCGCCAGCTCCAGAAAAGCCTCTTCAAAGCGCTGACGGTTATGCGGTGGCCACGGATAAAAGAAAGGCCAGGCGAGCGAACCAGAAAACGTAGCATGCGCCGTCAGCCCCAGCCTTTGCGAAGCCGCAGCGGCCTGGTGGAGGGTTTCGATGGCCCACGCCTGCCTGGCCTGCGGATTAGCGCGTACAGATGGCGGAGCAAATCCGTCAAAAGCGTCATCGTAAGCCGGATGGACGGCAACCAGTTGGCCTTCAAGATGGGTAGATAGTTCGCTAATCACCAGCCCATGCCCGGCCAGCATCCCATGAATATCATCACAATAGGCCTGACTTCTGGCTGCTTGTTCGACATCAAACAAAGACTTGTGATTACACGGGATTTGTAATGCCTTATAGCCCAGCTCCGCCGCCCATTTTGCCACGCCTTCCAGGGTGTTAAATGGGGGACGATCCCCGATAAATTGCGCCAGAAAAATGCCAGGCCCCTTGATGGTTTTCATAACCCCTCCTGAAAATTACGCCTGCTCTTTGTCGTCATACTTGAAAGAGAAAAGGAAAATCACGGCAATCACTGCGGCAGCCACTGCCGGGATCCACCAGAATGTGGTCCACGCCTGAGGCACCGTTTGCCCCGCCACCAGACGGTTGTAAAGTGCGCCTGAAATTTGCGAACCAAGCAGCATACCGATCCCATAGGTAAACATAACGATCATGCTTTGCGCCTGGCCTTTTACTTTCTCCCCGGCAATACGATCGGTGTAAATAAAGCCGACCACGAAGAAGAAGTCGTAGCACACGCCGTGCAGCAGAATGCCGAGATACAGCAGGAATCGGCCCTCTTCGCTGATGCCGAGGGCAAAGAATGCGTAGCGCACAAACCAGGCGCACATCCCGATTAACAACATGTATTTCACGCCCAGACGCCTGAACAGGAACGGGATCACCAGCATGAAGAAAATTTCAGACATCTGACCAAACGACATCGCCGTACTGACATCGCCAACGCCCGCATCAGCCAGAAACGACGCGGTATATGCGTAATAGGTTCCCAACGGTACAGAAATAAGGGTCGCGCAGAGCGAGAAGACAAAAAAGTGACGAACCTTGAGTAAGGCGAAAGCATCCGCACAAAACAGATCGCGCACTTTTACCGGCAGTCCTTTCGCCGGTGCGGGCGTGTTGGGCAACGTCAGGCTGTAGAGCGCCAGAATCACAGAAATAACCGCCGCCAGCGTAAAGATGCCGGTAGTATCCGAGATTCCGGTTACGCCGATAAAAATCCCCGCGACAATCCAGCCAATGGTGCCAAACACCCGCACCACCGGGAAAGTTTTGTCTTTATCCGACAGGCTATGAAAAGCAATGTTGTTGGTAAGCGCCAGCGTTGGCATGTAGCACAACGTGTAGCCAAACAGCAGACCAATCAACAGCGCACCGTTTTGCGCCACCAATGCCTGCGGAACAAACCAGAGGATCGCCGCGCCTGCAAGGTGCATCACCGCCATCACCTTTTGCGAGGCAAAGAAGCGGTCTACCAGCATCCCTAAGACGAACGGCGACAGAATAGAAGCAATGGGCCCGGCTGAAAACGCATCGCCAATCAGCAGCGACATGTTGTGCTGGCTCATCACCAACCCCAGCGTGACGGACCAACTTCCCCAGATAAAGAACTGTAAGAACATCATTAGCGACAGCCGGGGTACCAGCAGCCGGTACTGTACGTTCTGTTTTCCACTACTTTCGGTTGTTGACACCATTTTTTGCCTCACCTTTAAAAAGTAATCGATTACAAAATAGATTCAATAGAAAAGTAATCGATTACAAAATAAAGATCCTGCCAGCAAAGGCAAAATTGCGAGAGCGGTCACGATAAACATTGGGAGAAGATCCGATCCCATCCTGACGATGGGATCGGTAGAAACTTAGCGGGACTTACGACACAGCAGTTTGAAGGCAACGAACAGGAACAGGATCCACACCGGCAGGAGGATAGCTGACAGGCGCATATCGTCCATCGTACACATCAGCACCAGAATCATGCCAAGGAAAGCAATACACAGATAGTTCCCTGCCGGGTACAGCAGCGCTTTGAACTGCGTCTCACGTCCCTTACGACGCATCGCCGCCCGGAATCGCAGATGGGCCAGGCAGATCATAATCCAGTTCAACAACAGCGTCGCCACAACCAGCGCCATCAGCAGGCTAAAGGCCTTTTGTGGCAGGACATAGTTGATCAGTACGACCAGAGACGTAATAGCACCGGAGAGGATCAGTGAATTCACTGGTACGCCGCGACGGCTGACGCGGGTTAAGAACTTCGGCGCGTTCCCCTGGACAGAGAGACCAAACAGCATACGGCTGTTAGAGTAGACGCCACTGTTATATACCGACAGCGAAGCCACCAGAATGACAAAGTTCAGCGCTGAAGCCACCACGTTGCTATCAAGATTATGGAAGATCATCACAAACGGGCTGCTGTTGGATTTCACTTCCACCCACGGGTACAGCGCCAGCAGCACCACCAGAGAACCGATGTAAAACAGCAGAATACGGTACACCACCTGGTTTACCGCCTTTGGAATGCTTTTCTGCGGATCCTGCGCTTCTGCGGCAGTAATCCCGATAAGCTCAAGTCCGCCAAAGGAGAACATAATCACCGCCAGCGACAGGATCAACCCGTTCCAGCCGGTGGCAAAAAAGCCGTTGTAACGCCACAGGTTATCAATGCTTGCATGTTCCCCGCCGTGACCGGAAAACAGCATCCACACGCCAAAACCAATCATGCCGATAATGGCCAGCACTTTAATCAGCGCAAACCAGAATTCCGTTTCGCCATACAGACGTACGTTGACCAGGTTAACTGCGTTGATGATCACGAAGAATGCCGCGGCCCAAATCCAGGTCGGGACATCGGGCAGCCAGTACTGCATGTAGATCCCAGCCGCGGTCAGTTCCGCCATGCCAACCAGCACAAACATCACCCAGTAGTTCCAGCCGGACAGAAAACCCGCGAACGGTCCCCAGTATTTATAGGCAAAATGGGCAAACGATCCGGAAACGGGTTCTTCCACCACCATTTCGCCCAGTTGACGCATAATCAAAAAAGCGATGATCCCGGCAACGCCGTAACCCAGTAACACCGCAGGTCCCGCCATCTGAATAGCCGGGCCAATGCCCAAAAACAGGCCGGTACCAATTGCGCCGCCCAGCGCAATTAATTGAATATGGCGGTTTTGCAACCCCCGCTGAAGCGTCGGCTCATTCGTTGACGCGGCATCAGACACGCTGGTGTCAGATGCAGTTGACGCGTTTTTCACGCCCTTCCCCTGTGTCGTTTTTATTGAAGGGGCTTCTTTTAACATTTCAACCTGGTTGTCGCAAGGCGCAATAAGGACCCGCTGTGCCCGTGGCATTGCGTTTGTTCATAATTACAGTGAATTATTCTGGACGAAAAGGCATCGCAGGCCACAGAATGCGCTTTACTGTTTTTCTAACATTTTCAAACGGGTGAACCCGCTGTGTTTCAGCCACTCGTTTTTGAGCCAGGCCAGGCAACGACTGTCATGAATAAGATCATCAAACGACTGGAAATCGTCAAAAGCGCTATTGAACTGGAAGATGAGGAGATTATTTTCCAGCAGGTAGATCATCTGAAAAATGAGCCTATGTCAGTCTTGCCAGGCGCCATCGTTCAGGCGCTCGAAGCACGGCGCTTTAGTGATGCCCTACGTGAAATCACGGCCTGGCTGCAATCTCAACGGGCAGTCTCAACGTGGCAGGATCCTGCCATTGCCGCCAGTAAACTGGAACTAAAAGCGCTCGAAACACAGCTGCGTGACCTGATCGATAAGCGCAACACGCGCATTCAAATCCTCGATGATTTCAACGATCTGTATCATCTTCGCCTTGGGCCGCTGATGAGCCGGATCCTCGAGTTGCGTAAACAGCTCGCCGCCAGCGCCCAGCGCAAACAGGAAGCGGAGCGAAAACGCCGGGAACAAGACTATCAATCCTGCCAGCACTATATTTCCCAGGCTGTTGATCAACTGGCCAGGCTTAAGCAGCTCTGGATGAACCAGAATTCAGATTCGCACGAATCGGTGGAAACACGTCAACGAATTCAGCAACAAACGGAGCTTATTACCGCCCTGCTGGCGGAGATTCGTGAGCTGGAAAACGACTTTTCTCGCCAGGACGACAGCGCAGCCCGTCAGGCACAGGAAGAAGCCAGCCATGAATATGATGAATATCAGGAGCAGCAGCAGGATGCGCAACATCGTTTTAGCCGTGACCAACGGCTTTCTTCTGAAGAGCGTAATGAGTTAAAACGCCTGTGGCGTCAGGCCAGCCGTCTTTGTCATCCGGACGTGGTGGCGGACGATCTGAAAGAGAAAGCGCATCAGATGATGGTGCAGCTTAACCAGGCGCGCCAAAATGCCGACCTTGCTGCCGTTCGGGCGCTACTGACTCAATTGCAAAGCGGCCTCGAACCGATGATGGCGAGTGACCGATTGAACGATCTGCAGCATTTACGCAGCAAAATACAGCAGCTCAGAGAACAAATTAACGCTCTGCTCAAAGAGATTACCGAACTGGAAGCTGAGAACGCCTGGCGCCTTGCCACCTCCGTGACGGATAAAGAGGCTTACTTCTCCGATCAACAACGGGCGCTTACGGAAATCCGCAATACGCTGGAACAACAGGTGCAACAGGTTGAGCAGGAGCTGTTGGCGGGGTAAGCGCTATCAGCGATAGCAAGCAGAAAATACAACATCTTCAAGGGAGGTTTGAAGATTAAGCACCAAATGATAAAAATAGCACAAAATGCTTAGTTATTAAGATAGGTCAGAGTTATCACCTTAAATGCTCGAATTTTAGGTCGATAACTGCAAATAAGACAATATTTCTCTCTCCCACCGCTCTCCCTCTCTCTTTATCCTGGCCTTGATTAAGAATTCTCCTACCTGCCAATAGTCCCATTAAGAAGAATGGTTATCTGTTTGAAATATAAGATTTTTCATATAAATCCCCTCCAGTATAAATAGGAATACCCTGTCTTTATAGAAATGGCTGAAACATTATTCGCGTGATCCATAAGCGAAATCTATCAATCATTTACTCAGAGCTGAAATAAACGATTTATCTTAAATTTTAACAAAGTGTAATATCTACTTTAAGAATAGTTAATGATTCAAATTAATACAGAAAATATCTGTTGAATCTGCAATAAATAAGGATGCGTTCACACCAAAGAACGTCATACGAGATTTAATTAACATTTCATGCGTCGCAAGAAACTCTTTTTTTAGACTAAAAAAAGAGGCGACCGCCTGCACCAAAATTTCAAGGAGATCGTTATGTCTAAGGCTATTTTTTTGGGTGAATCAATTTATCCCTGGCTAGGCATGCGTGAAATCCTACGTGGTTCATCATTATATATTGATATCGCGTACTACTCCTCTCAGACGCTTTCTGCCGTCAACATAATCCCTTATGAAATGGATTGCATCATTATTAATCCTGACAACTCAGATTTTTTAAAATATGCCAGGATTATCCGCAACATGGCTTTACGCCCTGCCACAAAAATTATTGTTTTGGCAGATGAAGCTACTTTTTCTATTTTTCAAACCGTTTGCGGGAGGAACATGCTGTTCCTCGATCAAGACGCCAGCCTTGATCGGTTACTGCATGCCGTGACGTGCATATCACAAAACAAAAAACCAATTAATATCAAAGAAATAAATAACAAAATCACAGCAAACGAATTTAACGTAATGATGATGCTTGCCCGGGGTTGGTCATTGACTCAAATCGCTGGGGCATCACAAAAAAGTGAAAAAACCATCGGTGCGTACAAAAGCAACATTGCCAGAAAACTCGGGAAAAATAACTCCCGACTCAAGTACACCATTTCTCACTATAGCCAGCCGTAACTGACTTATTTAAGGACAATTATCACGGTTATTATTTAAAAGATTTCCTTTCGGCTCACTTTTTAATTCCGCATTGCACGGAAGGGAATCCTATTTCCAAAAATCTATTACCGGGTAGCACATCCGCGTGCCAACCATAGCCAACAACTCAATGTATTAACAATACACATAACAGGAATGTAGACGAGGGTTATATATGAACAAAGTTTACAGCATTATTTGGAACGCGGCGCTCGGTATCTGGGTGGTCGTTTCCGAATTAACCAAAGGAAAGAAAAAAAGCAGCTCACGTAAAACTGTCGCCGTACTGGCGGCCGGCGCATTAAGCGCTGCTTCAATGCAAGCTTCAGCAACTCCGATCATCGACATCGGTGAACATAATATTTTCGCCGACTACCAGACAGGTATTTCTGTTGGGGATTATGAGGGTGTCCACGACTACGGATTCTTATATGAAGATATCACTGCTGGTCAGGCGCTCAATATCAGCGGCGCGATCCCAACCATCAGTCCGGGTCAAAGTGGCGTTGTTGAATCAACGACCATCAGAGAGCTACTGCAAACCGGCAAAATCACCCTGCAGGCCACCAGCCCTGACCAGGGCGTAAAAACGATTACTACCGCCGAGGAGCTGGCGGAATACCTGACTTATAACCAATCATCAACGCCTTCGCAGAGCACAGAATTTGAGATTAACGACCCGGCGTTCCCCGGCGAAAAAACAACCATTAAAGTCTTTGATACCAACGCGTTAAGTAACTTTCTTACCGAATCACAGATTGGCGATTCGGCATTAAACACTTACGATCCGACGCAGTCTAAAATCTACAAACAATTTGGCATCGCGCTGGCGACAAACGGCTCCACGGCCAATCTGAATTTGGGCGACGACACGCTCAATGTACGCGCCAAAGCCAATACCATCGAATTACTGGCCAAAGACTCCTCCTTACTGGAGGCTCAGGACGCGGGTAGCCAGGTTTACTGGCAATCCGATAACTTTATAAAATTTAACGCCGCCCCGGTTATTCCTGAAAAAACCTTCGCCGGCTCAGCGCAAACCTCCGTGTTTGGCGATGATGTCACGCTCATGACCTACGGCTATGATACGGACGGCAAAGTCGTCGAAACGGGTGAGCGCACATTTAACATCACCAACACGCAGGAGTTGGCCGAATTTAACGACTGGCTGTTGGGCAATAGCAGCGACGCGGCGGAAAACCCGGAAGGCGAAAAAGTCAGCCAAATCCAACTGTGGCTGGAAGCGAATGAAGTCACTACCGTCACCGCAGCACAAACGAAGTATGCCGAGCTGATTGATGGTCTGATCAATTCCAGCAAGCCCTCTGACGTGCTCAGTTGGATTACGACGTCTGGACAGACGGCTTATCGCATGTCAATAACGCGACCGCTGGCCGCGGTGAGCTGCATGCTATTTACGCCAACGGCGCAGGCACCTCCGGCACCCTGAACAAAGATGCGATTCTTGCCGTTGACGGCAGTATTAATGGCGTCATGAAAGCCGTTGATAGCGGGGTTATCACAAACTTTGGCGAACTGAACGCATTACGAACGTCTACCGGGCAGAGCCTGGCGATTGGCATGCTGGCACAAGACGCGACGGCAACCAACAACGGGATGATCAACTCCGGGCTGTTTATCGATAAAGACGGCAACCAAAACGTCAACAGCTATGGCGCATTTGGTATGCAAGGTCAAGGCACCAGCCAGATCGCTAACAACGGCATCATCAACCAGGCGATCACCACCGATAACTTTGGTACCGCTTCGGCAGCCGATCCCTGGAGCAAAGACGTCCCCGCTTCTTCGCTGACGCTGGCGATTGGTATGCAATTGTCTGACGATGCGCAAGGGGTCAACAATGGCGAGATTAACGTCGTAGACGGACGTAAAAGCGGTACATCCTTTGCCAGCGGCACCGCTTATGGCGTAGAAGTCGCCGGGAATGCCACCTTTACCAATGCTCAGAATGCCTCTATTTATCTTGGTCGCGACGCAAGCGATCCGGCTAAAGATGTCACCATGGCAGGCGGTTCCAGCCTGAGCGCCGGTATTATGATCAAGAGCGCCAAAGAGGTGATTAACAACGGCCTTATCACGCTGGGAACCGGCGTCCGTAACGCCGCAGGGATTTTGGTCGGAAATGCCACGGGCAACGTCCTCAATACCGGCAATATCGTGATCAATGGCGGTTCTAAAGGGGGCAGCAGTAAAAACTACGGCATCTCCGTACACGACAGCGGCGCAGAAAATAATCAGGAAATCCGTAACGACGGCAAGATTAACGTGAATGGCACCAACAACGTAGGGATCCACGTTAGCGCCAATAACAAAAATGCCGAAGTCACCACCAGCGCTGCAGGCTCTATCGTGGTGGACGGTGAAGGCGGCGTCGGTAACCGTAACTACGCCATCTGGGCGGAAGGTGGCGCCAACGGTCAGGCAGTGGTCAACGTCTACTCTAATATTACGCTGGATAAAGCCGGTAACATCGGCGTCCACGTGCGTGATAACGCCATCGCTAACGTTGACAGCTTAAGTAGCCCCTCATTTAACAGCACCGATCAGATTGGTTATTACCTGTATGGTAAGGGCGCTACCGCCAATATTGGTCAGGCGGTGATGAATGACAACGGTCAGGATCGCACCACCATTTTCCGTATCGCCAATGGCGCATTGCTGGCCGGTAATACCACTAACCCGAAAGATCAGTCCACCTCCAACCTGGATTTGACTCTCAGCGGTAACAATTCCGTGGGCGTACTCGCCACCGGCGCAGGCAGTAACGTAGATACCGGTGAAGCAACGTTTACCGTTAAGGGCACTGACTCTGCGGCGCTGGTTATCGAAGGCGGCGCGAAAGGGACCATCAGCGATAAAACCACCATCAATTTAACCGGTGAAAGAACCGTTGCCGGGGTTGTGGATGGTCAGGCGCATCAGTTGAATGGTAATGTGCAGGGCAATGCCACGAGCACGACCCTGACCTCAAACGCGAAGATCACCTCTGAAGCCAGCGGCAACAAGGTAATCGCCTATGTGGCGAGGAATCTGGGCAACCTGATCCTCGATACCAAATCGATTATTGATCTGGCCAGCGTCGACAGCATCGGTGTCGATGTTCAAAAAGGCGGTAGCTTAACCAATAACTCCTCCCTCGCCCTGCATGTCAGCAACGGCATCGGCGTACGCGCCTCAGGCTCCAGCGCGCAGATTAATAAGCTGGGCAAAATTCAGGTTGATGATGGCACCGCTGGCGTTCTGTTGACCCAAGGGGCAAGCCTGCTGATTAACGGTATGACTGGCGACAGCATTACCACCGATGGCTCCGCTGACGGTATTCGCCTGGCCGAAGGCGCTGGCGCTCTGGCCGCGCAAAGCGTGATGATCCGCGCTGATGGTACCGGTGCCGGTATTCAAAACGATGCCAACAACACCAATATCACGCTGCGAGATGTCACCATCGACTCCAACGATGGCCCAGGGATCCGCACCAGCGTGGCGCTGACCATGAACGATGGGCTGAACAACATCCTCAACGTCAACGGTAAAGGTACCGGCTTCGCCTTTGAACAACGAAATGGCGACGCGGTGACGGGCAATCTAACCATCGGCAAAGGCTATACCATTGAGGTACTCAACAGCGAAGGCAGCGGTATTCGCGCCAATACGGACGGTCGTATCACCACCAATGCCGACATCAACGTACATGACAGCGCAGGTGGTTCAGCAATCATCGCGAAAAACGTTAGCGCATTGACCAACAGCGGCAAGATTATCTCTGCCAGTACCACCTCACCGGTAATAGACGCCAGCGGCGACAGCAGTAAAGCCATTACCAACACGGGAACCCTGCAGGCCATCAACGACTCGGCCGTGGCAATTCAGTCTGGTAAAGGCAATGACACCATCGATATCAGCGGCGGTGTGACCAGCGGCGTAATCAACACCGGCGAAGGTACGGATACCTTCAACTGGCGTAGCGGCTCTTATGCTGGCGAAGTGAATTTCGCGGGTACTGGCGGTAACAATAAAGCCAACATCGGCAATGTGACGCTGGATAAAACGCGCCACATCCTTACCGCAGCGGGTACGGGCAACGCCCTCACCTTCACTGATACAAAAGATGCGAAGATTGGTACGCTGGCTAGCGACAACCTGAATACCGGTACCAACATTGGCACTGGCTGGGATTCACTGACCATCAGCGGGTCAAATGCAGATGTACGCATCGTTGAAAACCTGAATCTGGCGAGCGAAACCCTTGCTGTAAACAATGGCGCCACGCTGCGTACCGGCGACCACGTCGAACCAACCAGCACTGCCGCAAGCATTGGCGATTACAATGTCACCACCCAGGGCGCAGACAGCAAGGTTATCTTCGATACTCAGGGGGATACCTCAACAGCACAGATCTATCGCGGCATCATCAGCGGCGACGGGAAATTTGAACGTGCGGCGGGCGGTACCACGGTATTTACCGCCAACAATAGCTACACCGGCTCTACCACCATTGATCAAACCGGTACGCTGCAGTTAGGTGACGGTGGAAATGAAGGCGAAGTGAGCGCCGTCTCTGACATCATCGACAACGGCGTATTGGCGATTAATCGCGCCAACACCGTGCTGCTCAACGGTGTGATCTCCGGTATCGGTGCGCTACAGCAAATCGGCGGCGGCATTACCCGTCTGAACGGCAACAATACCTATACCGGTAACACCACCGTTACTAACGGCACTCTGCTGGTGAATGGCGATCAAAGCGCGGCGCGCGGCGTCACCACCGTCAGCGGTACGTCCACACTTGGCGGTAAGGGCATTATCGGCGGTAACGTGCTGATGAACGATGCCACAACCATCAGCGCCGGTGACGGCGGTGCGGGTACGCTATCTGTTAACGGTAATCTGCAGCTTGGCAGCAAAACGACCTCCGCTTTCGAACTGGGGCAGGCCTTTACGCCAGGCGGTGCGCTAAACGATCTGGTGAACGTGGCAGGCGATCTGCAACTGGACGGGACCCTGGATGTTACCACTTCGCAAGGCGGTAACTTCGGACCGGGCGTGTACCGTATCTATAATTACGGCGGTACGCTGGATAACCAGACGCTGGAGCTGGGCGCAATACCGGACAGTCAGGATAAGAGCAATATTTTTGTCCAGACCTCTATCGACAAACAGGTCAACCTGGTGAACGCCAACGGCGTTACCCTGCAATTCTGGGACGGGGCGACGGTAAGTCAGAGCCACGGCGCGTCGGGCATTGAGGGCGACAGCAAAATTGACGGTGGCGATGGCAAATGGATGGCGATCGGCAGTCAGGGTGATAACAACTGGACCACGGCAACGGGCGAAGGTAACGCACCTTGGGCGCAGAAGTCCTTTGCCGTCTTCACCACCAAAGGTGGCACCGTTACCGTGGATAACGCCGCAGGAGAAGTTAACTTCTCCGGGGCACAGTTTGACGCCGATGGCTATGTCGTTAAAGGCGACGCACTTAACGCTTATGCCACCACGGAAAACGCGACCCACGCCGGCCAGACGCCGGGAACCGGTGAACTGCTGCTGCGCGTTGGCGCGGGTGGCGCGGGGCAAAACTATACCGCGACCATTGAGTCCGTCATCCGCGAAGCCAGCACGACTGACAAGCTGACGCTGGTGAAAACCGACCTTGGCCGTCTGATCCTCAGCGGTGATAACGCGTATCGCGGCGGCACACGCATTGATGGCGGTACGTTGCAGATTTCCGCCGACAGCAACCTCGGTCAGAGCGGAACCGACCTGGCTATCAACAATGGCTCCACGCTGCAGATGGGTGCGGACCTGACCAGCAATCGCACCATTGCGCTGGGCGCGAATGATAACGCGGCGGTGTTTGACCTCAATTCACATAACTTCACGCCAACCGGTGAGATTACCGGCGACGGTAAACTGAAAGTCACCAGCAGCTCAAGCGATGCGGGCAGTACCTTGTCGCTCAATCGCGCGAACAGCTATAAAGGCGACACAGAAATTGCCGGTACCGGAAATGCCAACAATGTGACGGTCAACGTCAGCAAAACCGGGGCCTTAGGTAGCAATGAAAGCAGCACCGTGAACGTCAATAACGGGGCGACGCTCAATGTCAGCGGAACAGAGACCAGCCTGAAATCCCTGACCATGAACATCGCCGACAGCCTGTTAACACTGGCGGATAACGTCACCGCCGCGAGCGCAAAACTGAACCTGACGGGCACAGCGAAAGCGCTGTTAACCGATAACGCCACCGCGGGCGAGGCGACGGTTAACGTGTCAAAAGACAGTACGTTGGCGCTGGAAGAAAACGCCAGCGGTGGTTCTGCTAGCGTGAATAACAGCGGACTGATGACCTTTGCGGACCAGGCGCTAGCAGAGAATACCGTCGTTAAAAACCTGGCTGGCGGCAAGGTCGATATCAGCGCAGTCGACAGCGCAACATCTATCGGCTCGTTGTCCGGCGCTGGGAATGTCGAACTGGGCAATAAAGAATTGTCGCTGGGTAATCTGCATCTTGATGACACCATCAGCGGCATTATCAGCGGCAACGACGGCAGCCTGGTGAAAATCGGTGACGGCACGTTAACGCTGACCGGCGATAACACCTGGACCGGCACCACGGACGTCAATGAAGGCGTACTGCTGGTCAACGGTAATCAGTCTGCCGCGACCGGTCAGGTGACGGTGAAATCTGGGGCAACGCTCGGCGGGAACGGTATTATCGGCGGCGCGGTTGATGTACTGGATGACGGCCATATTACCGCGGGTGCGGCCATCAATAGCGTGGGTAAACTGACTACCGGTTCACTGACGCTCAGCGATAACGCACAGCTTGATTACCAGTTTGGTCAGGCCTATACCCCAGGCGGAGCCTTCAATGACCTGATTGATGTGAATGGCGATCTGACGCTCGATGGTAAGCTCAATATCCAGACCTCTCCAGGCGGAAGCTTTGACGTTGGTGTTTACCGCGTCATCAACTATACCGGCACATTAACCAACAATGTGATGGACATTGCCGACGCGCCGGAAGCTGCGGACAGCCTGTACGTACAAACCTCGGTTAAAAACCAGGTTAACCTGGTCAACCATGCCGGGCTGACGCTGCGTTTCTGGGACGGCACCGGCGGTGAGAATGGCGAGCTGAAAAACAACGGCGTCATCAACGGCGGCGACGGTATCTGGCAATCCAGCCAGGGTAATGACAACTGGACTACGGATGAATCAACGCCAGAAGGCGCGCTGAATGCACCGTTTACCGATGCTGCGTTCGCCGTCTTCCAGGGTGAAGCGGGCAACGTAACCGTCGATAACAGCAAAGGCGACGTCATCATCAGTGGCGCACAGTTCGCCACCGATGGTTATCGCGTGGGCGGTGAAGCCATTACCACCGATACGGCTAATACGCTGATTCGCGTCGGCGATGGCACAGTAGACGGCGCTAACTACACCGCGACTATCGACAGCGTGATCCGCGGCACCGGCGGCTTGAATAAAGGCGACCTCGGTACGCTCATCCTCACTGGCGACAATACTTACAGCGGTGGAACCACCATCACCTCAGGTACGCTGCAGGTAGCGGGTGATACCAACCTTGGCGCACCAGAGACGGGAATTACCTTTAATGGTGGTACGCTGAAATATGGTGAAGCGTTTGATACCGCTCGTCAGGTGACTCTGGAATCCGGCGGCGGGACATTCGACACCAACGGACATAACGTTTCTCTGCTGACGGAAGTCGAAGGTAACGGTCAGTTGACCAAAACCGGTAAAGGTTCCCTCACCCTGACGCTGGATAACACCTACACCGGTGGCACCACCATCGAGCAAGGCGTTTTACAGCTGGGTAACGGCGGTGATATCGGCAGCATTCAGGGGGATATCGTTGATAACGGCGTACTCAACGTCAATCGTGGCGATACCCTGGCGCTGACCGGTAATATCAGCGGCGAAGGCCAACTGCATCAAACCGGCAGCGGTGTTACGGAGTTGCATGGTGAAAACAGCTACAGCGGCGCAACGCTGATTGCCAACGGTGTACTGCAGGCGGGTAATACCAACACTCTGAGTAGCGCATCACACCACTACGTTGTCGCTGACACCACCCTCAACACGCAAGGTTACAACCAGACGGTAGCGGGACTGAGCAACGGCGGCGATGTTTCACTCATCGGCCAGCAGACTGGCACAACGTTAACCGTCAAAGGGGATTACACCGGCGAAAAAGGGACTATCAACATGGCGGCCACACAAAATGGCAGCGGCGCAGGCATTGCCGACCGTCTGATTATCGATGGCGGTAAAGCCAGCGGTAGTACGCTATTGGATGTCGATGGTTCTGGTCTCGGCGCACCAACCATTGGTGATGGTATCGAAGTGGTAACCGCGCTCAATGGCGCAACCACTACGGCACAAACGTCACGAGACGCCTTCCATCTTGCCGCCGATCGTATGGCAGCAGGCGCATTTGAGTATCAACTGCATGCGGGCAACGCTCAGGGTCAGGGTGAAAACTGGTATCTGAGAAGCGAATATCGTCCAGAAACTATGCTGTATTCTGGTCTCGCCAGCGTCGTTCGTCAGGGCGACATCAGCCTGTTAGGCAACATGCACCAGCGTATGGGTGACGAGGTTAAACCGGGTATTGATGAAGACAATCGCGCCTGGGCAAGAATGATTGGCTACTCCGGTAAAACCAAACTGGATGATGCGGCTGGAACGCAAACCAGCTCCCACACCATGGGGATTCAGGTTGGCGTCGATATGTATGCCAACGAAAGCTGGAAAGCCGGGATGTATACCAGCATTCTTGATATCGACAGCAACGTGAAAGGCACGAAGACAGGCAGCGACGGCAAAGGCGGCAACATCGACGACAACGCGTTTTATGTCGGCGGCTACGCCACCTGGTTCTCGGGCGACGGGATGTATGTTGATAACGTCCTGCAATACGGTAACCATAAATCCCGCCTGGCGGCGACCGGTAACAACGGCTCGTATACCGTCAGAGGCAACACGCTGACGGCGTCAACAGAAGTGGGTAAATCGTTCCGTTTAGGCGCCAGCGCATGGAGTCTGGAACCTCAGGCTCAGTTGATCTATCAATACAGCGACTTTGATAACGGGCGGCTTGATGGTGTGACCCAAACGAAAGTGAAAATGGATACCGCGGATTCCTTTACCGCCCGTCTGGGCGTGCGTCTGGTCGCTGACTATGACACCAACCATGGCAAATTCCAGCCTTACGGCAGGGTCAACGTCTGGCAGGGTCTGGGTTCAAAAGACAAAACGCACTTTAGCAATGCGGTAGCCACCACCACGCTTGAGTCTTCACAACAGTACTCCAGCACTGAAGTTGCAGCCGGTCTGTCATGGTCTATAGACAGAAACCTGCAGGTTTACGGAGAACTGGGTACGCAATTTAGTAACGGTGGCAGTAAGTCGCAGGTTGAAGCGCCGGTTAATGCATCAATTGGCTTTAAGAAATCGTTCTAAGCTGACATAAACTCGCTAGCCCTCTGTTTAACAGGGGGCTTTTTTTTTGCCTGTCACAGATACAAAGCTACCTGATGCGCTTAACGTATCAGGCCTACGGACTTATTTTTATAGGCAGGAAAAGCGCGGGAGCGGCCCTCTGGCAACGCGAAACAAACGAGATTCAGGGGAACAACAGAGAGGGAGAAGATTAAGGATTATACTGCGTCAGGAGTAACGGGATCTCTTCTGCTAACACTGGGGGAGAAATGAAAAAGCCTTGAATTTTGTCACAACCAATCTGCATCAGCCGGTCCAGTTCGGACTGGGTTTCCACCCCTTCAGCAAGAACTTCAATACCAAAATTGTGCGCCAGTGAAATTATACCCTCGACAATCTTTGTTGAGCGGGTATCGGGTTCAATGCCGGCGATAAATTCCTTATCAATTTTTAAGGTATCAAAAGGATATTTCAACAGATAGTTAAGATTGGCGTGGCCGGTTCCAAAATCATCAAGGGCAATTTTGACCCCTATCGCCTTCAGCTCCGTCATATTTTTAGCCGCGACTTGACTGTCGCACAGCGGCGACGTTTCCGTGACCTCTATCTGGCATCGATGAGGCGGGAGACCACATACAGTAAGATTTTTTCTGACGCGTTGGGGTAACAGCGGATCGCAGAATTCAAGCGCGGAAATATTGACGGACAATACAAGGGGCTCTGGCCAACGGGTTGCCACATCCCAGGGAGTGTGGGTAACCATATCTTCAATTGACATGATATTGCCGCTGTCTTCCAGCAAGGTAATAAAAATATCGGGAGAGATCATCCCCATCTGGGGGCTATTCCAACGCATTAATGCTTCAAACCCGCTAATACGCTGATTACGCAAATTAAAAATTGGTTGATAAACCATATAAAGCTGACTGGTATTCAATGCCTTTTCAAGCGCGGTTAACACCTCACTAGAATTAAACATTCCTCTCTCCCTCAACAAATCATAAAAATTAAAAACCAGTCAATATCACTCCCGAATTGTATCTACTATTAGGTGTGTTACATCAGAATAGAATGGCCAGGTTAGGGTAAAAAAGACATACGATGGGTAAATCTGACAATTAATTTATTTAATTCCGAGGTATTGGTCAGTCCCAGCTTGGTGACGACCCTCATTTTATGCGCCTGGATAGTTTTATAATTCAGGCTGACTAACTCTGAAATTTCTCTCGCGGTATATCCGTTTACCAATAAACTCAGAATCTGCTGCTCTCTCTCGGTTAATCTTTTCTGTGAGCGATACAGCCGGGGATTCCATTTCCCGGCCGTTAACGACGCCAGTTGACCGAAATCGCGCAGTGAAGATTTCTCCGTCAAAACTATCGTTTTTTCAACATATAATAACTCTACACATAATTTCGCCACCAAACTATCAGCAATAATTACCACGACATTATTATAAAACTTGAAGCGGTTTTTATTCAAAAACTGCACGATAGCTGAACATGGTTGTTCGTTATCAATGATATTAAAAACCATGGTTTGATGCTGGCATAATGATGACTGATGCAACATATCCTCAAACTGGAATGTTTGTATCGGTACATGTTTGCTTGTCAGGTAGGCGAACAAACCGTTGCCCACAAAATTATCACTGCCACACATCAACATCCTGTTCATCGCTCCTTATCAGCATCAAATCTTGTTACTCATTAAAAATTTAATAATAATCTTTTCGACCTCTGCCTCTTCACGACGATTTTTAAAATCGAACTCACATGAGATCTGATGACAGGCATACAATTGATTATCCTCATCAAATTCATTGATCATGACGACATCGATCACTTTCAAATCCAGCTGTAAACTGCCAAACGTATCAAAATCCAGCGCGGCATTTTTAATCACCGCATCTTTATAGAGAAAACGGGAGTTCACATCTTTAACAATTAATGCACAACCGCCCTGCGAGATGTTTTTAATCTTCAGAGAGTAGTTTTCTCCGTTTTTGTAACGACCAAAACAGAAAAAGTCGTAACCCTTCAGGAAGGAAAAACGCTGATTTTGTCGCTGCTGGGCAAAGAAAATCATATCTGGGATGAAGTAGGATAATCCTGCTTGTGCACCTGCTGATAAGGTTTGTTCGAATCTGGCACTAAATTTTACAATCCCACTTTCACTGTGCAGGATAAAGTACTGGACCTTTTCAGGAACAATATCTTCGTGTCCGGAGATGACAAACCGCTCGAAATCAATCTTCTCTAACTGCGTGATAACACTATGGTTTTCACATAACACTTCCAGTTTCGTTTTCTTGTGCAACTCTTCACGAAGGGTAGCGATGATTTCAAACTTGTTGTCCTTTGCTAATCCAAAGCTCATTCTAAAACCCTTATTTCCATATTTAAGATATGTCTCGCTTGTGGTTACTCACAAAACGCAAGATCAGCATCCACCCCTGGTGCTTAATTACCATAGTGGATTCCATGTCGAACAGTTGGTTAAAAATTAAGTTTTTAACTATCTTTAGCCATTTATTGATACGTAAAAACATTTAATCAAAGTTAATTCTAGCTGAAGCCATGCCTAAAACCACATGAAGTTGTTGGCTAACTATAACAAAAGAGAATAATAAATTTTTTTGAGATGTCATTTTGAGATAACAAATAGCAAGAACTACACAGAAAAAAAATAGAGGGAAATGAATGGGTTTTGATGGAAGGACCACGCAGTATGCGGACTGGCGTGCTATCGCAAGAAGAAGAGAAAATGCTTACGGCACTATATCATTAACCAGGAATATAGCTCCGACTAGTTATTGTGAAAAAGTGAATAATTATAATTCACATGTAAAATGAATTTACCTTAGGGCAGAAAAAAGGCCAGCATCCTGCTGGCCCGGTAATTACCGAATCGAACTATAGAGGCTTACTGTCTTACAGAGGGTACAACGTTAAAAATTCAATACTTTTGCTTAATAATTGATCGCGATGAATCTGCGATGATCATCACCGCTCCCGCCAGCATTAATGTGTCTTTCAACACCAGACGCCCGGCTCCTGACAAGTACGGAAAACCGTGGTGCAAATCGCCCAGTGGCATCACCCATGCTTCCGGTGTGGTAATTAAAAATGATAACGTCACAATCGGAGTAGCAAATGCCAGTACGCCACCAATTAATCCCAACCAACGGCTAACAGGATTAGCCAGCACCAGCAATGCGATCAGCACTTCGACTACGCCCAGACCATTGGAGAACGTATAGGTGTTATTCGCCTTCTGCCATTCCCGCTCCTGCGGTTTAAACTCACCTTCGTGGGTTAAATGCTGCTTATATTCTTCTGGATGTTCATAAAAAAATGACATTACCGGACTATTGGCAACAAATGGCGTAATACTATCGGCTTCGTAAGGTACAAATTTCAATAAGCCAATCCAGATAAAAACAATGGCAATACTCAGGCGAATCAATGTTAATCCAATTCTATCGCCCTTGCTGAGTAAACGCAGATACTTTTCCATTCAGACTCTCCTCACTTGTACAAAATTGCGGTTGCGTGAGTGCTGCTATCAATGCGCATTGAGGTAATTTTCCAGGAAGTTGCCTTCTTTTCCTGCGCCAGCCTGGCGATTGCATGTTCAACAACAGAAGGTGCAGCGGCAATTGCCGACACGCTGACGCGGGCTACTTCGACTGGCTGTTGTGCCAGTGCAGAAAATGTCACCGGCGCAGTCAGTAAAGCAGTCAACAATAATGAAGTTTTAAGCATGTTCATTTCTATTTCCATTAACAAGTGATTTCACTCGTAATAGAATAAAACATTATTGCTTATCTTATTTCCTCCATAACACCAGAATAACTGTTCATGAGTATTTCTTTATATATGATAAAAAAAAGCCCCACACAGGTGGGGCAATCATGCAAACTATATTATTATTTTATTAGAGAGAAGAGATCGTTCAGTGATTCGCTCATGCTCGGATGAGTAAATATTTGATCGCGCAATGTCGTGTAAGGTAAACCAGCATCCATAACGGTTTTAATGATATTAATCATCTCATGAGAATCCACGCACAGCAGCGATACGCCTAATATCTGTTTCGTTTCGCGATTTACCACCGCTTTAAGTACGCCACGCGTGTCATTCATCACCCGTGCACGCGGGATAGCCGCGACAGGCAGGGTGACAACCTGGACCGCCGCGCCGCTGGCGCGAGCTTGTTCTTCTGTCATCCCCACACGGGAAAGCGGCGGCGTCATAAAGACAGAATACGGTACGTTTTGGCGATCGCCGGTGTTACGTAATCCCTCGCCTAACAGGTTGTCGCGCACAATACGGAAGTCATCCAGCGAGATATAGGTAAATTGTAACCCCCCCGTCACATCGCCCATGGCCCAGATATTGTCTGCCGAAGTACGCAGATATTTATTCACTACAATGGCACCGCGCGCGTTGACATCCACACCCGCTTTCTGCAACTGCAGATTTTCAGTTGCCGGTTTGCGACCCGATGCCACCAGTAGCGCATCCACAGTCTGGACGCCTTCCGGCATTTGCACCTGCACCGCGCCGTCATGGGACGAAACCGCCTGCACCCTGGCATTAAGGATAATCTCAACCCCTTTGTCGCGTAAAATGTTGGCGATAGCGTCGGCAATATCCCGATCTTCGCGGGCTAAAAACAGTGGGGCGGCTTCATAAATGGTGACCTTACTGCCAAAGTTGGCAAACATTGATGCGAATTCAACACCAATATAACCGCCGCCCAAAATCCCCAAACGTTCCGGACGTTGCGTCAAATTTAACAACCCGGTACTGTCAAACACGCCCGGTGTAGTCATTACCCCTGCCACGTTTGGCATCGTTGCCTGTGCGCCGGTATTAATAAAGATCTTTTCGCCGCTTAGCTCAATCGCGCCTGTTGGCTGCACGACCCGCACCGTATGGTTATCAATGAATTCAGCACGACCTTCAATCACATCTACATTTTCCAGATCGGCAAGATTATGGAAGTTTTTATCACGCAGAAAGCTGACAACGGAGGCCTTGCGCTGCATCGCCGCAGCAAAGTCATGCTGAAGTTCAGCATCGTGTACCAGGGTTTTGGTGGGAATGCAGCCGATATTGATACATGTCCCGCCATACATGGTGTTTGACTGTTCAATAATCGCCACTCGCCAGCCCGTTTTCGCCAGGGTAGCCGCCAGCGTTTTACCCGCTTTGCCAAATCCGATAATAATCGCCTGATACTGATTCATGCTGTCTCTCCGCCATGTCACTGTTCGTTTGTTGAACTGAAGTATAGGTTTAACGATGCATGAACAATGTATCCATATCGCGCAAATTACTGTCAAATCGTCTAAATCACTACTATCTATCTTCCACTCAATCCATCGAGGAAATAAACTAATACCATAAATTTATTTAATAAATAATGAGTAACAGCGTTACTTCATCTCGACAAGCATCAACAAGAACTGCTCAGGAGTCTTTATGGATGCACTTAGCCGATTACTTATGCTTAACGACCCGCAGGGCTCGATTGATCAAAACTGCCTGCTGAGCAGGGACTGGCAACTGCCGCACGCGGCGGGTGAGCTGTCCGTTATCCGCTGGCATACGGTAACCCAGGGATTTGCTCAACTGGATATGCCAGACGGAACGTCTTCTACGTTACGCCCAGGAACAATAGTCATTCTGCCTCAAAACTCCGCGCATCGGCTGTGCCAAACAGGGGAAGAACAAACGCATATTGTCTGCGGAAGCCTGCGATTGCAGGCATCTTCACGCTATTTTTTAACCGCCCTTCCGGAAATATTAATACTGGCACCAGAAGATAACAGTCCCATTAGCCACTGGCTGAAGGCCATGATTGCGCTGATGCAGCAGGAATACATCAACGATCTGCCTGGCTCCAACATCGTTTGCAGCCAGCAATGCGCTACGCTGTTCGCGTTAGCCGTTCGCGAGTGGCTAGCCCAGCCGACACCCGCTAAAAATGTGCTGAATTTACTGCTGCACCCAAGGCTGGGTGCCGTTGTCTTCATGATGCTGGAGTCACCGGCTTTTCCCTGGACTGTCGAAGAACTGGCAAAGCGTGCCCATATGTCGCGGGCCAGCTTTGCGCAGCTATTCCGTGAAGTATCAAACTCCACGCCGCTGGCGGTGTTAACCGAGCTACGCCTG
The DNA here is from genome assembly GCF_002850715.1 of Citrobacter sp. L55. Classification (NCBI taxonomy): domain Bacteria; kingdom Pseudomonadati; phylum Pseudomonadota; class Gammaproteobacteria; order Enterobacterales; family Enterobacteriaceae; genus Citrobacter; species Citrobacter sp. L55. The sequence goes on along the minus strand of NZ_KZ559399.1, from coordinate 51,188 downwards.
CAATTCGCCGCCCAGATGCTGTCACGCGGATCGCAGCCGTTGATCGTTATTGCCGAGTCGGTGGGTTACGCCAGCGAATCATCGTTTCACAAAGTCTTTTTACGGGGATTTGGCTGCACGCCGGGCGAGTACCGCAAACGCGTGAAAGCGTTGGCGGCATAACGCACCGCCTGCTTCGGCAACAAAACCGACGCAGGCGAGCGCTTCAAGGCATTACTTTTAGCTACGATGCCTGTGCAGCCACATCAGCTTATAAGCTGCCGGAATAATAAACAGCGACAGCAATGGCGCGGTAATCATGCCGCCAATCATCGGCGCGGCAATGCGGCTCATCACTTCTGAGCCCGCCCCTGTCCCCCACAAGATTGGCAACAGGCCCGCGATAATCACCGCCACGGTCATCGCTTTCGGACGCACGCGCAGCACCGCGCCGTGATACAACGCTTCATCCAGCTTATCCGCCGTAAAGGTTTGCGGATTTTCCAGCGCAGGCTCGGCTTCAATAGCATGGCGCAAGTACATCAGCATCACTACGCCAAACTCCGCGGCAACGCCAGCCAGGGCGATAAACCCGGTTCCGGTCGCAACCGACATATGGAACCCCATCCAGTAGAGGAACCAGATCCCTCCTACCAGCGCAAAGGGCACGCTGGTGATAATCAGCAGCGCTTCACCAAAACGACGGAAAGCCAGATAAAGCAGGACGAAGATAATCATCAGCGTCATCGGCACCATCAGTTTGAGCTTATGGCTGGCGCGTTCAAGCAGCTCGAACTGCCCGGAAAACGCCACGCTGGTCCCCGGCTTTAACTGTACGTTTTCAGCGATCGCTTTTTTCAGATCGTTCACCACCGAAACCATGTCACGGTCGCGGGCGTCGATATAAATCCAGCTGGTGGGTCGCGCATCTTCGGTTTTCAACATCGACGGACCAGAAACCACTGTCACATCTGCAACATCAGCCAGCGTGATTTGCTGCTTCATGGGCGTCAGAATAGGCAGATTACGCAGCGCTTCCGGGCTATCACGATAGCTCTGCGCATAGCGAAGGTTAATCGGATAACGTGCAATCCCTTCCACCGTTTCGCCCACCATCGCGCCTCCTACCGCGGAGGTGACAAACAGCTGTACCGCGCCAACGGTCATACCGTAGCGGGCTGCTTTCTCCCGATTAATGGCCACATTAATATAGCGCCCGCCCACCAGCCGCTCAGCCAGCGCCGAAGCGACGCCCGGCACGGTTCTGGCTACCTCTTCGATTTGTTCCGCCGTGGCGTCGATATCAGCCAGAACATTACCTGACACCTTTATCCCAATCGGGCTTTTGATGCCGGTAGAAAGCATGTCGATACGGTTACGAATAGGCGGAACCCACAGGTTCGCCAGCCCTGGCAAGCGCACGGTTTTGTCGAGTTCGGCGATGATTTTGTCCATCGTCATCCCCGGACGCCACTGATCCTGCGGCTTCAGTTGGATCGTTGTTTCGACCATTTCCAGCGGCGCGGAATCCGTTGCGGTTTCCGCCTTACCGGTTTTACCAAACACACGCGCCACTTCCGGAACGGTCATGATCAGCTTGTCGGTTTTTTGCAGCATATCCGCCGCCTGCGCCGCCGAAATCCCCGGCAGGGTTGACGGCATATACAGTAGATCGCCTTCGTTAATCTGCGGCAGGAATTCACCACCGACTTTATTCAGCGGGTAGATAACCGTCAGTATTGAAAGTACCGCCACCAGCAGGGTGGTTTTAGGCCAATGCAGCACCTTCAACAACAGCGGATGATAAATACGGATCAGGAAACGGTTAAGCGGGTTACTGCTTTCCGCCGGAATTTTGCCACGGATCCAGAATCCCATCAGGATCGGAATGACGACAATAGCCAGAAACGCCGCGCCTGCCATGGCATACGTTTTGGTGAACGCCAGCGGGCCGAACAGTCGCCCCTCTTGCCCCTCGAGCGTGAAAATAGGGATAAACGACAGGGTGATAATCAGCAAGCTGATGAACAATGCCGGGCCGACCTCTACCGAGGCATCGGTAATAACCTTCCAGCGCGTTGCGTTATCCAGTTTTTCATCCGGATGCTGATGTCCCCACTCTTCGAGCCGCTTATGGGCGTTTTCAATCATCACGATCGCGGCATCGACCATCGCCCCAACGGCAATGGCAATGCCCCCAAGCGACATGATATTGGCGTTCAGCCCCTGGAAATGCATCACGATAAACGCGATACACAGTCCCAGCGGTAGGGAAATAATCGCTACCAGCGCCGAACGCAGATGCCACAGGAACAGCGCGCATACCAGCGCAACAACGATAAACTCTTCCAGCAGCTTATAGCTCAGGTTATCAATAGCGCGATCGATGAGCTGACTGCGATCGTATGTTGTAACTACCTCAACGCCTTCCGGCAGGCTGCTTTTCAGCGTGTCGAGTTTGGCTTTGACGGCGGAGATCACTTCACGCGCATTTTTACCGGAACGCAGAATTACCACCCCGCCCGCCACTTCGCCTTCGCCATTCAGTTCGGCGATCCCACGGCGCATTTCCGGCCCAATCTGCACACGCGCGACATCGCGCAGGTAAACAGGTACACCGTCGGCCCCTGTTTTCAGGACGATATTATTGAAGTCATCAAGCGTTTGTAGATACCCACTGGCGCGGACCATATATTCCGCTTCAGCCATCTCAACAGACGAGCCGCCCGCCTCCTGATTCGACGTATCCAGTGCAGATTTCACCTCCGCCAGGCTGATGCCATATTGCGTCAGCTTCATCGGGTCGATAACAACCTGGTACTGTTTAACCACGCCGCCTACCGAGGCCACCTCTGCCACGTTCGGAATCGTTTTTAACTCATACTTTAAAAACCAGTCCTGAAGAGTACGTAACTCTGCCAAATCGTGTTTACCGCTGCGATCGACCAGCGCATATTCAAAGATCCAGCCGACGCCCGTGGCGTCCGGTCCCATCTCCGCGCTGACCCCTGCCGGTAATTTCCCCTGAACCTGGTTGAGATACTCCAGTACGCGCGAGCGCGCCCAGTAAGGATCGGTGCCATCTTCGAAAATGACGTACACATAGGAATCACCAAACTGCGAGAAACCACGTACGGTCTTCGCGCCCGGTACCGACAGCATGGTGGTGGTCAGCGGGTAAGTCACCTGATTTTCAACGATTTGCGGTGCCTGCCCTGGATAGCTGGTTTTGACGATCACCTGAACATCAGAGAGATCGGGCAACGCATCAACCGGGGTATTGATGATGGTCCAGGTTCCCCAGATACTGAGAAACAGCGCCCCCATCATCACCAGAAAACGGTTTGCCACCGAACGGCGGATAATCCATTCAATCATTTATCATGTCCTCAGTGTGAATGGGTCGCCTGGGCTGGCTTTGCGGATGCGTCTTGCGCACCACTGTTCTGCGCGCGCATACGATCCAGTGCACCAGAGATATTCGCCTCGGAATCAATCAGGAACAGACCACTGGACACCACTTTTTCACCTTCAGTCAGGCCTGAGCGGATAGCCGTCAGCCCTTGAGATTCATGGAATACCGCAACCTGCTTCGGTACAAATCGACCTTCGTTATCGACAGTGATCACCCGTTGCTCGGTGCCTGTATCAATCAACGCCTTTGAGGGGATCAGCAGCATCGGTTCACTTTGCGTTTTCAGTTGCAGGTAAGCATTCATCCCCGGCTTGAGAGCCTCATCAGGGTTATTGACCTGCAAACGGATCTGCAGCGTACGCGTGGAGGCATCGACACTAGGTAAGATATTCCACTTGCTAATGGTGAAAGGCTTATCCGGCCAGGCGGGCACGGTGATGGTAAATTGCGAGGCGTCTTTGATCAGCCAGGCGATAGATTCCGGGACCGACGCGCTGACCCATACCGGGTCCATCCCCTGAATTTTCGCAACCACATTGTCTTTGGAAATGTTCATGCCGGTACGCAAATCGAATGCGGTAATCACCCCATCAATAGGGGCTTTCAGGGTAAAGCGGGTCTGAATTTTACGCGTCGATTTTAAGCGCTGAATATCCGCTTCCGGCATACCGGCCAGACGTAATCTCTCCAGAATCCCTTCCACCTGTGTCGCGCTGCCGCCGGTCTCCCGCAGTAACAAATATTCGCTCTGCGCCTCAACCCAGTCGGGAATCGTCAGATCGATAAGCGGCGCACCTTGCTTAATTTTGTCGCCCACGGTTAGCGGGTAAACCTTCTCAATAAAGCCTGCGGAGCGAGCCTGGACAATAACAAACTGGTATTCGTTATAGCTAACGTTAGCCGGGAAAGTTTGCGCATAGTGCAGCGGGCCACGGCGCACAGGTTCTGTTTTCAGCCCCAAATTTTGGGTCTGAGTGGGATCGATACGCACGCCAGGCGCTGACGCGCTCGCGGTCTCTTCATCGGCATATTTGGGGATCAGATCCATATCCATAAACGGTGATTTACCCGGCTTATCAAAGCGCGTGTTCGGGTACATGGGGTCATACCAGAACAACACTTTTCTGGCTTCTTTTTGCGAAGCCTGCCCGGTTTCAGCCGTTACGTTTGCTGATGAATAATAAGTATAAATACCGACAGAAATAACCCCACCGGCAATCATGCCAGCGAGAATAAGCGCGGTATTTTTAATATTTAAAGACGCCATAGTGATTTCCATTGCGCGATAGTCTCACCCGAATTTCGAAGAATCCGGGCAAGAATAAAAGAGACCAGCGAGAACGTTATTTACTGAAGTGAATATCGCGTAACACAGAGAGATTTCCCTGCTGAACAAACGTAAACGCAACCTTATCGCCGGGTTTAATATCGTCAGCCTTGGTGTCGGCAACCCGCGTAAAACGCATCGTCATGGCAGGCCAGTTCACCGCGGCAATGGGATCGTGCTTGATCGTGATTTTTTTACTTTCTTTATCAATAGCTTCAATCACCCCGGTGGCGCTAATGACGTCTTCCTGTTGGGCCGCTGGCTGCATGTTCATCATCTCGCCATGCTGATGCTCATTGGCCTGAGCGTTAAACATGACCACAGAGAAAAAGCTAAACAACACGGCTTTGGCGGTAGTATTCATACTTGATGCTCCTGAAAAATTAATATTAAGGATTACTCCACCCAACCGCCGCCTAAGGCAGCAAACAGCTTAATTTCATTAACCTGTTGGGCGTAATTAAGATCGAGCAGCGATTGCTGCGTAGCGAATAAAGAACGTTCAGCGTCCAGTACTTCGATGTAGCTAACCGCACCATTTTGATAAAGCGCTCTGGCGCGTTGTAAGGTGATTTGCAATGACGTCAGGTAGCGCTGCTGACCGCTAATTTGATCGGCAATGCTTTGGCGCAACACCAGCGCATCCGCCACCTCTTTAAACGCGTTCTGAATTTTTTGTTCGTAATTCACCACCGACTGCTGTTGGCGAATTTCAGCGAGGTCGAGATTGGACTGATTACGTCCGGCGTTAAAAATGGGAATATCTATTTTGGGGACAAAATTCCACATGCCGCTGGTCGCATTAAATAAGCTGGAGAGATCGCTGCTGCTGCTGGAAACTGAACTGGTCAAGGTAATCGACGGGAAAAACGCTGCTCGTGCGGCGCCGATATTGGCATTCGCCGCCATTAATCCGTGTTCAGCTTCCAAAATATCCGGGCGCTGCAACAGGATTTGCGACGAGAGCGATGGCGGCAGCGTTACTGGTTTGATATCCCCGCTGCTGCGCATCTGGTCGTTGGGTAATTTCCCGTACGTACCCAGCAACAGTTGCAGCGCGTTGTTCGCCTGCGCCAGTTCACCTTTACGCTTCGCGATTTCGCTGCGCGTGCTTTCAATCACGCCCCGCGCCTGTTCCAGCGCCAGTACGTTGGTGCTTCCGGTCAGCAACTGCTTCTCAACAAAAGCGTAAGAACGCTGATAGTTTTGCAGCGTTTCTTCGGCAATTTGCAGTTGTGCATAAGCCAGACGCTGATTGAAATAACTTTGCGATACGTTGGAGATTAATGAGATGTGTACCGCCCGACGCGCCTCTTCGCTGGCAAAGAAGTTCTGTCGCTCGGCTTCACTCATATTCTTCAGCCGACCAAAGAAGTCCAGATCGAAACTAAGATTGAGTCCAGCTTCGAATTCACGATCGGTGCTGCTATCGCCTTTTAATTTGCCGCTGTAAGTACCGCTGGAACCTGCCGTGATTTGCGGATAGCGGTCAGCGTCCGTGACGCCATATTGCGCTCTCGCTTCCTGAACTTTTAGCACTGCCATACGTAAATCGCGGTTATTGACCAGCGCCTCGCCAATCAGCGCCTTTACCTGAGAGTCAACGAAGAAGCTCCGCCAGCCCGTGTCCTGATATCCCACCGGTGCAGAAACCAGGGCGTTCTGGCTTAAGGAGAATTGCTGCGGCACAGGCAATGTCGGACGCTGATAGTCCGGCGCCAATGAACAACCGGCGAGAACGAATACAGCGCTGAGGGTAAGAAGCTTAAATTTGCTCATAGTTCTTCTCGTCCTGACCGGACTGATGGCCCTAAAAAATGTAGGAATTTATAGTGTTGTACTTTAACGAAGTGACTCTGTTTAAGCGGTGACAGGAAAATGACAAAACTGTCATTTTCCCAATAACCGATTGCTATCCGATCCCGCTTCCCTAGAATTGAAAGTCCGCACAACCCGTGTGAGAAGGAGAATGCGATGAAGGTGTTGATAGTCGAAGATGAGAAAAAAACCGGTGAATACCTGACGAAAGGCCTGACGGAAGCGGGTTTTGTCGTGGATTTAGCGGATAACGGCCTGAACGGGTACCACCTGGCGATGACCGGCGATTACGACCTGCTCATACTCGACATCATGCTGCCGGATGTAAACGGCTGGGATATCGTACGGATGCTGCGTTCCGCTAACAAAGGGATGCCCATTCTTCTCCTCACCGCGCTGGGTACCATTGAACATCGGGTTAAGGGTCTGGAATTAGGCGCTGATGATTATCTGGTCAAACCGTTCGCCTTCGCCGAACTGCTGGCGCGGGTCAGAACGCTGCTGCGCCGCGGGGCGGCGGTGATTGTCGAAAGCCAGTTTCAGGTCGCGGATTTAATGGTCGATCTGGTCAGCAGAAAAGTCACCCGCAGCGGGACGCGTATTACTCTGACCAGCAAAGAGTTTACCCTGCTTGAGTTTTTCCTGCGTCATCAAGGGGAAGTTTTACCCCGCTCGCTGATCGCTTCCCAGGTCTGGGATATGAATTTTGACAGCGATACCAATGCCATCGACGTCGCCGTTAAGCGTCTGCGCGCCAAAATTGATAACGATTTTGAGCCGAAACTGATTCAGACCGTACGCGGCGTGGGATATATGCTTGAGGTTCCTGATGCCCAGTAAACGATGGCGGCGCCCTTTTTCGCTGGCAACACGACTGACCTTTTTTATCAGTCTGGCGACGATCGCTTCATTTTTCGCCTTTGCATGGATAATGATCCACTCCGTGAAGGTCCATTTCGCCGAGCAGGACATCAATGATTTACAAGAGATCAGCGCCACGCTGGAGCGGATTATTAACCAACCCAACGAGCCGGAATCACGCCGTCTGGAAACGCTAAAAAACGTGGTTGAGGGCTACTCGAACGTCATTATTTCTCTGGAAGACAGTAAGCAGAAAGCCATTTTTCATTCGCCAAATGCGCCGGATCTCCGGCAATTTATCGCCAGCGCAAGACCGGATAAAAATGCCCATGCCAGCGATGTTTTTATTATATCCGGCCCAACACTGCAAACGTCCAAACATATTCACGGACAAAAAACGTCGTCTAACTGGCGAATGATTCGCCTACCGGTAGGAAAGCTGACTGATGGAAAAGCGGCGTATACGTTGTATCTGGCGTTATCGATCGATTTTCATCTGCACTATATTAACGACCTGAAAAACAAACTGATTATGACGGCATCGCTGATTAGCATGATGATTGTATTTATCGTGCTGTTCGCTGTGTATAAAGGCCATGAACCGATCCGTAATGTCAGTCGGCGCATCCAAAATATCACCTCAAAAGATCTTGATGTGCGCCTCGATCCGCAAGCGGTCCCTATTGAACTGGAACAACTGGTAAGTTCGTTTAATCACATGATCGAACGCATCGAGGATGTATTTAAACGTCAGTCGAACTTCTCGGCGGATATTGCCCATGAGATCCGCACGCCAATAACCAACCTGGTCACACAAACGGAAATTGCGCTCAGCCAAACCCGTAGCCAAAAAGAGCTGGAAGACGTGCTGTATTCCAATCTTGAAGAGTTTGGTCGTATGTCGAAAATGGTAAGCGACATGCTGTTTCTGGCGCAGGCAGACAACAATCAGCTTATCCCGGAAAAGACAGCGCTTAATCTGGCCGATGAGGTTGGTAAAGTGTTCGACTTTTTCGAAGCCTGGGCAGAAGAGCGCGAGGTTGGCTTACGTTTTGAAGGACGCGCATGCTGGGTTTCAGGCGATCCGTTAATGCTACGCCGGGCAATGAGTAATCTGCTTTCAAATGCCATGCGCTACACGCCAAAAGGCGAGTCGGTAACCGTGCGGGTGAAAGAGGCGGATGGCCTGGTCCAGATAGTCGTGGAAAATCCCGGCCCCCCCATTCCCCCACAGCATCTATCGCGGCTATTTGATCGTTTTTATCGGGTTGACCCTTCGCGACAGCGTAAAGGCGAAGGCAGCGGTATTGGCCTGGCGATTGTGAAATCGATTGTTATCGCCCATCAGGGGAAAGTCTCGGTGACATCCGATCAGCTTGCCACCCGTTTTATTCTGACGCTGCCCAAGCATGCGATGTAATTTATGGTAATGGCGTTGATACCTTAAACAATTCGAGTTGCAGGAAGGCGGCAAGAGAGGTAATCCCCGGTCACTTACTTAAGTAAATGACTGGGGTGAACGAGCGCAGCCAACGCATATGCAGCTTGAAGTATGAACGATATATATCATCACCGATTCTCTGACATAACCGTCATAGTCCTGTCACGCCGCTGACAGCCCTCACCAATTATAATTTCTTCCGTAAACCCAAACAGGAGAAATATGATGAATAAGATATCCTCTTTTTTCGCTATCGCGTTTTTTATTTCAGCTGGCGTTAATGCGGCAGACACACCCAAAATGCATCAGCAGGCCGCAGCAGCCCATGAAATGATGAATAACAGCAGTGCCCCTGCACATCAACAAATGGCGCAAGAACACGTCGCGCAGACGAATAATTCAACGTCAACGCCATCCCAGGCTCGCCCCTTTTCACAAATGAATAAACATGAAAAAGCGATGGTCGTTCACCAGTCAGTGAATAACGGTCATTCATATGCCCATGAGGTTCAGGCCAGGCAGCACCGCGCACAGATCCCCGCGCAAGGGTAACGTTGTTCTGTGTTGAATAAAATGTCCATCAATTCACTATGTATGAATATTGCGGACAAAACGCGCCACGCAGGCCTGTACATATACAAGCCTGCGTTCCTGCCATTAATGTCAATATTAATATTTCTTTAAACACTTCATTAAAAAGTAAATATAATTAAGCGTTTTATCTTACTTGTATAAACTACGTAATTCACCTGCTTGTAATGTTGCATATTACAGCCCCCCACGCTCTCACCATTAATATAAATTAGGATTCCCCCTGGTATGCGTCATTAATATTTAATGGGAGACTGCCGTCGTCGTAAACATGACATTCGAACAGTTCGTATTCCTATAAATAAACTTAATGATGATAGTGAGCAAAAAAATGAAAAAACGTCTGCTGACCCTCTTTGTCCTCGGCCTGACAACGGCCACAACAGCATGCGCAATTACCCCGGCAATGCAGAAAAAGTATGAACATTCAGGTTGTACACAAATGAGTGAACTCAATGGCTGCGATATCAATAAATCCTATCAGTGGAACCGCGATCATGGTTTTATTGAGAACGGCAACAGCCAGCAGAGCCGTCATCATCATCATGGTGAAGAGCAGCAAAATACCGCTGACCGGGATAACCACGATAATGCCGATATTTACGGCAAATTCAGCGGAAATTACGTAGCCAAATTTGCCAATGGTCAACGCAGCGTTGATATTCACGTCGAGGGTTCCAGCGTGTACGTCAATGGTAATGAAGTGCGTGACGTAAATACCTATCAGGATACGATGACCTTCCGTGTCGGCTATGCCACTTACACCATTAAAACGAATGGTCGCGGTAGCTGGAATGACAGCGATGCCGGGAATGATGGCAAAATTGTGCGCGAGTAACGGATACCGCCACAATGAAAAAACTGATTTCCACGTTGGTTATTATGGCTAGTCTGTCGGGCTGTGCCGAACATCCTTATCTTTCTGCAGCCGCTGCTGGTATTGGGGCCGCAGCAGTTGCCACGGCGATCGCTAATCACAAAAACCGTGAAGCCAACCGTGATAAAGAGCATGAACGCCAGGAGCGTGAGCAAAGGGAGAACCAGCATGCGTGGCGGCATAGTCACCATCACTCCGATGATGACGGCCATTACTATCACCGCTAAGTCAGCACAAAGAGCGCTGCGATCACAGCGCTCTCAACGGTCATGTATTACAGTATGCCGTTTTAATACTGGAGTCAGGCATGGCATTAACCCTCACGGTATTGCTTGAAAACAGGCGCGCTGCGAGCGCAGATAAATCATTACGGGCAAAGCCTGGATTAAGTCTGTTAGTTCAGGATGAAACCACCACCATACTATTTGATACCGGCCCGGACGACAGCTTCATACTTAACGCCGCGCAAATGGGCGTAGACCTGACGCAATTGACCGCCGTGGTTCTTTCGCACGGCCATTACGATCACTGTGGCGGCGTGCCGTGGCTGACGGATAACAGTCGTATCATTTGCCATCCCCAAATAGCCTTCGAACGGTACGCCTCAATAACCCTGGCGGGAACGCCAAGAAAAATAAAAAAACTCTCGCGTGATAACGACTACTCTCGACTAATCATGGAATACACCCGTGAACCGTTGGCGATCAGCGATCGATTTTTGTGGTCCGGGGAAATTAGTGTCGCCACTCCACAGGCCTATGGCGTTATTAGCGAGAAAACACCTCAACCGGATTACATCAGCGACGAAGGCGTATTGATCTATAAATCTGATCGCGGGTTAGTCATCATTACCGGATGCGGGCATCGGGGAATAGAGAATATCGTACGCCATTGCCAAAACATCACCGGCGTTAACCAAATTTACGCCCTCGTCGGTGGGTTCCATTTACGCACCGCCTCCCCCGCTAAGCTATGGCGAACCCGACAATTTATTAAGCAACAACAACCAGAAAAACTACTCGGCTGTCATTGCACCGGTTCGTGGGGTCGATTGTGGCTACCGGGAACTGACGCCCCGGCAACGGGAGATGTGATTGTGCTGGCAGAGTAACGGCGGTAAGACATTGCCGAAAAAGCAATAAAAAGCGGGAGCCTTACGGCCCCCGCTTTTCAACCATCATTACAGAGTGACGATTGCTGGCTCATCAAAGACGGTGAGTTTTGGCGCTTCGCCGGTGAATTTCTCTGCGTATACCAGGCTGGTATTCCCCGCGCAGCCATTCGCCAGCCTTGAGGTTGGGATATCCGCCGTCAGCACGTTCGCGCCGCCATTTTTGCAGATACCGTTCTCAATATCTGGCCATGCGCCTTCATGGATACAGATGATTCCCGGTTTGATACCGTCACTGATGTGTGCCCCCACCAGCACCTGTCCACGCGCGTTCCATACGCGTACCAGATCGCCCTCGGCAATACCTCTGGCTTTCGCATCATCCGGGTGAATCGTTACCGGCTCACGATTGGCAATCGCGTACTCTTTGCGCAGCGAAGCGTAGTTCAACTGACTATGCAGACGATGTGCCGGGTGCGCCGTCAGTAGCTGCAGTTGATCTTTATCCGCAGTTCCTTTCCATTCATCGGGTTCAATCCATGACGCATGCGGCGGGCAATCTTTGTATTGATAGCCTTCAATCGTTTTTGAGTAGATTTCTATCTTACCGCTCGGCGTTCCAAGCGCATTCATCACCGGATCGCTGCGGAAATCCGCGTAGCGTACATATTTGTTATTCTTTTCATTCTCACGCATTTCGATCAGTTTGTTTTGCTGCCAAAACGCGTTGAACTGAGGCATGGCGATACGCTGGGCGCGGGCGGCTTTTTGCGCGGCATCATAGAACTGCTTCAGCCACGCCATTTCATCTTTGCCCTCGGTGTAGACCGCCTTACCGCCAGGCTTGAGCATCTCCGCCAGATCGGCAAATACGTCAAAATCACTGCGTGCTTCAAACTGCGGCTCAATGACCTGCTTCATCGGTACCAGATGTTGGTTACTGTAATCACCGGTCATGGTCAGATCGTTGCGCTCAAACGACGTGGTTATCGGCAGGACTATATCGGCATGTTTGGCCGCTGCGGTCCAGTAGCACTCAGAGATGACAACCAGTTCAGGCTTCTGCCAGGCTTTGATTAAACGGTTAGTATCCTGATGATGGGTAAAGTTTGCGCCGCCCGCCCACCAGATCATTTTGATATCCGGGAAGGTTTGCTCTTTACCGTTATGCTGATATTTGCCGCCTGGATTTTCCAGCGCTTCGACAATTCGCGCTACCGGCAGGCTGATCACCGCATCGGAAACCGCCCAGTCGTTACCCGCAGATGACCCACCCTCAATTTGGGCGGAGATGGCTGGCAATACCCCCCCGGTACGCGTTGGGTTACCGCCGTTGGAATAGTGATAAGAGAACCCGAAACCACCGCCTTCGGTACCAATTTGCCCCAGCATCGCCGCCAGAGTCACCAGCATCCAGTGTTTTTGCTCACCGTATTGCTGGCGCTGAATCCCCCAACCCGCCATGAGCATGGTTTTATTGCTGGAGAAAATTTCCGCCAGCTTCTCCAGTTGCTCAGCAGGCACGCCGCACACGCCGGAAGCCCACTCGGCGGTTTTCTCTATTTTGTCGCTCTTGCCGAGCAAATACTCTTCAAACTGCGGATATCCAGTGGTGTATTTTTCCAGGAAGGCTTTGTCATGGAGATTTTTCTTCACCAGCGTATGGGCGATCCCTAACATCATCGCCACATCGGTCCCCATATGTGGCGCAATCCAGGTTGCATTATCACCAAAGAACTCAATGGTTTCGGAACGCATCGGATCGATGGCGATGACGCTTTTCCCTGATTTCTTCAGCAGATTAAAGTATTCAATCCCCTGTTCATCCGTGCTGCTCCAGGCAATCTTGAGGGTATTGAGCGGGTTCATCCCCCACAGCACCACGACCTGACTGTGCTCAAGCACCATCGGCCAGGTGGTTTGCTGCTCATAGACTTCAACCGATCCCACAACGTAAGGCATGATCACCTGCGCGGCACCGGTTGAATAATCTCCGGTATGACCTGCGTAACCACCGGCCATGCTCATATAGCGTTGCAGTAAGGTTTGCGCTTTATGCAGAACGCCGCTGGAGCGCCAGCCATAGGAACCAGCAAATATCGACGCTGGGCCATAGCTGCTACGGATCCGGCTATGCTGCTCATGTATCAGTTTCAGTGCCTGCTCCCAGCTAACCCGCACGAAAGGATCGCTTCCACGTTTACCATCCGCATTACCCGGGTTTTCCAGATAGCTTTTGCGCACCATCGGATATTTTACGCGGATATTGGTATGGACCTGATCCGGCGCGGTTTGCTGTAACGAGTTCGGCACCGTTTTAGGCAACGCGCCTTTTGAGGAAACCACTTTGCCATCTTTTACTTCCACGTATACCGCGCCCCAACGCGCTGCCGTCAGAATCGCTCCGCCATTTTGGCCTTCGGCCCAGGCCGGCATTGGGATCACCGAAGAAATCGCCATTGTCCCGGTTGCCGCGCCGGCCGTCTTAATAAAGTCACGTCTTGTGAGTTTCATGATTTCTCCTGATTTATCGCTTATTTGTTCATGTCTTTAGCGTTGTACTGGAAGTAACGGCTCAGGATATCCAGTTCGTTTTCACTGATATTGGTGCGAGCGCCCATCCCTTTTGCTACTGAAGGCCAGGCGTTGAGCGTGAAATGATTCGCCGGAATTGGCGCATGGCAGCCCGCGCAGTACACATTGTCGAGTTTGCGTGCGTAATCCCACATCGGTTCACGGCTGGCGAGAGCGGAACCGCTCCATTCACCCTGCAGCACGACATCTCGCCACACATTGCCGTAATCATCTTTTTTCCAGTCGGAGAGGATCTTCAGCGATTGCTGACCTTTTTCACTCAGGCTGGCAAGAATCAAACGCTGTCCTGCCGCGTAGTAAATGACCTGTTCATTTCCCTGCATCTGGCTACCGCGAATCTCGACCTGTCGCGTATTGTCCGTTGTTTTCAGAACCTGCATTTTTGTTGCCGGGTAAACGGTTCCCAAATCGCCCAGCGCGGTGTTGCTTACGGCATAAAGCTCTGTTGCCGAAGCAGGGGTGGAGGCGGACTGCGCTTCAAGCCCTTTGAGCGCGCTGTCATCCATTTTTATTTCAGGTGGGAAATGGGCGACGCCTTTGTGGCAATCAATACAGGTTTGCTTTTCCTCAATGCCCATTTTGTGCATTTTCTGGGCCTCCGCGCTTTGTGCGGCAAGATCCATCGCGTCCATGCTGTGACAGCTACGGCAGGTCGCAGAATCGCTCGCTTTTAGCTGTGCCCAGACGGTTTGCGCCATCTCCAGACGGTGTTCTTCAAATTTTTCTGGGGTATCGATTTTTTTGGTTATGAACTGATGATAAACATCTTTTGAGGCCCGCAGTTTAGCCACCAGATAATCCAGGCCGCCCTGGGGGATATGACAATCAGCACACTCTGCACGAATACCTTTCTGATTCTGAAAGTGAACCGAACCGGTATATTCCTCATACGGTGCCTGCATCGTATGACACGACAAACAGAATTCCGTGCTTGAGGTTTTGTGCAACGTCCATTGCCCTGCCAAAACGATAACAGCACCAAGAACAATGCACAGCAGCATCGTCCCGAGGATGGTTTTATTTATTTTTCTCATCTTTTATTCCCACAAGATGAATACCCTTTAATGGGTAGACAATAATTACCCTAACGCGGCTACTTATTGATATTCATCAAACGCAGAGGGAAATGAGAATCAGCATGTGGGTAAGTTTGAAGGCGCTCGCATAATTAATACGAACGAAATTAAATATAAAATACCTTTTTAAATTCAGATAATTAAACCAAATCCAAGGTTTAATTAACCATTAATTATGGAAACGTCAGAATAAAAGTTTGATGAGTGCTGAATGGCATTAAAATTATGCCCTTGGCAATAGTCGCTATATAATAAAATATACAATGAAAAAACATAAAAACGAACCCTTTTCTATTACGAGATAACACGTATTAATGAAGATACCCCTCTTGTGGTTGTGCTCAGATATACATTCACGACAAGAGTTGTGACACACACCTATCATTGACGCGCATTTATGCATGCAACCTTGATCTGGTCACTTATTATACAGATTCGATTTTCGCTACACTCTGGGTAGAGGTAAACAAACAGGAGGTAGTGAATATGTATCGCTCAATTCTGGTACCCATTGATATCTCTGAAACCGATTTAACCCGCCATGTTGTTCCACAGGTCCAGGCGCATGCCAAAACCGCTAAGGTCCACTTTTTAGCCGTTATTCCTACCGTTCCGTTCTATGCCTCGCTGGGGCTGGCCTACTCAACAGAATTCCCGGACAGAAGCGGTCTGCAGGCCAAGGCCAGCGAAAAACTCGAAGAGATTATTAAGCAGTTCAATATTCCTGCAGGCAGGAGTCAGACTCACGTCGTTTACGGCCCGCCGAAGGATCAGATCCTCAAACTGGCGGAGGCGGTTGACGCTGAGCTTATTGTTATTGCCTCACATAAGCCTGGTTTTAGCACTTATCTGCTGGGTTCAACGGCGGCTGCCGTAGTACGCCATGCAAAATGTCCCGTGCTGGTTGTGCGGTGATAGGGTCAAAATGGGGGCGAATTTGCACTAACGTTTATAGGTTAAGCATTATTGAGCACATGTGATGTTTGCTCAGGGTTGCGTTCACCTCAGCGGTAAATGTAGCAATATACCGGAGGCAACAGATTCATTGCCTCCGGATGTCCCACTCTCAGTTACTCATTACGCCCATTCATTTTCGTTAAAATGGCAAGCATTAGAGCGAATGTATTCTCGGTGTTCTGTGGCTTAGGCCATCACTCAGTTCTGAATATCCAGTCTGACCAGTGCTAGCAACAGCTGACTCAGCGCACCGTAGAAACCAAAGTCATCATAGCGGCGGCATTTGGCGGTGAATTCCGGTAACCAGCGTAACAGCCCCGCCAGCGTTTCTCTGCGCAGCGCATCAATACGCTGGCGGCTAAGCCCGGACTCTCCCAGAGAAAAATGCAGATGACTCAGCAGTTCGATAAAAATTGCCAGATGATCGGCTGACTCGCTAAACGTTTCGCTTACCTGCATGCCAGCATCGGCTAACAATCGTTTAATGACCCCGTAATTCGGCCCTCCTTCAAGATGGGCCGACGCATAGGGTAACGCCGCGTGTTTTTCCGACATCAGAAACAGGCTACAAAAATCAGCCGCCAGTTCGAGGGTTGAGTCCTCACGCACCTGAAGCGCAGCAATTTTCTCCTCCAGCTGAAGGACTTCCGCTTCAAGCGACGGTTCACCTTTTAGCACCGCGAACCACTCAGCCATTTCGCTGGACTGCAAAAGTGCCAGGCTGTCATCGTCCCGTTCCCGGGAAAACAACTGCGCCAGCCAGGCGTAAACGCAGGCCATCTGTTCTGTTGTAAGGGAAGAGTGTTTTATCATGACGATACCTTCTCCGCCGGAACATATTCGCACTGCGCCACCATTTTTATCGGGCCGCTAAACGCCGTCACGTTATCCACCTTGCCGGTATATTTCTCAATTTCCACCAGCGTAGTATGAGCGCTGGTCGCCTGCGCCAGTTGAGACGTGCCGATATCGATTGTTAATACGTTTGGATTGCCGTATTTACACAGCGCCCCAGTTTCTCCGCCGTTATCAGGGTCGTACCAGGCACCTTCATGAATACGCGCCACGCCTGGCGAGTAGAGATCGGAGACAACCGCCCCGGCCAGTACTTGTCCACGTGCGTTAAACACACGGACAATATCACCGTTGCGAATCCCCCTGACGCTGGCATCCTGCGGGTTGATAAACACCGGCTCTTTACCACTTACCGCATAATGCTTACGCAGCGCTTCAGATTCACAAAGCTGCGAGTGCAGACGGAAATCAGGGTGAACAGATTGCAGATGCAGTGGCCAACGCTGCGACCCGGGTCCACCATGTGAGCGTTCGATTTTCTCAAACCACATCGGATGCCCCTGGCAGTCGTCATACTGCATACCGGCAATGGTTTTCGAGAAAATTTCGATCAATCCGCTCGGCGTGCCCAGCGGCTCAAGATCGGGGTCTTCACGGAATGCCTGATGACGTACAAACATCTGCGGATGTTCGAATTCAACGTACTCTTGCTGATTCCAGAAAACGTCAAAAGCGGGGAGATGAACGCCGCGCCCTTTCCCCTGCTGGCTTCCTTCCTGCCAGATCCGTTTCAGCCACCCCATCTCATCCAACCCTTCGGTAAAGGCTTCTTCACGATTAAAGCGGCGGCAGAGATCGCGGAAAATATCGAAATCATTACGTGCTTCAAATTGCGGCTGCACCAACTGTTTCATGGCGATAATGCCGCGGTTGGAGTGGTTGCCATACTGGTCAAGATCGTTACGCTCAAACTGGGTCGTCGCGGGCAATACGATGTCAGCGAATCGACAGGTCGAGGTCCACTGATTATCGATGGCGATAACGGTTTCCAGCTTACGCCAGCCCTCAATAATACGATTGATCTGCTGGTGACGATGGAAAGGGTTGGTCCCGGCAAAAACGCACATCTTCAATGGCGGCAACTTGACGGTTTTGCCGTTCCAGTTAATTTGTTTACCCGGCTC
Organism: Citrobacter sp. L55; assembly: GCF_002850715.1. Taxonomy (NCBI): domain Bacteria; kingdom Pseudomonadati; phylum Pseudomonadota; class Gammaproteobacteria; order Enterobacterales; family Enterobacteriaceae; genus Citrobacter; species Citrobacter sp. L55. The sequence goes on along the minus strand of NZ_KZ559399.1, from coordinate 33,161 downwards.
AAGAATCGCATCGATAAAACGCGCGATCGGGATGGTGCTGCTGTACCCCTTATAATCAGTGCTGTCATGCACAGGAGGTACGGTGGTGGAGCCAGAAAAACCGCTCAGGATAATCCCTTTGCGGCTTGGCGTGCCCGCGCCGTTGTAGTGCCAGCCAAAGCCGAAGCCACCGCCGGGTAAGCCGATTTGTCCAAGCATTGAGGCCAGCACCACGATCATCCACGCCCACTGTTCCCCGTGCTGCATACGCTGGACGCACCAGCCGGCAATAATCTGCGTTCTTCCGCCCGCCATTTGCCGCGCCAGTTCACGAATCGTATCGGCATCAATCCCGCATATTTTTTCCGCCCACTGGGCATCTTTAGGCTGTCCGTCACTTTCCCCCAGCAGATAAGGCAGAAATGCTCAAACCCTACGCAGTAGTTATCGAGAAAATGCTTATCGTAGAGCTTCTCGGTATAAAGCGTGTGCGCCAGCGCCAGCTGTAGCGGCACATCGGCCTGCGGATTCACGGCGACGTGTTTAACCTTGTCGCGGCCCAGGTAGTCGTGCGTCGAGGTTATGACCGGATCAACACTGATAACCGAGATCTCGCCGCGCGCCACTTTTTCTTTCAGTTGTTCGTAGTATTCATAAACATCATGATCCGGGCACCACCAGTTCGCCTGCTGGTTTTTAATCAGGTCGGAACCCCACAGCACAATCGTTTTGCTGTTTTTCAGCACCAGCGGCCATGAGGTTTGCTGTTCATATACCTCCATTGACCCGACCACGCGCGGCAGAATCACCTGGGCTGCACCAGTGGAATAGTCGCCCCCGGTACTTACGCTGTTGCCGTGCAGCGCAATGGCGCGCGCCAGCATCCCCGAGGCGTTATGGAACATGCCGGTTGATTGCCAACCGCTGGCCGTCAGCAGCGCGCTCGGGCCATAGGTCTTCTGAATTCGCTCCAGCTCCTGATAGAAGAAGTCCAGCGCTTCATCCCACGAAACGCGCACAAAGCGGTTATCTCCACGCTGCGTGGTATCGCTCTGATGGCGTTTACGCAACCAGTCGACGCGGACCATTGGATAGCGAATACGCGCCCCGCCATGCACGTGGTCCGGCAGTCCGGCGATCATTTTTGACGGGTACTTATCACGCTCAAACGGTTTGGCTTCAATAAAACGCCCATCAACCACGGTGGCGCGGATTGCCCCCCAGTGAGATCCGGTCAGGATCCCCTCTTTGACGCCAGTTCCCTGCACCTCTGCAGCGTTGGCGCTGCGCGGTGTGAGCAGCGAAGGTCCTAACATACCGGCGACGGTCAAGCCGCCCAACTGCAGTAGAAAACGACGGCGAGATGCCTGAAAGAGATCGTTATTTTTCATTGCTTTCTCCCTTATCGCCATGCGGCTTGTCCGTGGTGTCAGAGGCATTCATCTGCAGATATTTCAGTAAGGTACGTTCTTCACGTTTATCCAGACTGGTAAATCCAATCATGCCGTTCAACGTGCCAATCCAGCCGTTGGCGTCAAAGTGTTCTTTCTCAGGTGCGCCGTGGCACTGGTTACAGGTTCCGTTATAGAGCGAGTCGGCATAAGCCCAGATTGGCTTAATGTCGTTAACCATATCGCCCTTCTGCATCCAGGCGGTGGCCTGCAGCTTGCTCCACTGCGTATTCGTTTCCGCGACGGTCGTTTGCTCCAGGGTTTTCACGTGCTGCTGAATGTCGCCACGAATGGAGGCCACAAAAATGCGTTTACCTGGCAATTGCGCCAGCACGCGCTGACGCCCGTTACTCTCAGTCCAGCCCACAATTTCAATTTGCAGCCAGTCGCCGTCACGCTTTAACACTTTTACTTCAGAAGCAGGCAGCAGTGAGCCCGCAGGTTCTTTATCCCCTTTGGCGGCATAAATAGGTTTGATGTCCAGGGAATAGAGCGTATCGCCATCGTCGTTTGCGTTGGCGCGTAACTGGTCAAACTGCTTGCGGAAACCGCTGCTCATATCGGGAAGCTGATGCGCAATACCTTTATGGCAGTCAATACAGGATTGATTGTCCTTGGCCGCAATCTTCATCTGACGCGCAGCTTCAGGGTGCTGTTTCGCGTGATCCATCGCATCATAGTTATGACAGGAACGACAGGTCGCGGAGTTATTCTCCTTCATTCGCGCCCATTCGCGCTCCGCCAGCTCGGCACGTTTGGCTTCGAATTTCTCAGGAGTATCAATAGAGTGGGCAACAAAGGTCTGGTAAATATCGTTGCTGGCCTCCAGCTTACGTTTCACCATGCCAGGGATATCGGAAGGAATGTGGCAATCATGACACTCTGCGCGCACCCCGGAGGCATTCTGAAAATGCGCAGACTGTTTATATTCTTCATAAACCGGCTGCATGCTGTGGCAGCTCACGCAAAATTCGGTTGAACTGGTTAATTTAATGCCAACGTGCGGTAAGACGATCAGCGCGATACCGACCACCATCCCGATGACGACCAGCGCCAACACTGACCAACGTGCGCTCGGTCTGAGCAGCGCCCTCCATAGTTTCCGCATAATAGCCCCTGTAAATATATGGTTTAGTTACAGAGGATCTTATTTCGCAAATGTGAACGGCAACACTGGTCAGGATGAATGGCTTACGGCACAATGTGAACAGATATGAACAGAAAGAGACAACAACCAGGATGTCGCATCACATTGTCATTGTTGAGGATGAACCCGTTACCCAGGCACGATTACAGGCTTATTTTGAACAGGAAGGTTATCACGTCTCGGTCACCGCCAGCGGAGCCGGCCTGCGTGAAATCATGTCACAACACTCTGTCGATCTTATTCTGTTAGATATCAATCTCCCGGATGAAAATGGCTTAATGCTGACCCGCGCCCTGCGTGAACGCTCAACGGTGGGGATCATCCTGGTCACGGGTCGTAGTGACCAAATTGACCGTATCGTTGGCCTGGAAATGGGGGCTGATGATTATGTCACCAAGCCGCTAGAGCTACGTGAACTGGTGGTGAGAGTGAAAAATTTACTCTGGCGTATCGACCTTGCCCGCGAGGCGCGACCGGAGGCCAAAGACAACTGCTATCAGTTTGCCGGGTATTGTCTGAACGTCTCCCGTCATACTCTGGAACTGGGCGAAGAGGCAATCAAACTCACCCGCGCCGAGTATGAAATGCTGGTCGCGTTTGTCACCAATCCGGGGGAAATTCTCAGTCGCGAACGTTTACTGCGCATGCTGTCGGCGCGACGGGTAGACAATCCGGACTTACGCACCGTGGACGTACTGATCCGCCGTTTACGCCACAAGCTGCGTGCTGATTTACTGGTAACGCAGCACGGGGAAGGTTATTTTTTAGCGGCTGACGTGTACTGATACAGATAAACAGGACGGAATCCGCCGGGTGACAACGAGCACTTTACATGCTGGCTGTCGGCATTTTTCGGGGTGAGCACCAGGATCGGTGGACTGATATTTTCCGGCACCGGTTGTCCTTGTAATACTCTGATAGCCTGCTGAATCGCCAGTTCACCTTGCCAGACCATTTGATCGCTGGCAGCCATAATGATTCTTTCGCGTTTAAGCCCGCGATATACCTGATGCGACAGATAAAAAGAGACGACAGTTAACGGCGCGCCCTGATTGCGCTTCTCCCCCATTGCCGCTTCAGCAGCAATTGCTGTACCGGCCACCACGTCGGCATCCGGGTGACGCTCAAGCATCTCCTGCAACAGGTTACGCTGTATTTCAATATCATTATCGCCCAACGCCACATCCACGATGCGCACCTGACTGCCGGCAATCGCCTGACGGAACCCGGCCACCATCTCACGACTGCCCCCGGCGTCATCAGGTCCTGGCAATAATAAGACCTTTAGCGGTTTGCCCGCGCTCCACTTAACCAAATAGCGGCCTGGCTGATAACCCATCTGGAACCACGGAACCCCAACCCGGGCTTTTACCGTTGCGTCATGGATAGCATTCACCACCTCGATAACCGGTAGCGTGCCAACCTGTGCCTGCAAATCCGGAAAAGTCGTCGTGCTGCTGCCCAACAAAATGGCATCCGCGCCCCATTGCTGGCATTGAGCGATTTGTGATTTTTGCGTGTCGAACTGGCGATACCCTCCCGCCTCAAGCACCTTCAGGCTTACGCCGTATTTTTTCGCCGCCTCCAGCATGCCGTAATTCACGGAAAGCCAGTAGGAATCCTTCAGGCTGGGATACAGCGCGCACAGTTTCCAGACTTTGTTTGCAGTAACGTCCGTTAGCGGCTCCGGCACTGCCTGCTGGGTATCCGGCCAGCGCAGCAGTGCGGACCCGGTCGCGTGACCTAAGCCGGGAAAAAGTGTGATAAGCAGGAAAACCAATACGCGCATGATAGCCTCAACATTGATAAGGCTTTATCCTAGTTGCTTTCCTCTTTTGGACTCAACCTTTTTAATCTGTGGCGACCCGACAGTGAATTTATCTCTGACCAAACGACTGTGGATAGGCTTCGGGCTGATGGCGGCACTGACCCTCATTAGTACGCTGGTAGGCTGGTATAACCTGCGTTTTGTCAGCCAGGTTGAGCAGGCCAATACCCAGGCGCTGATCCCGACCATGGACATGGCGCGCCAGCTCAGCGAAGCCAGCGCCTGGGAACTGTTTTCCGCGCAAAATCTGACCACCGCAGATAATGAAAATATGTGGCTGGCTCAGGGGCGTATGTTAACCGCCCAAAGCCTGAAAATTACAGCTTTACTGAAAACCCTGCGCGAGCAGGGCTTTGACACGTCGGCCATTGAACAACAGGAAAAAGAGATCGCCCAGTCGTTAAGCCATCAGGGGGAGTTGGTTGGCGAACGTCTGAAACTGCGCGATCGGCAGCAACAGCTCAGCCAACATATTGTTGAGGCTACCGCCGACGTTGCCGAAATGGCGCGCGGTCAGGCCAGTAATGCCGCCACCTCGGCGGGCGCTACGCAGGCAAGCATTTATGATTTGATTGAGAGCCATCAGGGGCAGGCGGCAGAACACGCTCTCGACAGACTTATCGATATCGATCTGGAATATTATAACCAGATGAATGAACTGCGCCTGAGCGCGCTACGCGTGCAGCAAATGGTGATGAATCTGGGGAATAACCAGGCGCAGAATAACCTTGCCGCGCTGGAAACCCAGCTTAATGCCGCCGTCAGAGTGCTTCACCGCCGACAAATACGCATTGAAGATCCGGTGGTACGCACCCAGGTTGCCGGCGCTGTAAATTCGATAAGCCGTTATGTCGATCTGCTGGCCCTGTATCGTCAGGATAATGACATCACCACCCGCTTACAGATCTTATCGCAGAACAATATCGAGCAATTTACCCGTTTCAGTAGCGAAGTGAGTCAGTTGGTAGAAATCATTGGCCAACGCAATCAGACCGGGCTGGCGCATCTCAAACAGGCCAGCCAGCGCGGGCAAACGCTGCTGCTGCTGTTAGGTGCGGTGTCATTGTGCTTGTTAATTCTCATTCTTTGGCGCGTAGTTTACCGCTCGGTCACGCGCCCGTTGGCGCAGCAAACCCAGGCGTTACAGCGTCTGCTTGAAGGTGATATTGACTCCCCATTTCCGGAAACAGCGGGCGTTCGCGAACTGGATACCATAGGTCGGTTAATGGACGCCTTTCGCGGTAGCGTTCACGCCCTTAATAGCCATCGCGAACATCTGGCCGCTCAGGTAAAAGCTCGCACCGCCGAGCTGCGTTCTATGGTGTCGGAACACCGGCAGGCGCGGGCAGAAGCCGAAAAAGCCAACCAGGCAAAATCGGCGTTTCTGGCCGCCATGAGCCATGAGATACGCACCCCGCTGTATGGGATCCTCGGCACTGCGCAGTTGCTCTCAGACAATCCCGCTCTGGCGCAGCATCAGGAGAATCTGCGCGCAATCACCGACTCTGGCGAGTCTCTGCTGACCATCCTCAACGATATCCTGGACTATTCCGCCATCGAAGCGGGCGGAAAAAATGTGGCGATCGGCGATGAACCTTTTGAGCCCAGACCCTTGCTGGAAAGTACGCTTCAGCTCATGCACGGTCGCGTTGTGGGTCGCCCGGTCGTGCTGGTTACGGATTTTGCCGACGATGTCCCCGACTCCCTACGCGGCGATCCGCGCCGCATTCGGCAAATCATAACTAACCTATTAAACAACGCGCTGCGCTTTACCGATCGCGGACACATCACCCTGCGTAGCCGATGTAAAGATCAGGACTGGTATATTGAGGTCGAGGACACGGGATGCGGGATTGACCCTGTCCATCAGCGCGATATTTTTCAGCCGTTTGTTCAGGTTAGCGGTAAACGTGGGGGGACCGGGCTTGGACTCACTATCAGTGCCAGCCTTGCGCAGGCGATGCAGGGAGAACTGAGCGTCACCAGTACGCCGGGAGTCGGAAGCTGCTTTCGTCTTCGTCTGCCATTACGGGCTGGCGCGATGCCGGTAGCTAAATCCGTTCCACGTGCCATATCGTTACAGGGTTTACGCTTACTGCTAATCGAGGATAACCCCCTCACGCAGCGCATCAGTACAGAAATGCTCACCCTCAATGGCGCCCAGGTCACCGCTGCCGACAGTGCGGCTGCGGCGCTCACCATACTGCAGCAAGACGCCCAGTATAATGCCGCGCTGGTTGATTTTGATCTTCCGGATATCGACGGCATCACGCTGGCGCAACAGTTAACCCGCGAGTTTCCGACGTTAAAGCTAATAGGCTTTAGCGCACACGTCATCGACGAAACGCTAAGCCAAAGAACCAGCACCCTGTTTCTCGGCGTTATTCAAAAACCGGTTCCCCAGGATGAACTCAGTCGGCTCATTACCCATTATCTGCACGGTAACGCCCCTCTCCCGGTTGCATTAGAAAATGACGACCAACGGTTAGATACCCAGCAATTAGCCGGGGATATCCAGCTAATGGGATGGCAAAAGGTGCACGAATGGTTAGCGCTCTTTAAGCAACACACCCTTCCTGTATTAGATGAGATTGACGCAGCGCGCGCAGCATGTGAGTACGAGAAGATAAAACGTCTGGCACATCAGCTAAAAAGCAGCTGCGCCAGCATGGGGATGCGTTCCGCCAGCAGGATGTGCGCAGCGCTTGAACAGCAGCCGCTAGCTGATTTTTCACTCAGAGAGGAAGTACAACTAAGTCTTACAGAAGTGGAAATGTGGTTGGCAAAAGAAAATTTGTCGCGATTAGCAGAAGCTGAACATCAGAAGTGACGTTGAAATGGTACGCCCTGTAGGATTCGAACCTACGACCTACGGCTTAGAAGTTCCTAGAACTACTATCAAGTACAGCAATTACAGCATCATCACTGCGCTCACAAGTCCCATGATGATAAAAGTTAGCAACACATGACAATAAGTATAAACTCCTGACAGTCCCAAATTCGTCCCAACCCACACAGAATATTAGCGCAAGACGAATCACCACCTCCCGAGGTTTTGAGTTGTTTTGCGCTAATTTTTTGCCACATCCATGCCCCGTTGCTTATTACTGCTGCGGAACGGCCCACTGATAATTGCAAGCTGAGCACTTGTAGTAATACTTCACTACTCCTCCGATCGTCTTAGTGATGATTGTCACTGTTCCGATAGCCCCACACCGCGGGCAGATTTCTGGGATCTCGGTTACTGCATTAACTTCTTTCATTCTCTAACCTCCATATTTCTCATCAAGCGCTGCAATATCCGCGTCATACTTGTTATTGAGCGTTGTTAGCCGTGCGTAAATATCTGCTTTCTTTTGCTCTTCAGTAACGACATCAAAAAGACCGGCGTTAAGGTATGCACTTGCAAGCGTGGCTTTGTCTGTTTCGTATTGATTGTTAATTTCAGCAAGTTCTGCATCGTATAGCTCAGAATCTGACGGTTGCGTTGGGATGTCATCTTCCCATGTCGGCAAGCCGTTTGATCCGGCCACTCTTTTCTTTCCATTCTTTGGCGTCACCGAGTACTCGTTGAAAATTTCCATTTCCACAACAACAGAATCCGATGGCTTGGATGGACTGTCTGAGAACCAGAATGCATTTTGCGAAGCGCTATATACAAACGTATTCATTAAATTGTCCCTATTGCTATCCAGTTGAAGTTTGTGGACTGCGCAATGAATTTTCCATCAATGCCTCTATAAGAAGCGGATTTAGCCAGAAACGTGGTTGTTGTGGTCCCCTGCGCTCCATAAACAGTAAAGAAATCATAGACATTCCCTGTACCTGTCCAGTTACTAACCAGTCCCTCAACAATAATTGGAGTAAACTCAGTCATTGCAACGGGTAGCGAAACAACAGCACCACCCGATGAATCTGTGCTGCTATTACCTCGCTGAACGCACATCCTATTAGGAAATCGGTAAATGCTGATCCCTCCAGAAGTGGAGTATGTGAAAGTACTCATGTCTGGGATCTGGTTTGTGCCGGTTCCTACGTCCCTAGATGCCGCGTCCCCCAAGCCTAGATATTGGATAACATCAGCAATATCACCCTTTCCGATAATGTCCCTACCTACCTGAGTTAGGTCGGCCAAATCAGCAGTATCATCCCCGTTGAAATACGGAAGTTTATTTGCAACCCCTACCAATGCGGATAACGCCGTCAATGTAGGATCAAGAGGCTGGAAGTTACCAAGAATGTATGACAGCGTTCCGGCCGTCATCATGTTCGCCAAAATGTCATTCGCTGACCACGCTCTTGGTATAGTACCTTCCTGACCCCTTTCAATTGTCATGGTGTCCCCTGTCCTTGCGGTGACATGAACAATCTCAGTAAGCAATCCAGTAGCCGAGTCGACAAGTGTTAATTTAAAAAAGCTTGTACCAGCAACTGGAGATGGAAATAAATTTCCTGTTCCGGTATTAACTGTTAGTGTCGTTGCAGTTGAGTTAATGCCAGATGCGAGCACGGTTTGTGCATTGTTGGCGGCTAAAAGTGTAAGTGCCATTTATCCTCCGGGATTTGGGCAACAAAAACCACCTAATATTGATATATAGTGGTGTTATTAGTTAATAATATTAAACGGAGTTGTATATGAACAATCTGTCAGTTGCTGTTGCAAAAATACTTTTATCCTCGTTTAGTGCTATAACAATTTTTCTTTCTTCTTTACTTATAGTTTTAATCTTTAACATGTGGCTACAGGAAGGAATGCCGCCGTTCGAAAACATAAAATTCAGCATTGCATTGTTCTTCACAATCATGATGATGCTTGTTATATGTCAGTGCCTTAAGTACTACACAGACATGGCTACAGACAGAAGAAATAACTTAATCAAAGAAAAATTAATAAATGGAAGAGTCAGAAATGACGACGTAATAGGATGATTATCCAACAATAGTTATATTTACAGGTTGGTAAAATGGCATATGTAGCAGGCCGCTATCAAAGGCCTGCTTGAATAATGATGCGTATCCATACTCATTGCTTTTAATTAGTACATTATTTTTCTGATTATACGCCCGAGAGTTGAATGAAAAACTATTGAAGACCGATGACTCTGTTAACTTTCTGTATCCTTTGATGATAGTTATACTAGCTACAGATCCTGAGAAAAGAACTGAAATACTCCACCGCTGATCGTTAACAACGTCAACGCCATCAATGCCAGTAAGGAAACGCATGATCCGACGCTTAAGCCATGGAATAGTAAAGTAGTAACCGTCACCCTTGTAGAAATTCCATGTCATTATGCGTTTGAACAGGTCATCGGAAACGACAACTTGCTCGGACTGATTGACCACCTTTCTACCACTGAAGGGCAACTGGTTGAACAACATTGCGTTAAATGGACCATATATGCTCTGCTTTCCGCTTACAAGTACTGGTGGCTTCACACCATAAATACCTCTGGCAATCCATTTAAGCTGATCTCCAGAATTATACCCTCCAACAAAAATAGGAAGATTGGCGTTAATCATCCATGAATAAATTTCCTGAGCCATAGAGTTATACGCAGTAACGAATGCCTGAATATTGTCATCGTCGTTATATTGCGTATACAGGTAGGATTTAATGATATCTTCCAGCATTTTATATCCCGTCTACGATAACCCCATCAGAGGCCATGAACCAGTAACTGTATGGATCACCGCTAATAATATTAGTACCTGCATCCACACTAGTTATGACGCCATTCACAGTGACAATAACATTAAGAGTAGATATCAAGCTCATATCCAGCGTGCTATTAATTGATTGTAGAAATACATCCTTCACGTTATTGATATTAATTGGCTTTCCAGCGAATATCCCGTTAACGTAGTTAATTACTGGCTGAGAAACAAGAGAGGCAATAGTAGCGTCAGTCAGGTAGTTCTCGCTTTCCGTTGACCATTCAAACTTTATCGTCACAAGCTGCTGTAGTGGGATCACAAATGGTATGACATAGTTATCAGGCCAGTCATTGATCGTGACAACATTATTCCTCAGGTTCGGGGTAACAATTCCTCCACCCGTCCACGTGCCGGATGAAGTCGTATTGATGCCAACGGAAAAGGTATGTGAGCTTAGTACGGTAATGGTAAGTGGCACGTTATTGATGCCGCTCATACCGGTTACTCCGGTAATGTTAATCACCTGACCTGAGCTGAACCCATGGGTGATGTCAGTCGTGACAACCCCAGGATTTGCATTGGTAATTCCCGTGACATTCAGGTCTGCGCCCTTGAGCCTGCTGATGTCGCCTGCTGATTTATAAATGGCCCCTGCCATCTCATAGATATCGCCGCCGCCACACATCACAATCCATGCATTACCGCTCTGGACAACCGAAACCAGCCGAGCCTGAACATTTCTCAGGTCGGTTAGCTTCTGACGGATAAATCCAGGATAACCCTGAACGGTTGACATCTGACCTTCCCATACACGATCGCGAAACTCGTAATTGGTTTCAGGCGCACCGCCGGGCGTACCGGAAACAGGGTTAGTACAGTTCATGGTAATGTCAGACGGCAGACTCGTAAGTATCTGGTTAACTGATCCAACAGGCACCGCCCACGAACCGGTATTCGTTGCAGTGGCTGTTACCATCGCGCTGATACCTGAAGACAGGATCACTGTCGCATCGGCGATCTGGTAGGTATACGTGCCATCGCTTACCAGAAATCCCTGTGGTACTACAAACCCTACCGGACCTTCAAAAACGATAGGTACAGTTGTCGAACCATCTGTTTTTTGTGGTGTGATACCTGCCTGCTGAGCCAGCAGGTTCAGCATGAACTTATTCGCCTTCAGCGGACCTACGGAGTTGATGTTGTCGACGCGTATTTGATCTGCAATAAGCAGCGCGCCAACGTCGGTACCTACGATATCCTCAATCAAGGAACCAGGAAGGTCTGTCGTGATACCCGGTGATAACTCAGTTGCTCTTGAAACAAGCTCGGCGCGAAGATCTTCGGATGTTTTCGGCACGGGGCCGGCTGCGTCATAGCTAACGGACAAATCACTCATACGTTCACCGTTGTGATAATTTTTGAACCGGCGTTCGTTATCGCCGAAATGTTGTATACGGGTGGATCATCGCTCACCAAGGCGATCTGCAGCGATGAGAAATACTGGCTAAATTGCCGTTGAAGCCTGTCAACATAGTAGGTTGGAAGCACCTGCTGAATGACAGAGCTCTGCGCCGGAATGCCATTATTTGCAAAAAATGGTGACTCCTGAGGTGCCAGCTTCAGATTCTGGATCAGCGTCGTCAGGTAAATTGAATCGTTGAAGCCATTTTCATCAGGAACCACCAAGACCCACTTACCATTTTCGTCTCTTCCATAGGTTCTCATTGCGTGATATTCCCGTTGAAAGTGGTGGTTGGAGCTCCAGTGTTTGAACCTCCATTACCATTTGAATGCTGGTGAGAATTCAGCCATGTAACCAGGGCCTCCCATCCTGCATGCATGATCGCTGGACTGGTGCTAGCTGTTGAGTCCTGCAGATTGCCAGCATCTCCAGTGATGCTCCACATGCCCTGTGTAAGGGTTAGGACGGTGCTTCCGACTGTGACCTTAAACTGATCCACGGCAGCGATTGCCACGCTGTAAGGCGTTAACAAAAACGTCGTGTTTCTTCCTTGGTCCCGGATGGTCACACCCTCTGGCCCGTATATGGTGACAACTTTACCGTCGACTGACTCCCATTCGGTGTTGCTGATCGGCAGGTATACCAGGGCGCTTAGGTTTGCAGGTGGCGTGAGATCGGCAACGCCTCCCCCCTGGCCGCTAACCCCGCCAAGATAGGTGTCAGCAGGGATGACAATACCTTTGTCCCCAGGATGCATCGGATAGCGGATGTACTGCGGACCGAAAAGCGGAATAGTTACATTCATGAAAACGTACGGTGTATCATGCAGCTCGAAAGCCACTGTGACCATGTTTCCCTGCTGCTCAACAATGCTGGCCGGCAGGATTTTCCCTGCCGCCTGAAACGCCTCATTAAATTTCTGCTCAACAAACCGGTTCATGTTCCGGCCGAAATTAAGCTTCTGGTCAACACTCATTTTGTCCTAACCGCCTCCGCCGGGTATGCCTCAATCACGGTGATCCACGCTTCCTCTGTTGGCTGCCTGCTGTTACCCAGCAACCTCACCGATTGAACGACGAATTCACCGTTAAAGGCCGAGTCATCGCGAAACTGCGAGTAAGAAGATGCCTGGATCATTGGCCTTGCCTTTTCCGGCATAAGGATGTGGTCGCCAGTCTGCAGGTCTGCGCGCATAACGCAGATGACGCTGACAACGCCAAAACTGATCCACGTTGGCTGTCCGATCAGGTCATTGAAATTTATCTGGACAGGATTTTTGCTCCTTTCCGTCGCGCTTGTCTTTGAGACCTGATCAGGGTGATTGGCGTAGTCGTTATCCCATACACGTATTTCGTTTCCGTTGACCACGGCAATTTCAACGCCCGTGTAGCCAGGGTCTTTGATGCGGGACAGCGAAAACGCGCGCAGGTTTTTTGCCAGATCAGAAAGAGATCCGCAAAACATCGGTCGATCGTAATTCAATGTCAGCCTATCGCTAATGCTGATATTAGGCGTAAACCCTCCCATCGTCATGACACATTGTGTCAGCGCTAATGAAAGTTTCTGCCCCATAGACCATGGCATAGTGAGCTGGAGAGGCGCCATTTGCCCGCGGGTAGTAGTATTAACCGGACCCGCGACAATGATGAAGTCAAGACGTAACTCTGTGCCCTGCCAGTTTCCGAAAACCTGAAAAATGGTGCCCTCAATGGCAAGCTTTTTATCCCATACGCCCGCCAGCGGAAGACCTTTTGACATGCCAGCAAAGATCTGAATTCGCTTTCCATAAAGGTTCTGTCTGGCCTGCTGCATGTCTTTGGGGCCGATACCCCATACAGTCAGGTGGGTTTCTCCTGCTGGCGTTGATTCACCAAAGCGCATGATGTCAAACTCCACCATCAGCGCCCCCGGATTGTAGACTCCGTTCTTCAGGCTGGAATATTGCTGAATTAAAGTGTCGCCATCAAAAATATTAATTTCGTAATAGCGCATCAGCTCGTTACCTCAATCTTCCCGTTCTTTTCCCGCCATATCATGGTCGTCGAAGTGAACACCCCATTCAGAAGGTTTATCCCTCCGGCAGATGTCGATCCCACAACGGCAGTATTCAGCACCAGATTTCCAGCGCTATTGGTAATCAGTAGATACCAGCGCTGCGCGGCGATGTTCCACTTCATCTGGCAGGTGTAGACCGTCCCGTCGAGAACGGGCGAGAATGTCATGCTCTTCCTTTCAAGCCCGGTGAACGGGTAATTGACGATGCTCATATGCCAAATACCCCCTGCAACTTGCCAATTACACCAGTAATCGCCTCAGTAACTGATCCGCCAAGCGATGTGTTGCCAAGTGCGCTGACAGTGTTTGTCCATGCGCTGCTGTTGTTCTGGTCTCCACCGTCAATTTTACTAAGGAAACTATTAACGGCCTGGTCAGCAGCAGTTTCGGTAACAAGTGGCTGTTCAAAATCCCAGAGCCACGACCGCTGAGGTAGAGGATCATTACCGGTTGAGTTGTCCTTAACCGTTTTCAGGATGCAATTGTTGTAGATGATTGATGGTGTGGCCACGATGTAAGTTCCGCCCAGATTGGCATGTGCATGAAGCACAGCCTGCAGAGAACTTAGCGTTACCAGTTTGGTCATGGCGCCGGTATTTTCGTTTACCGGTGCATCCATCATCAGACTTACCCTCAACGGCTGAGCCAGAAGCGCATTGGCCGCGACGGTCTGGTTAGCAAACGGGTAACGTGCGATGTCATAGTCGACCATCGTCGCGCCCTGAACCGGCCGCCAGTGACAAAAATACTTGTCCAGGTCAGTAAGGTTGATTGCCCCACCGATCAGGCCAGTCACAAAACTGGCGCTCTGGGTGAGCGCCACTATCGGCAGCATGCCGCCGGGGATAGCCTCCGCAACTCCATTGCAGAGGATGACTGGTGAGATTTCAAATCCAAGCCTGTAGAGTTCGCGAGTAAATGCCATTATCCAGTCACTCCAAGCTGTGATGATGAAACGATGGCATTGCCGCCTGTATTGTTGAATATCTGGATAACAGCGCCCTCGCTAACCCGGTTACCGGCCCCCTCTTTCACTGACATAGCGGAAATGAGTTTTGCCAGAATCGCAGGGTCGTTGAGATTCAGCTTATCGTTAGCGCCAAGACCGGTCGTTTTGACAACGTGCCGAATGTACTCAGCCGTATCGTTCTCGTTAGACGGAGCCCATTTTTTCGCTATATCGCTGACGGTATTGATACCGCGGGTGCCATAAATTTGCAGTTGTTTCGCCGACGCTAGTACGCCCTCATCCAGAGTAGGGAAGACAGCAAATTTCCCGCTCTGAGTGTTGTGCGTGCCGTACCCATCTGCCCAGCGCAGGTTTGTCGGGTTATTGAACCGATCGGCTATCGTCCTTCCTTTGGCTGACACATCCGCAGGGGTTGGGTCAACAGGTTTAACATCACCACTGGAGAAGAAGCGCTTAACGCCCTTCAGCCATCCCCACACCCGAGGGTCATCTTCAGAACCAGGCGTATAAGTCTGGCCAGAATTCGGATCTGTGACTTTCTTGTCGCTCAGTATCGAGGATACTGACGCCACGTCCGATACAGAGATATCAGTTTTACCCACAACCCAGTCGTAAACCTTCCCGATAAGTGTTCCAAGTTTCTCAATACCTGACATGAATCTGTCAACGTCCTTGGTGAACTCTGGCGACGCCAGGTAATTTCCGAAGCGCTCAATACCGCCAGCAAGTCCGTCAATCCACTTTCCCAACTCCGGTGACTGCAGAACTGTGTCGATGGCTCCAGCCAGGGCGTCAGAAAGCTTGCTCAGTTGCGGGGCGAGCGGCCCAAGACCGCGCACAAACGTGTTACGGATGCTCTGATTACTGTAATCCAGTTGGACGTTGAAATCCTGCCACTGCCGCGCCTGCTGATCGGTGATCTGCAGTAACTTCGCATCCTTCTGCGCCCGGCGCTCCATCGCATCGATTTCTTCATCGCTCATGTTTTTAAAGCGATTCAGGTCATCAAGGCTGAAAAAGTTGGTCATACCGTAGGCGTTTGCCCCCTGAAGAGTGCTGCCGTTTTTGACGAATATGTCTCGAGCATTTCGAATCAATTGAGGAAGGAGCTTCGACGGATCCTGATCAGGGTTGTTGATGCCCATAGCCTGGAACTGCCAGCGTTTTGACAGATCCATCTGGCTGTCGCGGATAGCGCCCAGCGTTCCCGTCGGGTTGCCGAGAGCTTTCTGGTAGTTAATTCCAGTTGAGTCCAGATCGCCAATGCTTGTACCAATCCCGAGGGATGTGAATCGCTGAGATCCGGTTGCTGCTGCCAGTCGGTTAATGCCGAATAACCCACCAACCCCCAGCACTCCAGTGAACAGTCCGACAATACCGCCCCATGACAGCAGGCTTACTGTCGCATCCTTGATATGGCCAGCCAGTGATTTTGCATCCTTTGTCGCGTCGCTCAGGAAGCCCTTTGATGACCTGGTTTTTTTATTAAATTCTTCCTGGCTTTTGCTTGCTCTGTCCAGGCCTTCGCTGAGGCGATCAATACCGCTGTTTATAGACAGGATGGCATTGGCCCCCTCTGAGAAAGCTTTTGCCAGCATTTCACCCTCCGCTTTTGCTTTGGATGTCTCTTTAGTGGCGTCAGTGGCTCCATTGGCAAGCCCGCGCCATGCCTCAGGCAATTCCTCAAGGGCAGCCTGATATTCCTTGAACTTCTCCATAAATGAGACAAATTTGTCGTCATTTACGTCAATATCGACAATAGACTTAGCCACCATTGAAGGAACCCCTGTCTTTTAGCGCGGAAATGATGTATCGCTGGCGGTACTGCGCAGGGCTGGCGAATTCTTCGCCGGTTATTTCCCTTATCACCCGCCAGAATCCCTCATTCGACGCCCAGTCTAGGATGGTATATATGACATTTCCGGCTGGGCAGTCTGGGTATGGGTATCGGTAGGCTGATTCGACGTCTGCAACGAATCTCGGAACGCCGTAACGCTCGATGATACGAGTTGCCCACCGAACATTTCGAACACTGTTCCGACCGTCGGAGCGATCAGATGTGCTTTCTGAATGGCAGAGGTAACCATAAAAAAAACCACTTCGCCCTCGACTTCTCGATATTCATCAGGAGAGATAATCCCCTGTTTCATAGCTACTTCGAATGATGTAGTTTTCCAGACGCCGCCATCATTCCAGACAACTGACGTCATTCGTTGAATTTCATCAACAATGGTTGGAGTCTGCTGAGACTGCTGAGTAGATTGGTTAACTTCATCCTTCAGTTCCTGCTCGCGCTTGAGCTTTTTTCGGAGCATCATTGCGGCGACCCGTGCCGAGCCAAGGCCTCCTACCTGTGAGATGAAGTTGGTGAATAGGTTGCCAAGCAGCAGGCAATGCTCCTCAACCACCTCATATGGGAACGGTGTCACATGCAGGTACACGATTGACCCGTCTTCACGGGTGATATTTGTTACAAGGTTGAGCTTTTTGTCAATTTTCACAATCAGACCCACATGTTGTCGTTAGCCAGTATGTAACCGCTGATGGTCACCACGTACCCGGCATCCATACCGGTAAACGGAAGTTCGTTGAAGTTGACCAGATAAGCGTTAAGCACGGTGAAATTACTCAACGTGTTTGCGTCAGGAGTGATCACCACCTCCCCAAGCGCCGTGTCGGTGGCGAACCGGTTTTTGTAGCTGTCACTCAGCCCCTGGGTACGCAGCAAATGAACAGTAACTGTCACCTGCTGATATGGAGCCTGACTGCCAACAGTTCCGGTCATCGTCGGGATGATATCCGTTGCTGCGCCATCAGGACGCATGCTGATACCATCTTTACCAAGATAAGAGGCGGTAATGTTTAGTGCAGGAACGTCAGTTACCGATACCGCTCCGCGTACACGATTAAGGAATCCCTGCGGTACTAATGGGTTTGCCATTTTTTACGCCCCTACAAAGTTGGTTACGTTCACGTTAAACGTGATGGATTCGAAGCCGCGGCGCGGTGTCATTACGGCGCTCAGACCATTGTATTTGCCATCTGCGTAATCTGACGGATTCAGGCTGGTGTAATTCGCGAAAGGCACAGCGTTGATAACAGCGTTACCCGCATACGTACCTTTTTCGTACTCGGTGTTGAAGTCTTCTTGGGTCAGACCGGTACCAATTACTCGTCCGAGGATCAGGCCGTAACTGATGCCGTTACGCAGAGTTTTAAGAGCGCGGCGCTGCAGTCGGTCGATGCCGTTCTGCTCATAGTACAGCGGGTTAACAGTGGTGTTTGATCCGTTGATTATTTCGTTAGCCAGGTCGAGCTCGAGGTTAATGGCAGTCCACGCCACGGAATACCAGTAGTTGAACGGATTTCCGTCCAGCATGTGGCCAGCTACCAGCATTTTGTTGCTAAGTCCACCCTCCGCAGCAGTGCCAACGTAGTTGATGCTGTTATCCTGTAGTGTCTTCAGCAGTGTGCCATTACCTTCAACCGGATACTCGGTAACCCCGTAACCAAAGCGGTATGCCATCGGCGGAACCATGTTTGATGATCCAGGGTCGTTTGCCAGAGAGGACTGGAACCAGGCGGCCATGGAAAATTCGCCTGCAGGGATATTTGTCGATTCCACACCGGCAAACACAGATTTGTTTTTGGTGGCGACCCACGCCTGGTAAGTGGCGATCGTGGTGGTAACGAAGAAATAAACCAGTGATGCCGGGCTGGTATACAGGCCAGTCAGGGTCTTGAAAGTCGTCTCACCGTCCCATTCTCGCGGCACCAGGTACGAGAAGAATTTCTGGTAGGTGTTGCCCAGAGAGATATCTTCATCGATGAAGTCAGACAGAGCGGCGACAGCAGCAGCAACCGACACATCACCAAGCTCCAGGACATATACCGCACGGGTCGTTCCCTGGGACCAGAACGTGGTGTTCATTTCGATGATTTCGTTTTCCGCTACGGTTTTCACCGTACCCATGACTGTTGCCGTTCCAGGATCTGTCGCCAGCGGATAAGTGAAAGCGGTAGATGTGGTCACAGTGGCGGTGACAGCGCGGTTATATGCTGATGGGGTAACTCCAGATACAACCAGCGGGACAGTTTCGCCAATGTTCCATCCATGAGCTGCTGAAAGCGTAACGGTAACAACACCAGTTGCCCAGGTAATCGTTGAAATGGTCTTGGCTGGTGAGGTGATATCCTTCAGATCATCTTTAGTCGTCAGGAGTTGATACTCACCAGCCGCAAGGGTTGTTCCGCCCATGGAGATCATCGCGCCGGATTTGAGCAGTTGAGAGGGCTTCGGTGGATTTGTCACCGAGAAGTTAATGTTAACAATTGCCATTTATTTATTTCTCCGGGTAAATGGACGGAATCGCTGACGTGATCAGCCTGCGCGCGACGTTCCGCATGCGCTGCTGGTAATAGTTGACTTTGAACTTGATCGTTTTTCTCATGGCTATGATGTTCAGTTCGTTCTGCGTGACGCGCTCGTCCTGAACAACCGGGATGTTCATCACGCCCATTTCCGCATCATCGGCGAGCGTGTACTGGTGCACATACCTCAGGAAATCTTCCACTCCGGAATTGCGTAGCCCGGTGATGGAGATCGTCACATCCTCAGAAACAAGTTGATACTGGTTCTGCTGCTCATCGAGATAGAAGCTACCGGCGATCGGCGCGGTGTTGCTGCACTTTACCGTTGCATACGGCGGTGAAAGGTTCTGCGTAGACAGCATGGCCGGGAACATCGGCATGTACTGACTCAGCGTCAGCCATACCGGCAATGAGCTCGAAACCACTACATCAGACAAGTCGATATCGTCAGCAGAGTTGATGATCTGCGAGCGCATATAGGGGAATATTGCCTCCCCAGTGTAGTGGTAGAGGTTGGCCGGTTCGTTTAGTCCGGTACGCCTGGAGAATGAAAACTGGATGCCAAAGAATTCTCCGATGTACAGGACATCAGATCCGATGTCGTTGAACGGGTCGATGTCAGCCTGCGCGGTAAATGTCACGACGTTCCTGTCGTAAAGCTGCTCATCGTCCTGAATGGTTTCGGTAGTAAGGTGCAGGTAGCCTTTAACGTCAACCGTATCGGGATCGCTGCTTGGGTCGTCAGACAGTACTGACGCTTTCACCCAGAAAACGAAACCATCGAGGGGGAGAACCTTACGGATATACTTCGTGAACGTGACCACCTGAAATCGGCTCAAGTCGTCAAGACCCTGCGTCAGCGTGGCGTTAAGCTCGGTTTTAGCAGTCTGCTGCAACTCACTCAGGGAAGGCATTCAGCACCCCGCTTACCCAGGCGCGCATCGCTGCCTGATAGGTTCCGGTATCAATAAATGAAGGACGCGGTGGCCCTTTTTTATTCTTGAATCGCCTGGAAATACCATCCTGCGCGCGGCGCGTAGGTACGCCAGGCAATCCGTTCATTTCGGTATTGTCGAGGAAGGCGACGAACAGGTCATGTATCCGTGACATCGACTCAGCAAGAGGATCTCTGATAGGCGGTGCTCCGGCCATCATGTTCTCAAGCGACGCTGCCATGTCATTCGCCATCAGGTCAGCGATGTCGTTGCTATACCTGTCAAAAAACGTCTGCATGATCTGGTACTTTTCCTCCAGATACTCGGCGACGTCTCCGGTCGTGGTGTTTTCGTCCTCATACGGGATGTCAATCACTCCCAGGTGGAAGGTGATCATGACAGCCCCCACAAACTACCGAACTGCTGGGCAATCATCAGATAGCGACGTCCCCAAGGGTCCTGTAACATCTGCAGATCTGCCAGAGACAAATCTTTGAAGAAATCAGGCACCAGACGCTGCGCGCTGGTTGAGTTATCCCCGGCACCAGTAATCACGCCAGCCTTGAAATTATTCAGGCCATACTCTTTCCTGAATTCGGCAAATACCGATTCGGCACCGTAGTTGACCAGGAAAGACGCGCCCAGGTTGTACACTGCAACGGTGTACAGGTTCGGCGTGACGCACGCGATATCAGGGTTTACCCATTCAACCGCGCCGCCATACGCCAGGGTGAAAGACGGCGAGTCGTCGGGAACCTGCGCGGCGGTCACGCCCATGTCAGTTCGAACGAATTCGATGAATCCCGACAGGCTCGTTGTCATTTTTTCTTGCTCCCGGATTTCTCAGTAACGATTGTTTCGTTAACCGTTTGGGTGTCTTCGTTGTCTTCGCGCCCTTTAGCCTGCTCAGCGCTGACTTCCATCTCACCGGAATATCCGGTGCCACTTTCGCGTAGAGAGCTATCAAGAGCAGCTACAGATGCCTGACGGCGACCGTGTGCACCACGGGTCAGGTGAATATCGTTATCACGAATTGCTTTTTCGATTACCGACGACGGAACAGGTTTGTTGATGCTATAGCACAGGCCGACAAACGCCTGGCTTTGATCAATTCTCGTTGAGTCAACCAACCCGTAAACCTGGTGATGCTGAACAACAGCATCAACTTCTTCAGTTGAACCGTCCAGAACCATCATTTGTTCGCCGTGGTTAATAGGGAACTGAACAAGTCGGCCAGTTTCAAGTCGGCGGAAAGCGAAAATTTGTCGTTGTTTGGTGGTATTAGCGATAAACAGCTTCATTTATTGACCTCATAAGAAAAGCCCCTGCTGAGTTTTCTCGGCAGAGGCTTACGCGATTCTCAAGTTAACGGGTTAGGAGCTGTATGCCATCGACAGGATAGTGATAGCTTCAGGACGCACAGCCCAGCCAGCAGTGGAACGCATCTCTGACAGGACATCAATCGCACCACCTGCAATCGGCGTAGGAATTTCACGCGGAGCAGCCATATCGGTAAACATCAGCGCGTTAGCAGAAAGTGACGGGGTCAATTTGGCGAATTCGTTGGTGTTCACAGTCGAGTTGACCATAGGCACTTCAACCTCTGGGATGGTGATTACCACCGCATCGGTACCGCCTGCACCAGCGCCGATCAGAGTGTCGTCATATACCCAGTCAACCTGAACATTCGCACCTTTCAGTACGTCTTTAACTGTTCCGCCAACTGTATCGGTACCACCACCAGGACGCTGATAAGAGGTCAACTGAACGATCTGCTGAATTTCCATAGCACCAAGTACGCGCTGAGGACCGAGGATTACGACGCGCTGCTGGCGACCCAACTGCATGGTTCTGGTCAGGGCTGCCTGTACGTGCCCCAACAGATATACTGCCATCTGGCCGTGGTCGTATGTCAGCACCGTAGTATTTCCGCTGCTGTCTGCCGGCAGTGACTCTGTTGTCGCACCAGCGGTGTTCAGAAGCCCCTCACCACCTGCAGGGTTCATTCCATACAGCAGAGCAGAGCGTAGCTGCTGAAAGATTCCCTGACGCATACCGAGTCGCTGAGCTTCAGGCAGTGCAAAGTTCCAGTTACCAGCAGCGGCCATATCATGGTGATCGTAGATACCACGGCAGCGGAACAGGTAGGTTGGGGTGGAAATCATCTTCGCATCCAATGCAACGCTCGGCAGTTGGTTACCGTTACCGGACTGACTGGAGGTGGTCTGGGTTCGAATATCCAGGCGGCGCATGTAGACGTACTGATCGCCTACGCCGAGACGGACTTGCGGGTTACCGCTGGCGATGGTTTCAAACGCACCTGATGCCTGCTGGTAACCAAGGATCATCTCCGGCGCGATATACGACGGATTGACGATGGTGTAGCTGGGGGTAATTGCAGCCATTTAATTCAGCTCCCGATTAAAGTAAGACCAGCGCGCAGCTGTCGGTGTTATTCCAGGTCAGGAAGCCCGTCGCGCTGTCATAGCTGACAGTCTTGGAGTTCCCTGATTCGATGGCGATCACTTTTACCGGCAGCGTGATGTCTGAAAGCGTAACTGCTCCGATAGTGCCCTGCGTAGTTGCTGCGCCGCTTGGTGCAGTTGCCGGTGCGTAGGTGAAGGTGGTTGTACTCGGTACAGACAGAACTACAACGGTACCGTTGTACGCAGCAGGAACAACGCCACTGATTTTCACGTACTGACCAGCAGTAAGTCCGTGAGCAGACGCCGTGGTTGCTGTAGCTACGCCAGAGGCATAGGTCACAGCGGTTGTCGCAATATCAGAACCAGAGAAACCGGCCGCCGCCGCGGTGGTGATCTGGTTGTTCACGAAATCCCAGGCCAGCGGAGTTTTCACTGAGGCGCAGGAAGTGCCCAGCGCAACAACCTGCGCAGAAGCTTTCAGCGGAACGCGCATGTTAGAACCAAGGCGGTAATACGAAACGCTCATGCCAGAGGCGTACAGCGGGACAGGAGATTGCGGAGTTGTCAGGCCGTTGTGAGCCTGATTGAAGACGGTAAATCCTTCCAGTTCGGCAACTGAAGCTGCGCGACGGATGTATGATCCTCGCGGACTTGAACTGGTGCCAGGCAGAAGCTCGGCAACCGGCAGACCGCCCCAAATTGGTTTGGTCTCAGTTGCAGCCACAGTGCCAGCCGCCAGATTAAAGCGGTTGGCAGGGTCATCGAGCGCCACGCCCTGAATATAACCGTCGGACTGCACACCAAAGGAACCAAGCGCATTCGTGGTTGCCATCGGGTTAAGAGATAAATTAGCCATGCTTGAGAGCTCCCGTTAAGCCTGGTTGTTAAAACTGGTGACCTGACGTTTACCAGACTGGAACGGTGCCCAGGTGGCAGCAGGATCGCCTTCAAAGGTGCTAATCTGACGACCAGTAGCATCAGCACGCTTAATTTCACGCAGCATGCCAGGGCCAACAGACAGACTTGCTGATTTCTGTGCATCGGCGTAGATCTGTTTTTCTGCCACATTCAGCAGAGCGGAATCAGCGATAGATGACAGGTCTACAGACTTGAAGTCAGGCGAATGCTCCTGAAGCTGGATCATCAGGCGGCGGCGATATGCCAGCGGCTTTTCACCAGACAGTGGAACTGGCGCGCGCTTGCCAAAGCAGGAAAACACGCTATCAGCCTTAACCTGCGCGTCGGCGACTTCGTTACGCTCTTCATCGCTAAGTTCCATAGGAATGCGGGAGCGAAGCTCTGCAATTTCATGTCGCAGTTGAGAGTCTGCTTTTTCGCGTTCACGTTCTTTACGCTCACGCTCCAGACGGTCATCCTCTCCCTTTGCTTCATGTTCCAGTTTTTTTAGCTCACCTTCATCGGCCTTTTCCTTAGCGTTTTTTTCTTCCTCGTCTGCTTTGGCTTTCGCCTCTTCGGCCTCTTTTTCCTCAGCATCAGCCTTTTCTTTCTTGGCTGCTTCTTCGGCATCGGCCTTGGCCTTAAGGTCTGCTGCTTCTGAGTCAGCCTTGGCCATACGTGCATCGATCGCCTTATTAATCAGCGCTACGATTTTTTCCTCGTCCATCTTTTCAGCCTCGTTTGGAATGGAATCAGATTTAACACCAGTAGGGGCAAGGAGCTTGTCCCATACGCCCTGTTCACAAATTGCAACGTGGTCGAGCAGCTCAGGGGATGGCTCCACCAGTAGAGGCTGACCGTCGATCTCAATGATTGAATCGGGAACCTCAACAAACTTGACCGTTGGAGAGGTGCTTAATTGCCTTGTCGCCATTATTTCGGCAGCCTCGGCGTCATATACGCGTGCAATCGCCCACACCTCGCCATTATCAGCAACCCAACTATTTGTCAGGGTGCCGATAACGCGCTTTGCGAACTCATTGCTATCAAGCGTATTTTTCTCCGGGTGCAGCCATATGAGCGGTAGCCCGGCAACTCGCTGGAGAAAATCTGGGGTGAGATAGTCGTCCGGGTTACGAAAGGCCATCTGTTGATCTGCGGAACGCCAGGTAACCCCTGTTCCGGTAACCCGGATGGCGAACATCCACATGTTGATAAAGAATTGCGGGCTGCTTAGCGTCCCGTCAGCGATGAGCGCTGCCACCTCGGTTTCATTAAGCGCCTGCTGCTCCAGCATCTCAGCGAAGGGCTGATGAAGCGGTTTGGGCAGATCGTCAATGTGGAACCATCCGGCGGCCAGCGACTCGTCGTTAAGCTTCGCCTCGAATTTCTCCGGCACTTCGGCGCGAAACGTCAGGTAATCTCCGTAAACGCTGTGCGGAGTTAGCGGGCCATCGTACTGATAACCAACCTCTTCCAGCACCTCGCGGCGCGCGGCATCAATAGCCAGCTCGCCCGGCTCTACCGTTCCGCCAGGCTGACACCACGTACCATCATCCGAGCGCTGGATCAGGAAGACGAACTTACCCTGACGGAACATTATCCCGCTGCCAAAAATAGCCACGTTTTAATGCTCCTATGCTGCTTTCTTCATCGACTCCATGAACTTATGCCCCTTCCGGGTCAGCATGTATTCTGGAATGCTTCGGAGGTTGTAGATGTAGGTCACGTAGCACTGACAAAAGACCTCTTCGCCAGGCTGAGTGATTTCGTCGAGGTAACCGGCAGGACCAGCTTTCACGTACCCATTTTTTTGCGCCCAGTTCCCGCGAATCAGGTAATACAGCCGATCGCGTTCCTTGTGGTCCTCGCGGAAGTCATAACCCGGCCTCCTCCAGTGGCTGTGCCATATCGCTGCAATCGCGTTGTTGCTCGTTGCGATCACGTTGTCGATGTTGGCTATCAGCTTATGGTTCTGGTCGATCATCACCCGGCGCGCTTCATAGTCCACCTTCTCGGCGGCCTTCTGAATGTGGTCTGCCGTCTCCCGCATCGTTCCCTGGATACCAGTCAGCGCAATGCTGTCAGCAGATGGAATGCTGCTGGCCCAGCCGCTAAACCGCGACAGTGTGGTGTCGATGGCTTTTTTGCGGTTGAGCTGGATTAGGTCAGCGCTGGCGAGGATCCGCCTGTCGAGTTCCGTCCTCAACTTAGGCTCAAGGTAGTTGAGCGTAAACCGGGATATACCCTGATGGCGCTTCAGTGCGCCAGCGCGCCCAACCTGCAGGTCGTATGCTTTCGTCAGGTTGCGAGTGACCATCGCCATGTAGTCATCGGCTGTTTCTCTTTCGGCAGCCTGCCGGATAATCGCCTGCCAGCGCTCCAGCTCTTCACGGGACGAATAGCCGTTGCGGAGAAAGGACTTCACCGCATCTCTCACTGTTCTGGTGAAAGTGTTCATAGCATCATCCCGCCGCCAGGCGCTTCAACTTTCGGCGGTTCAGGTGGAGGGTTGTCCTTCAGCGAGTCGTAATCTAGGTTAAGCCGCTGAGGGAATAGGTTCTCGTTAGCATTGGCGTTTTCACACGCCCACTCGATAAGCGTCGCCCGGTTTTCCGGGTCCGCGGTGAGCTGAGGCAGTACCACTTCCAGCATGCTGACGATCGCCTTAAATCGCGTCTCGTCTACCTTCACCTTCTCGCTTTCCGGCTCTTTCAGAGAGGAAGGCCAGCGATATTCGAAGTTGTTTATCCAGCTCGCGAAATACACGCTGTAGGTGTTTTTCAGCTCCGGGAAGTCGGCGCGCAGAGACTGGAAAAACTCAATGCTCCAGGCTCGATACTGGCACACACGGATGAAGAACGCATAAAGCTGATCCATCCACTCACGGACGTTGTCGATGTAGACCGCCACGGCGCGGGCATCTTCAGTTCCTTCACCGAAGCCCTGGGCAAACGTTTCAGAATTGAGAATGATCGCCGGCATATCGGCGGCGGCAGCAATGTTCTCCAGTATGTGCTTACGCGCAGAGTCGAGAGGCTTTTCCAGATTGCTTAGGTCGATTGACTCGATACCGTCCTGCGGCCCAATCTGCAATACTTCGCCAGTTTTCCCCCTCTTCAGCAACATGCGCTTGAAGCCACCAAGCGCCTGCATAACTTTGTTAACAACGGCCCCGGCACTTGCAATTTTGGTGATCAGCAGCCCCCCCTTCACCGCGACCATGTCATCAGTTCGCATGGTCTGAATGAAGGATTTCAGCGGGAAAAGCGCTCTCTGGTATACACTTCGCCCAGTGAATCCGAATGCCGCAGGGTTGTACGCGAGGTAAATCGGGTCTTCATTCTGCACGACGACGCAGCGCGATTTGTGATAGGGCTTTCCCGCCACCCGGATGCCGTCGACTTTCTGGAAGTCTTGGGCGTTAGGGTCCTGGTTCAGCACGATGCTGCCCGCGGTATTCAGCGGGTCCAGGATATTAAAGCTGACGTTGTGTTTGTACAGCGTACGGTAGTCAAGCGATTCGTTCGGCTCCTGGTTATCAACCAGCATTGCGATCGCTGATACACCGTAAATTCTGGCGATGCGAGCGGCGTTGGCGATGTGCTGGTTAGCACCCATCGCTTTCCATTCACGTTCGAACGCGTCACGCAGGCGCTGCTCAAGACCGTAGGATTGTGCAACATGCACGGTGCGCGGCTCATTCATCGCCATTTTAATCGGGCGATCCACCATCTTGCCACCCAGCGGGTGGTATAGGTAAATCGTTTTGCAGGCCTGATACCCTACAGATGATCCTGGCTGAATATCATCACTATCCAGCAACGCCATCAACTCGGGAGAGCAGCTGCCGATTTCGAAATCGTCTTCGTTCATTGTTTCTCTCGTCAGATTGCGTCGCCGCTGCCGAAGGCGATGATCAGCCCGTAGGTGTAGTCATCGAGCAGGTCATCAGCGCGCTTATGCGCTTTCTTGTCGGCCAAGTGGAATCGGGAAACCTGCTTATGCAGATGGTTTGCTGTTTCGCCCTTGAATACGGCTGTCTTCTCATAGGCGTATCGGGATATTTTTGCCAGTCCACGGTAGTGATAACCGGATGCCATGATGGCGCGCTCGTCCTTTCCTTTGCTGGTCAGGGCGGACTCAATTTTGTTGACCGGCCATCCCAGGCTTTCTCCTTTCTGCAGGAGGATGCTGCCCATACTGGCGTCTTCGATGAACACGCCCAGGCTGCCGTTGATGGCAACGCACTGGCCGGAAAGTTCGTTGAGCCGGTCGAACACCGACGGCATCCATGTTTCCAGCAGCGCGCCGTCAATCTGCACCACATCCCAATCGAGAATGGTAAGGCGCTGGATGCCAGGACGGGTGTCGACGGCGTAATACACCACCGCAGTGCCGTCATGCTCTGAACCACCTTTGACGGCGGTGTCCATGACAGCGAAGACGGCCTGGCACATTTCAGGGTAATCGACAGGCTGATCCTGATTCTCACCCTCGAACCATTTGCGGACGTCGAACAGCGAAGCGGCGGACCAGTCAACAAACTCTGCCAAAAACTCCTGGCGGAACACGCGCGGGTCGTTGTTGGCTTTCTCCTTCTCCAGCTCTTCCGGCGGAACGAACGGGTTGGAAGATGTCGGTGCGTGGTGCTCGATAAAGCCGAGGTTCTTGTCGTGGCAGATGGCATAGAAGAAGTTCTCCTCGTCCACCCCGTCCGGCGTTGAAAACACGTAGGCCCGGCCTTTCGTCGTCAGCAGCGTTGGCTTAATCGACTTCGGCCATATCTCCCTCAGCATCTCCGGCGACTTTGTAAACGCCGCCTCGTCTATCAGGATGATTTCATATTCACGGCCACGACCCGCCAGTTTATTGTCGTTGGTGACCCAGAAGTCGATCTTTCCGCCGTTCTTCAGTAGAAGACGCTTCTCCTGGCGGCTGAAGCTTTTCTTCAGTGGTAACAGGATTTCTTCTAGCTTGTCGTAGATCTCCTGATACTGGCGGTATTCGGCAGTGAAGATTCCGACGCGGCCGCCGAGTTCAATGTCCATGCCAGGGCGCTTAAACGGCGCAGTGGCATACGTCACCGCGGCGCTGGAAAGCATGAATGTCTTACCCCAGCGTCGCCCACACCGTACCGCGTGAAGCTGGCCATCCCATGAATCAGACCAAACCTTTAACTGACCGTCATGCAGCGTCGGTAGGTAAATGTCAGCCATATCATCTTCCAGGTATAGGCAGGGTGTTGTGTACGACGATCGCATTGTCGCTGTCGCCGTCCTTCATGATGTTGATTTCCATTTCCACTTTTTCAGTGGCGCGCTCTCGGTAAGCAGCATCGACCCGAAGCTTCTCAATAGAGCTTTTGGTGTACTCCAGAGATTCAATGCGCTGAGTATTTCGGTGCATTGCTTTTTCAGCAGATGAAATTAGCGAGTGCAGTTCTTTCGCTCTTTCTTCAGTAGCCAACTCCAACTCAGACTGCCAGCGACCGATATTTTCAGCAGCCGTTAGGTTCGCAGCACGCAGCCAGAACAGCTCATCGTCTAGCGTTATTAACCTGGCGTCTTCAGTGATTGCGTCAGACAGGAGCATCCTGCGACCGTATCCGCCATGCTTGAGTGCGTGCTGATTTCCGGGTGCGAATGCGTTAATCGGTGGAGCATGCCTGGATCCGCGTATCGGTTTCGCGTCTCGGGAAATTTTGGGGGAGCCTGTTTCGCGGGTGGATTTTTTATCCTTCCCGGATTTGCTGGACTCGCCATCTAACTTTTGCGAATTCGCATTTTTTTTCGCAGATTCTTTCTGCGATTTCGCACCATACGAGGTTACTTTGATGTAGCGTTTCGCAGATGCGTAATTAAGTCCCTGAGCCTGGCACCAGTCTTTGGGGGATATTCCTGTTTTGGCATGCTCGGCGAGGAACTGGACTAATAAAGCTCCCCAGTCCGGTTTTGCCATGATTCACCTACATGTAAGTAATGACTAATTTTGTTCCAGGAGTGAATGTTTTAACCCATGCCTTTGTTGGTGGGGTTATGTTTAATTCTGAAAGCACATGGAAAGCCTGAGGCTCAACAGGATTCGAATCACTTACACACAATGCAAACTTTCCTGAAATGGTTTGAATCAACGCATTCTCCACTCCAGTAGTAATTTGCTGCCAGTTGTTAGTTAATGCGATGCTTTGAGTTGATGCCATATCACTAACCTTTTAAGTTGACGGGACCATCTGCTCGGCAACAAGAAGAATCGCTGTTGCAGTAAATGTCGCGCCGTTAGATACGATGGTGATGTCACTGCCGCTGGTTGCCAGATTCCCGTCCTTATCGACACTGAAGAATGTCGGGAAAGAAAGGATATCCGTCGTGACCTGAGCGTCTCGCGTTTTCGTCAGCGAGTTACCGTTAGTCTGCGGGAAATCGACCGTCATGCTGCGGTTTGTTGAGGCGCCGGACCATGTGCCGATCACGTTAACCTTGAACGTTACCGTAGTGTTCTGGTTGAACACATTCAACTTGTTGGTCGTGGTGTTGAAGAACGGTGCAAGGGAGCCGGTGTGCGTCAGGTTTTTAATCAGGTTAATCAGATTGGTCGGCGTGGTTGGAATTACCAGGCTTAATCCGCTGAAGTAGCACTCTGATTTCTGTCTTACTAATGATGCTCCTGCCGGACCTGGTGGACCTGCGGGCCCCGGCACACTACCAAATGGATAAAGCATACCTTCTCCTTAGCGCAACGGTTTCTCTGCTTCTCAGTAGTGATTGGTCACTTCCGTCTGTTCCGGCTTGCCAAGATGGTGAATCACGCTCCTTAGAGGGTCACACAAATCATTTAGCGCACAGCCTGTCCCATGTGTCGTTATGGGTGTTTATTGCTTTTACTGTTCTACCATCCATCACATCAGGATCTTTCCCATGAGTGATGATTGGCTGAAAAGCTGTACACGCGCTATCGACGTATACGTATTTAATCTGCGGAGTGGTATTTCGATCCACGCATGCGCTGGCGAGCAGCATCATCAGACAGAGACTGATTTTCCTGTGTAACATCTTTCACCGCCTTTATGGTGGCTTCCTGTTTTGTGGTGATGTTCTGTGCCATCTCTTTTTCTGAGTTTGCACTCTTAACATCAGCGTCAGCTTTTGCCTCTGTCTGACCTTTGTTTTTCGCTGTGAACCAGGTAAGAGCAATAGCACTAATTATCCCTATTGCACCAAGTATGTACTCCCATCCGACAGCCATTAACGAACTCATTTTGGTTCCCTCATTTTACGGCCTTGTCTTTCAGCTTTGACTGACGAACGAACTGAGCAAGCACCGCGATCACAACCATGCCCTGGCTGATGTAACCTAGAATGTCGTGAGGGATATAGCCTTTGATGTCTTCAGGCAATAACATCCAGGCCTGAATAGCTGCATCAGGGAAGCTCTGTATCCATGCTCCCAGCATTGCGCCCATTGAAGCCAGCCAGACAGACCAAGTCTTGAACAACAGCTTTGCGTGTGACACGAACTCGAGACGGGTATATCTCTGGGCCATTAACAGAACAACAATAGCAACCAGGCAGAATGCGATGAATATTTTCATCAGATAACCCCCTTATAGGCGTCAAGCGTCCCGGTTCGCATTACCTCTGCGTGACGGTTTGCACGGTTTGGAGTTTGCTTTGCCCATTTGCTTGATAGCATTCCGGATGCAGCACCAGAGAAGTTACCAGAAGACACCATAGCGAGAGTGTTCTTGAACCCCGCGAGCCCCTGAACGCCCATCTGATAAGCCATGCTAATTAGGATGTCTTTGCGTTCCTGATTACATGCTTTCATCGCGGAAATGATGAGAGGGTTTTCATTCATCTTTTTGATAGTTGAAGCAACGAATGACTCCAGCCATACATCGCCAACTTCACGAGGAACGGTGAATATATAATTGCTCAGAGATGCACCTTTTGGCCCAATCTTCACACCACACGCTACAGTGGGATAACCCTCCGTATCGATGTATGGTCGCTCCTTATACCCCTCTTCATAATTTAGGATTTTCACAATGTTACTCATTATTATTTCCTTCAGAAGATGAGATCTTTCTGCACGCTGGGGTAAGCTCTGGGGGCATCAAATGTGTGAACCTTGGAACCTTCTGGCGAAATGATCACCACACCAGGGGATTGACCATTACTTTTCTGTGACGCCAACTCCTGCTCCGCAGTACGGCGCTTTAAATCTGATGCAGTCAGCCGCTTTGAAAGGCTGCTGTTTTCTTTTTGCATCTGGACGATTGTTTGCTGACTATTGTCAATAACCGCCTGGATGTTGTAACAGGCGAATGCAGTTATTAGGAAAAAAAGCACAGGCATAATCCTGATAACATAACGCCCAACCTTCAGCTCAACGTTATTTGTCATCACTTTCACCATCTGGTCCGAACCCAGGTGGATGGATACGCCTTATTATTGATGCACCCTGCCAACCGGCAGCGCCGCAACCAATACCCATAACGTATAACGACCACCCGTTCGTCATTGAAAATAAAAACATCATCATTCCGGCAAAGAGTGACACGATCACATGATTAAAGAGCGGAACTCTTTCATCAGGAGAGCTGTAAGCATACTTCGCCAGTGAGCCAACCAGATTCATGATGACCGCGAGAAGCAGAGCCGGAATGAAGTCGATTCCGTTTGCCATTGCGTAGTCTCCACCACTCTGGTGGCTGCTTAAAATGCGCCTGGCCGTAAAACGGCGCGGGGAGAGACTAGCCAGGCCGCGAAAGATGCGACCCTCAAATTGAGGGACTTGTTCACATTTATTAATGTGGATCTTGTTTAATGAACAAATCCGAACTAAGTTACATCCGTCTGATCAGACGATATGGGCCTTCGGTCTTTGTTCGTGAGTCTATTCACGGGCAAGATGGCGGCGAGTAGCGTCAACTACTTGCCGTCGCCCATTTTCACGAAGCCCGCCATTGTGCGGGTTTTCTTTTTTGAAGCGCACTAATCACCGTAGCCACAGATATTCAGCAATGAGTTGGTTGGGTCTGGTTCTTGGTGGTAATGCGCTCGAAAAAAGCCAGCGGCGCGGCTGGCAAGATGAGGGTAGTGCGTTGAGCTTTCGCTCTTATGTTCCTGGTAGGAATTTGGGCAATAAAAAAGCCCCGACATTTCTGCCAGGGCCTTTTTCGTTGGGTGGGTAACCGCAACTCTTTTGCGTTAGAACTCTTGCAANAAAAAAGCCAGCGGCGCGGCTGGCAAGATGAGGGTAGTGCGTTGAGCTTTCGCTCTTATGTTCCTGGTAGGAATTTGGGCAATAAAAAAGCCCCGACATTTCTGCCAGGGCCTTTTTCGTTGGGTGGGTAACCGCAACTCTTTTGCGTTAGAACTCTTGCAAACCTCTCAGCTTGCGATGGTTGGAGTACCAGACGATGCGTCGAAGATACCAACTAGGGGGTTCAGTGGTGCGCGCCGCCTCGCTTATCTCACCACCTCGCTCTTTCGCCTTTGACGTCCGAGCATACATGGAAATATACACTTCTATTTCCCGAAATCAAGATATTTACAAAATATTTCTACTTATGCTGCAATTTCTGGAATCTCCTTCTCCATTTCNCCTCTCAGCTTGCGATGGTTGGAGTACCAGACGATGCGTCGAAGATACCAACTAGGGGGTTCAGTGGTGCGCGCCGCCTCGCTTATCTCACCACCTCGCTCTTTCGCCTTTGACGTCCGAGCATACATGGAAATATACACTTCTATTTCCCGAAATCAAGATATTTACAAAATATTTCTACTTATGCTGCAATTTCTGGAATCTCCTTCTCCATTTCTCGCCTCATTGCGTAAAACATTTCCGCATCGAGGACGTTCTCGCACCACACAACGCGCTTACGGCAATATTGAATATCAGCACCAGTGTGGTATTGAATTCGTCGAGCGATGTCTTGCGTGTTGTTGCAATCACAATATCGTCTAATAGCTACATC